>CALDSR010000040.1 GCA_937924505.1 uncultured Granulosicoccus sp. | reverse complement strand
ATCAGCTGATCCTGTCGTTTCGATCGCGCTAGCTGTGGCCAGGACGCTACTCGTTCCGTCGTGCTTGCTGTGGCCAGGACGCTACTCGTTCCGTCGTGCTTGCTGTGGCCAGGACGCTACCCGTTCCGTCGTGCTTGCTGTGGCCAGGACGCTACCCGTTCCGTTGTGCTAGCTGCGGCCGGGACGCTATCCGTTCCATCGCGCTAGCTGTGGCCAGCGCGTACTCGTGACCTGTACGACAAGCCGAGACCTGTGCCACCCCGACGGGCTAGAACCGCAAATACGATTGGTGTGCGGGTGCCGAGGCTTACGCCACGCTCCTAAGTCCAGTTGACCCCGGGACGGTAACAGCGTTCAACGGAAGTCCACGACAAAGCCTGAAACAGGCCACAGGCAGCGAACAAGGGGATTGGGGAGGGAAATGGTGCCGGCACCAAGAGTCGAACTCGGGACCTACTGATTACAAATCAGTTGCTCTACCAACTGAGCTATACCGGCATTCATCTGACGAGCGACGCAAGTTTAGGCCTAAGTAAATCTGCGTGCAACACTGCTTGCCAAATAACTTGACGATATTACGCAATTATCGGGTTCAGACTGTCATCCGAGCTGCGCGCGTCGTTCGGCAATTTGCAGGAACCAAGCCAGCCGCAGTGAGATTCGACAGGCAATCCCTCTCTTTCTCGTCAAAAACATCCAGAATTACATCATTGGCGTCACGACTGTTGATCGTCATTTGGCCGGATCGAAACCTCACCACTGACAACGCTCTCACGACGCCCCGCTTGTTCGATAATCATGGCTCCGGATTCGTCAACGCCACGGGCAATCGCAAAATCAGTTATCCCGTCTCGCTTGATCTGTACCGATCGATCGAGAAGCCAGTCGCGAGCGGCCCATTCTTCGGCAAAAACAGACCAGCCATCACGCAGAAATTGCTCGTGGGCCTGCAGCACACTGACTGCAACCTTGCCCAGTAGCTGATCTCGCTCGACGGGATGTTCAATTAGTTCCTCGATCGAGCAGGCACCTATCCCCAATGTCGATACCTGTCTATCCGGAATCACATTGATGCCAATACCTGTAATGATCGTGCTGACTAAACCAGCCCGAACTTCAGTCAACAAACCACACAGCTTTCGATTGTCAGCAATGACATCATTAGGCCACTTGATCTTTATTGGCAGATCCGTTGTCTCTTCGAGACAACGCGCAACACCGATGCCGGTGACAAGACTCAAACCGAGAAGCGCTCGAATCGGTTTTTCGGTATAGGTTTTTAATGAAAACGTGATGTTACCGGGAGCGGTTTGCCACGTACGACCGCGGCGGGCAATCCCCGCGGTTTGCCAATGGGTTGCGCAAAGCTCCGGTATTTGCGCCTTGGAATCCGGAACCCGCTGCCCCAGCCACAGACTCGTCGAGATGAGCTCCTCAAAGAAAAACACGGAGACATGTTCATACCCCCCTGTGGCAAGTTCTTTGGACACCACCTGCGCAGAACGATCACGAGATTCTAAATTGGGCATTATTTACGTTGCTGATGATTACACTTTCAAAATGTCAGGTCGACTGATCGAATAACCATAAGATCTTTTAATCAGATTGCCCGACGATATCATTAGATGGACTTCTACTTAAGATGACCTTCTACATGAGCTGGACTTCGACCTGCGATCACCTTCTACCCGAGGTGATCTTCTAACTGAGGTGACCTTCTATAGAGGTGACCAACTATATATGATGGACTTCGATCCGATGACAAAGGGACTTTCAAGCCGATGGCAATCATTCGTTTGCCATCAGCCATGAATTCAGTGCGTCCGCATTATCGAGCACAATAGTCGCTGTATTCAACACGTCCCGCGTTATCTGTAGCGTCGTCGTCCTGAGTTCGCCGAGGCGAAAAAAATGAACGACCACTTGCCCATTATCATTAAATCTGTTGAGTATTGTGTCGATAGACTCGTGGCTAAGCTGCAACTTGCCGATAGCGACCAGCACATCACCTGCTGCCAGTCCCGCTTGCTCGGCAGGCCCCTCTCTAAAGACTTGTGTCAAGCTGACACCAGCTGGCGCTGCCTTGAATGTCGCCCCAAGCCAAACACAGGCCGATTGATCCGCTTTGACGACGCCACCGACATCCTTGTGTGAGACTCGTTGACGCCATTCGAGCTTGGCGCCGAGCGTTGCAAACGCGCTTTCAAGCGGAAGCTCTTTTGTTGTATACAAGCAATGTGCAAAGAACTCATGCATCTCTTCGTGGTGCGACGATTCAAGTAACCCGATCGCCTTGCGCTCCGGCTCGTCCTCGGCAAGACCTGCCTGATTGCCTAGCCAATCTGACCACAATTGCTTCATCAGGTCGTCAAGGCTGACCTTGTTGACTGAGCGATGGCGTAACTCGGCGTCGAGACAAAGCGCAATCAGGGCGCCTTTGGCGTAGTAACTGACAATCGCATTAGGTGCGTTCTCGTCTTGTTTATAGAACTTGTGCCAGGCATCAAAACTTGAATCGGTGACTGACTGCGTCAATCGTCCTGCTCCACGTCGCACCCGTGTTGCAGTCTTTGCGACCAAGTCCAGGTAACGCGCCTGATCAATTAGCCCCGATCGCACGAGAAAGAGATCATCGTAGTAGGAAGTGATTCCCTCGAAAAACCAGAGCAAACGCGTATACGATTCCGCATTCAGCCGATAAGGTTCAAATGCCGCAGGCTTCATGCGCTTGACGTTCCAGGTATGAAAGTACTCATGACTACACAAGCCAAGGAAATTCAGGTAGTCATAGCTGATCGCTGATTCATCGCCGATGATCGGCAGATTGTTCCGCGATATCAATAGCGCCGTTGACGCACGATGCTCCAAGCCGCCGTAACCTTGATCGACCACCATGACCTGAAAAACGTAACGCTGCACCGGTGCCGGTTCACCGAAAAACCTTATCTGGCTTTCGCAGATAAGTTTCAGATCACGCTTGACACGTTCTTCATCAAAATGACAAAGGCCGGTGAATACCACTTCATGCGGGACGCCACAGGCATCAAACTCCAACTTCTTGAAGTCACCCATTTCAACTGGGTGATCGATAAGTTCGTCATAGTTTTCGACCTGCCGTAATCCAAATCCTGCCGTGTTGACGTCAGAGTCGTCCATAGCGGTCGCGACTTGCCAGTGCTCGGCTTCGACAAACGTTGGTTTGACAATATTCACCGACATCGGCTGATTTTCGACAGACATCGGGCACAGGAAAACGCTGGTACCATTGAAAAAGGCATGTGTTTGATCAACATGCGCTGCTCGAACTGACAACTCCCACGCGTACACCTGATAGTGAACAGTCAACTCCGTCAGTGATTCCGGGGCTTGCCATGTGGATTTGTCGATCTTTTCCAACGTCACCGGTTTACCGTCGGACGTGGCTGCGAGCGTGACGATATTTCGGGAAAAATCCCGAATCATGTAACTGCCAGGTATCCAGTTCGGCAACCGCAGCACCTGCCCATTGGGATCGGGGGCGTCAAGTTGAAGCGTCACATCAATGAGATGTTGATGTGGGTGTCTGATTTCCAGGGTGTAACTGGCGGCCATGAATTTAGGGACTCTGTCGCGCTGATTTAATTATTTTAAGCCAGCCAAAACTGGCGGATATCCGATCTTATAGACCCCTCGGTATACTTCGAGACCCAACCGCTCACCGAGCTCGCAGTTTTTTGCCATGACTACTTTTCTAAATCAGCTGCAACAACGCAGCTCCAGCCCCGCGAATCGGCTCGCCGAACCCGCACCAGACGATCAACAGATTGCCGAGATCCTGCGCTGTGCTGTCGCCGCACCTGATCATGCCCGACTTCGTCCCTGGCGATTCGTCGTCATCCGTGGCAGCGCCCGCAACGCACTGGGCGATGTATTCGCGGAAATCGCACGAAGCAAAGATCCAAAATGCACCGAAGAAAATCTCCAGCGGCTCCGCGAAAAGCCCCTCCGCGCGCCCCTGATCATCACCATCGTCACCCGACTCACTTCTGGACACCCAAAAACACCCGAAGTCGAACAGATATTATCCGCAGGAGCCGCAGCACAGCAACTGCTGCTCGGTGCCAACGCACTGGGATTCGGCGCGGTCTGGCTAACTGGCGCTAATGCCTACGAGTCGCGGGTCAAATCAGCACTCTCTCTCAGCCCAAACGAGGAAATAGCAGGCTTTATTTACATCGGCACTGAATCCGGTGCGGGGAATGGTGCGGGGAATGGGACACCCACAATCAAGAGGACTCGTCCAGAAATCGCTGATCATCTCAGCGAGTGGCATGGCACCTAGAAAATCGTGTGATCCAGCTCACATTTTTTATCTTGTAGCTATCGGAAATCACAGCAAAGCGTCGATACCGGGAGGGACTCTCGGTATCGATGTTTATGAAGCCCCAGAAATACCTGCACCTCACTGACCGCACCTTCTCCGGGCGTCAACGAACGTACCGTCTGGTGTTTTGGCTGCTTTCGAGCACGTTATCAATGCAGGCGATCGCGGATTCAACGGTGTACAAGCACCGCGAGCCCGACGGCACGGTGACATTCAGCGATGCGCCGATAATAAATGGGCAAATCGTACGGAGTAGCTACCACAACCAATATGGGCGTCAGTTAACGACGAATTCCTGCAGCGGCATGACCACCCGGCAACTCGATGCCCGCGGCAGGGCTTATCTCCCAGCGATCCGAGAGATCGCCAGCTCCACATCGCTGCAACCTCACTGGATCATGGCCGTTGCACGTGTCGAATCGTGCTTTGACTCGAAAGCTGTGTCACGCGCAGGCGCAGAAGGCTTGATGCAACTCATGCCAGCGACCGCCAGAGAAGTGGGTGTCTCAAACTCATTCGATGCGATGCAAAACCTTGAGGGTGGTGCCCGTTACCTTGATGCAATGAAGCGTCGTTTTCGGGATATGGACGTGGCACTTGCTGCCTATAACGCCGGACCTGGCACCGTCGATAAATATCAGGGTATTCCTCCCTACCCTGAAACGACGCGCTACATCGAACTGGTCAGCCATTTCGCGAAAAAATATAGGCGGCATTTCGACAGAAGTCAGCAAGCTTCAAGGCCTTGACGGGAACCCGGCTATACTTGCTCGAGATTTCAAACCCATTGCGTAAACATGTCCAAGTCAGAGCCCGTCGTGGCCGGCAATTTTATCCGGAATATCATTACCAAAGATCTGCAAGTCGGCAAGAATGATGGGCAGGTCAAAACACGGTTTCCACCTGAGCCTAACGGCTATCTTCACGTTGGCCATGTGAAGTCTATCTGCCTGAATTTCGGCATCGCCGAACAATTTAACGGAACCTGCAATCTTCGCTTTGACGATACTAATCCTGCGAAGGAGAGTGAAGAGTATGTCAACGCCATAAAGACGGACGTCACCTGGCTTGGATTTGAGTGGAATGAACTTCGACACGCCTCAGACTACTTCGATCAACTGTACTTGTTTGCCTGCGAGCTGATCAAGAAAGAAAAAGCTTACATCGACAGCAGCAGTGCCGATGAGATGCGCGAAATGCGCGGCACGTTGACGAAACCCGGTATTGAAAGCCCGTATCGGAACCGCACCATCGAAGAGAATCTCGATCTGTTCGAACGCATGAAGGCCGGTGAATTTGAAGATGGAGCACACGTCCTGCGTGCCAAAATCGATATGAGTTCAGGTAACATCAATATGCGTGATCCGACTCTTTACAGGATTCGCAAAGTCGAACATGTCAAAACCGGTAATACCTGGTCCATCTATCCGATGTACGACTACACCCATTGCGTCTCTGATGCGCTTGAAGGCATCACACACTCTCTGTGCACGCTGGAATTTGAAGATCATCGCCCGTTGTACGACTGGGTGCTGGATGAACTGGCTACCTCTTGTCATCCGCAACAGATTGAATTCGCACGACTGGCACTCGAGTACACCATTCTCAGCAAACGCAGATTAATTCAATTGGTTGAAGAAGGGTACGTAAACGGCTGGGATGACCCGCGCATGCCCACCATTACGGGTATGCGTCGACGTGGGTACACACCAGCGGCGTTAAGAGAGTTCTGCGAACGGATCGGCATCACGAAAAACGATGCCTGGATAGAGATGGCTGTACTTGAAACCATCATTCGCGATGATTTAAACACCAGCGCAGCCCGTCGCATGGCCGTACTTGATCCGATCAAGATAGTGCTGACTGATTTACCCGAAAATCATGAACAGACACTGACCTTTGCCAATCATCCGCAGGATGAAAGCGCAGGTAAACGTGAGCTTTTGTTCACATCGACTTTGTATATCGATCGCGACGACTTTGCAGAAGTACCTCCGCCGAAATATCAACGATTGACACTCGGTGGCGAAGTTCGTCTGCGCGGCAGTTATGTCATCAAGTGTAACGAGATCATCAAGAATGACCAAGGTGAAGTTGTTGAACTTCGATGTACCCATGATGCAAACACACTCGGCAAGAAACCTGAAGGCCGCAAGGTCAAAGGAGTGGTGCATTGGGTATCTGTAAAATACGGAATTCCCGCAAACATCAGGCTCTATGATCGCTTGTTCACGATTGCTAATCCTGCATCCGCGGACTCGATGGCTGATGTCATTAATCCGGATTCGGAACAACTCTGCCTTGACGCGATTATCGAGCCCTCTCTCGCGGATGCAGAACCTGAGCTACATTTTCAGTTCGAAAGAATTGGCTATTTCGTTGCCGATCAACATGATCATTCGAAAGAAACACCGACCTTTAATCGGACAGTAACGTTGCGCGACACTTGGGCCAGCTAGTTTCTACAACAAGCTGGCGTAATCGAGACGCGGCCTAAAAAACCCGAGAAAATCACCTTGCATAAGGGCTGCCATCAGATGGCCTGCAAAAAATCTATTGCCACGGTTTTCGCAGCGATGCGCTCTGAGTTCATGTGCATGCGATTTGCAGTCATGAGCGCCAATTATATGTCGCAAATGACGCGCTGTAGATATTCTGCATTTTGGCGCTGACCAACTAAACCGTCATCGATCCTGCAGATTGCATTGACGAGTACCGTTCTACGGTCTATCTATTTCAGTGTCATGTTCGTCGATGTGGTGACACTTGGTTGTAAACAACCATGAAATTATCCCGTCGCACGAGTGTACCAACCCAATTCAGCGCCGCAGGTGAGAAAACTCAATGTCAAACCGCAATTCTTCCATGTTCAAAAAAAGCTGCCTCGCGGTAGCAGTCCTCTCCTTAACAGCTTGCTCTTCAACACCAAACACCGGTGGATTCGACGCCGGACGTCTTGGTGACAATCTGGCCTCTGCCGGTAAAGGGACCGCAAAGGCAGGTGTCAGGCTCACCAAAGGCGCAGCAACGCTCAGTGCTAGCGCCATTAACGGAACAGCCTACTGGCTTGGCTTCGGTGAAGATCGTCCCGCCGATAGAAACCTGACAGCAGGAACCAATGTCCCGATGGACGAAGTCGATCTCGCACTGTTGGAGGAAGATGCCGCCCTTCCCACTGACGACCTTGCCGAAATCAACCCTGTCACCATCGAGACTGCAGAGCTGATCAACTACGAATCAGCCGATCTACTCGATTCCGACCCACTCAGCGGTGATGCTGATCTTCTGAACACTCGGGAATCAAGTGAGCCAATCGCCGTCAACGTTGAAACCGACGTGCAACCAGAAGCCGATCTGGTCGCATCCGCTGACCTCGTGCACGAGGTCGGAAGTGAGGAAAACCTCTGGACGATCGCCAAACGCACAACCGGTGACGCGAACAACTGGCACATCCTTGCAGACATCAACAATCTCGCGCCGGACGCCGCAGTACATCCTGGCCAGCTGCTTACCATTCCAGCAGACATGGTGCGACCTGAACTGAGTACTCAGCAGGCTGCGTCTGATGTTGTGGACACCCAGAAACTGCCCGCCGAGTCATTGGAGACAGAAATTCTGGCTTTGGACGAGGCCACACCAGCGACACCCAGGTTGAAAGTGCCTGAAGAGAACGCGGTAGCAGCCGCCCCGGCCATTACTGACGGAATGACGTTCGAACTCGAAAGTGGCGAAACGCTGTGGGATTTTTCCAAACGCACTACCGGTGACGCGACCAATTGGAAGCAGATCGCTGCAATGAATGGCTTCACTGAAGAACAAGCGGTCAAGGTCTATGCCGGGCAAAAGATTGTTATTGCAGAAAACCTCGTACGTCCTGAGTTGTCAGGCGCGATGCCCGTTCCAGCTTTAACCGATGAAACTATTGCTTCGGCAGATACTGACAAGAAAGCTGCCGACGCTAGCGCTGCAGTATTGGCAGGAAACAATCTGGACGATGAAACACAGCCTATCAAGATCGTTGAAGCCGCATTCAAGTCGGATCAAGCCGACGCACCGCTGACTGAAGATACGCTTGCGGAAAATGCTGAAAAGACGTTAAGTGACGGCACACTGCCGAGTCAGATTATGGTGAGCGGTACTTACTACCCGAAGGCGATTTACAACAACGCTGACTTCTCATCAAGCCTGCTGATGCGCGTTTCTCCGGGTACTACGCTTCAGGTTTCACGCGCCATGGGATCATGGTTCGAAGTAGAGACAAACCAGGGAATCGGCTACGTTCATCAGCGCGATGTGAAATAGCACAAGTATCAACGAAGATTCAGGTGGCCTGGACCGCCTGAATCTTCGCCGGCTAGTGATAAGCCCGGATCCTTGCGGATTCGGGCTTTTTTTTTGCACACAGATATTTCTTGTTTTGACGGTCACGTCCTATACCGGGTCCAATTCTTTGACCCTGTTCCTTAACATGGTGAAAATAGACGTAGATAATCGGTTGAACAGATAGCTTTTGGCGTCAGCATTTTGATTCGCCGGAATATTTCGTCCAAATCGACCAAATATTTCTTGTGGCAGATAGTACTGATTGATAAAGCGATAGATCAATTCATCAGCACCTAACGAAGCGCAGTAGCGGAAATGATGCGATTCCGATTGTCACAAGCACTGATAGCAATGCTGGTCATCCAGATCACTGGATGTGCCTCGATGCACAAATTCGAACCTGAAGCAGCGGCTGTGGAAGGCCCGGTCTACTACACTGTGGAACAAGACGACCGGATCATTGATATCGCGTATGCCCTCACTGGTTCGACTGATAATTGGGTTGTCATCGCTGAATATAACGATGTCAGGGATGCGCGAAAGATTCGCACCGGGGACGTACTTGAAATTCCTATCTCTCTAATACGTGCTAGTGGTTCAAACCAGCAGTCTGATAGCGGCATTCTTGCGATCAACACGCTCGGCTCGGAAAAAGAAGTGAATTCCGTTTCGGGAACATTGTCGAAATCAATTACATCGATCAAGGAGAGATTGACCCGGACGCGAAACGCCTCTGACAAGCTATCGAGCTTCGAAACAGATGTTGATGTCGTGCTGACCCCTGTCAATATCAATCGACAATTTCAATTAAGCAAAACCGATATTGACTTCGCTCCTGACACATCTGCTGTTACACCGACGGCAAAAATTCAGGTTGTTGGCACTTATTTTCCAAAGGGCATATATGAGCAGCCCACTGAATCCGCGAAGTTGATCAGTCGCGTGGCACCTGGCGTAATTTTTGACCTGGATGCTAGTCTCGACGGCTGGTTTCGCGTCGCATTCAAAGCAGGACACGCCTACTTACGTGCAATTGATGGAAAGATTTTCTTCCCGAACAAACCTGAAATACTAAGATCAGCTGAGGCCAACGAATAGAGGTCAAACGTGACCAATCAAGCTGACAAGACTCTCACGTTTCTACGCCATGCCAAATCGAGCTGGACCAATGCTCATTTGAGCGACCACGAGCGCCCTTTGAACGATCGTGGAAAACGGGATGCCCCTGAAATGGCAGGCCGGCTTCTCAGTCGATCGTGCATACCAGACATGATTTTCTCAAGCTCCGCCGCCCGAGCGCTCGAAACAGCGGGTATTGTCGCAAAGACCTTGCGCATTGAGGACACCCAAATCAAGGTTTTCGACAAGCTCTATCTTGCCACTGCAGAAAACATCATGGCGGTTATTGCCCAGGCCGAAAATTCGACAATCCACCACCTGATGGTCATAGGACACAATCCAGGAATGGAAACCCTTGGGAGCTATTTGTCGGCCGAGGCAATGGCACAACTACCAACTACCGGCGTTTACCACTTCAGCTGCCAGGGGTTTGATCTGAAACGGCTTCGCGACGCTGAAGCGGCCGGCTCAGGTTCTCGAACGTCCAAGGGTATTAGCGATATGGTTGATTTGGACACCCACAAACAAGCGCACCACAGTGTAAAGCTTATTTTTCAGGATTTCCCAAAAAATCGCTGAGGCTGGCACTGAAACACCCTCTAACTGCAACGAAAAAGCCCGATCAATTTGGGTCAATAGCGCTAAGGATGATTGAGGGTGAGTCCCCACGACGGTAGTAGCCGGGCTGAAGTCGCATGGACTCCATCGCGGCATCGCGCGCCGAGGCGCTCTCAAACCAGCGAGAACCCGCCCAATCGTCGCCGAGTAGATGCGGTGCACACATTGGATCATTATCTGGCAGATCAACACGGATGCCATACGGCTTGCCGGCTGGTGATTGCGGTGTTGGTTTAGTCATCGTTTTGTTTGGCCATATTTTAGGACACCCACATAATACGATGCTTGCAATATGCCAACGCTCCGACAACCAGATTTGTGGGTGTCCAAATCGGGTTTGATCGATCGACATGGAAGAATTTCGCTACCGAAAGGTCTGATTTGGCGGATAATGGTAGCGGTAAAACACAAGGAACCAGCCATATGATCAATTTCAAAATTGCGTCCGTATTACTTAGCTCCGCCTTCTTACTTGGCGCCTGTACTCAGGAATCACAGAATAAAATTGGCCGAGCCGTTCAGAATTGGACCGGCACTGACGGCATCATCGAAATTTACGCCGGCGATAAGCTCGTCAAGCGATTCATGGAAATAGACAAGGTTTCCACCGCGTCAGGTACCGGATCAGGTGAATCGCGGCCTTATCGATTTGGCTACGGTGTACTCGACGCCAATCTAAACGGACAGGCCGATAGCGGGGAGAAAAAAGTATATTTTGAATTCAGCGATTACTCGACGTCCTATGTCTTCTATGAAAACCCGGGATAATCAACTTTATGCGCAGTCGGAGTCGTAAATATTGCAGTCGATTCAAATATTTAGTTGACATTCGGTAAGCGCCTACTAAATTAAATATACGTGCCCCAATCAAGACATGGTGTCACGTTCTCACCCCCAAATTGGGCTCGCTTGTCGGGCCCATTTTTTTGTCCAACTGACGGCGAGGTATACTCTGTATATCAATCATCGTGACAGAGCAATATACTAATGCGAATGGACTATTTCAGTGATCTTGTCGAGCAGTCTATCGATGATTCAAAAGTCGAGATCACCGGAGACGGTAGTAAATTCGAGGCCAGAGTAATCAGTACATCGTTTGATGGCCTGTCTACGATCAAACGCCACAAGATGGTTTACGCGGTTTTGGACGAGCACATCAAATCAGGTGCAATCCACGCTCTGACTATCAAGGCATTTACCCCGGACGAATGGGCTGACAAGGTGAGCGGCTGAGCTTCGAAAAGGCTCAAGCTCCTATCGATGATGGCTGTACATCATTATTTTGCGATCGGACCGGGAAACGATTAACCCAGTAGGCGTTTCCCAGCAAAATCCATTGCAAACTGGGCAGCGATTCGACCGCTACGACTGCCGCGTAAAAGTGCCCAGCGAAGCGCTTCAGCCCGGCACTCATCACTAAATCCGGTAACCCCATACTGCATCAGCCAATGCCTGACTGCAGTCAAATATTGCTCTTGTGAGAACGGATGAAAGCTAAGCCACACACCAAATCGCTCTGAAAGAGAAATTTTTTCTTCAACCGCCTCGCCATGATGTAATTCACCTTCAACAAGTCGGCTTTGCTCGTTGTCAACCAATTGCTCGGGTACCAGATGTCGCCGGTTGGATGTTGCATAGATAACAACGTTGTCGGGTGGTGTCGAGATCGAGCCATCTAATGCAGCCTTCAAAGTACGGTAGCTCGCATCGTCGGCATCGAAAGAGAGATCGTCGACGAACAAGACATACCTCTCTGCCCTACCTCGCAGCGGCGCAACGACATTGGGTAAGTCGATCAGATCGTGAGCGTCTATTTCAATCAGGCGCAGACCGTCTCCAGAGTAACGATTGAGCATTGCTTTGACCAAAGAAGATTTGCCCGTCCCGCGTGAACCCCACATCAGGACATGGTTTCTTGGGTGACCCTGAACAAATTGTCTGGTATTAGCGTCAACGACCTCAATTTGACGGTCAATGCCGTGCAAGTCATCGACCCTGATTTTGTGGGTGTCCCAAACGGGTATCAGGCCGCGTTGGCTTGATTGGACCACCCAACGGTGAGCAATCGCCTCATCGTCGATATTCGGCTGCCCAGATGGCCCGAAAATCGCTTCAAGTCGATCAACCAAACCATCGAGACGGTTCATCAGCTTCGTGTTGCCTGGAGACAAATCGGTCATGGGATTTTTCTATCACTTTAGATCGTTGCGTCACTGTAGCCTCGGCGGCCGCCAGTCGGGATTGTTTCGGTGGGATCTTAGCCGAGTACTCCACTTTGCGGGTGTCCAAAACACTCGTGACAAGAAATAGATGACTTATATGGACACCCACAAATCGGAATCCAGTCACTCGGACAAGACCGCTGGCAAATGGATTCATAGTCTAGCGAAAATCATCCAGATAACCGACGGACGCGCAGAATCCCCTTTACGCACTATCCTGTCCTACGATTTACGGGATGGTCAACCGTGCCTATTCGTGCCGCCCGATATGGCAACACTTCAGCCGAACAGTCTTCGGTATCTTCGAACTTTCTCACGACAACACGCTTTTAAACTGATCGAAGATCGCCGGCAGGTAGAAATTCAACCAATTATTGAACAACGGGATCAGTCCCCACCACAAATTTGTATTGGACTCAGTTCTCTGCTGAAACAGACAGGCATGCCCGGAGACACGCGGCCACTATCGCACCCCCACCGCTTGAATCCAGGAAGCGTTCACGTCAGCGTCCAACGTCTTATCAACATGGCTGCAGCAGCCTTTAGCAATTCCAAAAAGGTTGTGGTTCTTCCCAACAGCTCAATTGTGGGTGTCCTAGACAACAGCACCTTACCGATCGCAGCTTATGCCAGTAAAATTCATACAGACGACCTGACCTCGATCCTCAGTCATTTCGACTCTCCAACATTTCGAGCGATTGGGTACTCGGCTGGTAATCAATATGTAATGCATGTTTTTTTTGCAGGCGGCCCACTTCGAAATCCACAACTCTGGGCACCACTGAAAACGCTGACCCATACAGATTTCCGATTTCAGTTATACCCCGGCTCTCGACCCGAGTACGATTTCGGGCTTTTCTATTCGACCTTCTATTTTGATTTGAGCGCTGATCCAAAACCCTGGTGGTTGAATGGGCAAGCGGGCGACGATCTGGACATCCACAAAAACAACGATTTTCCAGAAAACATATCATTTCCACAGCAGTCCATTTTTTAAAGCACAGTGCAGCCCAATATATTCAACGGGCTGTCTACCAATCGATTGTGGGTACAGGAATATCGAACATCCGCCCATTCTTGAGTGAGAATGTGGATGTCCAGAACTCTCCTCCAGAACTCTCCGATTGAGTGCTTTTGAGCAGTGTGGTCAAATACGGACACCCAAATCTGATTCAACGGAACTAACAAGAACATGTCGCTGCTACGCGTACAGGATGCCTCCATCTCCTTCGGAGCACATCCGATTCTTGATGAAGTTTCTTTTTCTATTGAACCATCAACCAAAACGGCACTTGTTGGACGTAACGGAGAGGGCAAGTCAACACTGTTGAAATGCATGGCAGGACTTCTTCAGCCCGATTCGGGAGAAGTCATCCGCACTGCTGGGTTGAAATCTGCCTATCTCCCTCAATCAGTCCAGGCCGACCTTACCGGAACGACCTACGAGATCGTGGCATCTGGTCTTCCTAAAGTAGGCAAGTTGTTGTCAGATTTTCATGCCGAATCGGTAAAAGTATCGACGGGCAAACAATCAGATAGTCGTCTCGCCCAGCTCCAGGATCAGCTGGAGGCCTTGGACGGATGGCACTTCGATCAACTCATCGAATCCACGCTGTCACGTATGGATCTGCCACCTGACATATTGATACAGGACCTCTCCGGAGGAATGAAGCGTCGAGTCATATTAGCGAGGGCGCTTGTTGATAATCCCGACCTACTACTATTGGACGAACCAACAAACCACCTTGACATTGGCGCTATCGACTGGTTGACCCGAACCGTAAAGGGCCTCTCCAGTGCGTTGGTGTTCGTGACCCACGATAGATCATTTCTGGACGCCACTGCGAACGTCATTCTTGAACTAGACAGAGGCGAATTGACCGAGTGGCCTGGTAGTTATGCCGCATTCAAAACAGGAAAGATCAAAAAAACAGAAGTGGAAAACACCCATCGCGCACTATTCGATAAAAAGCTTGCTCAGGAAGAACAGTGGATACGTGAGGGGATCAAAGCGCGACGAACACGAAACGAGGGTCGAGTGCGGGCGCTTGTCAAGCTTCGCGAACAACATCGGATGAGAAGAGATCAAAAAGGCACCGTCAACCTAAGTGTAAATCAGGCAGAAAAATCAGGAAAGTCGGTTTGCGAAGCAGAAAACATCACTTTCGAGTACGAAAATAAAAAGGTAATCAACAATTTATCATTGACATTACTCAGAGACGATCGCCTAGGCATTATCGGCCCAAATGGGTGCGGGAAATCTACATTAGTCAAACTGCTGCTGGGAAAACTATCTCCTCAAGCTGGTACGATCAAATTCGGTACGCGTCTTGAAATCGCCTACTTTGATCAGTTGCGAGAGTTACTGGACACGAAGCAAACTGCCGTTGACAACGTAAGCGGTGGCAGAGACAACGTAACGGTGAATGGCCACGATCGACACATCATGAGTTACATGCAGGATTTTCTATTCAGCCCGGCGCGTGCACGTGCGCCTATCGACGCCATGTCCGGCGGTGAGCTCGCCAGATTAATGCTCGCGAAGCTGTTTTTAACCCCTTCAAATGTCCTGGTGCTGGATGAACCCAGTAATGATCTTGATATAGAAACGCTTGAATTGCTTGAAAGTCTACTCGCTGACTATAACGGTACCGTTATCTTGATAAGCCATGACCGAGAATTGATAGAAAACGTCGTCACCCGAAGCCTTGTATATCAAGGCGAAGGCACCTTTTTAGACGTGGCCGGCAGTTATGCCGATTTCGAACGCGAACGTAAAACCAACACTCGCCTCAAGCCTGTTTTCGAGGCCGACTCGGATAACCGAAAAACTGCTCAAAAAATCGTTTCTGGATCGCTCGCATCAGATGCCTCCAGAACAACCCAAGCGAACAGTGGACACCCACGTTCTCAAGTAAAAACGAAAAAGCTGAGCTACAAACTGAACATGGAGCTCGAGGCATTGCCTGCAAAAATCGAGAAATTGGAATCATTGATAGCGGGTTATAACGATCAAATCAATGCGCCCGGGTTCTATGACAGCGCTAACGACTCAGCTCAAATTTTGGCGCTGGCCAAAGAGACTCAAGACATACTCGATAGTTCTTACAACCGTTGGGAGGAACTAGAGAGCTTGAAATCAAGTCCTGAATAATTTGGCAATTTCTCTTGAGAAGATACTCCATATGCTCCTAATCGCTGAAACATCATCACAAACAGGCATTCGAATAGACGATTCTCAAACTCCTCCGTGATGACGCCAATGCGAAAGACGTTCGAGCAAGTAACAACCTTTCATCTCGCGCTCTCTATAAGGACATACAGTATTGGTATTGACACATGCAGTAGCATCAATATAGTTACATAAAACAGCTAAGGACAGCGCTATGCCTCGACCTAGAAACTCGATACTCAGCCTCGATGTAACCCCGTACTATCACTGCACTAGCAAGTGCGTAAGAGGAGGTTTCCTATGTGGCGAAGACAAATCGACCGGTTCGGATTACACCCACCGTCGCAAGTGGCTTCGCGACAGACTTCTTTTCCTTTCAAGTACCTTCTCGATAGAACTAGCAGCTTTTGCAATCATGGAAAACCATTTCCATGTCGTGCTTTTTATAAATAAGAAAGCCTCCGATGAATGGTCAACAAAGGAAGTGATCGAGAGGTGGCATAAAATCTTCAAAGGCAGTGAGCTGAGTGCAAAATACCTTTCTGCAGAGCCGATCAACACTCAGGAGGAAGAAATTCTCAGATCGGAGGTTGAGATTTGGCGTAAAAATCTATGTAGCGTCAGTTGGTTCATGCGATGTGCAAAAGAGCCTCTAGCTCGCATGGCCAACAAAGAGGATCAATGCAAAGGTCGGTTCTGGGAAGGGCGTTTTCACTGTCAGGCATTACTTGACAAGAAATCGCTGTTGGCATGCATGACATATGTCGATCTGAATCCACTTCGCGCAAGGATGTGTCAACTCCCCGAACAGGACAAATACACCTCCCTAAGCGTTCGCCTCGAGTCGTCAAGACACACCGAATTCGATCTGCAATGCTCTCTGAATTTTATATCCAGAGAAAAATTACCCGAGATTTCTGAAATTCCCAGTATTTCACTTTCAATTGGTGAGTATCTGCACGTAGTAGATGCTACCGCGAGAGTGTATCGTTCCGACAAACGCGGAAACTTGAAATCAAACGAGGCATCGATTTTTCGACGCCTTGGTTTCAATACTGAACAGTGGATTTCTGCCGCTACGAAATTCAATGAATATTTCCATGCCTTTGTGGGGAAACGATCCTCACTCCTTGAGGCAATCGAGGCTACGGGACAGTCTACTGTTTGGGGAATAAGAAACTGCGAGTCCCTATTGGGGCCGTAGCAACAATGACTCACCAGTCATGTCGCTTGGTTTGGGAAGCCCCATAAGCTGCAACATCGTAGGCGCTATTGATGTTAATCCACACCCATTAGCCAAATCCCAATTAATTTTATCACTGATCGCACATGCGACCGGAAACGTCGTATGTTGCGTGTGCGGTTCGCCAGATATAGGGTCCACCAGCATATCGGCGTTACCGTGATCGGCCGTTAATATGACTGAATAATCATTGTCTTTCGCCGCACTCCAAATTCGTCCTACCATCGTATCAACTATTTCAACGGCCTTGACAACAGCACTGGGTACACCTGTGTGCCCAACCATATCGCCGTTCGCCAGATTGACAACGATCATTGCGGGCTCGCGAGAGTTGATTGCATCGACAACACCATTCGTAATACCTTCGGCACTCATTTCAGGCTGCTGATCATATGTATCGACTTTAGGAGAATTGACGAGGAATCGTTTTTCATTTTCTAGCGCTTCGTCTTGCCCACCGTTAAAGAAAAAAGTCACGTGTGGATACTTTTCCGTCTCTGCAGACCTTAGCTGTATAAGGCCTGCATTGGCTACAACCTTACCCAAGGTTTCACCTGGTTTGTCTCTAGTAAATGCCGCTGGGAACGGATACGTACTTTCGTACCGTGTCATTGTCGTCAATGACAAAGGCGAAAACTCGCCCCGATCAAACTCCACAAATTCGGGTAAACCTATCGCCTCACTCAGCTCTCGCGGTCGATCATTACGGAAATTGAAGAACACTACCTCGTCTTCCTTGCTTATAGGTTTGTGGGTGTCTAAAACAGTGGGAGTAATAAATTCGTCAGTTTTTCCATTTTCATACGCAGTCATAAGCGCCTCATTGACGCTTGCCGCACTTTTCCCGACGCCATTAACAATAGCCTGCCACGCAGCCTCAATTCGATCCCATCGCTTGTCACGGTCCATCGCGAAAAAACGCCCGACGACCGTCGCCACCGACCCGCCAGCACTTCTTAGCGGACCTTCAAGAGTTTCAAGATAGCCAGCAGCGGACGTAGGTGCTGTGTCTCGACCATCAGTAATCATATGCACTATGGGCGTGACTGAGTGTCGCTTACATAATTCAATCAACGCCAGTAAGTGATCCAGATGACTATGAACGCCACCATCAGACACCAAACCTAGCAAATGCAGCACCCGATTACCTGACGCTGCGCGTTGTACAGCCGAGACTAATGCATCGTTATCGAAAAAGGAGCCGTCCGATATAGCGTCACTGATCTTGACCAGGTCCTGGCGTAAAACACAGCCTGCACCCAAAGTCAGGTGACCAACCTCTGAATTCCCCATCTGACCAGCCGGCAGACCCACAGCTCGACCAGAAGCTTCAAGAAGGCAAGTAGGTGTTGTCGAATATATCTGGTCCAGATTTGGGGTAGAAGCCATCGCCACCGCGTTGTTGAGTTTCGATGGATTCACTCCTATCCCATCCATAATAATAAGAACAACTGGGCGTCTGGGAGGTTGCTTGGACATTTGCTTCGCTCTCTGTGTTTAGTGGCGCCACTTGATGCCACCATGATCAGTTTGTGGGTGTCCTGAACTCACGTTGCTCAGGCAACATGGGACCGATAAAAAATCAATTCTTATTGTGGGTGTCCACTGTCCGTAAGTAATTTCACTAACAATTAGGTGATGAACGGACGGTTCGGATCAGTCTCAGGGCCCGTGTTCGTCACCGCCACTTTCTGAAGAATCGCTACTGTCGGTCAGACTGTTGCGATAACTTCCGGGCACGTTACCGGACGGCGAGCCTTGCGATGTAGTTCCAGATACATTCTTGGAAGATGGTTCGAGTTTGTGGGTGTCCACTTCATCCGGTGAGTTGTTTGACTCATAAATGCGTTCGCGCGCTTCACCTGCAGCGACAATTCGCTTTTTGTAGATCCTGGAAAAAACCACACCGACTTCGAAAAGCAACCACATTGGCACAGCCAACAGCACTTGCGAAATGACATCTGGAGGCGTCAGGAACATGCCGACCACAAAGGCGCCGACAAAAATGTAGGGACGGGCTTTTACCAGGTTTTCGGGAGTAGTAAACCCCACGGCGACAACAAGCACAGTGGCAACCGGTACCTCAAATGCAATGCCAAAGGCGAAAAACAACGTAATGACAAAATCCAGGTAGCTACCAATGTCAGTACTGACTTGGACCCCCTCAGGTGCGACGCTTGTGAAGAAACTGAATACCAGTGGAAACACGATAAAGTAGGCGAAGGCCACACCGGCGTAAAACAATAATGTACTGGACACCATAAGGGGCATGACCAATTTCTTTTCGTGCGAGTACAAGCCAGGCGCAACAAACGACCAAATCTGGTACAACAAAAAGGGAACCGCAAGAAACACACAGACCATCAAGGTCAACTTGAACGGAATCAAGAATGGCGACGCGACATCAATCGCGATCATCTGACTACCCGGCAGGTAACGCAACAAAGGCGAAGCCAGTGCGGTATAAACCTCATTCATGAACGGAAACAGACAAGCGAACAAGACGACGACGGACAGCATCATCTTCATCAAGCGATTACGCAGCTCGATCAGGTGAGAAAGAAATCCCTGCTCTTGTGCAACCGATGAATCTTGGTTAGCCATGACTTAACTCGAGCTGCCTGTTCCTGCGCTTTTGCTTCCGGAATCAATGACCGGCGCGACTTTGCTCTCACTTGTTTCGGGGCTCAAAACTTCTGAAGTTTCAAAATTCGAGTTTTTCTTATCCGCGCCCACCAGATTCCCTTTGGTTTCATCGGTGACCTTGGCGGCATCTTCCATCGCCGAGATACTCTCGTTGGCATCACGGACGATTTCCTGACTACTTTCCGTGAAATCCTTTTTCGCTGTATTGACCATCTCACGAAGTTCATTGATCTGTTCGCGTTGATCGCCGATCAATTTTTTCAATTCTCCGGATTCGAATTCAGACGCAAAATCGGTTTTCACGCCTTTGACAAATCGCTGCATCTTGTTAACCCACGTGCCAGCGGTCTTCGCGACTGCAGGCAGCCGCTCAGGCCCTATCACGACGAGTGCAATAACGCCGATAAACATCAACTCGGTGAAACCGACATCAAACATGTCGAATCAATCTCGCAGTCAAAAAACCAGAAAAATCATCAATGATCGACGACAACTATCACACAGATGTCTTGTCGTCAGACTTTTTCATTGCCGCTGAATCAGCGGCCTCGTCATCAGTCGCGAGCTGCGCAGGATCTGCATTTTCGTCTTTGACCGCTGACTTGAAACCTTTCACTGCAGCGCCGAGATCACCACCGAGATTACGCAAACGCTTTGCGCCAAAAATCAGGATAACGATCGCCAATATCAGTAGAAGGCTTGGAACACTTGGAACGCCCATTATTTAAATCTCCAGAATTGTTATTTGCTGTCGCGAGATGCTTTCTCCGTATGACCGGAGACACCCTCACGACGTTCAAGTTCGCTCAGAATATCAGACACGCCCAGACCTTTCGCGCTCATCATGACTAACATGTGAAACCACACGTCTGCCGCTTCAGCGATCAGATGGTCGGCATTGTCCTCCTTTGCCGCCAGAATGAATTCGACGGCTTCCTCGCCCACTTTCTTCAATATGGCGTCATCACCGCGATGAAACAAGCTCGCCGTGTAAGAAGTTGAAGGGTCAGCACTCTTTCGGGAGGCAATTTCGGCCTCCAGCCGTGTCAGAACACCACTCATGTCCACCTGCCTCGTATTGTAAGCTCTTCTGGACAGCCTGCGATGCGCCAGTCTACCGCCGACATATGCAGGGCAGAGCGCAACTTTGGCGCCTTGAACATTACCAATGGTGCCAAATCACTCTTTTCCATAGATAGACTCCGGCGAGCGCAGTACCGGTTCGCATTCTCGCCAATTCTGATTTTCATCCAGTTTGCGAAAGAAGCAATGCGCCCGGCCTGTGTGACAGGCAATACCACCGATTTGCTCCACCGACATCAACAATACATCTCCATCACAGTCCAGTCGCAAATCGTGCACTTTCTGCGTATGCCCGGACGTCTCTCCCTTACGCCACAGTTTCTGTCGAGATCGCGAGAAGTACACTGCTTGTCCGGTTCTCGCAGTCTCGGCCAAAGCCTCGGCATTCATCCAGGCGAACATCAAAACCTGCCCACTATTCACATCCTGAGCGATGACCGGTACGAGACCAGATTCGTTAAAAGCGACATCTTGCAAAAAAAGATCAGATTGATTCAATGTACGACCTCCACGATCTGGCCAGATACAAGCCCTCGTCTGCGTTCACGTAAGTCGGCATTCACTTTCACTTCGATTGCGTTCTTTTCGTTTACGCACATCAAGATTCACGAGACCCATCGAGCCGAACCTCAATACCTTCTGAAGCCATGTGCTCTTTGGCTTCACGAATCGTGAATTCACCAAAGTGAAAGATGCTGGCCGCGAGCACCGCATCAGCACCACCTTTGTTAACACCGTCACTCAAATGTTGCAATGTGCCTACACCGCCAGACGCGATAACTGGTATCTCCACCGCGTCGCTAATCGCGCGAGTCAAGGCAAGATCAAACCCCGATTTGGTTCCATCCCTGTCCATGCTGGTCAACAACAGCTCACCTGCGCCCAACGCTGCCATCCTTTCAGCCCATTCGATCGCATCAATACCCGTTCGCTTCCGACCACCATGCGTAAAGATCTCCCATCGCGGTACTTTTCCTTCTTCGGAAACGCGCTTTGCATCCAAAGCCACAACGATACATTGTGAACCGACCTTGTTGCTAGCCTCTCGAACCAGCTCCGGACGATGCACAGCGGCTGTGTTGATACCCACTTTGTCAGCACCCGCATTGAGCAATTTGCGCACATCGTCAACTTCGCGAACACCGCCACCGACGGTCAACGGTATAAAAACTTCTGAAGCAACCTGCTCAACAACCGAGATGATCGTATTGCGATTATCCGAGCTCGCTGTAATATCCAAAAACGTTATTTCATCAGCACCAGCTTCGTTGTAGCCGCGGGCAATACTCACTGGGTCGCCAGCATCGCGAATCTCAAGGAATTTCACTCCCTTGACGACACGCCCGGCATCGACATCAAGACAAGGAATGATGCGTTTGGCAAGCCCCATATCAAGCCACGCCCGGTGTCTGGAATGAATCTGCCAACTGTTGCGCCTCGCGCAGATCAATTGTGCCTTCATATAAGGCACGACCTACAATGGTTCCACTGATACCACTATCCAGCCGCTCGCCCAAGGCATGGATATCATCGATTGAAGCAATTCCACCAGATGCAATCACAGGTATCGTAATGGCGCTGGCTAGCTTCGCTGTCGCATCGGCGTTAACACCTTGCATCATGCCGTCACGGCTTATGTCGGTATAGACAATCGCATTGACACCCACGTCTTCGAATCGACGCGCCAGAACGGACGCCTTAAGCGATGATGCTTCGGCCCAGCCTTCAGTAGCGACAAATCCGTCCTTGGCATCAAGACCAACGATTACATGATCAGGATGACGTTGGCAAAGCGAATCAACAAACTCAGGACTCTTTACCGCAAGCGTGCCTATGATCAACCACTGAATTCCTGCATTGATATAGGCATCGGCACTCTCGATGGTACGAATACCGCCGCCAATCTGGACAGGCACATCACCGCAGGCTGCGCAAATACGCTGAATCACATCAGCATTTTTGGGTTCGCCAGCAAATGCGCCATCAAGATCCACCAAATGAATTCGACGAGCACCTTCGTTCAGCCACCGCTGCGCCACTTCAACAGGATCATCGGAAAATACCGTGTCGTCCTCCATGCGCCCTTGACGCAAGCGAACACACTTTCCGTCTTTCAAATCGATCGCCGGGATAATCAACATGGTGAGATGTCCTGAATGCACGTGCAATTATCTGTCTTTTCAAAAATGCGGAATGTCATGTCTGGCATAACCATTTTTTAGCGGCCTGTCCAATGGACAAAATTACCAAGTAGTTTAAGCCCATCAGCTGCACTTTTTTCTGGATGGAATTGACACGCAAACAATTCATCGCGGGCGATCGCAACCGCAATATTTCGACCATACTCAGTGCTTGCCACCGTATCCTCAAGATTATCTGGCACACAATAGTAACTGTGGGCAAAATAGAATCGGGCATCGTCGGCGATACCTTGCCAGAGAGGATGTTCTCGCACTTGCTTCACCCTACTCCACCCCATATGAGGTACTTTAAGTCGCTGACGACCTGAATCAACCAAAGG
This sequence comes from uncultured Granulosicoccus sp., assembly GCA_937924505.1. Next base: position 17,545 of record CALDSR010000040.1, on the reverse strand, counting down.
CTCGGCGAATCGATTAACCGAACCTTTAATCACATCCAGACAATCAACGCCATCGTTCTCTTCACTATGGGAGAACAACACTTGATAACCCATGCAGATACCGAGGAAAGGACGGGTAGAAACCGTGTCGGCGATCGTTCTAGCCAAACCTGACTCATTCAATGCCAACATGCAATCCGCCGCTGCACCTTGCCCTGGACACACAATGCGATCAGCGCTGGCAATGATGGACTCATCACTACTGACCAGCACTTCGTCATTCGGCGCGACATGCTCGAGAGCCTTGGACACAGAGCGTAAATTGCCCATGCCGTAATCTATAACAGCAATACGTTGCATCTTTTAGTCTGCTCTTCAGTTAGAGCTTGTCTACAAGGAGCCCTTGGTAGAAGGCATAGCGTCTCGAGCACGTTCGTCGAACGAACAAGCCACCCGAAGCGCTCGTCCAAACGCCTTGAACAAGGTTTCTATCTTGTGGTGATCGTTGGCACCGCGAATAACATCCATATGCAAAGTCGCCTTGGCATGATTGGCGAACCCTTGAAAGAACTCCTGCGTCAGGTCGACATCAAAGCTGCCGACATGTGGACGCTTGAAATCAGCATTGAAATGCAATCCGGGACGTCCGGAGAAATCTATGACTACGCGAGACAAAGACTCATCGAGCGGCACGTAGGCATGACCGTAGCGATTGATGCCCTTCCGGTCACCCAACGCCTCTGCAAACGCCTGCCCTAGCGTGATTCCAATATCCTCGACCGAGTGATGATCATCAATGTGCACATCGCCATTACAGTGTACGGCCAGGTCAAAAAGGCCATGGCGTGCGATCTGATCAAGCATATGCTCGAGAAACGGCACACCCGTCTCAAATTTGCCAGCCCCTGAGCCATCGAGCTTCAACTCGACCGCTATGGACGTCTCCAAGGTCTTGCGCTCGACTCGCGCTTGCCGATTGGACACCCACATTCCCCCAATAAAAACGTCGGAGGATACACGCTCTCTGCCATTTGAGACACCCACAATCCTTGTTCCGTCTGGTTCAAGCTGCTGAGGTGCTCATTTATCGCCAACCTGCAGCCAAAATGTGACCGGGCCATCATTTACAAGACCCACTTTCATATCCGCACCAAACTTGCCGCGACCAACCGGCCTCTCGCTAGCCAGATCAAGGGAATCACATAAAGCGCAGAACAGCTCACTTGCACTAGAAGGGGTTGGACTCCGCGAAAATCCCGGCCGACGGCCTTTGTGGGTGTCCGCAACGAGCGTGAACTGCGGAACTAGAAGAAGGCTACCCTCGGCCTCGCAGATATTGAGGTTCATCTTCCCGTCAGAATCATCGAACATCCGGAACAGGAGGATTTTTTCTTTGAGGAGCGCCACTTCTTTATGGGTGTCCAATTTTTCGACACCGATCAGGGCGAGGGCGCCATATCCGATTTCGGCGATGCGCTGGTTGTCGATCGTGACGCTGGCTTCGGAGACCTTTTGAATCAGGGCGATCATGATACCTCTGAGCTAAGTTACTGATAGTTGGTGATACCTACCCACGGGGTAGGAAAATTCCTACAAAAAAATCAGAAAATTCTGACAAAAAAAGAGCCGTTTTCTGATGGCATTTTTTTGGCTCCCTATGGATACTAGTCACGTGGTCTGAAACAAGCCACGCTACAAGGAAGTATCAAGGACGATGTAAGTCAACAAGGATGTTCGGGCAACCGCAGGATAGGTTGTTTGATGACCCATCAACTTGAAGAACCAGGAAGGTTCAGCCCCCGATCATTCGACGGTCGGGGGTTTTTTTTTGCCCTTCCGAAAAAACGCCCGCTTGCCCGCGAAAGCTTGATCCTGGTATGGCCAACTCCAACCGTGCGCACCTCGCACCCCGATCATGACATCGGTCGTGACACCCGGCAATCCATCTACAATCAGGTCTAAACCACTTTAGCCTGCCGCGCCGGCCAGCTGAAATTCGCCCACCAAGCTACGCACAAGGTACATGACCGCTTTTCTTATCGACGCGACAATGCGTCTGCTGGCACTAATGCCGCTGTGGATGAATCAAGCTGTCGGCCGCTGGATCGGTCGTCTGGCTTGGTGGACAAATTCAAGTGCGCGGCGGATCACATTGATCAACCTGTCACTTTGCTACCCCAATATGCCTCGCCAGGAACGTGAGCGTCTGGCGAAATCAAGCCTGCTGCAAACCGGCATGTTGCTCACCGAATGCGCGTGGATCTGGTACCGACCCATCGACACTGTGCGCAAATACATTGCCGACACGGTCGGACAGGACCTACTGGACACCGCTTTTTTATCCGATCGCGGATCAATCTTCGCATCGCCACATATTGGTAACTGGGAATTGAGCAACCTGATCGTCAGCGCGCAAACCGAGCTACATTACTTCTACCGCAGCCCTCGTAACAAGACGCTGGCACCACTGCTCCTGAAATGGCGGGGCGACTTGGGCGGCATCGCGTTAGAGCTTTCCGCAAACGGCATTCGTGAGGCGATTCGCGTGCTCAAGTCTGGCGGAGCGATCGGGATTCTTCCGGACCAAGAGCCCGATATAGCAAACGGCATCTTTGCACCCTTTATGGACACACCCGCATTGACGATGACGCTGCTGAGCCGCCTGGCTAAAAGAACCAATGCCGAAGTCCTGGTCTGCTTTACCGAACGTTTACCGAAAGCACGCGGTTGGCGCCTTCACGTACATCGCGCCGACGAACTAATCGCAGACGCTGACATGTCACTGGCAACAGCGGCACTCAATCGCAGCGTCGCGCAATGCGTATCAGCCATCCCGGCGCAGTACCTGTGGAATTACAAACGATTTAGCGCACTGGAGAACGGTGGGCGTCGAAATTATAAATCCACGAAAATTTGAAAACTCTATGGCCACTTCCTACGAAGACATCAGCTCAAGCCTGGATCTTTGAAAACGCGACGGCTACGTTCCACGAAGCCATCAGCTCAAGCCTCGATCTTTGAATTCGCCACGGCCACGTCGCCCGAAGGTATCAGCTCAAGCCTAAATCAGTGACACCTGCCACATTGATTCACGCCCCCCTTGCAAATTCCCCTCGCAAGCCACAAAATTGCGTCAAGCCACGAAATCGCAGTTAGTGGCCACTTGCTACTTTCTTTACCGATGACTCAACGGGGTGCCGAAAGGCTGAGAGTCAAGCTTGGCAGCAAGCTTAACGACAACCCGCCGAACCTGAACTGGCTAATACCAGCGTAGGAATTGAGTACAGGCTCCGCCAAGTCATCGCCAACTTATCGGAGATGATCATGAAATGCTCAGGCCACCCACTACTACCAACGCCGCCAACGCGATTAAACTCGCTTGTGCTGTCAATCAAAAAAATACCCTCAGCCCTGATCGCAATAGCGTGTTTGTCGCCTGGTTTGAGCTTGCATGCCCAGGCGGCTGAGCGCGAGCTTAATGTCTACACCTATGACTCATTTGTCGCAGAGTGGGGCCCAGGCCCAATCATAAAGAAAGCGTTCGAAGAACAATGTGGCGATTGCACGGTCAACTTCGTGCCTTTGGATAGTTCAGCTGGGATCCTCAATCGCGTGCAACTTGAAGGCAGTTCATCGAAGGCGGATATCGTCCTTGGACTTGATACCAACCTGATGGCCATCGCCGAAGACACCGGACTTCTTGCGCCATCAAAAATAGACACGGCGAATCTCGATTTGCCCTTTGATTGGTCCTCAGAGTATTTCGTACCGTATGACTACGGTTATTTCGCATTCGTTTACGACACCGAAAAATTACCAAACCCTCCCGGCAGCTTCGAAGAACTGATTAACAGCGATGATGACCTCAAGATAATCATTCAGGATCCTCGCACAAGCACACCCGGCCTGGGGCTTCTGCTGTGGATGAAGTCTGTCTATGGGGACGAGGCAGCAGCAAAATGGGAGGCGCTTCAGCCTAAAATCTTAACTGTCACCAAAGGTTGGAGTGAAGCCTACTTCTCGCTATTTCTGAACGGTGAAGCTCCGATGGTCTTAAGTTACAGCACATCACCCGGATATCACATGGCAGTCGACAAGACTGAACAGTATCAGGCAGCCGCCTTTTCAGAGGGCCATTACCTGCAAGTGGAAGTCGCTGCACTACTTAAACAATCAAAGCAGACTGAACTGGGACGTGAATTTCTTGCATTCCTGCACACTCCCGCCGCTCAGTCTGCCATTCCACTAGGTAATGTCATGTATCCCGTTATCGATTTGGGTGATGAGTTACCCGATGAGTTCAATAAACTAATCAAACCGTCTGAAGTACTCTCATTCACGCCGGCCGAAGTTCGTGACAATCGAAAAGCCTGGATTGATGAGTGGCTGAACGTATCATCAAAATAAAACTAATCACTTCACGAAAATAATACGGCCATTAAGCACATGAGCCGTATCTACGAAGTGTCAAACCGGACAAGTCCATGGTGGTTGAGTGGATTCCTGGCCTTGTCCGTTCTTTTTATACTTGCCATTCTGCCGCTGATCGCAGTCATGGTACATGCCGGGAATATTCCCTGGTCTGAAATACTCGGCAATCGTTATTTTCAACGCGTCGTTCGCTTCAGTTTTTACCAGGCTTCGCTGTCGACACTGATTTCAATTTTACTGGCGATTCCACTGGCGGTTGCCTTATCTCATTACCGTCGCTTTCCCGGGCGGCGTATTCTGATCACTGTCCTCAGTCTTTCTTTGGTCATCCCGACCATTATTGCAATCTACGGCATTGTGGCTGTGTTCGGCGGCAGTGGATGGATCAGTCAATCGTTGTCGATATTTTCCATCGAACCACTGCCCTTCTACGGACTGCCTGGAATTCTCATTGCACATGTGTTTTTCAATATGCCAATGGCGACTCGAGTTTTTCTTCAATCACTTGAACAAATACCTTCCGAACAATGGCGCCTCGCCCATCAGTTGGGAATTCAAGGAAGCTCGGCGTTTCGTCTGATCGAATGGCCACAGCTGCGCGGACATATTGCAGGTCTTTCTGTGCTCATATTTACCTTGTGCTTTACCAGCTTCGCGATCGTCATGACACTGGGTGGGGGGCCCAGAGCCACAACGATTGAAGTCGCGATTTTTCAGGCGCTCCGATTTGACTTCGACATTCCAACCGCCGTAGCACTGGCTTGTATACAGCTCTTGATTTGCCTCTCACTCACTCTTTTGTCGACCGTATTAAAGACCGACCATACTATCGGCCTGAACATCGACATACATGACACAGAACGCTCACAGCGTACAAACAGTCGAAAGCTATTCTGGCCATCAACCCTTCGAGCTGCACGTAGTACACACTACGACACCCCAATCGTTCGCAGCAAGATTGCAATAGTGGGAGAGAGCATTCTGATTCTGCTGGCAACTCTGTTTATCATGGCACCACTTCTGGCCTTGTTTCTAGCTGGCTTCAACGATGCGTTCCTGACAACCTTGACTGACAAATCTACATTGAAAGCGCTGATAAATTCTACGATGGTGGCGATTGTGGCGGCGTTCGCGTCACTAGCCCTGTCTCTATCTTTGCTCTTCTCGTCTCGCCATCTGAGAATTCGCCTAAACCGAGAAAGAGCCGGCAACTGGTTACAACTGTGCGGCAACGTTATCCTGATACTTCCACCGCTGGTACTCGGCACCGGGCTTTTCCTGCTATTGAAACCCTTCGCCGATGTTTTTTCGATCGCCTTGTTTTTGATTGTTATCATCAACAGTCTGATGGCATTACCCTTTCTCTTGAGAATTCTCGATGGACCAATCATGCAAAGTGCAAAAACACATGATCGCCTGGTTCAATCATTGGGAATTTACGGCTGGAACCGATGGCGATACATAGACTGGCCGGTATTAAAAAAACCAGTCGGATTCGGACTCGCGATGGCAGCAACGCTGTCAGTGGGTGATTTGGGCACGATAGCGCTGTTCGGTTCAGATAAGATAAAGACCTTGCCTTACCTGCTTTATCAACGGATGGGAAGCTACCGCCTTGATGAAGCCGCCGTAACAGCCAGCATCTTGCTTCTTTTATGCCTGGTGCTTTTCTTTGGACTGCAAAAGCTGACACAGATTCGCTGATGTTACATATCGATCAGCTCAAACTCAGCTTGGGAAACAAGCATTGGAATTTCAACGCCGCACTTGAACGAGAAAGCAGCTATGTTTTGTTTGGCGAGAGCGGCTCTGGTAAAAGCACACTATTGAATCTCGTTGCAGGATTTCTCGAACCTGAGTCAGGCAACATCCGCTGGCATGCAGATTCGTTATTGAACATACCTCCCGATAAAAGACCAGTTACATCACTGTTTCAGCAGCACAATTTGTTCAATCACTTGACCGTCGCACAAAATATAGGTCTCGGCATCAGCCCGTCACTATCATTGACCGAGCAGCACCATGCCGATATTTCATCAGTCCTGCGAGCCGCCGGATTGGCAGGTTACGAGAATACAAAACCACCTAGATTATCAGGTGGTGAACAACAGCGTGTCGGCCTGGCCCGTTGTCTGCTGCGTCATAAACCAGTGCTACTGCTCGATGAGCCATTCAGTGCGCTCGACGCAGGCACCAGAGCCACAATGACAGATTTACTAAAAGACGTAATTACCGAAATCAAACCCTGTGTGTTGATGGTCAGCCATGACCCGAATGATGTCGTAGCACTAAACGCGCACAGCCTGCACCTTGAAAACGGCACCTTAGGTTAAAGGGTGCGTATGACCAGTTACGCAAAATAGTTCCGCATGAAATCGATGAGTGTTTTGACATCTTCCGTAGCTACATCGCGATGCATGACCATGCGACCCTCGCTGTAACTAGCTCCCATCAGAATGCCAGCGTCTTTCGCTGCGTTAACAAGATGCTCGCCCTGATTTTGGTCGTAATCTATCCATACCATGTTCGTCTGCAACCACTCATGACGAACTTTTAGCCCTTTAATACCGTCAAGACCATCAGCCAACATCGAAGCATGGTTGTGATCTTCGACCATACGGTCAACGCCGTCGCGCAAGGCAATCATTCCCGCGGCGGCCAGAACACCGGCCTGGCGCATGCCACCGCCCGTAATCTTACGCCAACGCCTGGCTTCATCGATAAAAGGGCGCGAACCAAAAAGCAAGGAACCGACAGGCGCGCCCAGGCCTTTTGAAAGGCATAAAGAGACCGTATCAAAACAACCCGCAATATCGGCAAGAGTCACGCCGAGCTTGACGGCCGCGTTAGCCATACGCGCACCATCAAGATGTATTTGAAGTCCATGCTGTTTCGCTACCTGTTGCGCCTCTTGCATATAAGCCAGGCTTTGCACACGACCATGCTGGGTATTTTCCAGACATAGCAGTTTGGTACGCGCAAAGTGAAAGTCATGGGCCTTGATCAAACCTACAACGTCATCAAGGTCCAGCATTCCATTGTCGGTGAATGCCAGTGGTTGCGGCTGAATTCCACCAAGGACCGCCGCACCGCCGCCCTCATACTTATACGTGTGAGCGTCCCCACCAACAATGTATTCATCACCTCTCTGGCAATGCGTCAACAAAGCACACAGATTCGATTGTGTTCCCGTGGGCATGAACAAGGCGGCCTCGTGGCCAAGCAAATCTGCGGCAAAATCCTGAAACTCGTTGACAGTTGGGTCATCGGCATAAACATCATCACCCAGCGATGCCTGAGTCATGGCCGCAAGCATTGCCTTATCAGGCCGCGTGACCGTATCGCTTCGCACATCAATAAACGTTTTCAAGGTTCTTGTTTCTCGTTAGTCACCATTACCAGCACGACGCCTGATTCGATGTCGACGGTAACGGTAGAATCCACAGCAATATTACTGAGGCCAAGGCTGCTACCGGCGATAAGGGATGCATCGCTTAGAACATACCGAAGACCTAGAGTACTGACACCATCGGCATCTTTCAATGAAATGAGACTCACGATCGTACCGGGGTCAACTTCGACACTGACTCTCCCCGCGCCGTGCAGGACTCGTGCATTCACGGTGTCATCGATGTACTCAAGTGCGAATGGCCAACGGCGCTGCAGTGTCAATTGCCAGTTGATCAGCATGTGATCAGTTCTGCCACCTGATACACCGACAACATAGACCTCATCGAAAGTCATTTCGCACAAGGCTTGTAATGCCAGCTCAAGGTCACTTGAATCTTTTTCTGCAGGAAAATTGCGACGCGGGACATCGTTAATTCCGGGGCGTCTCAGTAGTTCAGGCTCCACGCTGTCGAAGTCGCCAAGCAGTAAGTCCGGGCGCAAACCGACTTCGAGACAATACGTCAGCCCACGATCAACAGTGATCAGGTAATCGTCCTGTCGTGGAACAACATGCCTGAACGCTTTATCTGAAAATTCTCCCCCTGCAAATACCCAGGCTCTCCTAGCGGCCATCGCTCACAAATTCGTCTGCAAATGCAAGGGCACGTGTCAGTCCACGCAGGGTAGCGGAAAATTTCTCGCCCGTTCGATCGTCGACTGACGCAAGTACATCCAGCGTCAGCTTGCCACCACCGACCATCAGTGGCATCAGATCCTCGTTAATGAAACGACGCTCATTGACAAGTTGTCTAGTCGCGGTCTCATCAACACGAATCTCAGACCCAAGAATGTCGCCAAAAACATAGGCGTCAACGCCCCAGCGAATTCGCTGTGGCGTATCTATTTCACGATCCGGAAAACGCACTTCTATCGTTGTCCTTTGACGGGTCCTCCGAGCAACTGACAGCGTCGGCATTTCACCTTCACTGGCACTACCGTCCGATTGCATGTCCACCTGTAAATTACACTTTCTGTTCCCGTCATTTTCAACACAGTCCGCTATCCACGCACCGAAATACGCAACCAACTGCTGCTGAGGCTCTTCCTGTTCCTCAACGATCGCAGGCTCAGGTTCAGTCGTAACGACGGCAGGTTCCACCGGCGCAATCGATGTAGTTGCCAACGCCGAAAATGCAGTGGGCTGCCCGCTCGGCAGTCGACAATCAGACGCACTGGGAACGCGAATCTCAACGACCTCGGCAAGGCGCAGTACGCCTTGATGACCTTCAACCGTCGGCGTGTCGTCTTCAAATTCTCCCGTAACAACCGCATACATTATTTGCAAATCTGCAGTCGCAGCGTTCAGATATAGCTGTTGAATCTGACTGACGCTTTGATTGTCCCCTTCAACCCAATAGCGAGCCTCCCGCCCACAGAGCTGGAAACTATTACTGTTTGGGCCATAAACATAGAATCCACGCAATGTACTGGAACCTGCGTTGTCGGTGGCCATCAATCGTTGCAGCTCACTCAAGCGTTGCTGAGACATGGTTGCCAGACAGTTCTTGGCAATTTGTTCGGCCTCACTGCGAGGTGTCGAGAATTCGAGATACCAAAGACAATTTTGCCGACGATACTGAACAAACGCCTGTTGTGAGCGTTTGAAGCCCGCCAGAGAAGAACCTTCAAGTGTACGGTTAAGAAAAAGCGACACGTCATCGATATTCGCATCCATGATATCGAGGTAGTTATCCAGACAAGCGTGGATGTCATCGATATCCGGCGACTGGGCAGTGCACTCCTGCAAAACGTTGTAGATTTGTGCCTGCGCAGGCTGGAATATCTGGCCAAATGCCATCAAACAGGCGAAGATAATAGGAATAGCACGTGGTGCCATGAATAACGCTCTCCAGACGGGACCTGTGAATCGTACCGAATTGCCAACCTTTGAGTATATTGCCATTCATTAGTGCCAGAAAAACATCACCTTACGCATCTTGCAACGTGAGGGGACCTTTTTTTTCGCTCGGCAATCGTTGCCCACCTTTATTACCGAACAGGTTGAGGAACACAGTCTGTATAATCTTGCTGCTGTCCGAATTTTGACTCTTACAGATTACAATTGTCCTCAACAACAACACAAAGCAGATCATCGACCACCGGCCAGACTGGCAGTCTGGTGTGGATACTCATATGGCTTCTCGGTACAGCGGCCATCTGCTGGGTTGCTGCCTCCAAATTTGCGCCACGCGTCGAAGACCGCATACTCAGTAGCATTCAATCGGTTCTTGCACCGCTAACGTCAACAAAATCACCGGTGATAGCATCGGTTCACGGACGAGATGCCACGCTGACTGGACGTGTCATAGACAAGCAACAACGCGCAAACCTGCTTACCGCAGTCAAAGGTGTACCCGGGGTACGGTCCGTGGTCGATCAATTGACCTTGCTCGAAACAGCCCCGACGCCAAACCAAGGCGACACCACTCGCAATAACGGCGTGTCAAAGATTAATGAAGATGCGACCACATTGACGGTCATTGATTCGACATCATCCGAGTCGTCGTCAGAATCTGCTGATCAGCTTACCGACAAGTCGGTGAGCAACAACGATAACGCGTTTAGTACCGACACCGCTGCGCGCAACGATGAATCAACGACTACCGAGATTGTCAGTTCTGAAGTCGACACCGATTTGCTTACGGATAGCGACGCGGATGCAGGAATCGACGTAGATCCTGTCTTCGAGGTAGATCCTGAAGAGCCTGCCGATGAGCTGTGGCCACCAGAACCAGAAACTACCGAAACCGAAACCAACATCGACCCATCATCAGTCGCTGTGAATGAACCGATTGACGAATCGGATACCCTCATTTCATTCGTCGAGACAAAGGCAGAAACAGAATCGCTTTCTCTACTCTCCCCCTCATTGGACTTCAACATTGAAGGCAAGACGCTGGCTGTGAGCGGAAAACTTTCAAACAAGGACGATGTCGCCCCGCTCATTCGTAGCGCCATGGTCGCTTTTGATCTTGACTATATCAGCAACACGATCGAACTATCAGACGACATTGAAAACGCATCCTGGCTGGAATCAGTATCAGAGTTTCTACCGGATATGGCTGGACTTGAAAATCCGTCGATAGAAATCAATGAGGATGGCATTCACCTCGGCGGCAGTGCACCGGATACAGAAACTCAGGATACCGTGCTAGGTGCGGCAGTATCCTTACTCGGAGCCTACAATATGAGCGAGGACATTGCTCTGACAAACGTGGACACGCCGGTTCCGCTTCCGGAACAAAGCGCCAATTCCAACGGTACGCTCACCTCGTCCGCAGTGTCGGATGAAACTACAGAAGTCGCTAACGTCAAAGCACAAGCACAAGCACAAGCACAAGCACAAGCACAAGCACAAGCAAAAGCAGACGCAGACACAGACGATACCAGCATCACGCCGACAGAAGACAGTGATGCCATCGGTACAGCACCAAATCAAGCGGACGACAAGAGAATACCCTCGCCATCTGTTACATCTTCAGATTCTCTAAGAAATGCGTTAAAAGATTTACCCTCCATGGATATCCTGTTTGAATCCAGCAGCGACGTACTGACTATCGACAGTCTCGATGTGCTCGACTCAATTGCAAATGTGCTGATCGAACATCCCGGCATTCCTGTGCGAATCGAAGGACATACCGATGCGTCAGGAATAAAACAGGATAATTTGATCCTCAGTCAGCTTCGTGCCAATTCGGTGCGCGACTATCTAGTCGATCGTGGTGTTTCAATTTATCGGCTGAAAGCTTATGGTTTCGGCGAAGGTGTACCCATTAGTGATAACAGCACGCCAGATGGACGTGCTGATAACCGACGTATTGAATTCAACATTCAGCGTTAAGGCCACGAAAATGCTTTCACTTTTTTCAGAGATCATCGTCAGCATACTCGGCGCCAGTTTTCTAGGCCTGATTGCAGGCTTGATGATCCAGAAGTCTCTTGGTAAAAGAAAACTTGCCGCCACCGTTGCCTCTTGGGAGGATCGACTCAAAGAGGCTGAGGACAATGCCAAACGCGACAGCGAACATCTTGAAGATCAATTGCAGTCTCTCGGGGATGAAGTCAAGACATTAAGCGAAAGCAATCGGTCATTAAAGGATGCCTTGCTGGAAAATGAAACGGTCGTTCACCAAACGCGAACTGATGCAATGGAGTTGAATCGACAGCAAGCCGAAACACAGGAACGGCTGCAGCGCATCATTCAACAAAAAGAGCTTGAAATTTCTGAACTCGCCCCCTCGAGTTGTGACGACAACTCTGGAGTTGCAGCGGCAATGGGCAGCGCCGCGGCGACCGTGGCCGCAGGCTCGGTTATTGACAATATGTCCTCCGCCGACGCTGCTGACCAACAGCCAACGATCATCGATGACACAAGTGCTACAGATATTGATGACAACTTGACCGTCAGCGTGGAAGACCAGACTGAGGCTTTAGACAATAAAATTGGTCAACAACTCGATACCGATATTGACCAGACTGAGACAGTTGCCTTCCCGCCCGCAATGATAGACACACTTGAAGACACGGCGCGCTTCGGAACAACGTCGTCTCGTCCGATGGAAAGCGTCTCGTCCGACGATCCTTACGACGCCACGTTGGATGCGACTACCGACATGGCCGACAACAGCCTGACATTGGAAGAGGCAACCATCGTCCTGGATGATGAGGCCCTGAAAACACTTAGAACGCCACGCGGCAATGACTGATACGCTGTTCTACGTCCATGATCCAATGTGTAGTTGGTGTTGGGGCTTCGCATCAACGCTCGACACGGTGCTGGAGATGCTGCCAGACGATGTGAGCGTCGTACATTTGTTGGGTGGACTTGCACCCGATAGCAATGAACCCATGCCTGAATCGATGCAGCAAGGGCTTCAGCAGACCTGGAGGCAAATAGCAAAGGTCATTCCTGACACTAAATTCAATTTTGACTTCTGGACCGACAATGATCCACGTCGCTCCACTTGGCCTGCATGTCGCGCTGTAATCGCAGCCCGCCGTCAATCCAGGGACCTTGAACGTCCCATGATCAAGGCCATACAGCAGGCCTATTACCTCAACGCGAGAAATCCATCAAATATAGATACCTTGCTGCTGTGCGCAAAAGAGATTGGGTGTGATGGCGCAGAGTTTTCCAGAGCCCTCGAAAGTGAAGACGTCAACAATGAATTCCTCGACGAGCTTCGCCAAGTGCAACGATTCGGCGTGCGAGGCTTTCCAAGCCTTGTCTTGCAAAAGGCCGACGGCAGCGCATTTTCGGTACCAGTCGAGTATCAGCACGCAAACCGTATACTTGAACGAATCGACCATCTAAGAGCCACCTGATTCACAGCTTCATGCCTTGATCGCTAAACCGATCACACCGCAATGAAACGTCATCTTGATTTGCATTGTGCTGCCGTTACACCAACGGTAGACGACATTTCAGATCGCAGGCATGACAAAAACAATAAAAATTCTGACTGCATTGACAGTACTGGTGATCGCAGGCTGCAGTGAAGGTACCAGTATATTCGACGAAGTTGGTCCCGCGTTCGCACCTGCACTGCCTGCCAGCGAAGTGAACAATGCTGCCCCTGACGGCCCATTATCCCCACCAGATGCATTTCGCTTGCTTGAGCAAGCCACCTTTGGCCCACAGCTGGACGATATGACAGAAGCGGGTCGCCTGGGCCCAGAGTCCTGGATCAATCAGGAACTGCAAAAACCTGCAACGTATCTGTCGACTGGATTACAACAGGGAGACAGGAATCGCTGGAACGAATACGTAAATGCATGGTGGCGCAATTCAGTAGAAGCTGACGATCAACTACGTCAACGCGTCGCATTTGCACTCAGTCAGATATTCGTTGTTTCTTCATTGGATGGCCTTGGTGACGAACAGGCAGGTCTCGCCAACTACTACGACATCTTGCTCAAGTATTCATTTGGCAATTATCGCGATTTACTTGAAGAGGTTACGTTGAACCCGATAATGGGTGAGTATCTCAGCATGAAGGGTAACCGCCGTCCGGATACCGAGAACAATATTCAGCCTGACGAAAACTATGCCCGTGAGCTCTTACAGCTCTTCAGTATCGGTCTGGTGCAACTCAACGATGACGGCACGCCAAAGCTCGATGAATCAGGCCAGACCATTCCAACGTACGACCAGACGACCATCGAAGGTTTTGCCCATCTGTTTACAGGCTGGCATTTTGCCAATGCCGACGACTTCAGATGGCCTGGCAACACAGACTATCTGTCACCGATGAAAGCGTGGCCCGAATATCACGACAATGGCGAGAAGAAACTCTTGAATGGTTTCGTCACTGCGGCAGATCAAACACCTGAAGAAGATCTGAAACAAGCGTTGGACAATGTGTTTTTTCACCCGAATGTTGGCCCATTCATTTCCAAACAACTGATTCAACGTCTCGTAACCAGCAATCCTTCTCCCACTTATGTACGCGACGTAGCCGCCGTGTTCAACAGGAATGCTGCCGGAGAACGTGGCTCACTGGCAAGTACTGTGAAAGCAATACTAATGCATCGTGAAGCCCGTCTCGGCCATCTCGACAACCCTGACACCTACGGCAAGATCAAGGAGCCGCTGTTACGGGTAACTCAACTGTGGCGTGCCTTTGGCCCAGTTTCCATACATCGGGATTTCAATTACGCCTGGGCTGGCAATGAGCTCGCCCAATCACCTTTGAACTCACCATCGGTTTTCAACTTCTTCCGGCCGGACTTTGCACAACCGGGTGCAATAAGCGATGCGGGATTGGTTTCGCCCGAGTTCCAGATCATTGATGAGACATCTATCATCACGATCACCAGCCGCATGCTCGCCAATACCATTTGGTCGCACAGTTACAAAAGCGATATCGATCGAAATCGCATCGCCATCGATATTCAACGCGAAATGAATATCGAACCAGAGCCTGACGCCTTACTCGATCATCTTGACCTGTTACTACTTGGCGGCAGGATGACACCAGAGCTGCGCGCCGAAACACGAGCTCTGATGGATGCTCGTGACTACCAGAACGCAGCTTCACAGCGCGTTGCCGAAGCTATTTTTCTCATTGCATCATCACCTGAAGCTGCCATTCAGCAATAAGGCAGGATAAAAACAAGAGTGAACAACATGAACAACTATAACCGTCGCCGTTTCTTGAAACTGGGCACGAGGACTATCGCCGGCGCCGGACTGGCACTCGGTGCAAACCCACTATTCACGCTGGCTAATGCAGCGGACGGCGGACTTGATGGCGGCGACTATCGCGCGCTGGTCTGTATCTATCTCGAAGGTGGTTGCGATGGCTTCAGCCTGATGGTGCCAACCGGCAACAGTGAATACCAGGAATATGCAACCTCACGTGGCGGACTCGCGGTTGCTCGAGATTCACTGATTGGTTTAGGTGGTGGATCGTCGCCATTGGGTCTACACCCCAGCGCCGCGTCACTGCGTCCACTTTACGATGACGGCCGCCTTGCATTGATCGCAAACATCGGCAATCTGATTGAACCAACAACACGCGAGCAATACGAGAATCGCTCCGTTACCCTGCCATCTCAACTCTTCTCACACAGCGATCAATCCATTCAATGGCAGCAGCTGCAAGGTAGCAATAGCGGTCAGCAGGGCTGGGGAGCCGGTGCTGCGCGGTACCTGTCTGAATTTCAGGAACGTGACTACCTCACATCGATATCGCTGGCCGGTTCCAACTACTGGCAGGCTGGCGTTGGTCAACGCCCTTATACGATGACCGAGTCCGGTGTACTAAATTACGCTGGCATGGATGACAACAGCGACTGGCAACAACCCAGAGCGAATGCGTTTCGAAATGTGCTGGATAGTCAGCGTCGTCACTTGTTTTCAAACGCCTATGCCGATATGCAAAAGCGCGCTATCTCCATCACGACAGAGCTAGGGGCTGTACTCGAAAGCAATGCAGGACTTTTTACCGAACGCCCTCCTGAGAATGAACTGGCCGCCAAACTGGATATGGTTGCGCAGTTGATTGCTGCTCAGGAACAGTTGGGGCTGCGACGACAGATCTTCTACGTGAGTATGCGCGGCTTTGATGTTCACGATAATCAAAATCGCGAAATCCCCGAGCTTTTCGCCGAACTCAGTAACGCGATGAGTTATTTTCAGGGACGCATCGATGCACTGGGCCGTTCCGAAAGCGTTACAACTTTTACGGCCTCTGACTTCGGTCGTAGTTTAATGAGTAACGGCGATGGTACCGACCATGGCTGGGGTAACCATCTAATGGCGATGGGTGGTGCAGTGCAAGGCGGTCAAATTATCGGTGAGCTACCTCGACTCGATGTTGATGGGCCCGATTCCGTACATAACGGCCGCATACTGCCAACCTTGTCAGCCACTCAATATGCTGCGACCTTATTGCGCTGGGTTGGTCTTGAAGATCCACAGTTGCATACAGTCCTGCCTAACCTGAACAATTTCACTGTTCAGGATCTGAACTTCATGACGTAGTTGGCGTTAGCGGCGCCGCCGGCCGTCCTTAAGCAGCCCTGTCGGCGGCGACTGGCATCTCGACGTTTAGTTGACCACGTCTCAAATCTGCCCCCAATCTAGAGGCAGTCCTCCTGCTTGTTGCTGAAAACGACCCATTTGGACGTGCTGTGCATCGGCTACATTCGCGATTGAAACTGCTTGCGGCAGTTTGACAGCTCACGCCATTAATGAGAGCATTTGTCCCAGTATCGGTCTATGTCGACAGAGATACAGGGCGGAGTCTCAACACCCCGACCCATCTTATTTAAAGTGTGGCTTGGCTGCGCAATTTTTACTACCTGATGGAGGGAGAATCTTGCGCGCATTCCGGGCAACATGATCACCGCCATCGACATGATAATCCTTTGGAGGAACTATGAAATTTACAAATCTTCTCGGCGCATCGGCGCTGAGTGCGGCAATGGCAGTTGGTTCTGCTTATGCCGAAACGACCATTCGCGTGCAATCGGTACTGGGTGATTCGTCAGACGAAGTAGTCATGCTGAAGGAATTCGCCAAAGACGTTGGCGAACTTACCGGTGGTTCGCTGACCATCGAAGTGCTGCCTGCCGGCGCTGTTGTCTCCCCCAGCGATATCATTGACGCAGTTGACGCGGGCCTTGTTGAAGCAGGTTTTGCATGGACACACTACTGGGGTGGCAAGCACGTTGCGGCGAACCTCTTTGGTGCTCCTATTGCGGGTGCCGGCGTTGGCATGGACAATATCGCGTTCCTGAGCTGGTTCCAGTATGGCGGTGGTAAAGAGCTTTATGATCGTCTGTGGGACGAAATGGGCGTGAACGTCAAAGGTTTCATGTTGCAACCTGTGGGTCCAGAAGCATTAGGCTGGTTCCCCAAGCCGATCGCGTCAATGGACGACTTCCGTAAAATGCGTTTTCGTGCACCTCCTGGCATGGTAGGCGCCGCCTACGCTGACATCGGCGTTCCGGCTGTTGCGATGGGTGGTGGTGACATCTTGCCTGCGCTTGAAAAAGGCACTATCGACGCAGCTGAATGGTGCTGCCCGAAGCCTGATTCTGTCTTCGGCTTCCAGAAGGTGTTGAAACACTACTACCTCCAAGGCTTGCACCAGGTTGTTGTTAACGCCGATTTGTACGTCAACGGTGACATATACAACGACCTGACTGATACCGAGAAGAAGGCTTTGGAAGTTGC
>CALDSR010000039.1 GCA_937924505.1 uncultured Granulosicoccus sp. | reverse complement strand
GCTGCTGCTACCGACCGGGACGTTATCAGTGTGTCCAACCACCGTAATGAGGGAGTCTTTAGAAGAAAGTTCTTTTGCAATTAGCGAAAGCAATTGTCTGCCATTGTTACTTAGCCGAGTTCCGCCAGTCCTGAACAGACCGTTGTTTCCAACCTGAATAGTGACTTTTTCGTTTTCAGTGCTTACTGATGTGCCCTGTACACCACCAAAGGCAGAATTAAGGGAAGCGCCTTCGTTATCAGCCCATTTGGTTTGAGCACTTCCACCCGCGGAAGATGCACCTTGAGCACGGCTTTTGGAATATGCAATTGCATTTCTGAGTCTCTTGCTCAATGTTTTACGCTGTATTTGCTCTGACTCAAGCTGCGCCCCACGAACTTTGGAAAATGCGATTGCGTTGTTGAGTCTTTTGCTCAGTGCCAAACGCTGTCTTTTCTCCGAATCAAGTTGTGCTCCACGAGTTTTAGAAAACGCAATGGCATTGTTGAGTCTTTTGCTCAGCGCTACACGCTGTTTCTTTTCCGATTCCAGTTGTGCCCCGCGGCTTTTAGAAAACGCGATCGCATTGTTGAGTCTTTTACTCAGTGTCAAACGCTGTTTCTTTTCTGATTCAAGTTGTGCTCCACGAGTTTTAGAAAACGCAATAGCATTATTGAGCCTTTTACTCAGTGCCAAACGCTGTTTCGTTTCTGATTCAAGCTGTGCTCCACGAGTTTTAGAAAACGCAATAGCATTGTTGAGCCTTTTACTCAGTGTCAAACGCTGTTTCGTTTCTGATTCAAGCTGTGCTCCACGAGTTTTAGAAAACGCAATGGCATTGTTGAGCCTTTTGCTCAGCGCGACACGCTGTTTCTTTTCCGAATCCAGTTGCGCCCCGCGGCTTTTTGAAAACGCGATCGCGTTGTTGAGCCTTTTGCTCACAGCTGCGCGCTGTTTTTTTTCTGACTCCAGTTGTGCCCCACGGCTTTTGGAGAAAGCGATAGCGTTGTTCAATCGTTTAAGTAGGACAGATTTCTCTTGCTGTAGCGTTTCGATCTGGGCCTGATGATCCGTATGGCCATCTGCCCCGGCAAAGCCTGAAGCTGCGATTAGCGCGATTGAGATCGTGGTGATGGCCAATTTTGACATTAGAACGGCTCCGGGAAATGTAGAGTTATAGGAAGCATGACCAACTCATAATACCAAGTTGTCACAAAGAAATAACCGACTTCCATGGCATTTCAGTAGTCAATCAGCTGCTACATAATTGCCTATGTAAACTAACTGCCCGGTTTGATCTTCTATTCAACATAATCCATGCACTATTGGATTGACACCGATTACGCCAGCTTTTGGCAATATTATCCATCAACGGCCAGATCTCAAAACAGCGGCCAGCAATAATTTTTGTAAGACGCACGCGTGACGCAAAAGACTAGCTGCACTGTCGTTATGTACAAAGACGAATTTGGTTGTTAACAACACATCTGAAGATGAACCGAAAACGATTTTATGTCGGTAAAACTGACACTGCAAGAACCGAGGTCCTTGCAGCGCGTCATTTGATAAAACCGGTCTTACGCGGACTACTTGAGCTTCCCGCCTCCCCAAAGTACGCTGTAAGCCTCGCAATGTATGAGTAAAGACTGGAATTGGCTAATATCAACATCGGCTGGAACAACATACTCCTGAGCGCCAGAATTGTTTTCCAAAACAGACAACAATATCGCATCCTTGGTTGCAGTTTTACCTGTTACCTGACTCATGCTCTGTTTAGATAAAAACACCTTCAGGTCCGGCCCACTTTTGGTCTTGAAGGAAGAGTCAAAACGAATAATTGTCTGATTATTCTCAGTGACGACCTCCCAACCACCTTTAATGCCATATTGTTTTTTTACCCAATTCCCCTGACTAAGCACATCCGCATACGAATTAGTGTGCGCGAATAGACTTATGCCTACCACAGCAACAATCGCGAAGATTTTTCGAACTTTGGCAATCTTATTCATAATATCAACCTCGGTACCGTTTAAAGTAGGACGAATACTTCACTACAAGTTCTTTTCTATCACAACAAGTACAACAATTAACCTCTAAAAACTTAGTACTTCATCGTTAAAATAGGTTCCGGGTAAAAATATCACTAAATCACGATTCCAACCAGGTAGTCAGGTGGAAAAACCGAGAATCAGCGCGTTCCAACAGTCAATTAGCTGTCAAGGACTCAGGTGATATGGTATCTCCGTGATACAACTGCTGGGGCCCCTCCTGAGCCAACTCAAAAACTGCACAAATCCCTATTTAGTCTGTCCATGTAGCTGTCTCCAAGGCGCCGTCCACGCGCCGATTTTTGTTCAACAAAATCATGGCCACTGATCCTGTCTGTCGAACTTCCTACGTCCAACGTTCGCTCAAAAACCCCACTACCTGAGCATGTTAGGTAATGTCAAAGAGATAGCGGGCACAAAAGTAATCAACATCAGCGCAACAAATATTGCCAGATAAAAAGGCCATATTGTCCGCACGGCTTGCTCAATAGGTAGCTTGCCAACAGCACAACCGACAAACAGACATGAACCGACCGGTGGAGTACAGAGTCCGAGCCCAAGATTTACCAGCAAAATCATGCCGAACTGCAAAGGGTCAATGCCTAGCGAATTCATGATTGGCAAAAAAATCGGTGTGCATATCAATATCAATGCCGCCATATCCATGATCATGCCCAACATCAGCAACACCACATTAATCATCAACAAGATAAGAATCGGATTATCCGTGAGGCCAGTCAGTAGTTCGATCGTCAGGGTTGGTACTCGGAAGAACGTCAGCATGTAGGCAAACGCACCCGCACAAGCGATAAGAATCATCACCATGGAGGTTGTCCTGACTGCAGAAACAACAGCAATCTTGAAATTCTCCCATGTGATGCTGCGATAAACAATAAATGTCACTACAAACGCATACATGGCACCGAAAGCGCCGGATTCGGTTGCAGTGAAAACACCTGACAGAACACCACCGACAATAATAACCGCTGTCAACAATCCAGGGATGGCACTGAAAAAGCTAAGCAGCAGAATTGTCCAACCGGGAAATTTCTCAGCGCCGTATCCCCTCTTTACAGCAATAACGTAAGCCGCAACCGCCAAGCAGATACACATGAGAACGCCGGGCACGACACCTGCCAGAAAGAGTTTGGAAATAGAAACTGCGCCACCGGTTGCCAGCGCAAAGATGATCATATTATGGCTCGGCGGAATAATGATACCGGCTATCGAAGAGGTGACCGTTACATTTACTGCGTAGTCAGCGTCATAGCCTTTGTCCTTCATTACCGGAATAAGAATGGATCCAAGTGCGGAAATATCAGCGATCGCTGAGCCCGAGATTCCCCCAAACAACATTGACGAAAAAACATTCACGATTCCGAGGCCGCCGCGCATTGCGCCGACAGCGTTTTGCGCGAACCGCACCAGCCGTATCGCAATACCCCCGTGAAACATCAGCTCACCGGCAAAAATAAAAAACGGGATTGCCATCAACGAATAGACATTGATGCCTGCCACTATGCGTTGAAACACAATAAGCAATGGCAGACCTTCATGCCAGAAAGCTACCAGCGCAGAAATACCCAATGCAAATGCGACAGGTAGGCCGATAATGACACAAAGTGCAAATACTCCGAGTAGTAGCAGTAATCCCATTATGGTTTCTTAATTCCCAACTTAACGTTCAGGTCATTGGCCGTATGATTTCACGGCACAAGGTCAGGCTTTTTTCCGGCCCTATTCTCCGGCCTATTCTATCGAGTCCTTGCGCTCGTCCTTACCCAGCAACAAACGAATAAGATGCCCTATAGAGAATACAAATACGAGCGCTCCGCAAATGGTCAAGGGTAGCGAGCGTAATCCTTCTGGCACTTGTATCAAAGGGATCAACGTAGTCCACTTGAATTTTGTCAGTTCGAGGCCGTACCAGAACATCAAGCCACCAAAACCTGCCATCAGCACGTCTGTTACAAAAACAAAGATAGTGCGCACTGAAGAAGGGACAGCCGTGCGAAACAGCACAACCGACAAATGTGTGTCTTGTCGAACCCCCGCTGCCGCACCCAGAAACGCGATGACCATCAAAAGCAAGTGCGATACTTGTTCTACCCAAGTGGGCGTGTCGTTCAACACGTAGCGACCATACACCAGCCAGGCAAACATGATTGTCATGCCGACCAGGGCGATGCCGGCGATCAGCTGGCAGACTCGAGTAAGCAAGTCAAATACGGTATCCATCCGTTTCAGGAACGCCGAAGATTCCGGTGCAGTGCTCATTCAATGTCTCAATCTGGATACACTCCCGCATAAAACAGCGGCGAGCGCTTGAAGTTTGAATTGTATGGCTTGCGGGATATCAGGTTGATATACCGAGAAGATTAAGTGGTAGAACGTAAAATCTTAGCGAAAGCACCCCCGAGAGTTTCGGGGATGCTTTGAATCTAACGGATGTAACGGCTCGGATTTACTCTGTGTCCTGAGCCATTTTCACCAAATCCGCCATATCAGGGTTAGCGGCAAGGTAATCGTCATAGACCTTAACCATTGCTTCTTGAAATGGACCTTTGTCAGCAATCTCATTGACTTTGATACCAGCGGCTTCTACATCAGCACGGGCTTGTTCAGACTGAACTGCCCAAAGCTCACGCTGGAACAAAGCAGCTTCTTCTGCAGCGCCACGAACTGCATCCTGAAGCTCGCTTGGCAAGGCTTCAAACTTTGCCGTGTTTACACAGATACACTCAGGAATAATCAGATGCTCACTAAGCGAGTAATGAGAGGTGACTTCGAAGTGGCCAACATTCTTGAATGATGGAAAGTTGTTTTCAGCACCGTCTACAACACCAGTTTTAAGTGCATTCTGAACTTCTGAGAAAGCCATTGGAGAAGGATTACCACCCATTGCCGAGATCATCGAAGTGTAAAGGTCATTGTTCATCACTCGAATTTTCAAGCCTTCAACATCGGCTGGCGTGTTAATAGGCTTTTGGCTATAGAAAGAACGTGCCCCCGCATCAACCCAGGCAAGTGGTTTGACACCAGCTTCAGCCATGGCGCCTGCGATCGTTTCACCCGCTTCGCCTTCAAGAACACGAAACATGTGCGGTACGCTTTTAAAGATAAATGGAAGCGAAACAAGATTGGCTTCTTTTACCATTGGGCCGATAGGTCCTAGATTGAAGTTACCTATTTCGATAGCGCCAAGACGTACTTGCTCCAGTGCATCCGGCTGTGATCCCAGCACACCGCCATGAAATACTTCGACCTTGACTTCGCCGCCTGTTGCCGCGTCCACAAGCTCCGAGAACTTGTCCATCGCTGCGGTGTTCGGATGACCGTCGTTATGGATGTTCCAGGCTCGCCAGCTTTCAGCCGCATGCAAAGGACTCAGGAGCGTAAGTGAAGCGACGACCCCTGCTGTCGCAATGGACAATTTCTTAAACATACCTTTATGCCTCCGTTAGAACGACATTTTGTCGTTTGATTAATCTGGTATTCTAGTATAACAGCGCAAATAACCCTATTGTCAATGCCCAAATGAAGCGTTTGCCCATTGCCGATGGGTTGCCGATATTCGATGCAAGCAGTAACCGACAACGTCGAATCAGCGCTGCCGATGTATGAAAAGCCGGGAATTGACTTGGCGCCCCGCGTAACCGACCCAAGACACGTAAATGCCAAGGAAACCACATACTCTCATTAAATGTCGTAGAGCACAAAAAATATCGGGAGCGGACAAGCGGCACAATTCACCCTACTCCGACAGCCAGGGGGAGTACTCAGCCCCCGTCTCTGCAATCTCTCGCCCGTTATCGCTCTCTGCAGCCCACGCATGGGCTTACCCCACGGGCTCTTTTTACAGGTAGCAGAACCCTGTCCGTTTCACTTGGTTTCACTTGGTTTCACTTGGTTTCACTTGGCCTCAAGTGGCATTTCGTGCGCCTCTATACAAACCTCAAGCGAGTGCTTAATTGCACAACTGCCTGAGACTGATTCGGCGTTACGGTTTGCACGAGAGCTCAGAATTACCGCCGTCCGGCAAACAGGTGATCGAGTGACACTTTGCCCGCGCCGTAGATGAACAAGTACAAAAGCAAAAATATCCAGAGTGTTCTTTGATCGGCAATTATTGAGTCAGGGATTCGATCAAAAAAGGAACCTACGGTCTTTTCATCTGCGGCGTGTCCAGTTATATCAACGTAGCTCAGCACCAAAACGAATACCACCATGCCCAAAGCCGCAATTCGAGTGAACAATCCCACGACGATCAGTATCGGCAGAATAAATTCACTGTAGGTACCTGCATAGACAATCCATTGATACGGGAACGCAGGGATTTGCGAGGCATCGTAATTGAACTGTTCAACGACTTTCGGCAATATTTGAAAATAAGCGTTGTCCTGAACCTGAAAAAAACCTGACAGGCCATCACCTACTTTTGTTTTTGCAGCGTTAATGAAATACAGCAGCAGCACCGAGGCAAACGTCAATCGAGCCAACAGACCCGGAAACCAATCTTGCAGCCCATCCTGCATAAACTGGAATGTTGTTCGATGTCGTCGACTTATTGGTTTAGTCATAATCTTTTGAAGTTTACCAATGAAATTAAATTAAAGAACCTTGCTAAACGCGCCGAGATTGATAAGACCTGTGAGATGCTCACCCACATTGAAATCCTTATCCTGTTGTAAGCCCTTGTCCGCAGCGGCTCCCACGGTTTCACCACTCCGAATCAGATTTAGAAACTCAGCGCCCGCCGGCGCGACTCTATTTACTTGAACCTCTATTCCAGGACGAGTAATCACAACCGCCTCACCATTACGCATGTCGACTTGATCGTCGGTGTTGCCATTGGCGCTGGAATCACCGATACAGGCCGTCCAGATACTTCCTATCGGCCAATTGGAATCGATACAATGCAACGCAGGATGACATTGTAACCGGGTATCCATAATTGATTCAGGTGCTATTTCGGCCACTGAGGCTAAGTGCAGCACAGGGGCGTTTTCGCAGTGATAAGCCTGCAACTTCCACCATTCCAGTTCTGCAATGTCTCTCAGGAACGGTAGCTTGTCGGTATTGGGCAACGACGATAAAAAAACGCCAAACTCTCGTCCGTACTCGGCCATGACCGGTTGTACCGGCGGATTAGCGTCGACAAACGCGCGTGCACTGGCTTTGAAAAATTCATCACCCACTAGCCTGTCGATCGCCGGATAGGTGCTGCGTAGGGCATCGATAAGGCTGACTACACGGTTGTTACGATAGATATCAAATCGACGCCCTTGACCACACTCTTTACCAGAACGCAGCAGTGGCGAACTATCGACGCTTGCATTTTGCAGGGCGTTGGCGAATTTCTCGTGGAAGCCGATGTTATTCAAACCACTAAACTCTGACGTTGCTACATGACGCCGCTGTAGAAGTGGATGATTGCAATAGTTGGTTAGCTCGGTACATTTCAGTAAGAAATACTGACCAGTCTGGTACGTTGGCATCCCATTCGATCAGCGTTGGTACAGCGCCTGTCAAAGAGATAGTGTGAGCAAACAATTCCCACACCGCATCGCATACCTCTCTGTCATGTGCATCTATCAACAACGGTTCAGATGCAACCGACATGTCAGTCGAGTGGCCCGCCAAATGAACCTCACCGACAGCCTGCAATGGCAACTGTTCGATGTACCGAGTGGCCGAGTATTCACAATTGTGTGCAGAAATATAGACATTGTTGACATCCAATAGCAGCCCACAGCCGGAACGCTTGACAACATTAGCGATGAACTCGTTTTCCGACTCAACCGAGTCACTCAAACTGAGATAATTAGAAGGGTTTTCAAGCAACATCTGCCGACCCAGGCATGTTTGAACCTGATCGATGTGCTCACACACGATATCTTCGGTTTGGCGGTTGTACGGCAAAGGCAAAAGATCGCTTAAAAACTGATTATCGTGCGTAGACCACGCCAAGTGTTCGCTAAACGACTCAGGCTGGAATCGCTCTACCAGATTGGCTACTCGTTGCAGGTGACTGGCATCCAGACCGCCAGCCGATCCGATAGACAGACCGACACCATGTATCGACAGCGGATAATGCTGGCGTATTTTTTCCAGGTAGTGAAGAGGGGCACCGCCGGCACCCAGGTAGTTCTCAGCATGAATCTCAAACCAACCGACCTCGGGTTGATCATTCAAGATGTCATCGTAATGCTGAGCTTTCAGGCATAACCCCGCCGTTTCCGGCAGGGTTGCCTTGCCAGCATCGCGCGTTCGAGATCCAAACGAGCTACGACTTGATGCATCCACAATGAAGCCGACTCTTCTGTTCGGTGCTTATCCTGCAGGCAAATCGCGGTCGAGAGCTTCAAGAGATCCCTTGCGATCTTCCGGCAGTTCAAATGCCGCAACCGTTTCCTCAACGCCAAATTTGACGCAATCGCCCGCTGGCACCAGCGTCCACGCATTGCCCTGATAATCAACTGTCGAAGTACCGGCGCACGTGGTTCCTGGCCCGGCTGCACAGTCATTTTGACCGGCTAACGACACGCCGTAGCATTTCTCTTTAGCACCAGCTTGAGCCGTTTGAACCACCGCAACCTGCGACAAAGCCAACGCAATGGAGCCGGCGATCAGGGCAGCATTTCGGTTATTACTATTTTTACTCATTTTAATCATTCCTTCGGATCAGCCACACTGCCGACCCTATAGTTACATGTGTGGCGCCCTCCGGTGTCCCGGAGGGCGCCTATACGAATTTACTGAAAACGCCGATTAGACCTACAGTGGAGCATCGCTTGAGTAGGTACCGTCGTTGGCCTTCATTTCTTTCCAGCTTCGTGGAGAAGCTTCAACAGACTCAAGCTCGTTTGACCAGTTGGTTTCAGCGATCGTCAACAATCCGGGGATATCCTCTTCGAAGAAGCCAACTACCGCAGGGTTGATGTTGACGTATAGTTTGTCATCGATTATGCGCCACAAATTTGGATTGGCTGGAACCTTACCGCCCTGTGAGACGCCGTAGGCGCAATGACCATCGTACTGTGGCGCGTACTTCTCAGGGTTGGCTGCAAACAAATCGCGGTTCTCGGTCGTCGAAAACGCCCATTTGGCGCCGTTATACTCAGCAGTAATGTCTTTCTTTCCCGGGATGGCCTCTGGTTGCTTCTGTCCGACTTCGACCTGCTCCAGACTGTGATAGGCCACAACGTCATAGCCGCTGAGCGCATAGCCAGACTCGTCAACGTATTGGTCTCCCGCATGGGCAAAGCTACAGGCAAGCGTTAATACCGTGGTGGCGATCAACTTTTTGATCATTATCTTGTTCTCCGAAAACAATAAGGTTTAGTCGTAACGTAGAAACCCACGTCCTGCGGACGTGGTCAGAGGGCTGAGGCTACGCCGATAGTCCGACTCAAAGGTTAACCTTGAAGTGAGCTATCCCCATAGCCTCATTCGAGGAGAACCCATGAGCCGGTTCAAGAAGTTATCACACACGATTTGGTACTGTCATTATCATATAGTCTGGACACCGAAGTACCGGTACCGGATATTGAATGGTCAAGTAAAACAAGAAGTTGAAAGTTGTATAAGAGGTTTCTCGGAGCACAAAAAGTGCGAAGTAGTGGAGCTAAATATCCAGCTCGATCACGTTCACTTAATAGTGGCGATACCGCCAAAGATATCGGTATCAACTTATGTAGGAATGGTGAAGGGCAGGACAGCGATACGAGTGCTGCAGAGATTTAAGGAATTGAGACGAAAGCCGTACTGGGGCAATCACTTCTGGACGAAGGGATATTGCGTAGACACGGTTGGTTTGGACATGGATAAGATCCAGGCTTACGTACGGTATCAAGACAAAAAGGATCAACAAATAGAGCAGCGCCAACTCGGGCTATAATTCAAACAGCGCTGTGGGGTATCTCCCTAGCCGTCTCTGACGGCTAGGCATACTTGGCCCCTATGGGGCCGACCCAAGCCCCTGCGCTCCGCGTAGGGATCTTTTAGGTTTGAAAGCTTGGATTATTGACTGACAATC
The DNA here is from genome assembly GCA_937924505.1 of uncultured Granulosicoccus sp. Next base: position 61,110 of record CALDSR010000039.1, on the reverse strand, counting down.
GCTCCGATAACCGATGCAATTACCTGACTGCATTGACCTCGACTTTGCGCGAGGGTTCCCATATTTCTTTTGGGATATTTTAAAATTATTCTATCCAGCATCCGCTGCCCTCGCCTGACCGGTTCACCGGGCTCATGCTCATCGCCGTGAGATCGCTCGCAGGATGGTATTTACCCCTTGCGCACACCGATTTACCCCTTGAACACATCTACAATCAGGCTGGATACAGGCGGTTAGCCCAGACTGAAACCCCGAACGCAGCGAGGTTGCGAGCAACGAAAATCGCCACTGAGCATAAGTTGCAGACACGCGTGCACAAGCGCGTGAGCTCTTCCATGGCAAATCGGAAAACGCGGCTAATTACGCGAGTCATGTCTCGGTTTTAGCATGAACGCTTGTCTGAACAGAACGCCGCTGTTTGATAACAGCGCCGGGAGTGCAATTCGGTCTTAATCTGTTGATCGTGCTTACGCGACAGACAGGCAGACTTACACTTGTCATATTTAAAATAACACCCAAAAGTTAAGCTCGGAAGCAGTATGACCGCCTAAGCACTAGCACCATGCTTGTCCTGCTGATCGAAAAACGAGGCAGTCGTGGGTTTTTGTGGCAGTGACATATCAAACGGTATGGAACGGATTCGATTGGTCTGCTCGCCTCGAACTACAAGACCTTCGTACTTGTTTGGTACAGGGTTGCTGGAAAGAGAAACAGCATCTTCAGCGCTGTAAACACAAATGAACAAGGTTCTCGACTGATCAGAGCGATTTGCTGCAGAGCCATGCAGCAATCGCGTATGCATGAGGCACACCGAGCCCGCTGAACCAGTACAGGTGACCGCTCGAGATTGGCAATCTGCGGCTATGTCATCGGCCACCGAACCTGTAAATACGCCGTCGTGCCACAGATCATGAATATCACCTTTGTGAGATCCCGGGATCACTTCAAGTGGTCCGTTGTCTTCCGTCACATCATCAACCATGAGCAAGGCTGTGACAAGATCATCGTTGGAGTGTGGTGTAAATGGAAAATCTTGATGCCACTTGACCTGAGTATTTCCGCCCGGAAGCTTGGAGTTGATTTTGGAATGATGGGCTTTTACATTCGGACCGATCAACTCAGCAACACAATCGGTCATGCGACTCGATGCCATCGCATCAAAGTACGCCTGTGATATCTCGACAGGTGCATTGACTCGGCGCAGACCGGGTTTTTCTGCTGTATGGCCTGGTTCTACATCAAAACGTGGCCGAGCATCGATCGTCTCACCATAGGGTGCCGTTTGCTCCCGACTCTGTTCTACCCAGTCGGCAAACGTCGTTTTTAAAGCCTGCAAGGCTTCTTGATCTACCACGTTTTCGACAACGAGGACGCCATCGTTCCAGAATTGCTGTTTTTGTGTTTCGCTCAACATTGCGCCCGGCACCTGAATCGGAATCAGTTTTCAGAATTACGATAGCAGGACTAGTCACAAATACCAATAGCTCGCCGATGAGCGTTATCCAGGGCTTCAGTTCATCCGTAATCAAGTGGGCCAGCAGGTATCGTTACCCGTTTTCAAAACGCTTTTTGCGATCCTTTCCGGTATTTGTTCTGTGGTACGAAGCCACTCTTTTCGGCTTTTCTTTGCTGAGGCACCCAGAGTTTTCTATCGGGGTGCATACCTGCGCCATAGACAGCGGATACAGCCGACATACGCATGCGGTTCAGCAATCGCGTATCAACATCTCCACACAAGGGATGCATTCCATCATTGTCCGCAACTTCTTTTTCCCATTTTGCCTTGCGAGTTTCAAACGTCGACGCATCGGCCAAAGCGGGGCAATTGATTTCATTGGTGTCAAGGTCAACAACAATTTCATCACCGTTTTCGAGAAACGCGATCGGCCCACCTAGCGCAGCTTCTGGTCCGACGTGGCCAATCACAAGTCCAACCGAGCCACCAGAAAAACGCGCATCGGTCATCAGGCCGACCACGATATTCTTTTCACGACACAAGGTTGTTATACGAGACGTCGAGTCAAGCATTTCAGGCATACCGGGCGCACCACTTGGCCCCTCATAACGCACGATCACCATGTCATGATCAGAAAATTGCTCAGGCTTGGATTCCAATGCGTTGAGCAAGTCTTGCTCGCCATTGAAGATTCGGGCATGACCAACAAAGCGATTGTTTTCCAAACCACCTTCCACGCCTGCAAGTTTTAAAACAGCACTGAACTCGGGCGACAGATTACCGCCCAGCACACGTAGTCCACCAGTCGGCTTGTAAGGCTTTTCAACCGTATACACTACGGTTCCATCCGGTTCAGTCGTGTTTAGTCGTGCGACCTGCTCTGCCAATGTCTCACCGGTACATGTCAGTGTTTCTCCATTGAGCAAGCCGGCATCCATCAAGGTTTTGACAATCACTTGCACGCCGCCTTTCTCATCGATATCAACCATGGAATAGGTGCCGTACGGACGTGCATCCGTTAACACGGGAACCACATTTTGCGACAAGTGGTTAAATTCCTGGGGGGACATGATTTCGTCAGAGAAGCTGGCAAAACCTGCGGCACGTGCAATTTCCGGTGCGTGCAACATGACGTTGGTTGATCCACCAACCGCCATCGAGACAATCACCGCATTTCGAATAGCATCACGACTAACGATGTCGCGTGGTGTATCACCACGTTCGATCATGCCTTGCAGGTAGCTGACGAGTTGTTCGGGAAATTCTTTTAAACGGCGAGCATCGTCTGATGGCGGGGCCACCATGTGTAAAGGCTGCATTCCGACGACACCAATAAAGGTTTGCATCGTGTTATAGGTGAACATGCCGCCACAGCTGCCGTAACCCGGGCACGCTTCCCGAGAAAGGCGCTGCTTGTAATCCTCATCATCATGCCCCGCCACCTGAAAAACAGTGACGATATCAATGGCCTGCTCGGTTGCCGAGTCCTTGCCTGGGCGAATGGGACCATCTGACATGATGATGGCCGGCCGGTTGTGTTCCAGCAAACCAGCCAGGGTACCCACCGGTGGCTTGTCGCATGCGACAACTGCAATGGTCCCTTCCAGACCACTCGCGCTGAGATGCTCACAGACGGTGTCATGTGTCACTTCGCGGCCGATCAGCGAGTAGCGCATTTCGCGAGTGCCATTGCGCATGCCATCCGAGGTCGCCACCGTATATTCTGGTTGGACGAGGCGCATAGGCATTTTCCCGTCACCTCGACCCAGGCGCTGACGTAAATGCTCATGGATGGCCTCAACCTTCCGTTGCACACCCAGATAACACTGACTGTCGCCTTTGGTTCCAATAACGCCAACCGAGGGCTCGTGGATCAGATCCATATCGGTATCAAGCTCGCGGGCAATGCCGTAGGTTTGAGCATTGCGACCAGGATTTTTGTCGAAAATCACGGTTTTAGTCTGATTGGTCATCGAAATGTCAAGAGCTCTGGATGCATCGTTAGCACCATTGTACTAAATAGGGGTCCTGTGATCACGAATCAGTGCGACTTGATTCAGCGCTGTCGGAGGATCAAGCGTCACGGGACGTTTGCCAATAATTGATTGTTCTAGCTGATACCCTAGCTTGCGACGTGCGCTATTAGCATCCCCTGACCATCGATAACGTTTTCGAAAACGCCAAGAAAAAATCATGAACTCTGCAGGTACTCCTGCTGTTTCAACGCCGCTGGCACCGTTTGGCAACCCGGTCTTTCGATCGCTTTGGTTTGCGACACTGATTTCGAATCTGGGCGGGCTTATCCAGATAGTCGCAGCTGGCTGGACAATGACCACACTGACTGATTCTCAGTCAATGGTCGCGCTGGTTACCGCATCAACCTCATTACCGATCGTCGCCTTGTCGCTTTTTGCCGGTGTGCTGGCAGACAACTATGACAGGCGTCGCATCATGCTCATCGCGCAATGTCTGATGCTGGTCGCCTCCCTTGGCTTAACGTTGACCACCTACTTCAGCTTTCTTACCCCTTGGTTATTGCTCATCTTTACATTCCTGATCGGTTGCGGCGGAGCGCTGCACAATCCCTCCTGGCAAGCCTCCGTCGGTGATATCGTGCCTCGCGAACAGGTACCTTCCGCGGTGATGGCGAATGGCATGTCATTCAACATCATGCGCAGTATCGGACCAGCCTTGGGTGGCCTGGTCATTGTCGCAGCGGGTGCAGCCGCCGCTTTTGCGATAAATTCACTGAGCTACGTGGCACTGATACTGGTTCTGGCGTTTTGGCGAAAACCAAAGATTGCCCTTGCCCTGCCTCGTGAACGTTTTGTGCGTGCCACTGGGGCAGGCTTTCGGTACGTCAGTTTGTCGCCAAATCTATTGAGAATCATTTTGCGTGGCAGCCTGTTTGGATTGACGGCTGTTGCTGTGCAAGCTTTGCTGCCACTTATCGCACGCGATCTTCTTCAGGGAAGCGCGTCTACCTACGGATTTTTACTCGGATTCTTTGGCTTGGGTGCAGTCGGCGGTGCGTTTGCCAATTCCCGTATTCGAGCAAGGTTCGACAACGAAACCATTATTCGCACGACTTTTGTCGGTACCGCGCTAGGAACGCTGTTGCTGTCCATCGGTCACAGTTTGACGCTTGCCGGACTAGCGCTTCTGCTATGTGGTGCCTGTTGGGTCACCACCAACGCATTGCTCAATGTGTCCTTGCAGCTATCTACGCCACGCTGGGTTGTCGGACGAGCCATGTCGCTGTACATGATGTGCAACGCCGCAGGTTTGGCGCTCGGCAGCTGGCTGTGGGGTCTGATCGCCCAGTCGTATGACCTGAAAGTCGCGCTGATCACCTCAGCCGTGACCGTGGTCCTGGGCGTCCTTGCGTGCCTGAAGTCCCCGTTGCCTGAATTCGATCGCCTGAACCTGGATCCGCTTGATCAATTTATAGAGCCAAAACTGGCTGTACAGCTAAAACCGCAAACCGGGCCTATCATGATTACCATCGATTTTGATATTCGGGAACACGACGTTCCAAGTTTTCTTGATGCGATGACCTTGAGACGCAGAATCCGAAAACGAGACGGTGCTCGACGCTGGTCACTGCTGCGGGATCTTGAACAACCTAATATCTGGACGGAAAAATATTATGTGGCAACCTGGGTTGAATATATCCGTCACAATCAACGAAGAACCAAGTCTGATTCCAGTGTTTCTGAGACATTGAACAAATTGCATCAAGGAACCAAGCCACCCCACGTTCGTCGTATGATTGAACGACAGACAGTTCCCAAACAAGCGGACCCTTATATAAAAAATGTATATAAAGAGCTCCGTTGAGGTGATAGGCTACATATGAATTTTTTTCAGCTGGCAAGACGCAGTGACATTGTAAAACGATCGCTGATTATTGCCGCCATTGTTGGCACCATTCTGAATTTGATCAATCAAGGCGATGCGGTCGGGGACATGTCAAAGTTCGAACTGGGTAAATGTCTGTTGACTTACATGGTTCCCTATTGTGTCTCGACCTACGGCGCGGTAACGGCACTCATGCACAAATGAGCATTGATTTTAAATCACTGAAGGCAACATTGCGTGCTACTCCCTGCCAGCCTGCGTTCGCCTGAAGCGCATTGGCATGCTCGCCCAGAATACGTGGAAACTCAATTTGCAATCATTGGCGGCGGTGTACTGGGTATATCCATGGCCTGGGGTTTACAACGAATTGGGCACCAGGTGGTACTCCTTGATGAAGGTGACGCCGCCACGCGCGCTTCCAGGGGTAACTTTGGGCTGATATGGGTGCAAGGCAAAGGTGATGGTCTGCCCGCCTATACACATTGGACTCGTCGCTCCGCTGCATTGTGGCCAACATTTGCCAAAGAGCTTGAAGATGCCACGGGGCTTGATCTGGAATTATCCCAAGCCGGTGGCGTGGATTTTTGCCTGAGCAGCGAGGAAGCGGTTGACGGTGTTGCGCGTCTGGAGCGAATAAAACGGTCGCTTGGTGGTGATTATCCGTTTGAGTACCTCGACCACGCATCACTGAAGAAAATGATTCCGGAGATTGGTTCATCGGTGCTTGGCGCTACGTATTGCTCAGAGGATGGACATGTCAATCCCTTGTATCTTTTGCGCGCCCTGTATGCGGACTTCCAGGCACGAGGCGGTTCTATCATCAATGGACATAGCGTCACTGAAATCATAAAGAATACAAACGGTTTTCAAATAAAAGGCCCTCGCAACATACAGGCTGAAAAAGTTGTTTTGGCCGCAGGTTTGGAAAACCGGAAACTCGGCCATTTTGTCGGGCTCGATGTTCCGGTTTCACCCAACCGCGGGCAGTTACTGATCTGTGAGCGCGTAGCGCCTTTCATCAAATATCCGTCAGTGCAAATTCGCCAGGTAGGTGAAGGATCAATTCAAATTGGCGACTCCAGTGAGAATGTCGGGTTCAATGACAACACATCTGCTGACGTCACTGCCCGTATTGCAAATCGCGCAGCGAAGATATATCCAATACTGTCGCAGCTACGCGTCATCAGAATGTGGGCTGCATTACGCGTCATGACCCCTGACGGTTATCCGATCTATCAGCAATCGAGTACTCATCCGGGTGCCTATATTGTGACCTGCCATAGCGGTATAACCCTGGCGGCGGTTCACGCACTAGTGTTGGCTCCCTGGATGGCCAATGACGTAATGCCTGAACATGTGGGGAGCTTCAATGGCCAACGATTCGCGGTTTAAACGAATCATTCTCAGTGATGCCAAACCACTCACCATTGAATTTGAGGGAAAGTCCCTGCCCGCTATCGACGGCGAGACAGTTGCAGCAACCTTACTGGCTAACGGAATTGACTTTACCCGTACGACACCGGTTAGCGGATCAACCCGAGCACCCTATTGCATGATGGGAACATGCTTCGAATGCCTCGTGGAAATCAACCACAGGCCAAACCGGCAGGCGTGTGTTGAACTAGTGTCACCCGGCATGCAGGTGCGCCGGATGCTCGGCGCGCGTGAGCTCGTCCACGATGACTAAGAGACAGCTCGTCATCATAGGCGCAGGTCCCGCTGGCATGGCCGCCGCGCAAGTAGCAGCTACCTTGGGTATCGATACTCTTGTGCTTGATGATCAGCCGAGTCCGGGCGGACAGATTTATCGTGGCGTTAAAAACGCCAGCCATGAATTGCTGACGGTGCTCGGCCCGGAATACGTACTTGGACGCAAGTTAATCACTGGTATTGATCACCCGTCCATCTGTGTATTACCTGGTACAACGGTCTGGCAAATATCGGAAGACGGAACGGTTTACTACACAGGATCTACGAAATCATCCTCTGTGCACGCTGAACAAACTATCCTCGCGACCGGTGCGCTTGAAAGACCCATGCCGTTTCCCGGATGGACCCTGCCGGGAGTCATGACCGCAGGCGGCATTCAGATCGCATTAAAAACGGCTGGGCTGATACCTGACCAGGATTTTGTTCTGGCAGGAAGTGGTCCACTGCTGTTGCTACTGGCCAGACAAATTATCGATGCGGGCGGCCAACTCTCAGCGGTTGTGGAAACGACTCCCAGAGTCAACAGACATACAGCAATGACATTTTTGCCGAGCCTGTTCAGATCAAAGAAAATGTTACGTGATGGTCTCGGTTTATTAGCTGTATTACGTAAACATAAAATACCTCATTTTCGCCACGCAACATCGTTAGCCGCCATCGGCGAAAATTCCATTACAGGTTTGACGTTTGAATCAAAGGGAGCGACACACGAAATCCCCTGCAAAGTACTCGGTATTCATACGGGGGTTGTACCTGATGTACAGATAACGCGTCAGCTTGACTTGACGCATGAATGGCAAGCTGATCAGCATTGTTGGTACCCACGCATCGATGAATACGGCAGAAGTGAATATGACTGGTTATATATCGCCGGTGATGGTGCAGGTATATTCGGGGCGGCTGCAGCTGAACTACAAGGTGCGATCGCGGCCTGGTCGGCCGCGCTTTCACTAGGCATTACTGATAGAAAAACCGCACATGCAATGATTCGGACAGCACAAAAAAAACTTGCACCACTTAAATCAGCACGTAAGTTTATTGATCGACTCTATGCCCCGTCGCACGAATTCCTGACGCCTGAAAATGACACCATCGTCTGTCGATGCGAAGAGATAACTGCCGGCGATATACGCCACTATGTTGATTTAGGCTGTCTCGGCCCGAATCAGACCAAGTCATTCGGTCGCCCGGGAATGGGTCCTTGCCAAGGGCGTTATTGCGGGTTGACAGTCAGTGAGATTATCGCAGATCAACGCAAGGTACCCATCGATGAGATTGGCTACTACAAGATACGTCCGCCCATCAAACCGATCACCATTGCAGACCTCGCTTCAGCGGATAACCAGAATAGATAGTGAGTGGCGGATAGATCAGAAAAACTCGCATTTATGGGCTTTTCTGACATCTCTGACGGGATCGGGGCCTCGCCGGCCGCACCTCGCCGGCCGCACCTGGCCAGCCAAATCTTGCAGTGCCTGCCCCCTCAACGTCAGCCCACGACCTGCCCATCCTCACGCCGAACAGCAATAACCGCTGAGCGTGGGACAGAATCGCCACCCTCCGGCCAATTGCCATTACCACGTTCGCCGGGGTGCTGTATGCCGACGAACATTGTGCGCTTGTCAGCGCTCCAGGTTAAGCCAGTGACTTCGGCTTCCTTGGGGCCAACCAGGAAGCGTCGAATTTCGCCGGTCCTTGGGTCACCTGCCAGCATCTGGTTATTTCCTTGCCCGGCAAAGGCTTCTTGATTGGAGTAATTGCCGTCTGTCTGAATCCAGAGAAAGCCATTTGAATCAAACTTCAAACCGTCGGGTGAATTAAACATATTATCTTCATTGATGTTGTCAGATCCGGCGTCAGGACCCGTGCCAATCACTGGATTGCCGGCCAAGGCGTAGATATCCCAGGCAAACCCAGTCGCGGTATGGTCGCCACTATTGGGGCGCCAACGAACCACTTGACCATATATGTTTTTTTCACGCGGGTTAGGGCCGCCAGCCGGTGTTAGATCACCGCCTGCATTTGGTTTGACACCGCGATTTTTGTTGTTGGTCAGTGCAACATACACTTCGGGAGAGTTCGGATTTGCAGCAACCCACTCAGGCCGGTCCATTGTCGTCGCACCAACCGTTGATGCCGCGATTCGAGTATGGATACACACTTCCGCCATGGAGGCCATTCCCGATGTTTCCGGTGATAACTCCAACCACTCACCGGCGCCATTTTCATGAAACTTGGCTGCATATAATTTGCCATCTTCCATCAAGGAATCTGTTTCCCCACCCGGCGCATAAACACCATTGGAAACGTAGCGATACAGAAACTCACCCCGCTCGTCATCACCCATATAGACAACAACGCGGCCATCGCTATTGATCACCATCTCAGCATTCTCATGCTTGAACCGACCAAGCGCAGTACGTTTCTTTGGCGTCGAATCAGGATTACTCGGATCAAGTTCGACGACATAGCCGCAACGATTCGGTTCATTGGGCGTTTTTTCCACATCGAATCGATCATCGATTTTTGCCCAACCGTATCCCCAGTCTTTTGCGGAGACACCGTAGCGTTGCAATTCAGCGGAAACCTGGTGCACTTCCGTACCAGCGGCCTCAGCCGCCTCTGCGGACGCCGCCGAGAAGTAGCCATTGAAATTTTCTTCACAGGCTAAATAAGTTCCCCACGGTGTCGCACCGTTGCCGCAATTGTTCCACGTACCCAGTGATGTTGTCCCGCTTGGATCATCAGCCGTTTTCATCAGCTCGTGCCCTTTTGCAGGCCCAGTGATAGCCATTTCCGTATCCGGCGTAACACGACGATTGAAAGGGCTATCCTTGACAATCGACCATTCAGTTCCATCTTGCGCAATTTCGACAACGGTCAGACCGTGAGCCATCTTGCCTTTGAGCAGATCATCTTCAGACGCAGGTTTTGCCTCTTCACGATTGCCCCACATGATGTCTCGGTTTGTATATTCATTGTTTACGACCAGAAGCGTATGCCCTTCATGGGAAAACACATCCATTCCGTCGATATTATCGCCGAAAGCCATTTCTTGATCCTTGGCAGTACCTCGTGTCGCATGATCAAACTCTGGAACGCCACTCCACAAAGGATCGCCCCAGCGCGCGACGATTTGCGCGACATAGCCTTGAGGTACAGTGATGTCATCCAGTGTATTGGCTGGAATTTGCGTAAACGCGAATCGTGAACTTGCGGCTACAGCCTCTTCAGGCAGTGCAAAAGAACCCAGTGTGGCGACACCGCCTACGGCGAGTATTCCTTTCAACACCTCCCGACGGGATAAAGATCTTTCCACTATTCGATCAAAATCACATTCGTCAGGTCTTGGGTTGATTAGCTCGTCAAAATCGTCAAACGAGATTTCGTTTTTCTCTTCCATCAGGGTCTCCAGCGAATAGGCCATTCGAACTTAACATAGGAACCCAATTTAGAACAGAGAGATGACGGTTTGATGACGTAACATTTCAGTGCCTGACGACGTTTAAACAATTATATTTTTGCGTCAAGAAAGCAATTAACTTCAGACTAGCAAGTTATCTGCTTTCAACGCCCTTTAAATTCAGGTTTGCGCTTGTCATTGAATGCGCTAACACCTTCAACTCGATCTGCTGTTGGTACCGTGAGATTGTATGCCTCAACTTCGAAGGCCAGTCCGTCGGTTAATGACATTTGCAGCCCCTGGTGTATGGCCTTTTTAGCTTGCCGTATCGCTATTGGCGCATTGCTGGCGATCTGACAGGCCACGTCAAGCACGCTCGATGCAAGATCATTGTCTGCAAGCACCTGGTTGACCAATCCCCACGAGGAAGCCTCACCGGCTTCAAATACCCGTGCCGTCAACACGAGTTCTTTCGCACGTCTTTCACCCACCGCACGGGAGAGCGTCTGTGTTCCACCGGCCCCCGGAATGATGCCGAGACTGGTCTCAGGCAAAGCGAAACGAGCGCTTGCCGCAGCATAAGCAAAATCACAAGCCGCAACAAGTTCGCAGCCGCCACCGAAGGCCGCCCCATTGACAGCGGCAATAACCGGTATTGGACAGGCCAGCAGCGCACGTACCATTCTTTCGTAATGAAGATGTTGCGCAGCCCAGGCGGCCTCTGTCATACCTTTGCGTTCTTTTAAATCACCTCCAGCACAAAAAGCCCGCTCTCCAGCCCCGGTCAGAATCAGACAACGATAGGTATCATGATCCATGGACAAGGATTCGAACAAGGTATAAAGCTCGGTAGCCATCACCGTGTTGAATGCATTGGCCGATTGAGGTCGGTTCAATACGATTTTTAATACATATTCAGCGGGTTCACTAAGTTCCAGGGTTTCAAAAGAATGCGTGATCATGATCGAGGGAACCGGAAATTAATCACCTTGTTTTCACGTATTTGCCAGTGACTGTGCCAGGGTCCACAAATCCGCATTGATGGTGACTTCTTCACGTCTCTGACGTTTAGAGCCTGGCAGACGCGCATGTTCCTGAGCATCGACGGAATCAGCTAAAACAGCCATCCTGTCCCAGAATGCATCACCTGAAATGGCCGTGGGATCAACAAGAAAGTAGTACTGTCCCAGATCATGAGGCGGTCCGTCAGCCAACTTCAAGCCTTTAACATTGACCGAATTGACACTGCCGGTCACAGCGGCGGCAAGAACTTCAACCATCAGACCAAATCCATACCCTTTATATCCACCTGTCGACAACAAGGAGCCTTTGAGCGCAGCCTTGGGATCGGTCGTCGGCTTACCCCGTTCATCAACAGCCCATCCCAATGGAATGCTCTCACCGGCCGCTGCCGCCTGAGTGATCTTCCCTAACGCAACGGCGCTGGTACTCTGATCAAATTGAAACGCAACACCACCACCTTTGGCAGGAATTGCCATCGCCATGGGATTGGTACCCAATACCGCTTTATTGCCTCCCGGAGGTGAAACCACCGCAGACGCGTTGGCGAACCCAATGCCGATCGCACCTGCGAGCGCAATTTGCTCGGTGAAGTAACCGAGCGACGTACAGGTGTGGGCATGGCTGACTGCCAATGTGCAGGTACCGGTGTCTTGCAACAGTTTCAACGCCTCTGGCAGGCCGCGTGCAAAGGCAGGTTGCGCGAACCCCATTCGTGCATCGGCCTGGACAATGGCGGTTCGTGGCTTGGTGATCAACGGTTCTACGTTGCCATCTACTCGGCCAGAAGCCAATTGGATGCAATAACTTTCCAGATAGTACAAACCACAAATAATATTGCAATTGGCTTCAGCAGTACGCACAGCATGAGCCACGTGCTCAGCGATCCACACCGCGGCATCATGTTTTATCAATGCCTGACGCGAAATTGCCTCGATCTCGTCCAGGGCTACAGTGATGGTGCTCATTAAAAATGCAACTGATCGTGATGGGTTTCAGTGCGAACACATTACCGCAAATTGCGGCGTAATTGCGGCCAGAGACTAGCTTTGTCAGCAGGCGATCCGATATTATTTCACTTGCAGTAAAAAAAATTCCATCCCATCACATTGGTGTTTGACGACCGGTGTCGAACCCGTCCAGGAGCGAGCAATCATGAAACGAGCAGGTGTTATCGGGATTGGCGATATGGGTAGCGGCCTGGCCAAAAACCTTATCGCTCATGGTTTTGAAACCGCAGGCTATGATTTGGACGACAAGCGCTTGAACGCATTCAAGTCACTCGGCGGAAATGCGTGCAACTCAGTCGCAGAAGTTGCCGATAACGCTGACGCTGTATTTGTCATGGTGATGAACGGTGATCAGGCGAAGGAAGTGATTCTCGGCAAGGATGGACTCGTCGCCCGATTGCCCAAAGGCGGTGCCGTCATCCTCAGCGCGACAGTAAAACCAACCGAAGCACAGGAAATCGGACGAGCGATGGATGGGTCTGGTGTCCATCTGATCGATACGCCCGTATCCGGTGGTTTTCCCGGTGCCCAAGGTGGCACGCTGACGTTAATGGCGGCCGCGCAATCGGCAGTGCTCAAGGAATTTGCGTCGGTCATGCAAGCTGTATCCGGCACTATTCATCATGTCGGAACCGAACCTGGCGAAGGTCAGACGGTCAAGGCTTGCCTGCAGTCCTTGATCGGTTCGATCTTTTCAGCAACGTTTGAAGCGGCTGTCCTAGCCGCAAAAGCGGGCGTCAGCGGTGAAGTACTGCACAAGGTTGTGTCGACTTCGAGCGCAGGGTGTGGCGTTGCCAACAATGCGCTGGAGTGCATCATCGACCGAAAATTTGAAGGTACCGGCAGCCACATCAGGACAATGCACAAAGATCTGACGATATCTCTGGACCTTTCACGTGAACTGGAGGTACCTATGCATACTGCATCCACAGCCATGCAGTTGTTTCATGCGGGCAAGATAAAATATCCTGAGGGCGACAACTGGATCGTCACCAAGGTAATCGAGGAAATCGTTGGTGCTGAATTGCATCGATAAGCGGGACACGAGATCTTTCAAAACGGTGGCGATACGGTTGATAACACTGATGTCAACCGTATCGCTGCAAAAACTCCTGGCCGCTGTGCGTCAGCGAAAACTGTAAATCCCATTCCTCAGCGTTACGGGAAAATCCTGACACTACCGTCAAGTCAGTTCCCTTGCGTTCATTGACAGGCGAGACAAAGGTTAAAAAGCCATAGTCAAACAGCGTATCAAAATGCAGAAAGAACAGCTCGCCTATGGCCTGCCCGCGGTTACGACAAACCTCAACAAACAGGCGGGATGATACGTTGACAGCACCCAATTGCACCACGACGGCCAATTGCCGTAAGAGGGATTGATTACTGATCCGATGAGGCATTGCTTTCCTGTAGGCATATCAGGCTACACTGCTGCAAGATTACCTTAACCGAGAATCGAACACAGGCAATGATTGCGGCTTGAACAGCTTTTCAAAGGTATGGCAACAACCGACGGTCGCCATGGCGCTTGGCTTCATGCTGTTCTCAACGCTGTTGCTGGCCATCATGCATGCCCTGGTGCGACACTTAGGTAGCGATCTCCATCCTTTCATCATCGTCTTTTTTCGTAATTTGTTCGGCCTCATGGCCATTGTGCCGCTGCTGATTAGCGGAGGCACACAATCGTTGGCAACCAGTAATCCTAAATTGCACCTGCTTCGCGCGCTGGTTGGAACTGCCGCTATGGCGAGTTGGTTTTATGCATTGACCCAAGTACCCATTGCGAATGCGACCGCGTTGAGTTTCAGCACCGCCATTTTTGCGACTGTTTCGGCCTGGTTCTTTTTAAAAGAAACGGTTCGGCTCAGGCGTGGTATCGCAATCGGGGTTGGCTTTGCAGGTGTTTTTGTCGCCATGCAGCCAGACGCTTCCGGTTTCAATGTCTATTCGATACTGGTACTGCTCAGCGCGTTTACCTGGGGTGCTTCAGTCACCATTGTAAAACTGTTGACTCGTACAGAATCGGTTACCTGCATTGTCGGTTGGATGGCCATACTTCTGACCCTATTCACCTTCATACCGGCCCTCATGGTCTGGCAAACACCTGATATGACGCAAATGGCAATACTGATGATGATCGGAGCGTTGGCCACAGCTGGTCATTTATTGATGACCCGAGCGCTACAGATAGCAGACACTGCCCTGGTCATGTCGGTTGACTTTAGCCGACTGATCTGGACAGCCGTATTGGGTGTCTGGTGGTTTGGCGAAATTCTGACAGCCTACACCTTCATCGGGGCCACCATCATATTTGCCGCTGGCCTGTATATCGTGTTTCGCGAATCGCGAATGTCAAAACCAATGTGAAAGGGGCAATCATCTTTTTCATGTGAGTCACGGCGTATAATATCGAATAGTATTTTGGAGATTGCCATGTCCGTACGTCCTGTTAAATCACAATCCGGCACCCGTCCCACCCTCGAAGGGGCTGGCGTGAAGTTGCATCGCGTTTTTGGTTTCGGAGACACATCGGCGACCGATCCTTTTTTGATGATGGATGACTTCAGAAACGATAATCCTGCAGATTACGCTGCCGGGTTTCCATGGCACCCACATCGCGGAATCGAGACGATTACCTATGTTCTGGCAGGCACTGTTGATCATGCTGACAGTCTCGGCAACTCGGGTACGCTCGGCCCAGGCAGTGTGCAATGGATGACGGCTGGCAGTGGCATTCTTCACCAGGAAATGCCTCACGGTGATTCCCAAGGTCAGATGCATGGTTTTCAGTTGTGGGCCAATTTGCCATCGAACCTGAAAATGACAAAACCTCGTTATCAGGACATTCAGGGCAGCGATATACCCGAAATCATCGACGACGATGGAACGATCGTACGCGTGGTTGTCGGTGACTTCTGGGGCAAACGAGGACCTGTCGATGGCGTCGCCGCAGAACCTCAGTATCTGGACATCACCATTCCCCCAGGTATCAAGAAATCATTTCCGGTCGATACCTATCGCAATGCTTTCGCCTATGTTTTTGCAGGATCAGGCGACTTTAAAAACGCCTCGGACCCCATGGGCGTAAAGATCGAAAAAGAAATTCAAGGAAATGAAGTGCATCTGCGCGATTTTTCCGGCAATCGCACTTTACTTATCTTCGATACCGGCAATGAGGTGGTGGTTCAAGCCGGCGATCACGGGCTGAGGTTCCTGCTCATATCAGGCAAGCCGATCCAGGAACCCGTAGCCTGGCATGGCCCGATAGTGATGAATACGCAGGAAGAGATTCGACAAGCAATGAAAGACTTGCAAAACGGCAACTTCATCACCCCCTGATAAAACCTCTCGATAGTCAAACGTTGAGCAGGTTCTGTTGTACTGGAAGGTACGAACCAGATCATTCATAGGTTGGGCCATCGACCAGGATATCAATAGCCAACATGCTAATTGAGTTTGCGTAACTTCATCATTGCGACGATACCAAAAAGTGGTCCCAGCGAGAGGATGACAAACAGCGCCGGCCAACTTGTCTTCGCCGCGAGCCAGGGTGTAACTTGCACCGTGAATATGGTCAGCAAGAAACCAAGCGCTGTTTGTAGCGACATAAGGCTTCCCGCTTTGTCAGGTGGCGAGTGATCAGCAACCAGTGCGGAAAATTGCGCGCTGTCGGGAATGACAGATGCCCCCCACAATACGGCGACCAAAATCACCAGCCAGACAGGTCCACCGAATACCAATGCCATCAGTACAGCCGATGACCCGCTGATAAACATCGCAATTATGGTCAGCTCCGCTTTACCTATCCGATCAGCATAATGCCCAGCCAGCGGACACATAAGACCACCGACAGCGATGGCGGCAAAGCTAGTGAGCTTGGCCAACTGGCTTGCCTGTCCAGCATCCACCTGTAACGCAAATGAAGCAAGCAGTGCCACGCCGAGCCAACTCCACATCGCATAGAGTTCCCACATATGACCGAGATAGCCAAAATAGGCCATGCGCACATGTTTGTTGTGCCAGGCATGGGTAATTGCTCGCGCATCGAGTTTTGGCGCGCGTTGATGATGAGGCCCAAGTTGCGTGAACAGAATCAACAGCGCTGCGATCCAGCAGCCGCCTGTCGCCAACGTTGTAGTCAATCGCCAATCAGCGCCGCCCAGGAAGGAAAGCATATGAGGTGCAGCCGTACCAAAGGTCAAGCCACCGACCAGTAATCCGACAAGCCATCCTCGATCCCTGGTGCCCCAGCCTACGATGATCTTCATGCCCACTGGGTACACACCGGCCAAACACAAACCCGTCACACAGCGCGCGACAATACTCAGTAGTGAACCCGGTATCAGATATACAAGCATCAGATTTGCGCAACCGGCGATAACCGCTGCCAGGGCAAATATGCGCCGAGGGTCAAATCGATCCGCTATCCCCGTTATCGCCAGAGTCAGCGCGCCTATAACGAACCCTGCCGGGACAGACGAGGCGAGCAACGCGGCGCGGATATTACTGATGGCGAACTCATTACGCACATCGCCTAGAACCGCGGAAGACACAAACCAAAGACTCATGGCAAGCACTTCCGCGACCACCAGATATACGATAGCCCGGCGTTTATCTCGTACTTGCGATTCTTGATCCACCGTTACTCATCCTGTATTGATTTACCCAGGGCCATAATTCACGTCGACTGGCCACAAAGCTAGTGTAGTTGGCCCTTTTCCAATCCGTCGCAAGCTTGCCTGGAAACTCGCAATGTCTAACGAACCAGACAGAAAGACCTGCACAAACTGGTGGAGTTCACGTTTCGGTGGGAATTCGTCCCTGCGCCACTCGATTCGAGTGTCCTTTACTCAATAGAATTCGTACCAAGTCGACAAACACTATAGTACGTCCGACTGGAAATCCCGTCGGTGCTGATGGATCATTAGAGGGTATCTTGATGGACGAAATGAATTCGCACGCACAGGAAAAAGCTCAAAGAAAAACGATCGGAGTGCTGGCGGTTTGCCTCGGTGCTTCAATATCCGTGTCTGTGACTCTCATGGTGCTGCTTGTCACTGGCGGGTCGCGGCTGGTCGAGGTTATTCTTGCCGGCTCCTGCGCCGCGATTTTCGTCAGCTTGTTCGTCTCGATACCGATGTTAATTACGCAAAGAAAAGCCAAGCGGGAATACCATCGATTATCGGGTGCACTGGATATCGTTGACGCAACTGTTGTTGTCTACGACGAAAACGATAGTGTCATTCTTTATAACGCATCGGCAGAACGATTTTATGCCACTCGAGGCGTTAAACTGCGCAAGGGCATGCAGGATGCCGATCTTCAGGCAATCAGTGCGAGATACATGCACAGCAATCCTGAAGATCAACAACAATGGTACCGAGACGTCATGGGGTCGCGTGCACGAATACTGGCACTCGGCCAACCCATGATTGTCCGGCTGGATAATCCGGAACGTTATCACCAGGTGTTGCTTGCCAGTCAGGACAATGGCCGTTATGTCGAAATGCGCACCGATGTCACCCAACTGAAAAAGCAGGAACTATCGCTTGCACACCGCGAAATGGAACTTGAAGCCTCACGCAATGAAGCGCAAGCGTCCAGCCGAGCAAAATCTGAATTCCTGGCGAATATGAGCCATGAGATCCGAACGCCAATGAATGGCGTGATCGGAATGGCCGAACTACTGCTCGAAAGTGAATTGAGCGCTGAACAACGTAACTACGCTTCCACCGTATCAAAGTCGGCCTTGGCACTTCTGACATTAATAAACGATATTCTGGATTTCTCTAAAATTGAGGCAGGAAAACTTGAACTCGACAATGCGCCCTTTGATCTCGCCGCCGCTATAGAAGACGTCGCATCGTTATTGGCAGCATCTGCCAACGCCAAGAACGTCGAGCTTGCTATTGACTACTCGCCTGATCTGCCAAATCGTTTTATTGGCGATGCCGGTCGATTACGACAAATCATTACCAACCTTGTCGGCAATGCCGTCAAGTTCACCGAACAAGGACATGTATTGATTCGAGTTGACGGTAGCGTTAAAAATGACATTGGACATTTAACCGTCGCCATCGTTGATACCGGGATCGGTATACCTGCTAACAAGCAACATGCTGTTTTCTCAGCATTCGAACAGGTCGACGGCGCATCCAATCGTCGCTTTGAAGGGTCGGGACTCGGGTTAGCCATCACACGGCGCCTCGCAAACCTGATGCGAAGCGAAATTCAGCTTGAATCATCGGTCGGCAAAGGATCAACCTTTTCATTCCCTTTGCAATTACCTGTCGATCATTCGATTGATCACACCCTTGCACAAAAAGATCCCGTTGAAGTCAATGGGAAATCTGTTTTGATCGTTGATGACCTGCCACTTAACTGTGACATACTCAAACGGCGAGTACTTAAATGGGGAATGCAGCCAACCATAGCTAACAACGGCCGAGAGGCACTTGAACTTGCGATGGAACAGGCCGCAAGTGGCAAACCCTTCGACCTTGCGATCTTCGACTATCAAATGCCAGATCTTGATGGACATGCACTGTGCATCAAATTCAAGGCATCACCCATACTCGAATCGATACCGGTCATCATGCTGTCATCAGTTGATCAATCAGTTCAAGGCGCGCGGGTTCGAAAGATCGGGTTTGCCGGCACGTTGTTGAAGCCGATACGAACCGAAACCTTGTTGCAAATGATCAGCGATACGCTACGAGAAGATACCAGCAGCATAAGTACCGACATAATCGGCCTGAATGACCAAGCCGACTCAAGCGTTGATACGAGCGAACCGAAGTTCGACGGCAAGAACATCCTTGTCGTTGAAGACAATGTTATTAATCAACTGGTTATTACTGGCATGCTCGAAAAATTTGGGTTTGAGTTTGAGATTGCTGACAACGGTCAACTAGGTGTAGAGGCGTTCAGGGCTTCCAGACCAGATTTGGTTCTGATGGATGTGTCGATGCCAGTTATGAACGGGCTTGATGCGACAACTGCCATACGCAAGTACGAGCAAACAGTCGATGATGGTCATTGTCCAATTATTGCCCTGACTGCCAACGCCATGAGCAGCGACCGTGAGCGGTGTTTGCTTGCCGGCATGGATGACTTCCTGACCAAACCTGTCTTGCTCGAAGATCTTGGCGCAAAGCTCGAACAATGGCTCGCCCAGGGCGACAGCAACGTAAAGGCTGCATAATATAGGCACACAAACACGCAACAACGGCGTGGGCGAGTGCCAAATGGATTTACATTGATTCCTGTTTGGTATAAAACTGAAACCTGAATCAAACCAGTTACCACTGACACGATGTATCTTTTGCTTGTATCACGCCTTCGAAATCGGCTTTCCCTGCGATGATTGAAAACGATTCAAACGCTGCGGAAAACAGCAAAGCGTCAATTGAAAAACTGACCCCCGCTGAGATTGCATTGGTAAAAAATCTGTCTTCAGGGAAGACCAACAAAGAATTGGCCGATTTACACGGTATCAGCATCAATACTGTAAAGTTTCACTTGCATAACATCTTCGAAAAGCTTGGCGTGTCCAATCGAAAGCAAGTTATTGCGCACTACCACGAATCGAGCGAATTCTCTGACCGGAACTGACTCATCCATTGAACCGTCGGACCGAATCAACGGACCGAATCAACGGTTTTCATCAATCGAGCTGTTAAAGCAAGTGCAATCAGCAGGGCCACACCGGCATAAAAACTGACATGCAGTATTTGCGACAGGTCTGACCAGACTAGCTCCTCACGACCACCACTCAGTAGCGACAATGCCCATAAGACAATGGCAAAGCTCAAACGTCCAAACAGACTTTGCGCTGAAAGGTAAGTAGCCCGTTGCTCATCGGGCACCAGCGGCGCTAACGCGTCGAGCATCGGCGCATGGGTCAGAGACATGGCAAAATTACGAAACACGATGACAAGCAGAATAGCGGGATGCAAAACCAGGCCAAGAAAAGCAATGATAAAAATCTGCATCAACACCCCTAACAAGAACAAGCGGACTAACCCAAGCTTTTGATAAAGCTGCATGCTGATAGTAGCTGCCAAGGCACCACCGAACATCGATGACCCAATAATGATGCCGGATATCCAGGGCGATGCCTGCAGTGATTCAATCGAGGTCCATACCTCGGCCACCAATAGCTTGATATACGGTTGCACAAATTCATAAGGAATATGTTGCAGTGAATAAGCAATGACGTAGAACATCATGATCCACAACAAACGTCGATCCGTGAGGAGAACGCCGATTTGCCGTAGCTGGTGTGTGACGGTTCCCACCGTGCGTAAATCGGCCCTCACCGGCTCGTGAAAAGAGATGGCAAGGAAAAACGACACGACAGAAAGCAATAGCGACGCGACATACGGAAAACTCAGGTTAACGGTGCCCAGCGCTCCACCAATGACGCAAGACAAGGCAAGTGCTGTCATGGCAAAACGATGCGCGCGCGCTTCACGCCTCGCGTACTCGGATTCGCGACCCAGTGCTTTCAGTGAATCAATTAGTAATGCAGAGTCGCTTCCCGACTGGAAAGCAATACCAGCGGCAATAAATACCTGCGCAATGGCAAAACTTAAAAACGTGTCCGCCATCAGAAACAAGGCATAGGCACAGACAAACAACACGGTGGCGGCGACAAGCGTGCGTTTTCGACCAAAACGATCCGACAGGTAGCCTGAAGGGACTTCCAGCAAAAAAACCGAAAAATAGTAGATCGCACCAAGCGTGATGCCGTCAGCAAAGGACAGATGTTCAAGGAAATACAAGAAGAAAATCGGCAGCCATGGCAAGGCGCTGCTGAACGCCTGGTACCAAGGGTAAAGCGCAAGATTTCTCTCGATCACTGGAAGATTTGTTCTTCTCGGTCGTTGAATCAGAAAGTATACGTCACTGGCATATACTAGGCACTCCCGATAGTGCCGGACCAACGACGATGGATTACCTGATAGCCCCCTCGATTCTGTCCGCTGACTTTGCCCGATTGGGTGAAGAAGTGGAAAGCGTATTGGCAGCCGGCGCAGACGTCGTCCACTTTGATGTCATGGATAATCACTATGTGCCCAATCTGACCATCGGCCCTCTGGTATGCGAGGCTTTACGTAATCACGGCATCACGGCTCCGATTGATGTCCACTTGATGGTCAAGCCCGTCGATCGCCTGATACCCGATTTCGCCCAAGCCGGAGCCAGCATGATCACGTTCCATCCCGAAGCGTCCGAACACATTGATAGAAGCCTGGACTTGATTCGCGATCAAGGTTGCCAATCAGGCTTGGTGTTCAACCCGGCGACCCCCCTGCACTACCTTGACCATGTTCTCGACAAGGTCGACATCATTCTGCTGATGTCTGTCAATCCCGGATTCGGTGGACAAAGCTTTATCCCATCGACATTGCACAAACTCAAGGAAGCACGGCAACGAATCGACGCATCAGGTCGTGATATTCGACTGGAAGTCGATGGTGGCGTCAAGATCGACAACATAGGCGCCATCGCCGCCGCTGGTGCTGATATGTTTGTTGCAGGGTCAGCGATTTTCGGTACCGAGGACTACGCGAAGACCATCGCCGCCATGCGCCAGGCCATTGTGCAGCAATGACAATGCGAGAATGACATGATGTCATGCGACAGGTATGACGTGGTTCGGATAACGTGTCGTGTAGTCATGTCCGGATGCAGTTTGGCGCTACCCGCAATCATGCTTTGCTGTCTTTTGCATGCAAGGCATTCGCCGCTGCATTCGCACCACTCATCATGAAACCATGCTCGGACGCGATAAAAAACATTGTTACTCCAAGCTCACGCAACTCATCCGCTGTCTCTGTCGTTGGCGCGAACGTCATAAATGTTTTTCGATGCTTTTGGGTGGCTTGACCAACGATACGCATCGCATCTCTGACAGGAGCTGACGTCGGATCGGTCGTACCCAGACAAACCGATAAATCAGCGGGCCCAACAAACAATCCGTCGATACCAGCAAGCGCCGCAATCTCATCTGCCGCATCAACACCCTCGGGCTCTTCGATTTGGGCAATGACAACCGTTTCCTCTTCACTCTGCTTGAGAATATCGGCCATGGGACGGGTAGCAAACCCTGCCCAACGCGTTGAACCTGCGAAGCCACGTCCACCATGACCAAAACGAGACCATTTGGCAATATTGCGCGCTTTCTCAACCGTATCAACGTGAGGAACTATAACGCCGGTTGCGCCGGAATCCATCGCTTTCAGGATCTCCGAAGCGTCACCGGAAGGTAACCGCACAAGCGTTGGAAAATTCAGTGCCCGCGCAATGGCAAGACAATTGTCGAGTCTTCCGCGGTCAAACGGTGCATGCTCTGCGTCCAGAGCGATAAAATCAAGCGCTGACTTGGCCAGCACTTCTACAACATCAACTGCCGGCGTCTTGACGAAAGTACCGGCAAGCGTTTCCCCTGCCGCCATACGAACCTTGAGTGATTGCATCGATTTTAAATAGGTATGTGACTTGATTGCGATGCAATGAACCATACCGCATCAGCGAAAAGAAGAGACAACTCTTCGCTTTATGATGTTTATCAACGATGCTTTTCAGATCAACCTTATTTGGATCACAATTGGTACTAGCAGAGATTGTGTCTTCGCAGTCACAAGGTATTGGCCTACAAACGGTTTTCGGCTACCCTGCAAGCACTATTGAATTGCCGTAAACAAGAGGGAATAGGATATGGAAGAGCAACTCGCTCAGCTAGCCGCTGAGGTTGCAGCGTTGAAAGCCGCCAGTGGTGGTGGGACCAATACAGCGGTCGCAGAGATGTACTACTACGTAACCATACCGCTAATGGTTTTAATACACGTTGGTTTTCTCGCCTATGAAATGGGCGCGTCGCGAACCAAAAATGTTCTTGCATCAGGTATCAAGAACATACTGGCATTTGCGTTTCTGGTACCGGCCTTTTACTTCTTTGGTTGGTGGGTATACTGGGCCTTTCCTACCGGCATTGAATTCACACCGGGTCCCTTTGAAATCAGCGGACTTGAATATGCAGCGGCCGTGGCCAACCCGATGGGTGAAGTCATGGGACCACACATCGCTGATAACGCGACAGGCGTTTTCTGGGGCGCGTTCACCTTGTTCGCCGCGACAACAGCATCAATCATGTCCGGTGCTGTGATTGAACGCATCAAACTTGTCGGTTTCATCATCCTTGCCATTGTATTGGGTGCGTTTGCCTGGGTGGTTGCTGCGGCCTGGGGCTGGCACGCAGATGGCTGGCTGGTGACACAGTTCGGGTATCACGATTTTGGTGCATCTGGGGTGGTACATATGGTTGCTGGCTTCTTCGCACTCGGTGTACTGATCAACCTCGGGCCACGTATTGGCAAGTTCAACCGCAATGGCACTGCCAATCATATCCCTGGCCACAGCATGCCGCTGACATTGGTTGGTCTCATGCTGATTATCGCTGGCTTCTGGGGATTCCTGATGGCTTGCGTGATCTTTCCCGGCGAGGCCTGGTCGTGGTTCGGGACTGAATTTGCCAGCATCTATGGAACCCCTGTCACCTTGTCAGCATTGACCTTCAACATTCTGATGGGCTTTGCAGGCGGCATCATCGGGGCCTGGATGGTTACCCGTGATCCATTCTGGATGATGTCCGGTGCACTTGGCGGCATCATTTCCTGTGCAGCCGGTCTCGATCTCTGGTGGCCTCCACTGGCTTTCGCTATCGGTTTTATCGGAGCGTGCATCATGCCTATTTCGGCAAAATTCTTCGAGAAAATTGGTCTTGACGACGCGGTGGGTGCAGTCACGGTACACGGTACGCTTGGCGCTTGGGGCGTTCTCGCCGTGGGCATTTTTGCCTCAGGTTATCCAGCAATTCCAGGCGACGCAGGTGCCGTTGCGACAACATCCCTGACCGGTCAAATCGTTGGACTTGCCGTCATGTTTGCATTGGGTTTTGTGCCAGGTTATGTCTTGTCTTTGATTTTGCGCATATTCCGTCTCTTGAGAGTGCCTGAGCACGCTGAACTTGATGGCTTGGACATTACCAAGGTTCCAGCCGAAGCTTATCCAGAAGGTGCATTGGCATCTTCCAGCAAGCTTTAATTCAACCAACATTGAGGAGATACGATTATGGGATCACCTGATTTTATTGAAGGTACATGGAATGGTGTGGAAAACGCCTACTATGTCGGCGCGGGTTCTGGCTGGGAACCAATCTGGTTATTTGTAGCTGGTGGCCTGTGCGTGCTGGCACTGATTATTGGCGCAGCTCATGAAGGCAGCGCTTATAGAAAGTCCAGGCGTCGCTAACTGGCTCTACTTGGCTGCTGCGGGAATATTGATCAAAAATGCGGTGATGTATCAAGCCGCTCTATAGGCGCTAATGGCCGACTCAGCCAATGAGTCGGCTATTGCGGCAAGTAAACCTGGATGAAATGAGTCGGCTATTGCGGAACGTGAATCTGGATGACAAGGACAGCTGCCAAGCCACCACGTAGTTTCACCTACACCACGTTTTGAATAGCCGATCTTTCAATGATGGCCCGCTGCGCATTACAAAAGTATGGTTGATGGTGCGTCTGCGGCGCCAGAGCCTCTTGCAAATCGCGGCGAGCTTAGCCATCAAGCCATCAAAGGTTGTGCCGAGTAACCATACTTCTCTCGAGAACGGCTGACAATATGGCCGGACGTGGGGTTTTCGTGTGACCCGAAAGCCCAATATGCAGCAGAGTTGCTCGCAAAACACGACACGGGCCGGTCAGATATGTCCGCCAGCGACTCATAGTGTCGAAATTATGGATCAGACACCCACCTGCCTTCTCGAACCATTCAACATGCACTATAGTGAGCAAAAATGACTCGCTTGTCCGAGAACGGACGCTAAACGACCACCCATCACAAGACGACAACACTCAACTCCGCACGAATGAGCCTGTTTATTGCATCTATCACTGGATCTGACTTGCGTCACAAGAATTTGGAAACACGAATATGCACGGGTGCCACAAAAGTTCACAGTTTATCCATGAAACGAAACTAAATAACTGGGAACAATAGCGATATCAGTTCGATTCACATCTCGATCGAAAACTGATCTGTAAATCCAGACTCAAATGTGACCACAACACAAAACCGAATATCGTTGTTTCCAGCAATCGCAGGTTAAATACCATGATTAGTTATGCGCCAGCCAAGAAGGCAAATCCAAGATCTGCTGTAACAGAAGACGTCATTCATTGCTCAGTGGCTTCAGCCCTCCCAAGTGGTTCTTTGTCAGAGTATCTGTATAACTCCCAGAGCCTGGAGACTGTTCAGAACATGTTGGACGCCCAGCCAGACATGCACACGTTAGCCCAATGGGGCCTGACGATAAGTGAATATCGTACTAATGTTCGAATCGCAATCGAATTTATCAAACACGATTGATAGGGTGATGCCAGGCTTCCCTGCCTGGCACACACTGTTCGACCTGCGATACGCCCGCGGTCTTCAGTTCTGCAAATAACTCTCGAGCGAATCATCCATCGCGTCTTTCCACGCAGTGTGATGCACGGGCGCCATGGTTCCTGTAATCACTGATTTATAGGAATTGTTGCGGAACGCCATGATGTCTACTTTCTTGTGCTTCTTCCACTGGTAAAACGCTTCGTTAGCGCCGTCGACATCAAAAGTCGGATAGTCAGTTTCACTAATCAGTTCTTTGACGTAATCACCCTGATAGGCAATACACGCATAGTCGTCTTCAAGCGCATCTTCCGCAGCGACACGCGAGATGACATCTTGTTTCATTGTATTGGCATCGGGAAGATCGATACGGCCCATGATAACGTCACGCACATACCAGGCTTGTGCATCAAACATATTGAACGTATACCACTGATCCTGCATACCCAGATAAAAAAGTGCCGGGTTATCATTGAATACCACACCTTTATATAAATTGGCAGTAGCCAGTCGATTAGCGGTCTCTAACGTCAGTTCCGGCGTCATGAACGGAAAGTGATGTTGATATCCGGTACAAAGAATAATCGCATCAATCTCTTTGGTGCTACCGTCTTTAAAGGTACAAGTGTTTTCTGAAACCGATGTCAGCAAAGGCACTTCTTGCCAATTGTCCGGCCATTTGTAACCCATAGGCGCGGTTCGGTGACTGACCGTGATAGATTTGGCCCCATACTTCCAACACTGAGATCCAATGTCTTCAGCCGAATAGCTGGTGCCGATGATCAGTACATGCTTGCCCTTGAATTCCACCGCATCACGAAAATCATGCGCGTGTAATACTCGACCATTGAATCGATCCAAGCCATCAAACGATGGCACATTGGGCGTCGAAAAATGTCCATTGGCAACCACGACATGATCGAACTTCTCTGCATATTCCTTGTTGTTGACAAGATCATGTACGGAGACGGTGAACTGGCCGGTTTTGTCATCAAAACTTACGTGCCGTACCGGTGTACGAAAACGGACCCACTTGCGGACATCAGCCTTGTTGACCCGGCCTTGAATATAGTCAAAAAGAACTGCTCTCGGTGGGTAGCTGGCGATCTGCTTGCCAAAGTGCTCTTCGAAAGAATAATCAGCAAACTCAAGCCCTTCCTTGGGTCCGTTGGACCACAAATAACGGTACATTGAACCGTGTACCGGTTCGCCATATTCGTCAAGCCCGGTTCGCCAGGTATAGTTCCAAAGACCACCCCAGTTATCCTGCTTCTCAAAACAGACAACTTCAGGAATGTCTGCACCTGTTTTTGCCGCTGACTGGAATGCCCTCAATTGAGCAAGACCTGAGGGGCCAGCCCCAATGACTGCTACTCGCTTACCCATAAAAGATATCTCCTGTTGCTATTCAGTGTCGTTACCGTAGATTGTTTTACACATACCTGTTTCAAAATCTTTTCAGATTTCTATCTATTTTTTTTGAGCGCAATTTACATCCGCGAACCCCCACAAAGAAAGTTTTCGCAATAATACTGTTGTGCATGGTTATCACGCGCGCTCCATCGTATGATTATTTTTTCATCATCTTGATAACTTAATGTCTTGGTCTGGCATTTTTCCGAACCCGCCCCAGCCTGCTCTCACGTCGATCAACGACCTGACGATACCAATGATTCGCCGCTTTTAGAAAATGAGGTTTCTGCACCGGGTGTAGCCAGGAGCGTTTTAGCACCGTGTTACTGTAGGCTGTCTCACCACGTGGATCGCCAATCGCCTGATAGGCGCACTTGACACCAAGGTAAGGCGCCATAACAGTACCTGAGCCTGAAAAACCGGCGACAAAATTAATTCCTTCATGGCTGACCACTTGCGGCATGTGACCGAAGGAATATCCCGTGTAGCCGGACCAGCTATGACTTATATCGACATCATCCAGCGACGGCCAGACTTCAAGCATAGTCTTGCGTAAACGCTGAGCGGCCTGTTCCGGGTCGGTTGGGATCATTGATGCACGCCCCCCAAACAAAATACGCGTACCGTCAGGCGACAATCGATAGTAGGAATGTCGAGCTCGGGTTTCGACCATCATTCTCCCGCCGGGGGCCAATGCCTGAAGCCTGTCACGTGATACGGCTTCGGTGGCAATCACGAAGCTCGGTAGCGGAAAGACTCGTTGCTGCAACCAACGCAGAGGCGCTGCGTTACCACTACTCGTGTAACCATTGGTTGCCACCATAATTTTTTCGGCGCGGATACGCCCTTTCGATGTATCCACATCAAAGCCACCATCAGCCCGGTGCCTGATACCGTGTGCTTCGCAGTGAGACACCACCGGCACTCCGCGTCGACGTACTGCCTTGTACATGCCCCGATGATACTTCAGCGGGTGCAGGCCAGCGTGTCGCGGAAAACGAATACCCCCGTAATACTGCTCAGTGTGGATCTCTTTATAGAGAGATTCGCGAGGTACCAGTTCCAGCTGCATATCGCTCAGCCGAGCGACACTCTGCACAAGACGCTGCTGCTGCGCATAATGTTTTTTCGTCCAGGCAAGTTGAATTCGGCCAACGTCTTGTAAATCGCAGTCAATCTGTTCTCGAGCGATAAGATCTCGCACGAATCGTTCGGCGATAGATGCCTCCGCATAAATACCCGCCGCAATTGTGCGGCCAAAGCGTTTTTCCATGATAGTCACACTAAAACGCGGGTGGGCACCAAACATCCCGCCATTACGTGTCGATGCCCCTGCCCCCGGAATGTCTCGCTCAATAACTTGAACGGATACATCGGCATCATGCGCCGCTAAAGCACCGCTCAACCCGGTATAGCCGGCCCCGATGATCAAAAGATCACAGCGACTCTGCAGCTGATCATCAGTTGCGTACGGCGCACCAGCATCATCCCACCAATAAGGATTGTTAAAACCTGAATCAGTCGCTGGCATCTGCCGTATCGTAGTTTCCCTTCACACGTTCCTTGGTCGGATCAAAATGCGGAAACGCACAAACGGTGGCCGTTAATCGCTTCTGCTGACCGTCAAGCTGCCCAACTTCTATCGCGGTACCGACTTCGGCATGCGTGACATCAACGCGAGCCAAAGCGATCACCTTGCCAAGAATGGGTGATTTGACAGCCGATGTAATTTCGCCGACTTGCGCTTTTCCCATACGAATACAATCGCCATTCGAAGGTACGACCCCACCATCGATATGCAGACCGACAAGCACCTTCTGCGGATGCTCCTTACGTTCGGCAATTGCCGCGCGACCAATGAAGTCATCAACCTTTGATTTGAGTGGTACCGTAAAACCGATACCCGCCTCCAGAGGATTGGTCTGATCACTGAACTCATAACCGGCGAAGATCAACCCCGACTCGATCCGCAACATATCCAGTGCCGCCAATCCCAAAGGCAACATACCTTTTGGCTCTCCTACTTCCCAAATCGAATCAAAGACCGAGGTCGCATCCTTGGGATGACAAAACACTTCGTAACCCAACTCACCGGAATAACCGGTTCGACTCACGACCACGGGCGCGCCGTGAAAATCATGCATACGCCCGATCGTGAAGCGAAACCAGCCCAGTTCATTGATGGTAGCTTGTGCTGGCGGTGTCCAGATAATCTGATCAAGAATTTCACGTGACAGCGGACCCTGGACGGCAACGTTACACAAGTGATCGGTTGAGGATCGTACCCAGGCGTTCAGCCCGCGCGATTCAGCCAGCTCACGGAGCCACAAACCCGATTCATCATTGCCCCCGATCCAACGAAAATTGGTGTCGCCCAATCGATACACCGTACCGTCATCAATCATGCCGCCATGCTCGTAACACATCGCCGTATACACCACTTGTCCAACACTGAGTTTCTTTATGTTTCGGGTAACGGCAAGTTGCATCAGTGCCTCAGCATCCGGCCCGGTGACTTCGTACTTGCGCAGTGGAGACAAATCCATGATTGCGGCTTTCTCACGACAGGCCCAGTACTCGGCAGTCGCCCCATGATCTCTCATCTGATTCGCCAGCCAAAAACCGTTGTACTCAACAAAGTCACGCGTATGACGCGAGAAACACTCATGAAAACCCGTTTCTTTGGTTTCTTCCACATCGGCCTCCGGTGACTTGCGCCAACCGATTGAACGTTTAAAGGATTCTTTTTCGTGATAAACCCTGAGCTGAATATCGGTCGGGTTCCAACCGTTGGCCGGGTCGACATCACATGGGCAAGCACTACTGACACAAACCAGATCGGTGAGTGCACGCAGCATCACGTAATCACCGGGACGTGACCAGGGTTCGTCCATACCCAGCGCGTTGGTATCATCCAGCAGTGTATTGAAAAAGAAGTTGATCGCAGGCCATCCACCTCGAGGTTTTACCGAGTAATGACCCAATTCAATGTTCATATTGTCTGAACAATTGATATGGCCCGGGTAACCCAGGTCATCATAATAGCGTCCTGTACAGGCTAGCCCAAACGTATCATGCCGCCCGCAAGTATCCTGAACAATTTCAACCAGCGGTTCATGATCAACGCTGAAGTACTTTGAGAATATACCGGGTGCCGGATACAAGGAACCCATCAAGGAGCGTGTCGTGGTTGGATCGATCTCGCGCTCAAGACCTTTGTCGAGTGCACGTCTCGAAAAGGCCTGAAAATCTGAACACTCCCTGCCCTTGACATCGAGTATCTGAATGAATTGACCTGCCTTGACTTCATAGGCGAAGGCGTGGCCTGGCAGAATGTTTTCATCAAGCAGTGGATCGGCCAAAGGATCCGGTGCCTGCATGCTTCCTTTGGCTGCCGCAGGCTTGCTGCGACGTCGATACAGGATGATATCCGATGGGGCGTCCTGCGCATCCGGTGACATCGGTTCACCTGGCGCGCAAACGATCAACAAGCCGTCGCATGCCGCATGAAACGTTTCCATCTCCCCGGCTCGACTCGCATCATTAAATACGGACACAGCATCAGCGCGCCCGAGGTCAAATCCTGCCGTTTTCAATGCCGATAAAACACGTTGACCACTGCGACCACCGTATTGCAAGGTATCTTGCATTCCCAGAGGTGTACCCGAACCGCTCGCACCCAACATGCCCGCATCGGATTTTCCATCGGGCGTAAAGAGAACCATTTCCGCACGTTGCAGCCCGGCAAAATTTAACAGACTGATCTCGTCGCCAGCATCAATTGAGAGCGCACGTGAGCCACCTCCGGGAATCGGATGTCGTTCGACATCATCGGGCAAGACAGGAAGTCCCGGCGTCAACACACCTCTACGCTCATAAGGTGTTTCAAACCTCATGATTCGATTCCCAGCCGGCGCTTGCGCTCCTTCGCCCAGGCGTTGATCAAACGATCAGCAATAATACCGATGGCCGCAATACTTAAACCTGCCAAAACACCGCGACCGGTATCAGCCGTTGGCAGTGCTCGGTAAATTTCCTGACCGAGATCACGTGATCCGATCAGTGCAGTGATAGCCGTCATTGCCAGCGCCATCATGATGGTCTGGTTGACCCCGAGCATCATCTCCGGCAAGGCATAAGGCAATTCAACCTTGTAGAATTTTTGCCAACGGTTACAGCCATTTGCCGTAGCCGCCTCCTTCAACACTTCCGGTACCCGCATCAATCCCAGATAGGTGTAGCGTATCGCTGGCACAGTCGCATAAGCAAGGATGGCGATGATATTGGACAGATCCCCGACCTTGAACAACATAATGACCGGTATCAGATAAATGAACGACGGGAACGTTTGCAAGGTATCGCAGATTGACATGACGATACGTGACACCAATGGTGAGCGTGACGCCCAGATACCGATCGGTACGCCAATCGCGACACAAATCAACACCGCAGAGAAAACGAGATAAACCGTCAGCATTGCGGGTTCCCAGAAACCAGTCAACATGATCATGCTTGACAAGAATGTCGTCAGCAACATGACCCCCATGCCACCCAGGCGCCAACCACTGTAAGCAATCACGCCGATGAGTACTGTCCACGGCAGCCATAAAAAGAAGTTGCGTAGAGGTATCAACATTTCTACCGTGATGAAATCCCGCACAGGGTTGATGTAGGGATAAGCATTTTTGGAAAATGCACGCACCGCAACATCGAGTTCCTTGCCCAAAGTGAAGGTGTATTTTTTGGGTAAAACCGCAAGCTCGCGAAAAAAGCTGGATGCGATAAAAGCGATGATCAACACAGCAATGAAGATAAACAAATGCTTGTGCCGTTCCATCCAATTGGCGCCGAACATCTTGTGTGCATCACGCCGGGCATAAGCCTGAGTCAATCGATCGAGAACAACAGCAATCAATACAATGGCGATACCTTGCTCGACAGCAGCGCCAAGCTTGAGTTGTTGTAGTGAATACAAGAGTTTCTGGCCCAGTCCCGACGCCCCTACCAGCGAGGCGATGACTGCCATGGCCAGCGTCTGCATCACCAACTGGTTCAAGCCGAGCATCAGCTTCAGTTTTGATGTCGGTAGTTGCACCTTCCACAACAACTGCCGTGGCGTACAACCGGACATTCGCCCGGATTCAATCACTTCTGATGGCACAGTCTGAATGCCCAGGATGGTGCATCGCGCCATCGGGGGCATGGCGAAAATCACTGTCGCCATCATCGCCGGAACCTGACCGAAGCCAAACAAGACGACAATCGGCACGAGATACGCCATGTGCGGTGTTGCCTGCATCAAATCAAACATCGGGGTGATAACGGCGGCAGCCCGTTTTGACCGAGTGACCCAGATTCCCAGTAACAACCCAATGATCGCGGCAAACGGCACCGACACCAGCACGATCGACAAGGTCCGCATGGAATCTTTCCACAAGCCGAAGACGGCGAGATACAACATGCAGCCAGCGCTGAACAGCGCCAAACGCCAGCCACCGACCCAATGACCGAGTATTCCCACGCCGATAACCACAGCAACCCACGGTATCGGCGGTGACTTGTAGTCACTGGAAAATTTGATACCGCGATATAACAAATACTCCGCCCACTTCAATGGCACGGCGAGAATGGCAGAGATAGAACGAGTAAATTCCTTGAATTTGTAATCACCGATGGCCGCCTCCTTACCCAGCCAATTGAAAAATTCGGTAATCCAACCACGTAGCGGTATGACCCAGGATTCCGGCCACACCGACAGGAACGGGATAAATTGAGCCGCCAATACGCCGACGGCAATAATCGCAACATACGGCAGAGTGCCGTTGAATCGGTTCATGAACGTCGGATAATCAACCGTCGACGAAGGAATTGTTGTCGCGGTCGAACTCATGCGTGCAGCTCACCAAAAAGTGCATTGGTGACAGACTTGCGCGTAATTTGACCAACGGCTTGATTCTGCTTATCGATGACAGTG
The DNA here is from genome assembly GCA_937924505.1 of uncultured Granulosicoccus sp. The sequence continues at coordinate 27,811 of CALDSR010000039.1, read as the reverse complement.
ACCGGCGCGTCGGCATTCAGAACATGCTCGGCAATACTGCCAATGCGATCGGTACTGAAAACGGTTTGCGATGAGACGCTACCGCTGACCGGCTCCATGATGGCACTGGCGGTGATGATCTGATCACGCGGTGCATTTCTGGCAAATTCAGCAACGTATTCATTGGCTGGATGCAGCACCATTTCTTCCGGTGTCGAAAGCTGCACCAGGCGACCATCCTTCATGATGCCGATTCGATCGGCCAAGCGCGTGGCTTCTTCAAAATCGTGGGTTATGAAGACAATGGTCTTCTTCAACAATTGCTGCAAGCGAATGAATTCGTCCTGCATTTCCCGTCGGATCAAGGGATCAAGTGCGGAGAAAGGCTCATCGAGAAACCATACATCGGGTTCAACCGCCAGTGAACGCGCAATACCAACACGTTGCTGTTGCCCGCCGGACAGCTCACTGGGGTAATAGTTTTCGCGTCCACCCAGCCCGACCAATTCGATCATTTCCTGGGCTCGCTGATGTCGCTGCGTGCGTTTAATGCCCTGCACTTCAAGTGGAAAAGCAACATTTTCCAGCACGCTGCGCTGTGGCAACAAACCAAAGTTCTGAAACACCATGCCCATCTTGTGGCGCCGAAGGTTGATCATCTCCCGCGGCTTGGCTTTAAGAATATTTTTCCCCTCGAAATCTATTTCACCGGTAGTCGGATCATTCAAGCGAGTGATACAACGAACCAGGGTCGATTTGCCCGAGCCAGACAAACCCATGATGATCAGGATTTCACCGGGAGCAACATCAAATGACACATCCTGAACGGCACCAATGTAACCAGCGCTGCTTAAATCTTCTGCGCTTGGCTGATTCCCGTGATTACGCATGAAAGCGGCAGGATCATCCCCAAATACCTTCCAGACATTGCGACAGGAAATAATGGGACGTTCGCTCATGTATTACCTCTGTCTTTTTATCTTTTTTAACGAGAAAGCGCGTGTATCTTGGCGCTTTACCGAATCGGCAAGATGCCAACCCGGTAAAGCACCACCAGCAAACCTGACAAAAGCGTCAGGCGTCAAGCGACTTGCTCAAGAGGCGTTCAACCAGCCCGTAATGACATCCGCATTGTCAGCAGCCCACTTTTCAGCCGCTTCCTCAGGCGACAGACCATCAACGTCTACCAACAAGGCAGCCGCGGCGATTTGCGCATTGGAGAAATCGATTTTCTGCATGACACTCCAGGCCGCTGGATACTTGTCAGCAAGGCCGCTCCACGCAGCTTTTTTCAGCCAACCAGAACGAGGTGCACCGCAATCACCTGTCATGTCCGGATTTGGTCCCCAGGAAGCATCGCTTTCACACTCAGCGACCGGCTCTGGAAAATCCACAAACGTACCTTCGAATTTCGACTCGATAAAATTCGGCGTCCAGTTGAACAGAACGATTGGTTCTTTACGATCATAGGCGGATTGCAATTCGGCCCACAAGGTGGCCGCCTGCCCGACGTTGATCGCTTCAAAATCCATTTGCAACGCTTTGACGCGCTCAGAATAGTTCTTGCCCCAGTCAGCTGGTGGCCCTACAAAACGTCCCTTTGGTGATGTTTCCGCTGTCGCAAACTGATCAGCACAAGCATTCAAGCCTTCCCAATTTGTCGCCTCAGGGCAGGTTTCCAGCACGTAGTTTGGAATCCACCATTCTTCCCGCGTCTCAGCAGAGTGTGATCCCGCATCAACCATGCCTTCTTCCAATGCCTTTTCAAACGCAGACTTCATCGAACCTTCCCACGCTTCTACCTGAAAGTGCATATCGCCGTTGGCGATTGCCGTGAACTGCAACTGTGAGTCTGATGGCGTGTACTCAACCTCGTAACCCATTTCCATCAACACATTACCGACCACGTGTGACAATACGAGCTGACTGGTCCAGTTATTCTGAACAATCAGAATAGGATCGTCAGACTCCGGCACTGCAGCAATCGCATTTCCGCATAGCAGCGCAGATACGGCAGCTACGCTAAACGTTTTCTTAAATCTGTTCATATTCAACTCCTCCAAGTAGATAAAACAACAAAAACGACGTCATTAATATCAATCAAAAACTCGCTTTCTAATGCGCCCCACCAATCGGTGGCATGGCGCTACTCTTATCCCAGTCCGGTTCGAAAGCGAGAATGACTGTTTTGGGGTGCAGGCTGGGATTGAACAACAGGTTATGCCACAACGTGGCCTGATACAACGGGTGATTCTCCGAAAGCCTGCGGGGCTGGCATTGCAGGCTGAAATTCTGGTTATAGGCATCGAAAGCAAGCGTACATTGTCCGGCATCCACAATGGATTTCGCACCAAGTGAGTCGGGTGGGAAGGTCGCTGTCAAGGTGTCAGAAAATTCACGCGCCTGCTGATACCAGGTTTCTGAAAATATTCTGATGGCCTTGTCACGCCGCTGAGCAGGGTCATTGATGCTTTTGACAACATGTTTAAGCTCTGACGTTCGACTATTCGCCCCCCACTTCGAAATAAGGGTAATGATATGCCCCATCGGCTCTGACGCGCCATTCAACGTCAGAGCCGGCATGATGGCATCATCCGGGCGGCCTTCGCGTTCACGCATGGCCATCTGGCGAACACGGCATTGCCAACGCAAGAACGCATCTTTCAAGGCGTGGTCAACAGGACGTTTACCAAACACTTGAACCACTTCGTTCATGGTTTCGTTACCGCTCATTATTACAATTAACCCTGAATCAGAACTTCATGTATGCCTTGCGCAAATTCACCATCGGATGTCTGTCAGACATCTGAAACTTGATAAGAAGTTCGCGGGCTATCATGTCACGATCCTGTTGATTATCCGGCAATTCCATGGACTCGGGTATACGCACCCAGCCATTGATATTGCGATCAAACACAGCCGCATTGCCTTCTTCATAGCCCATATGGATATCCTCAAGCCAGTTCAGATCATCCCAGCCCATGGTTTCCATGTATTGCTTCAGGAACGGTGTAATTCGCTCGTAGTCCGGCACAAGGTTAACGTCATAGCGATAACCAATGTGCTGGCCGATCTCCTGTTCTCGTTCACTGGCGAGACCTTTTGCATCTTTACGAAACTGATCAACATCATCAATCTCGGAGCCTCGATATTGTGTACCTGCCATTGTGGTTCTCTCCGATTGGCTCTACAGGTGGTGATAATCTTCAACACCAACCGTATGGTTGGTACCGGCAAGTGGTACACCTGCCATCGCTGAAGCTTCCATTGTCAGTGCTGCAAGATCCTCAGGCTCAAGCGAGTGAAGATTGGTCTTGCCACAGGCTCGGGCGAAAAGCTGCGCTTCGATCGTCAGTGTGTGCAAAAAATTGTACACACGTTCTGCCGCATCATCCGGGTTCAAACGTTCACGCAGTTTTGGATCCTGAGTAGCAACACCCACCGGGCAACGACCGGTATGGCAGTGATAACAGTAACCCGGTTCGACACCCATCTCTTCCTGATAATTTGCCTCCGGGATATCCTTGTTGCAGTTCAGAGCCATCATCGCTGAATGCCCTATGGCAATAGCGTCAGCGCCCAGAGCAATCGCTTTGGCAACATCAGCACCATTACGAATACCACCGGCATAGATCAGCGTAATTTCCCCACGCTTGCCGATGTCATCAATGGCTTTGCGAGCCTGACGAATAGCAGCAATGCCTGGCACCCCTGTGTCTTCTGTTGCCAGGTGAGGACCGGCACCGGTACCACCTTCCATACCATCGATATAGATCGAATCAGGATCGCATTTGGCAGCCATGCGCACATCGTCATATACACGCGCAGCACCCAGTTTCAATTGGATCGGGATTTGCCAATCTGTGGCTTCGCGAATCTCTTGAATTTTCAGTGCAAGATCATCAGGCCCCAACCAATCCGGGTGACGCGCTGGTGAGCGTTGGTCAATGCCCGCTGGCAACGAGCGCATCTCGGCCACCTGATCGGTAACCTTCTGTCCCATCAAGTGCCCGCCAAGTCCAACCTTACAACCTTGGCCAATAAAGAACTCGCAACCATCAGCGAGCATCAGATGATGAGGGTTAAAGCCGTAACGCGACTGAATGCACTGATAAAACCATTTCGATGAATAACGACGCTCGTCAGGAATCATGCCGCCTTCACCCGAACAAGTGGCGGAGCCTGCCATCGTTGCGCCACGCGCCAGGGCTGTCTTCGCCTCATAGGACAAGGCACCAAAGCTCATTCCGGTGATGTAAACCGGGATATCAAGCTCGATCGGTTTCTTGGCTCGTGGACCAATGATCGTCTTGGTCTCACATTTTTCACGATACCCTTCGATAACAAATCGTGTCAGCGTACCGGGCAAGAACGTCAAATCATCCCAATGCGGAATTTTCTTGAACAGTGAAAAGCCGCGCATTCGGTAACGGCCCAACTCTGATTTGATATGAATATCGTCCATAACCCTTGGAGGGAATACAAACGATTCGCCCAGGCGATTGACATCGCGAGACAGGGTCTTGTTTTTTACTTCATCCATTTGTCATTTTCCCAGGATTACAGAATGAGTTTCTTTTCGTTTGGCTCAAGATTGTCGTAATTCCACAGCTGCTTGCCCGCCACGATCTTGGTGTAGTTATCAACGCCCTCTTTAGGCATCAGATCGTATTGCTGAAGCTTGCGTGTCAACCATTTCTTGTCCAGGTCTGTCAATTCAGCTTCAACCGCGTCCACACCACAGGATTTGATTTCACCACCGACGAAAATAGTACCGTCGTACATGGAATCGCCAAGATTCTTGCCAGCGTTACCACAGACAATCATGCGACCACGCTGCATCATGAACCCGGACAAGGCTCCGGTATCACCACCGACGATGATCGTGCCACCTTTCTGATCAATGCCGGTACGGGAACCTACCGAACCTCGGCAGACGAGATCGCCACCGCGAATTGCAGCACCAAACGTTGAACCAGCATTTTTTTCTATGACAACGGTGCCTGACATCATGTTCTCGCCGCAGGACCAGCCCACACGGCCTTTGATACGAACATTAGGTCCATCGATAAGACCAACCGCGAAATAACCCAGCGACCCCTCAAACTCCAGCGTCAAGCGATTGAGAATACCGACGCCAAGCGAATGCATACCACGTGGGTTCTTGATAACAATGTGGCCAAAACCCTCTTCCATCAATTCACGCGCACGATTGTTGACCTCAGTCGCTGTCATATCGTCAGCGTCGATTTCAGTACGCTTGTTGTAATAAACATCCGGCGCCCAGGGATAGGTGAAACGTTCCTCTGCCTCCGGGTCAAATTCAATCAACAATGAACGTCCCGTCAACTGCTCGGTTGTCATACCCAGCGCAGCAGCACGTTCTTCCTGGCTCATGCCTTGCAATTCGGCATCAGTTACGCTTGCCATACTCGAACCTCCTCATCGTAGGGATCAGTTGTATCGATTTCCTGAGGCAGGATCGCGCGGATAGCAACCTCCTCTGACGCCATTGCGATCAGATCATCACTTTCGTATAACACCAGCGGTTTGGCCGCCATGGTGTCCTTTGCCATACCTAGCTGATCTTTTGTCGCGACAAGGTAGGTGAAGACACCATCGATTTCCTCTATCGAGCGGCGCAAGCTGTCTTCAAGGCTGACACCATTGTTCAGATTGTCAGCGGTGTACACCGCCAGCAACTCTGAATCACAACTGGACATGAAGCGATGCCCCTTACGTTCCATATCTCGGCGCATCAGCCAGTAATTGGTAATCTGACCATTATGAACAACGCAGACATCGTTATAAGGAAAGGCCCAATAAGGGTGTGCTGAACGAATATCCACATCTGATTCTGTGGCCATGCGGGTATGTCCAATCGCATGGGTACCATTAAAACTGCCCAAACCATATTGTTCGGACACTTGTCCTGCATCACCGAGATCCTTGATCAATTCAAGGCCATTACCGAGCGACAGGATCTCGACCCCTTCAAGCTCTTCGATATGCCGAGCCATGTCTTCCGTATCACCGCTGTGCTTCAACAGATAACGCAAGGCATAGGGTGTCGCATTTTCCTTTTCCTTGATGGTTGCATTGTGTTCGGTGAGCACCGCTTCGACCTCGCCGATACGTTGCTTGAGAACATCATGAATGCCACGACCGCTGTCCATATCTTCGCGCTCTGCAACTTTCACGCGCATGACGTAATCACCATCGCTCGGTTCACCGTACACGGCAAATCCGGTCGAATCCGGGCCGCGATGCTTCAATGCCTGAAGCATTGATGTCATCTCGGACCCAACACTCGAGCTTTTGCCCTTGTGTATCAATCCTGCTATTCCGCACATAAAATCTGTGCTCCTGTAAGTTAGTAATAAAAACCGGAACAGCGGATCACCCTCATGCAACCCGCCATAAAAACCTGAAATGCTGCCTCAACCCATGCCTAAGGCAAGCACTCCATATAAGTGTCGTGATCCCAATCGGTAACCGAAGAATTGAATCGCGCCCATTCATCTGATTTGTATTCGTGGAACAGTCCGTACATCTCACCGGGCATTCCGCGTTGCACGACTTCATCATCCGCCAGGGCTTCAAGCGCTTCGCCCAACGTCAAAGGAAGCTTCTTGACGTCCTTGCCCGCCTTGATCGCTTCATAGATATTGCGCTCTTCCGGCTCACCTGGATCGAGTTTGTTATCAATACCGTCATCGGCGGCGGCAAGAATCGTGGAGCCCATAAGATAAGGGTTCACCATCGAGTCCACCGAACGATATTCAAAACGTCCCGGGGCTGACACACGAAGCCCTGTCGTTCGATTCTGGAATCCCCAGTCGGCGAACACCGGTGCCCAGAAACCGGTATCCCATAAACGACGATACGAGTTGACCGTTGAACAGCCAATGGCCGTCAATGCGCGCAAGTGATGCACGATGCCACCAATTGCTTCAAGCCCGGCCTGTTGCGGCATTTGCGGGTCATTACCATCTGGCATAAAGGTGTTTTCACCGCCTCTGACATACATATAATTCTCAGCCATACCCGGCAGGTTTGAAGGATCGTTACCACACTTGACCAGGTTATCCTCACCGCTATGCCACAAGGACATATTGTGGTGACAGCCGGAAGCTGACACACCTTCAAACGGCTTGGTCATGAAGCAGGCAAAAATACCGAACTCGCGCGCCACTTGTGCACAGATCTGACGGTAGGTGGTCAAGCGATCAGCATTACGCATCACGTCGTCGAACATCCAGTTGAGTTCCAGTTGACCAGGAGCGTCCTCGTGGTCACCCTGAATCATGTCCAGACCCATGGCACGCGAATACTCCAGCACTTTCATGTAAACCGGACGCAGGCTTTCAAACTGATCGATGTGATAGCAATAAGGCTTTGAAAAACCGTCTTTCGGTTTTCCGTTCTCGTCAAACTTGAGCCACATCATTTCGGGCTCGGTTCCGACACGCAACTTCAGACCATTGTGCTTTTCGGAAAATGATTCATGCATGCGTCGCAAGTTGCCGCGGCTGTCAGCGGTCAGGAAGCCTCCAGGATTCTCTTTTTCTTCGCGATTGCGGAACAAGGTGCAATAAAATCGGCCGATACGTTTGTCCCAGGGCAATTGCATAAAGGTATCCGGTTCAGGGATACCGACAAGTTCTGCGGCTTCAGGGCCGTAGCCCAGGTACTCACCTGCGCGGTTCATGAACAAATTGACGGTCGCGCCGTACACGAGCTGAAAACCTTTCATCGCAACCGATTCCCAGTGATCAGCAGGAATACCCTTTCCCATGATCTTGCCGGTCACCGAAACAAACTGTAAGTAGAGATAGTCGATGCCTAGCTCATCGATTTTTGCACGCACCTCTTTGATCTTCTGATCGCGCCCATCGGCGTTCACAAACTTTTCAAGATCTGTCGTAGCCACTCCACTTCTCCTCAAACTGTTGATTGGATTTGATCGTCATACGCTGCGAGCAACATGACTCGCATGCACACTCAAACAGCGCAATACCGGCGATAGCAGGAAACCTGTCTAAGTCGTCGCAGATTATTCATGATTGGACCGATTTGCAACCTTTTATGATCCAATACTCAGCAATTGGTGTAATAATCCGATAATTGGTTTAATATTGGATTAGTTACAGGGAGTTTTCCAGCCATGAATGATGTAACCAGACGCAAAGGATCCACCGAAATTGCCGGCCATCTCAGACGTGAAATTATCGCCGGGAATCTTGTTGCCAAAGAACGTTTGCCACCTGAGCGAGTGCTGGCCAACCAATATGGCGTCGCGCGCGGCACTGTGCGCGAAGCACTCAATCGTCTGGCCGATGAAGGGATGGTGGAAATCCGCGCTGGCTCTGGTAGCTACGTCAGTTTCGACCCGCTGGGGCAAGTCAACGCCATTGTCGAATCGACTCGCCCGCTTGAATTGATTGATGCACGTTTTGCACTGGAGCCACATCTCTGTCGACTCGCCGTTTTGCATACGCGTCCACAAGAACTGGATGCACTTGAAGCCTTGGCTGAAACCATGGAAAGCAGCATTGACGATGCCGTGAGCTTTTCACAGGCTGACATGGCCTTTCACACCTTACTCGCCGAGTCTGCCGGAAACAGTTTGCTGGTCTGGATGATGGGACAAATCAATTCAGTCCGAATTCAAGATGAATGGGCGCGCATGCGACAACTGACGTTGAACCGTGAAACGATAATCACCTACAACGATCAACACCGCCAAATACTCGCTGCGATTCGCATGCGTGAGCCAGAACGAGCAGCTAACGCAATGAAAGAGCATCTCGAAGGCGCTCGACTATCATTAACACGAGCGGCTGCCACGTAAAATGACTGACTGACAATGAACCTCGATTGTAAAACTGGAAATTACCGTTTGCAGTCAGTAATGACAATATCACTAGCGCTGATGCTCAGCTCACCACTCGTGCACGCCGACTGGGATATCGGCCTTGAAGGGGGGACTGAAATAAGTGAGGCCACAGAGAACACCCGCTTGCGCCTTCGGGCAACCAACAATGTGCGCCCTCTCACTCATTTCGTTTACGCGGAATGGCGACGAGACAGTGACGCGAACAACAGTTATGAGCTCGGCTACGCACCCCGTTTTTGGTTCACCGACAACGCCTATCTGTTTGGCGACGGCCGATTCGGGGTCAATGGCAACTTGTTGATTGATCAGTCCAGGTATCTGGTCGGGGGAGTGGGCTATGAGCTGATCCGCACTGACACCACAAACGTCTTTGCCGAGATTGGCGCCGGTGCTCAGCAATTCGATTTCGAATCCGGGACAGAAACATCCGAAGCCATTGGCGTGGCTCGCGCCGTCGCCCTGCATCGTCCCGCGGATAACGTACAGTTGTCAGCTGAACTAGATGCAAACCGCGGCGAGGATGTCGAACAAGCGGAATTCGAAGCTGGAATATCCCTCAGGATACCGACCGGATCATTGCGCTACAGCTATCGCAAGCAGTGGTTACGCATTGACGGTGGCGACTTGATTCAAGACGATGTCGCATTTTTTAGCTACGGTTTTGGTTTCTAAACGCAACCATGCGCCTTGCTACGCACGCGCAGCTCCCGATGCAGGACGCGCAGCCGTCTGTAACCAGTTGATGTAGATACGTTCCGCCATTTTGTTGAAGTTCGCCATCTCGGCACTCGCCGCTTCAGCCAGGATATCAACACCATTTTCGCCAAGCGCCGCCTGTAAGGCATCCCGGTACTCCGGTATGCGCGACCATATGTCCACCGTATCCGCTTCAATTTCAACATGAAATTGCAGTGAATAAGCGCGCGGACCCCAACACATGGCCTGCACGGCACAGGCATCTGACGTGGCAAGACAACTTGCACCAGGTGGCATCGTCTTGATCTCGGCGCTATGCCACTGCAAGGCCTTCAGTGTTGTGGGCACATCATCCAGAAAAACGCCACTGGCCCCCTCTTCCGTTAGCTGAACATCAAGAACACCAATTTCAGGTTGTTCGGAAGGACCGCAAGAACCGCCGAGTGCTTCAGCCAACAATTGATGACCAAGACACAAACCCAGATACGGCAAACCGCGTTGCTCAACGGCCTCTTTGATGAATGCCTTTTCAGCGACTAACCAGGGATGCTCCTCTTCCTGCCAAACATCCATTGGACCACCCAAAACCCAAAGGGCATCATAACCATCAAGCGACGTTGGCAATGGCTCGCCTTCATCAAGCTCGATCGCCGTCCAGCGATGTCCATCCTCGGCGAGAAATTCGCGAAAGATACCCGGGTGTTCTACTTTTTCGTGCTGCAGTACAAGTATGTTCATCAAATCAGTTTAACCTGAAATCGGCCGTCGAAACGTTGATGGTGGACGTTCGTATTGCGCACTGAAGCGACGCGAAAAGTGTGCTGAATTTGCAAAACCGGTCGCAGAGGATATCTCGGCGATATTCAGCGTGGTCTGCTGCAACAGCTCGCGTGCCTTCTCCAGACGAAGGGACCGGTAAAAGCGCACGGTGCTGACATTCAGCTTCTGGGCAAACAGCCGGTTCAACTGCCGTGTGCTGACACCAACGATACGTGCCATCTGATCAAGCTCGAGAGGATCAGCCAAGTGGTCCTCCATCAACTCAATAGCCATCAGCACCATTCGATCATTGACTTTATAACGTTCGGCCAATCCTGATCGCTGCGGACCTTCAGATGGCCTGATATCGGTATGCAAAAACCAATCACTCACCTGACGTGCGAAGAAACCGCCGTGCTGTTTTGATATCAGTGCGTGCATCATGTCGAGGGCAGCCGTACCGCCAGCACAAGTCATTCGATCCCGGTCCATGACATAAAGCGTTCGTTCGATTACCACCTGTGGCGATAGCAGGGACAAAGCCTCCGCATGCTCCCAATGGACCGTCATGCGACGCTGCTGCATCACGCCGGCTTTGGCGAGAATGACGGGCCCGCCAGATACCCCGCCGATCATGACACCACGACTTGCGAGCAACCTTAGCCATTCAAAAAGACGCGGATGCTCGACACTGACCGGGTCACCGCCGGCGACCACGATCAGCAAATCGAAATCCACACGCTCGCCGATAAACGTATCTGCCCGTACCAGTGCACCTGAGGAACTGACCGCACTGGCGCCATGACCTGGCAGATTTCGAATCGAATACAAAGGCGAATCGGATAACAGATTGGCCGCTCGAAGCGGTTCAATCGCCGACGAATAAGACATCAACGCAAAACCGTCCAACAGTAAGAAACCGACACGGTAAGGTGTATTGCGTGTGAATTGGATGTCCATAATAGACAACTATACGTCTATTTCAGATATACACAAAACCCTATGCAGGGTCCATCCTCCAGTCATCCGCAAAAAGGTGACGTGCATGCGTTATTCAGCCTGGCAAATTTTCAAAGAAGGCCTGACCGGCAACAAGGGCTGGCAACGGGCGTGGCGAGAGCCAGAACCCAGGAAAGAATACGACGTCATCATCGTCGGTGGTGGTGGACATGGTCTGGCAACCGCTCATTACCTGGCCAAGGAACACGGCATCACGAATGTTGCGGTACTGGAAAAAGGTTGGCTGGGATCCGGCAACATCGGGCGCAACACGACGATCATTCGTTCCAATTATTTGTTACCCGGCAATCAACCATTCTATGAATTGTCGATGAAGCTCTGGGAGGGGCTGGAACAAGATTTCAATTACAACGCCATGGTGTCGCAACGCGGCATCATCAATCTCTATCACAGCGACGGCCAACGCGATGCCTACGCGCGTCGCGGTAACGCCATGCATCTATCCGATGCCGGAGCCGTTCTGCTCGACGAAGAAGGCGTTCGAAAAAAATGTCCGTTCCTGGACTTCAAGAATGCGCGCTTTCCCATCAAAGGTGGTTTGTGGCAACCACGCGGTGGATCCGTCAGACACGACGCTGTCGCCTGGGGTTACGCGCGTGGGGCCGACAGTCGCGGTGTCGACATCATTCAGAACTGCGAGGTGACCGGTTTCACGATGGAAAACGGTCGCTGCGTCGGTGTGGATTCAAGCCGCGGCAAAATCAGAGCAAAAAAGATCGCCGTCTGTGTCGCCGGTGCATCGAGTCGACTGATGAGTCTGGCTGGTATCCGTCTACCGATAGAAAGTCATGTGCTCCAGGCATTTGTGTCAGAAGGTTTGAAACCGGTTATCCCTGGTGTTATCACTTTTGGTGCAGGCCACTTTTATATCAGTCAATCAGATAAAGGCGGTCTCGTGTTTGGTGGTGATATAGATGGCTACAACACCTATGCACAACGAGGCAACCTGCCCGTCGTTGAAGATGTCTGCGAGGGTGGTATGGCCGTCATGCCAATGATCGGACGAGCGCGGTTGCTGCGTATGTGGGGCGGCGTCATGGACATGTCGATGGATGGCTCTCCGTTCATTGATCACACACCGGTACAGGGTTTGTTCTTTAACGGTGGTTGGTGCTACGGCGGCTTCAAGGCAACGCCTGCGAGTGGCTGGTGCTATGCGCATTTGATTGCCACCGGCCAACCGCATGAGGTGGCTACTGAATTTCAACTGGACCGATTCCGTCACGGCAACATGATTGACGAGAAAGGTTCCGGCGCGCAGCCGAATCTACATTAAGAGGAGCGATAGTCATGATCATCAACCATCCTCTGCTTGGCCCGCGTGATGCTGCCGAGTTTGTCTGTCTCGGTGATGCGAGTTTGATACACAGGCCTGACCCAGAAGCCTTTAGCGATCGTGAGGCTGCTATCGACGCATTTCATGATTATCTGTACTTGCGTGACAACCCGGCAGGCACCCACCGTGAACTCTGGTATCACGAGCAAGGCGATCGTTCCTGGCTGATCGTGACGCGCAATACATTGACACACGATATACAAAGCGTTGAGTTGGCACGCGATGTCGCCCGACACCTCCAAGCCAACAAGGCGCCATCATCATGAATCAAGCTGATACACCCAACAAGCAGATTCAACGCGTCAGCTCGGGTCTGGTCAACACACGTGAACGCGTGCCGTTCATTTTCAATGATCGCAAATTTCATGGTCATCCGGGAGACACGCTTGCCAGTGCCTTGCTGGCTAACGGGCAAAGACTGGTCGGAAGATCATTCAAGTATCACCGCCCACGCGGCATCTTTAGCGCAGGTGCGGAAGAACCAAATGCATTGCTTGAATTACGAACCGACGCCTATCGAGAGCCCAACACGCGAGCGACGGTCGCCGAACTGTATCCGTATCTTGAAGCCCGCAGCCAAAATCATCGCGGCCCCTTGACGTTCGATTTCATGGCGATCAACGATCGCTTGTCGGCGTTTCTCGGTGCGGGCTTCTACTACAAGACCTTCATGTGGCCCAAGGTATTCTGGGAAAAAATTTACGAACCCATCATCCGTGCGTCTGCCGGTCTTGGCAGACTCTCAAAGCAGGCTGACCCTGATGTCTATGACAAAGGGTTTCTGCATGCTGAGCTGCTTATCATCGGCGCAGGAGCCGCCGGCATCACCGCCGCACTTAATGCCGGTCGCTCAGGTTTACGCGTCATTCTCGCCGACGAAGACTTTCTACCCGGTGGCAGACTCAATGCTGAACATGATTCGATCGATCAGATGGCTTCCAGTGACTGGGCACGCCAAAGCATCAATGAACTCCGTTCCCTGTCCAACGTTCGATTGATGACGCGCACAACCGTGTACGGCGCATTCGATCATGGAGTCTTCGGTGCGCTCGAGCGCAAGACTGATCACCTGCCCTCGTCAAACGGCAAACCGCGTCAAATCCTTTGGCGTCTTTATACAAAACGTTGTCTGCTGTGTGCCGGTTCAACCGAGCGATCGATTGCCTTCGGCAACAACGATCGACCCGGTGTCATGCTGGCCGGATCGGTACGCAGCTACATCAACCGATTTGGTGTTGCGCCCGGTAATGAAGTCGCCATCTTTACCAACAACGATGATGGATGGCGGACAGCCGCCGACTGTCAGCGCAACGGCATCAAGGTCGTTGCGATTGTCGACCCTCGTTCTCAAGCACCGTTTGAGCTTGAAGGTATACCCCGCTTTCTCAACAGCGAGGTCGTCAACACCGAAGGACGACTCGGACTCTCTGTCATCAGTGTTCGCGACAACAGCCGTGGGGAAACCAGAGAGATCTCATGTGATTGTCTTGCCGTCAGCGGCGGTTGGAATCCGAACGTACACCTCACTTGCCACCAACGTAGTCGACCAATCTGGAATGAAACGCTCGCCGCCTTTGTGCCGGGTAGTGATTTACCGGCCGGCATGGCAGTCGCCGGCGCTGCAAATGGCGCGCTGACATTAGCTAAAGCCTTGCAAAGTGGCCTTGAGCAATCCAACACGTTTATTGAGGAACTCGGTGCGACACCTGCCATGAGCGTACCAAAGGCAGAAGACGAACCCAGCAATATCGAAGCATTCTGGCAAGTCAAAGGCATTGCGCAACGCGCCTGGATCGACTTGCAAAACGATGTGACCACCAAAGACATCAAGCTTTCACATCAGGACGGTTTTCGTGCTGTAGAGCATCTCAAGCGATACACAACGCTCGGTATGGCAACCGATCAAGGCAAGACAGCGAATGTTCTGGGTCTCGCCATCATGGCGGACATGGCAGGCAAGACGATCGAAGAGACCGGTACAACGATCTTTCGTCCGCCTTATACACCGGTACCCATCGGTGCATTTGCCGGACGATCACGCGGTAAGGAATTCAAGCCAACACGACACACACCCAGCCATGACTGGGCGACGGAACAAAATGCCGTATTTGTTGAAGTTGGCCCCTGGTTACGCGCGCAGTGGTATCCGAAAGATGGTGAGACTTACTGGCGCGACAGTGTTGACCGTGAAGTACTGCAAACACGTAGCAGTGTTGGCATCTGCGATGTAACGACGCTTGGCAAAATTGATGTTCAAGGCCGGGATGCCGCAGCGTTTCTGGATAAAGTCTACGCCAACACCTATTCAACACTGGCCGTTGGCAAGGTTCGCTATGGATTGATGCTGCGTGAAGACGGCATCATGATGGACGATGGTACGACCGCGCGATTCAGTGACACGCATTTTGTCATGACAACGACAACCGCCAATGCCGTTAGTGTGTTTCGTCATATGGAATTCTGCCGACAATGTCTGTGGCCCGATATGGACGTACATCTGATCTCCGCTACCGATCAATGGGCGCAATACGCGGTTGCGGGTCCCAACTCCCGAAAGCTACTTGAAAAGATTGTCGACAAACCCTTCGATATAAACAATGAAGCGTTTCCATTTATGGCCTGTGCCAAGCTCACTATATGTCATGGCACGCCGGCACGCCTGTTCCGCATATCGTTCTCCGGCGAGCTTGCCTACGAAATCGCTGTCCCGGCCCGCTATGGCGATAGTCTGATGCGCGCCCTGATGTCCGCGGGTGAAGAATACAAGGTAGTCCCATACGGCACCGAAGCACTCGGCGTCATGCGTATCGAAAAAGGCCACGCAACCGGTAACGAATTGAACGGTCAGACCACAGCCAGAAACATCGGACTCGGCCGTATGGTGTCGAAGAAAAAAGACAGCATCGGTAACGTTCTGTCTGAACGCGCTGGACTCAACAAGGATGATGACCTCGCGCTCGTCGGTTTCAAACCGGTTGACCCGAGGCAAACCTTGAAAGCCGGTGCTCATTTCCTCGCCCATGACGCGGATATGAATATGCACAACGACGAAGGCTGGATGACTTCCGTCTGTTACTCGCCCAATTTACAGACCTATATCGGTCTTGGATATTTGCAACGCGGACAGGATCGAATCGGCGAAACAGTACGCGCAGCTGACCCCCTGCGCGGTGAAGATATCCCGGTCGAGATAGTCTCACCGCACTTTATCGACCCGAAAGGAGATCGTCTGCGTGTCTGACGTGAATTCAACAGCCCTGAAACTGCATGGGCGCTCCCCACTCAAAGGGGTGGTAGAAAAAATCGGTGAGACCACACTCACCGAATTCACCGAACTCGCTATCGTGTCGGCAGCGATTCCACTCGGCGGTGACAACGCTGCCAAGACAGCTCTTCAATCGGCGTTAACGTTATCGCCTGCAGCAGTCGGCAAGCGAAGCAAAGCTACGAAATTCTCCGAAGCATTTGCGAATCTTGAATTGCTATCGCTACAAACCGACCAGTGGTTCCTGATTTTCGATTACCCGGATGACGAACCCGTCCAGCTTGTGCAACAAGCACTCGGCGATACCGTTTATCTGACTGATCAATCCGACAGCTGGGTAGTGGTGGATTTGCAGGGCCCCTTGGCCATTGCCGCACTCGAACGTATCTGCCCCCTTGACTTGCACGACAGTATTTTTACCGACGCTAGCGTGTCACGTACGGTTATGGAACATCTGTCAGTCATCCTGATGCGAACTGACACGAATGGTTTTCGCCTGTTGTCGCCACGCTCCTCTGCTGTATCACTATGGCATGCCCTGCATACCTCGATACTCAACGTAAATGAATTGTGATTCATTACAAGTTTCCGCATGCAGAGGATCGTGCGAAATTTACGCTAGCCCCACTGGCCGCACCCGCAGAATTACCTGACGAAGCAATTGAAGCCTTTTCCGAAACGGCGTAGCAACCCATCGCTATGGGATGCGCTGCTACTACCAAAAATTATTTGCACACATATTATGTTCAATAGACGTTTGTATTTCATGGTGTACAGCGCAAAGTCAAAACACAGAAATGAGTCGAATCAGCGGTTACATGAACTTTCGTACAACGACAGCCGCAGTAAGTGCAACAGCTCCGGACAGAACAGCGCCCCAAATCATGTCAACCACACTCATCAACACGGGCCAGTCACGCACCGTCGCAAGATTGGTCATATCGTAAGTCCCATAAGCCATCAGGCCCACAAGCGCCCCTGTCAAGGCAACGTTTAGCAAGCTGATATCTGGCTCACCCGGTCGCACCGCGAGATAGACAAGCCCGGCGGTATACCCAAGGTAAAATACCGTTGCTGGCACCGCGAGGATATTGCGCTTCAACAAGTCACCCAGTTCAGCAGCATAGAACTGCCGCGCGACAACGCCCAACCAGATGCCATCTATCACGAGAAACGCCAGCAAGGCCGCAGCGTAAGCAACCAGAAATACCTTCATGCCATACCCTCAATCATTGTAGTTACTCAACTGAAAGCCGCGGGACAGAACAGCTCGCACGGCGCCCCACTGAGCGGATGTGTAAATCCGAGATACTCGGCATGCAACATGAGTCGTTTATTATCCGCCACTCCATATAAACGATCACCTGCAATCGGGTTACTCAAACCCAAAGGATGAGACGCATGCACTCTCAATTGATGTGTACGACCGGTAAGCGGAATCAGTTTGATCAATCGTCCACTACGCGTCGTTGATGCAGCGCGATACCAGGCCGTCACCGAAGGTTTGCCGTTGGTATAACAAACGAGCTGCCTAGGTCGCGTGTCATGATCCCGTCTGATCGGCAGACTGATCAGCCCACCCGAAGCATCAACCGGTATATTCAATTCCGCAACATAGCGCTTTCGAACTCCCCGTAACTCGAACAAACGGGCCATTGCACGATGCATTTCAGGATTTTTTGCCAGCAACAACAAGCCTGAAGTATCCATATCCAGACGATGGACAATCAGCGGCCCGGTGGCATCCGGTCGTGCAAGTGCTACACGCGTCGCAACAGAATCATTCACGGTCTTGCCTGGTTGGGATAACAAGCCTGATGGTTTATCCACAACAATCAGATCGTCATCCTCGAAACACACGGGTAAATCCGGAATTTCAGCGAGTGAGACAGACATCCTGCTACAACATGTCCATGACAGCGCGACGTATCAGGTTCAGTCCCATGAGTAAAAAGAAAATCAACACTGCACGATGAAATCCATCACCGCTCATGCGGTTGCGAATTTTCTCCCCAAGCATAAAGCCAAGCATCGCCGGTAACACCAGCATGGCGGACAATCCGCTACGGTCGACTGACATGATGCCGTTTTGCATATAGGCCACACCCAAAGCCATACTGCCTAGCATCAACAGCAAGCCAACAGTGGACACAAATTCTTCTTTCGTGAGTTTCCGTGAACTCAGATATATCATCATCGGTGGCGACCACACACCCGCTATCCCGCCAATGACACCCGCGCTAGCACCTGCGGTAATCTGCGCTGCGGAATCAAATCGTTGCGGTATGGCCGGAATATCCTGATACAAATTTACCAGAGCAAACAGTGTTACGACCAAACCCAAGGTCAGAGTCATGAAATTCACCGACACCGATGTTGCATACAAGGCAAATACACCGATCCCTACAGTCATTGTCAGCGCCAGTCGCCAGAACGATTGCAATACCCAGACTACCCGGCCACTACGAATAACCTGCCAAAGATTAGTGACAAACATGGGTATGACAACCAGAGTGACCGCACTACGTGCATCGGTCACTTGCGCCATCAAACTGACCGCCGTGGTCGGCAATCCGATGCCGATGGTGCCCTTGACCATACCAGCCAACACATACACGACAATGGCGATCAAGACAAAGCTGTCAATGTCTGGCATCAGGTTTCAAGATTCAACCAACTGACATCCGACGCTTCAAGACTGATATCCAGTGCGTTGATCGTCGACACCAGCTCACCGGCACTTCTCGGCCCAATCAATGCAAATGACGGAAACGCCTGATGCAACACCCAGGCGAGCGCCACATCATTGGCTGAATATCTTTGTCCTTGTCGCGCAGCCAATCTCATTGCACGTGCGCGCCGTTCCTGATTTTCAGGACTCTCAAAACAACGCAACGGTGATGTGGAATGTGGCAGCCGACCACGCAGCGCTTCATCAAGAAAATAACCCCTTGCCTGAGACGACCACGAAAAGTGCGTTATCTGCTCCTGCGCCAACCATTCCAGTGATGACACATCATTGGATGAAATACACCCTGGCCAGACAGGTTTTTGCATGACGGCCAGTGACAAATTATTATTCAACACCGACATCATGACTTTGTCATGACGTACCGCGTAGTCACGCGCTTCGCGAAGGCGCTCCGGTGTCCAATTGGAACCACCCACTATCCCAAGCTGCCCCTTTTGATGCAGTTCATCCAGTGCGTCAACAAACTCACCGACCGGCACATCCGGATTATCGCGATGCATGATGTAGATCGGTGCGCGCGCCAGTTTCAAACGAGTCAAGGATTCTTCTAGCTCGATGCCGATACTGCGTGGCGTGCAATAGGGTGAATGCGCGCCTTTGACAACGACAACGGCAGAATCAGCAACACCACGCGACGCCAACCACTGCCCCAGAACGCGTTCATGTAAACCATTGCCATATATATGCGCAGTATCGAAAACATTACCACCCGCTTCCCAAAAAGCATCCCAGACGAGTGCGCCATCGCCGATATTCATTTGGTTGTCACATCCCATCACCAATCGGGACACGGCAGACTCAACTCCCGGTATCTGTCGCAATGGCATGACCGGCAATCCCGTTGGCAACACCCCCGGTGTCAAACGATTGGTCTTGAGCGTCTCGCCTGCGGCAACATAACCCACTTCTCGTCGCCATTGATCAAGCACACGGGCATTACCAATACTCTCCTGCCAGTTCAAGGCGGGCGAGGATGCTTCAAGCAAGCCGTTCTCAATAGCCTGGTTGGCCACATCGATTTCAAAACTGTAGTGATGCTTTAAATCGGTAAACGACTCTTGACGACTCCCTGACTTATCAGTGATATGAATTGTCGCATCACATTGCTTACGGCCATTTCCCGGCAACCAGGGCTCAGGCAATTCGATCACGCCGTTCGTGCCATGAACGCGAGTAAGCCCCGCCGCGTTCTCCGCGACCGCCGTGGTACACAGAGCACTGATACCTGACTCAAACATCAACAAGGCGCGCGTATATTCATCCACTTTGGTCTTTGCCAATCGCCCCACCGCCTTTACTGACACAGGCTCTGCATAGTCAGCGCCGACAGCAGCACCAGCGATCAAGCGTGAAAACGACACCGGATAACACCCGACATCCAGAATACCGCCGCCACCGAGCGCATGGTTGTACAGACGCGAATCAGCATCGAACGGTGCTTTGAAACTGAAGTTGGCTTCAATGTAGGTGACCTTACCGATCGCCCCCGACCTGACCAGCTCGGCCACACGATGAATTTGCGGATGACAGCGATACATGAAGGCTTCCATAAAGAAGCGATTTTCCTGTTTCGCAATCTCGGTGATGGTAACCACCTCTTGGGCAAACATGCCCGCAGGCTTTTCACACAAGACATGTTTTCCTGCTCGCAACGCCAGCACACTATGTTCCAGATGCCACGGATGCGGTGTGGCGATGTAGATGGCATCGACCGCCTCATCGGCGACCAATTCTGCATAACTGTTGTAGCGCTTTTCTGCGGCAATACCATGCGCATCGCCGAACGACGCAAGGCGGGCTTCATTTCTGCTGGCGATTGCAAGCAAGCTCGAACCCGGCGCATCCTTGAGCCCACCGGCGAAAGCGGCGGCTATATTTCCGGGCCCGATGATTCCCCAAGCAACCGCCATGCATTTCTCCAACTCCATAAGTGTGCCGATATTGTACCGGTAAGGCCACCCATTGAACCCACGGGAATAGCGTGATAGCGTCCACCTGTCCCGAGCAACATCAAAAAGTTACACTCATGTGCGGAATCGTTGGGCTTTTTTTGAAAAACCCGGACTTGCGGCCAGAACTTGGCAGCCTGTTCAGACCCATGCTGTCAGAGATGCAAAGTCGTGGTCCGGACTCTGCCGGTGTCGCGTTGTACCGCTATCCCGCGGCTGACGGGTTTACCAAATACTCCTTGGCACACGACGACATTGCGTTCGATTGGCAGGCTATGACAAAGCTTCTTGCCTCCACACTTGCCTGTGAAGCAAGCATTGAACAAAACGATACTCACGCCCTGCTGATCACCAACGCAGAAGAAAGCGCTGTACGTTCCTGTTTGAAAGAACACGCCAACACCGTGCGCCTGGTCGGTTCCGGGCAACTCCTGGAGATATTCAAGGAAGTGGGACGACCCGATTCCGTCTATGATCGATTCCAGTTGGATGACGCCAGCGGCAGCCATATGATTGGCCACACGCGAATGGCCACGGAAAGCGCGGTCACCACTGCCGGATCACATCCGTTTGCCACGGGAGATGATCTCTGTCTTGTGCACAATGGCAGCTTGTCCAATCACAATCGTCTGCGAGCAACGCTCGAGAAAGCTGGTCTGGAATTTCAAACCGACAACGACAGCGAAGTCGCCGCCGCCTATATGACCTGGAAACTTCGACAGGGGGCCAGTTTGCATGAAGCGCTCAGCGGTGCGCTTGCGGATCTCGATGGTTTCTATACGTTTTGTATTGGCACGGCCAATGGCTTCGCTGTGTTGCGGGACCCTATCGCTTGCAAGCATGCCGTGCTTGCCGAAACTGACGATTGGGTTGCCATGGCTACCGAATACCGTGCGATTGCCACCTTGCCACAGGCCGAAAAGGCAAAAATCTGGGAACCCGAACCTGCAACCATCTACAGCTGGGGCGATTCATCGGAGCAATTGCATTAATGAGATCACTTGACTTTGCCAACGATGGTTTACGGCACATCAATAAAACCCTGCAAGCCGTGCCTGACACAAGCAACGAACGTGAATGGCAAATCAACAACCCACAAGGACAACACGCCATCGCCTGCGGTCTGGATTCACCACTGGATGTCACCATCAATGGTCACGTCGGATTCTACTGCGGTGGCATGAATAAAAAAGCTGCCATTACTGTCAATGGTCATGCTGGCGTCGGACTGGGTGAAAACATGATGTCGGGCTCCATTCGAGTCAGCGGAAACGCCAGTCAGGCTGCGGGCGCGACCGGACGTGGCGGACTCCTGGTGATCGAAGGTGATGCTTCATCTCGCTGCGGCATTTCAATGAAAGGTATTGACATCGTCGTTGGCGGTTCAGTGGGTCATATGTCTGCATTCATGGCGCAAACCGGGCGTCTTGTCATTTGTGGTGACGCCGGCGAGGCATTGGGAGATTCAATCTATGAAGCCGAACTCTATGTACGCGGCAATGTAGAGAGCCTGGGGGCTGACTGCATTGAGAAACCGATGAAAGAAAAACATCACGCATCATTACAGGAGCTACTCGATGCAGCTGGACTGAACCATCCCAGCACTGATTTCAAACGCTACGGGTCAGCGCGCAAGCTCTACCACTTTGATATCGACAACGCAGACGCGTACTAAGCTTCAGGCGATAACACTTCCATGCAAGACACACCACGTACCACACCGCGTCACTCGGCAACCTTTGACGAATACACGCTCTCTGAAATCCGACGTGCAGCTGCTACCGGTATCTATGATATCCGCGGTGGCGGTGCAAAACGTCACTTGCCACATTTCGATGATCTGTTATTCCTTGGCGCTTCCATGTCGCGTTATCCACTGGAGGGCTATCGCGAACGCTGCGGCACTGATGTCATTCTCGGTAACTTGCATGCAAGCAAACCGATAAGACTCAAGATACCGATAACCATCGCGGGCATGAGCTTCGGCTCACTTTCCGGACAGGCCAAGGAAGCACTCGGACGCGGCGCCAACATCGCGGGCACATCAACAACCACTGGCGACGGTGGCATGACCCCGGAAGAGCGAGGACACTCAGAACAGCTTGTTTACCAGTACCTCCCATCTCGCTACGGTATGAATCCGGACGATCTACGCAAAGCCGACGCGATTGAAATTGTTGTTGGGCAAGGTGCAAAACCGGGTGGCGGTGGAATGTTGCTGGGTCAGAAAATCAACGATCGTGTTGCCCAAATGCGTTCATTGCCCAAGGGCATCGACCAACGCTCCGCCTGCCGACATCCTGACTGGACAGGCCCGGACGATCTGGAGATAAAAATCCTTGAACTCCGGGAAATCACCAACTGGGAAAAACCGATCTATATAAAGGTGGGTGGCGCAAGACCCTACTACGACACCGCCCTCGCCGTAAAAGCGGGCGCTGACGTGGTTGTGGTTGACGGCATGCAAGGTGGAACCGCTGCCACGCAGGAAGTCTTTATCGAACACGTCGGACAACCGACGCTTGCCTGCATCAGACCTGCCGTACAAGCCTTGCTGGATCTCGACATGCACCGCAAAGTGCAGCTGGTCGTCTCGGGCGGCATCAGAAACGGCGCCGATGTGGCGAAAGCACTTGCGCTCGGCGCTGATGCGGTATCGATCGGGACAGCTGCATTAGTCGCACTGGGAGACAACGACCCACGCTGGGAATCCGAGTATCAAGCACTCGGAACGACAGCAGGCGCTTATGACGACTGGCATGAAGGGCAAGATCCTGCCGGCATCACCACACAGATACCAGAACTTGCACAGCGGCTTGACCCGGAACAAGCAGGCAGGCGTCTGGCCAATTACCTCAAAGTGATGACCCTGGAAGCCCAAACCATTGCGCGTGCCTGCGGCAAGAACCATGTACATAATCTTGAGCCCGATGATCTGGTCGCACTGACAGTCGAGTCAGCTGCCATGGCCGGTGTCCCCTTGTCCGGGACCAACTGGGTACCAGGTCAAACACCTCTATAGAATTCAACAAATACAGGAGTCCAGCATCATGGCAGTCAGCCTTGCAAAATTCGCCAAAGACAAAGGCGTTAAATTTTTCCTGTTCAACTTCACTGATCTATTCGGTATTCAACGCGCCAAACTGGTGCCGAGTGAAGCGGTCTCCGGCATGCAAAAATCCGGAGCAGGCTTTGCAGGCTTCGCCACCTGGCTGGACATGACACCTGCGCACCCGGACATGCTGGTCATGCCTGATCCCAAGTCCGCAATCCAGCTCCCCTGGAAACCTGAAGTCGCCTGGGTTGCCGGTGATCCGTGGATGAATGGCGAACCTGTCGCTCAAGCACCCCGTGTGGTCTTGAAACGATTGATGGAAGAGTCCATTGCGAAAGATTACTTGATGAAGTCAGGCGTTGAGCCTGAATTCCACCTGATCTCGGCAGATGGTACTGACATATCCGATGAACGTGATACGCAGGAAAAACCTTGCTATGACCAATCAGCGATCATGCGTCGTTATGATGTGATCAGTGAAATCTGTACCACCATGACTGCTCTGGGCTGGGGGCCATATCAAAATGATCACGAAGATGCTAATGGACAATTTGAAATAAACTGGGATTTCAACGATGCCTTGACGACCGCCGATCAACACAGTTTCTTCAAATTCATGGTCAAGGAAATTGCTGAAAAGCATGGACTGCGAGCCACCTTCATGCCCAAGCCTTTCTCCAATCTGACGGGCAACGGTTGTCATGTACACATATCGGTCTGGGACAAGAAAGGTCTCGACAACCATTTCGACGACAGCAAGGGCGAACTTGGTTTGGCGTCTGAGGCTTACCACTTCATCGGTGGACTGATCAAACATGGTGAAGCCATGGTCGCCATCACCAATCCTACGGTCAACTCCTACAAACGCATCAATGCACCGCCGACCCTTTCAGGTGCTACCTGGTCACCCAGTTCGATTACCTACGGGGGCAACAATCGCACCCACATGATTCGAATCCCTGATGCTGGGCGTATCGAATTCCGTTTGGCCGACGGCGCTGCCAACCCCTATCTCCTGCAAGCCGTCATTCTCGCCGCAGGTCTTGATGGGCTGGAAAACAAGCTCGACCCCGGTAAACGCCTTGACATCGACATGTACACAGAATCACACAAGGCTAAAGGCGCCAAGAAACTCCCCTTGAACCTGCTTGATGCCTTACGCCTGTTCGAAAAGAACAAGGTCATCAGGGATGCATTAGGCTCTGAGATGTCAAATGCCTACGACAAACTGAAACTCAAGGAATGGAACAGCTACGCTCACCACCTGAGCGATTGGGAACGGCTTAATACCCTTGACTGCTGAAACAAAGAATCATAGCCAGACTGTCAAAACATAGCCCAGGAGTGCTGACATCATCAGCACTCTGACTACTCCCCAATGGAAAATGAATACCGCGATTGCGCAAAGCCCGGTTAGCAATACAACACGATGATCAACGCTTGCCCAATCAGGCACCCATAGCTTTAACAGGGCAAGTTCTTTGAGAACAACCGTCCCAAACCACACATGCAAGGCAAACCAGACTGACAAATTTAAAATGACACCGACCACTGCGGCAGTAATTGCGGACAAGGCGCCTCTCAGACGTGGCTGTGCACCTATCCAATCGATATAAGGTGCGCCTGCAAATATCCATAAAAAACACGGTACAAACGTTACCCATAGCGTCAACCCAGCGGCGAGCAGACCAAGCGCAACACCACCTTGTCGGAAGCCCGCCAGGTAAGCAACAAACTCAGTCACCAGAATCAAAGGACCCGGCGTAGTCTCGGCCAGCCCAAGCGCATCGACCATTTCGCCAGCGCTTAACCAGGCATACCCCGTGACGACATCTTGCGCAAGGTACGCGAGAACCGCATAGGCACCACCAAAGGTCACAACCGCCAGACGAGAGAAAAACGCACCGACCTCAATCAGGAACCCCTGATTGCCAACAATACCGAGAAGTAAAAAAGGCGCTACCCAAAGCAAAAGCCAGAATGCAACTGTCCTCAACGTCGATAGTGACATCGATGTATTGGGTGTTATCGATTCATCACTCGTCGCGATTGAAGGCTTTTGACTGCGCCAGAATCCGAGCAAGCCAGCAGCCGCAACAATCAGTGGATAAGACAGATCAAGGAAAAAAATACCCATAAACGACAATGCTGCAATGAGCCATTGGACCGGGTTACCCAGGGCCCGGCGCGACACTCTCAGCAAGGCTTCGATGACAATAACGATTACCGCTGCTTTGATACCCAAAAACAATGTGTTCACTAAGTCCACATCGCCGACCGCTGCGTACAACGCTGCTAAAGCCAACACCAGCAAGGCACCTGGCATCACAAACAACAAGCCTGCGGTCAAGCCACCGCGTACGCCATGCAAACGCCAACCCGCATAGGTTGCGATTTGCATGGCCTCCGGCCCAGGCAACAACATACAGAAGCTCAATGCGTTCAAATACTGTTGTTCATCAAGCCAGCGCTTTTCGTTGACAATAATGCGATGCATCAACGCAATCTGTGCCGCCGGCCCACCGAAAGACAAACAGCCAATCTTCAGCCAGACAGAAAACGCTTCAATAAAACGTACTTGTTTGTTCATGGATCATGTCCGCCGGGATGTCATCGGCCAGTCATGTCCTTCATCAGTCGCATCCCGACACCAGCGATATAGCGCGTCGTAGAGCAGCATTCCCGCATCCAGTTGTTCAAGATCATCCGAGTACATACGTGACAAACCTAACGACGCAGCCAACAATCCTGCTGCCTCTGGTGCCAACTCATGACGATTCGTATCTGCCGCACGAACAATTGTGGCAAGCCGATTCAACGGCTCACTCGTTAAACAAAACTCGTCAAGCATCGTATCGAAGGTACAAAATTCACCACGATGACTCCAGAACACATCCTCGACGTCAAACGGTGTTGCGTTGAATTTCTCAGCAACTGCCTCGACCGCGGAAGCGGTAACAAACATGAACTGCGCATGCGGATCAACAAACCGTCGAATCAACCAAGGACAGGCAATGCGGTCGATCTTTGGTCGAATCCGCGTCACCCACAAACTATTTCCACGTTCTTTGTGCACGGGTACACGATCATGAGGAACCAACGGCAGTCCGGCATCGCGCCACTTGAAATGCCCGCCTTCCAACACTTCCGCATGAATACCGGTACAACGAAGCAAGGCCGCTGCACCTTCACTCAACTTCAAACCTTTCTGACAGTAGACAACCACCCTTTGATTTGACAAAGAAGGTGCAAGCTCACCAACCATGTCATGTGAACAAATAATCGCAGCGGGAAGCCCGGTCGGGTCCTCTGCGATATCATCGTCGACACGCACATCAAGTAACACGGGTGCGCTCGGCGTGCCGATCAGGCGGGATAATTGTCGGACAGTAATTTGAACGGGCGAAGCCATGATGGGAAGCATCCTCTTCAAGTAAAGCCTGTTGGATGCGATACTGTGGCTGGCGCCTCACGAGGTGTTCGCTACCCCATGAACATCATTATTTCAGAAAAACAGATCTCGCGTCAAGGTGGTCACCAGGCAATGCTGTACAGGAATTTTACGTAATTTGAACAATGGCCTCCAAACTATCGATGGCATCTCCGATTACGCAAAACCCGTATTTTCCATGCCCACATTTTTACGCAGTGATCGTACCGTTAGAATTC
The DNA here is from genome assembly GCA_937924505.1 of uncultured Granulosicoccus sp. Next base: position 432 of record CALDSR010000039.1, on the reverse strand, counting down.
TTCACGAAACGGTGACGAGAACATAAAAATTGAAACTATCAACCTGGATTCAATCTTGTATTTCCCGGGCAGAATCATGATCATTTTTCATGTCTCCAGCCCTGTCCATATTTCTTGCTTTGTCCATATCTCTTGCCTTGTCTATGAGAGGTGACTTGCGCGCCGAACGTCGATGCAAATTTGAAAATCAAACCAAGCTACGCAAGGTAGCTTACCGCAAGGTCTGAAAACCAGAGACTTTTTTGCTATCCGGCGATAAACTTCACTAACCGGCAAACTTTATAATCCGCGTACTTTCTAATCAGCAAATTTTCGAGGACACAGCAATGAACGAACCGATTATCGACGCATTGCGACTGGTCGTCGCAGACACCTACGCTTTGATTGGCCAAACCCATCTGTGCCACTGGAATGTACGTGGACCGTCTTTTT
>CALDSR010000038.1 GCA_937924505.1 uncultured Granulosicoccus sp. | reverse complement strand
TCTTTTTATCGGTGTCGCGGCTAATTCATTGGCTCAGTGGCTTTTGATGGTTGCTTGTATTTACTTTGCACTGGTCGCTTTCAGTATTGATTCGGCGTTTCTAGTGTCAATGCTGGTTCTTGGGGTGCTGGTTGCGGGTCTGACCTTGCCAACCAGCCCTGGATTTTTTGGCACGATGGAATATTGCTTTGTGCTTGGCCTTGGCACGGTGGGTGTTGACGCCAGTACTGCCTTGAGCGTGGCTATTTACTATCATGTACCTGCCTGGGTTTTTGTGACCTTGACGGGCTTGGCTTTGCTAAAGGCGGATAGAATGTCATTGACGATGCTTAAAATCGAGACACGCTGAGTCATTTTGTTCGAGACCGCAGCACAAATATTGGCGGTAACTATTCGATCGAGAGTTTTTCAGCGCTGATCGTAAATAGAAATCGCTTTCGCTCCGGGTCGTATTTCCGGGCGCTCAAGTGCACACCTTGTCCAAGTAACCAGCTAGGTTTTTCTGTGTCCGCAGGAGTTGCCTGTGTTTGCTTGATCTCGTAGCGGGTAGAAAACTGTTCGTCGAGGTCGTCCTTATAAACTTTGAAATCCAGTGCAAGTCCGTCGATGGCAGCATACAGTCTGTCTTTGCGTAGACCAACAATGGTAGCAGTATAGGTTTTCTTGTTTTCGCTACCGAGATCCGAACCGAGAACACTTTGAATGACGGCGAATTCAATTTGTTTGTCGAGTTTACGCTGGGTCTGTCTGGCTCGATTGGCTGCGTTAATCACTTGCGTTCGCAGTGTTTCATCGTCGGATGACGGTTCGGATGAGTTCATTGCCAGCGCTTCAAGCAATTCCTTGTGTGTAAATATGCCGACGATTTCACGCATCGGTGACGAGAAACGTGCGTACGCAGCGGCCTTTAAGGCGTGATGAATATCAGGCTCCGGCTGAAACACCGATGCCCTTTGCGCTTGCATGATCAGGCGCTGGATGGCGGCTTTAAGTCGATAGTCAGCGCTGTCATTTGGCAAACTACGCACGTACTCGGCGAGAGATGTGTTTTTCTGCCACTGCCAGCGATCATCAAGTTGTTGTGTCTCAACGAGTGCATCAAGCGTTTGCCTTAGTCTTTTGTTGTTCTTGGACAATGGCGCTTCATGAACACGATAGACTGCTTGCAATGCATCGGAATGCCCTTGCAAGGCCATCAGTAGTTCCGCGCCCTGCATATTGCACAAAAGACTGATCTGTTCGTTGTATTGTTCTGTCATGTACCGATGGCGACGTTCGGCACGAAATTGGTCACTGCCTGTATCAACACTTATGGCTGTTTCGCTGCGATCGAAAGGAACAACACCCCGCTCGGCGCTGATGCTGATGAGTTTTTCGCCAAGCACCTGCAGCAATCTCAATGAATGTCCGTACGGAATGTCAGCCGCGAGAGTATCGGATTGCGAATCGATCCGAGAGGGTAGATCCACCTCGTGGTGCTCGCAGTTCATCAAAGCCCGCTCCGAGTTGAGCGCCTGGAAACTGCAATGCTTGTCGAGCCAGTCTTGAACTCCGCCGTAACTAAGCTTCGCCTGTGAACGGATCAAAGCGCGGACGACACGCGTTTGCTGCAAACTCGCGTTGCGATTCAGACTTATGTCAAAAACCAATGCGCGACGATGTACCTCGGGGTTCAGGGAGACAAGATTTTCTGACAGACTGCTTGGCAGCATCGGGGCAGCCAGTAGCGGCGTATAAAAAGTTGCCCCTCGTTGCAGAGCTTCGTCGAACAAGGCAGAACCTGAGCGTACATAGTAGGCGGCATCTGCGAGTGCGTAGCGTACCCGATAGCCGTCAGCAGTTTCTTCAATGTACAAAGCCTGGTCAAGGTCACGCGAATCCGGATTGTCGATTGTGACGAATGCCAATTCAGTCAGATCGTCAAGCCTTGGATCGTCATGTCCGGGATTCGCCAACCAGTGCTCCGCTTCTGCCATGGCTTCGGCTGAGTGCTCAGTCGTAATTTCCAGTGATTGCAGAGCTTCGCGGATGACGTCTTCGGCTGCGGGTATTTTTATTGATTCAGTCATCACTGTCTGGCCAACTGTCTGGTCACGGGGGTCAAGGCTGTCGATCAATGATCGGATCAGGGCAGAACTCTCGGCGTTTACAACGCTTGCAATATTCACCCAGGTAAAGCGTATCGATCCAGCCCATCAAATCATCAAGATCCTTTTTGTCGTCAAAAACAAAACCCGCTTCGAAATTGCGTTTGTCTTCGTGCTTGGCGCCCATACCCGCGCCGGTCAGATTCGCTGAGCCGACAAAGGCCAGTCTGCCATCGATGACAATTGCTTTGGTATGAACACGCGGGCACAGTATTCGTTCGAACAACTCGTTGTTGATCAAGGTATCGAAGGTATCAAATTCTTCGCGAAAGCGCGGACCAGGCTCCTTGGCATGAATAAGTCTGACCGCCACATTGCGCTCGACCAGATCGGCCAGTACAGCGAGTAGTGGCTCGAAATGGCCGTTCACGTCGACATGCAAGTCCTTGATGTCAGCGGTGACGATCCACAGGAATTGGCGCGCCTGCGGCAACTCGGTTTGAACGAAGCTCGTATAGATATCACGGTTGAGTACCAGGCGATGCATGACAGGAGTGTAGCGTTTGCCCAACTTTCGCGGGGGAACGAGTACACTAGCAGTGGCGTAATATGGGAAATTTCAACATGAATAAGATTGTTTCACGTTCTGCTGCCATTTTGGCGGGTCTTGGCCTCACCACAATGGTTCACGCTACCGATGGCCTGGTCGTTGTAAAAAGTCCGCACAGCGTTGCGGTGACGCTCGATAAACTGTCGACGGTGCTTGAGTCCAAGGGCATGAACATATTTGGTCGTGTCGATCATGCCGCTGGCGCTGCTGCGTCGGATCTCGAACTGAGACCGACCGAACTTTTGATGTTTGGCAACCCCAAAATCGGTACACCGCTGATGCAGTGTTCGCAAAGCATCGCCATTGACCTTCCACAAAAAATGCTTGCCTGGCAAGACGAAGATGGCCAGGTTTATCTCGGGTACAACGATCCGGCTTTCCTGAAATCTCGACATGCGACCGAAGGTTGCGATGAAGTTTTCGAAAAGATCAGTGGCGCACTAGCGAATTTTGCCAAGGCCGCGACTACTGAATAACTAATGTGTGCTGTTTTAGGAAAGTGTTTTGGTAAAAGCTAAGGCAATGATAGCGAGTCATTGGTTTGGCCTGAGCCGTGGCCTGTGTTTGCTGATCTGGATAGCCGCAGTGAATGGCTGCGGCTTTCATCCCCGTGGTAGTGTCACGGAGCTGACCGACCTCGGTAGCATCTTCGTCGATACCTCTCGTGACCTCACCATCAGCTCTGATTTACGCGACGCCTTACGTAACCGGGCATTTACGCTTGCTGCCAATCGTGATGAAGCAGAAATACTCTTGCGCGTGACTGGGGAGGAGGAAAAAGAGCGTGTGGTATCGGTACAGAGCACAGGTCGTATCAGCGAACTGGAACTTATTCACGCGGTTGATTTGCAGGTCGCAGAGTCAATCGATGGTCAACCCCCGGTCTACGATTCCGACCAGGTCGCCAATCGCATCGAAGTGCGTCGAGAGTATACGTTTGACGAAACGGGCATACTCGGCAAGGAAAACGAAGCAAGAATACTGCGCGTCGAGCTACGCGATGAGCTGGTGCGTCAGATTATTATTCGCACTATTGCCAGCCTTACGCCTTCCGCCTGAGCGCTTTTTTCGCGGAACATCGCCCTTTGTCAGTAGCCGCGATCGCGGTCTATCAGCCCAAGCGGCTCTTTACCGTTGCGCATCATGCTCATGCTGTCCGCTATTTGCTGGGTGGATTCGCGAATCGGTGTTGGTGCAGCAAGATGGGGTGTGATGATGATATTTTCGTGTTGCCAGAACGGATGGTTCGAAGGCAAAGGCTCTTCGCAAAATACGTCGAGCAAGGCGCCACTGACTTTGCCACTATCGAGCGCCGCCAGTAAATCTGCTTCGACCAGATGAGCGCCGCGCCCGGGATTGATCAGATAGGTGCCATCGGGCAATTTCTCGAAAAGAGCGGCATTCAGAATGCCCTTTGTATCTGGTGTCAACGGTAACAGGCACACCAATACCGACAAGGGTTTCAGGAAGGCGGTGAGGTTGTCGTGGCCGGCGATTGAGTTGATGCCTTCAGGTAGCTTCCGCGGATTGCGGCTCCAGCAGCTCACAGTGTAGCCGTTATGGAAAAGCCGTGATGCCACCTGCCCGCCCAAGGCGCCTGCGCCGAGTATTCCGACGTGCACTCGTTTGGCCTTTGGCGTGCGAGTTTCACGCGCCCATCGTTTGTCTCGCTGTGCTTGCAGGAGTGCAGGGAACTGACGATGGGCATGCAGAACACCATACAAAACGTACTCTTCCATTTTTACACCCATGCCGGCATCATGTAATCGAACGATAGGAACGTCTGTCGATAGCCGCGGGTGGTTCAGGAGTGATTCAACACCCGCAGCGAGTGAATAAACGCAACGCAACGACACAAGACCATCGAAGAAATCTTCTGGGGGTTGCCAGACGATGGCATCTTTTATCAGCGATTTGTCGCCATCATATGGGTAGGGATGAATAATCGAGTCGGGCAAGGCTTCACGCAGCGCCGCCAGCTGGCGACCTTGATCGTCGCCAGCGCAGTAGTACAGTATCGTCACGGGATACGCAAGGCCGTTGCAAACGATCGATCCGTGTAAAGCAGTGGTTCACCGCCGGTGGTCCTGACATCGACAACCTGACCAAAGTAGATATTGTGTGTGCCTTTCAGGGTTGATGACTCAAGGCGACAATCGAGTGCGACCAAGGCGTCTTTGAGGATTGGAGAACCTGTCGTCAAGTTACTCCAGATTCCGGTCTGGAAGCGATCCGCATTCTCGTCCCCGGTAAGGCCGGCGAAAACCATGCCAAGGTTTTGTTGTTCGCTGTTGAGGATATTGATGGCGAAATGCTTGTTCGCATTTGCCTGCATACAAAATTCATTGTCTGCATTGACGCATACCAGAACAAGAGCCGGTTCGGCGCACACCGAACACATTGAACTGACGGTAAGTCCGGCGCGTTGCTTGCCGTCGCTGGTAGTGACGACGGATACGCCGTTAGCCGCTTGTGACAGCGCTGACGTGAACGCAGAGGCAGTTATCGAATTCACGTCAGCGCGGTGTCAGATTTATCAGGATTTTGCGGGATAGTCACGTGTCGCCGCGCCAGTGTAGATCTGACGTGGTCGACCGATGCGAAATTCTGCATCTTCGTGCATTTCCATCCAGTGCGAGATCCAGCCAACGGTGCGTGACATGGCAAACATGACGGTAAACATGTTCATCGGTATATCCAGAGCGCGAAGAATGATGCCTGAGTAAAAATCAACATTTGGATAGAGTCGGCGTTCCACAAAGTACTGATCCGCCAAGGTTGCTTTCTCAAGCTCCATCGCCAGTTCGAACAATGGCTGATCACCGCCAAGTTCCTTAAGCAGGTCATGACACATCTTCTGGATTAATTTGGCCCGTGGATCAAAGTTCTTGTAAACACGATGTCCAAAACCCATCAGGCGGAACGGATCGTTCTTGTCTTTGGCGCGGGCGATGGTTTGTTCGATGGTTTCACCGGAATAGAGAATGGCGTCCAGCATGTTGATGACCGCTTCGTTTGCGCCACCGTGGGCGGGGCCCCAGAGGCAAGCAACGCCTGCGGCAATCGAGGCAAACGGATTAGCGCCAGAACTACCGGCGAGTCGTACGGTTGACGTACTGGCGTTCTGTTCATGATCTGCATGCAGGATCATGATCAGCTCAAGTGCTTTGACAGCGACAGGATTGGGTTCGAAGTTTTCCGCCGGAACAGCGAACATCAAGCGAGTGAAGTTCTCGACATAACTGAGCGTGTTATCCGGGTACATGAATGGCCGGCCATTCGAATGGTTATAACAATAGGACGCGATAGTCGGCAACTTGGCGATCAAGCGTTGCGCTGAAATTTCACGATGTTCCGGGTTGGTGATATCGAGGGAATCGTGATAGAACGATGACATTGCGCCAACCGTTCCGACCAGCATTGCCATCGGGTGCGCGTCGTAACGAAAACCATCAATGAAGTCGCGTATGTTTTCGTGCACCATCGTGTGATTTCTGATGATGTTGTTGAAATTCTCGGCTTGCGCGGGTGTGGGTAGATCTCCGTACATCAGCAGGTAGCAGACTTCGAGGTAGTTACTGTGCTCGGCGAGTTGTTCGATCGGGTAGCCACGATAAAGCAGGATGCCTTCGTCTCCGTCGATGAAAGTGATAGCGCTCTTGCAACTGGCTGTCGTGGCGAAACCCGGGTCGTAGGTAAACAGACCAGTTTCCTTGTAAAGGCTTCGCACGTCCACGACATCCGGGCCATGAGTCGGGCTGATTTTCGGCAGTGAGGCTTCTTTTCCCTCGGCGGTCTTGACGGTTACGGCTTTATCGCTCATTTAATAGTTCTCCTCGATTCAACGGGTAGTATAAAGCGAAAGAGCTGTTTTCCTGCCAATAGATACTATATTGTGCCGGTAATTCGGCGGAGAATGCAGGTTTCAGGGTCTTCTATACTACGTTGTCTTCAGGTCTACCGACCTGTCAGCTGCGAAAACGTTCGGTCCTCTAGCCATGCTCAGTGCGATATCAAATGTGAGAAAGTTTTGCTATCCGACAACGATCGGGATGCTGCTGATTCTCGTCGGCTGTGCCGGCACGGGTCAGAGTGTTCGGACCGATGACGTGGGTGTTGCGGTCCTCGGCTTCACTGAACGACCGGGGGTTGAATCAGGGGTCAACCGTGCAGCGATGGGTCGCGATTTTGGTGAATTGCTTGAGGAGCGCGCCGGGTTCAGTGTGATTCCGCATGAGCAAGTTCAGCGCAAGATAGGCGCGGAACGACTCGCGGCTATCAACGCACGGTTTGCCGAGCGTGCGGAATTCCTGCCGACCGACCTTCAGGTGGTGATGGCAGCCGGTGTCGGCGCTCGTCGCGCAGTCATTGCGCGACTTGAATCGGATGCGGTACAGGGGTTGCCGCCGAGAAGCGAATCTGTCGCCAATCGTCAGAATGGGGTGATGAAGGATCGCGAACGAATCGTGCTCGCGACCCGTCGCAGTTCACGGATGTCGGTGGTGATGTTCGACTTGCAAACAGGACGTAAATTATGGGAACGGGTTTACGCAGTGGAGCCCGAAACCAGTACGGCATATGTGCATTATTTTGGCAGTAGCTTCAGCGGCAGTCTGGCTGCGGCGTTGGCTAATACGATGGTCAATGGGGCAAAACTGCCAGCCAATCCCGCGCCACCCAGCCTCAGACTGACATTGCGTTCTTTGCTGCGTGAGGCGGTCAGGAATATGCCGACTTTCTAGACGGAGTTGCGCAACACGATCAATATGGTTCCGCTAACCGCGAGGACAGCACCTGCCCATGCGCCAGCTGCCGGGCGTTCACCTGATAACACCCATATGATCGGAATCAGCATTACCGGGGTTGTCGAGGACAGGGCTGCGCTGATGCCCATGGCGCCGTGCGCGAAAGCGAACAACAAGAGCGACATGCCGATCGCCATACCAAGCAAGCCACTGATTAGCGTACGTGTGAACAAAACTGCCGTCATTGCCGTTTGCGCTCGAGAAATGTCCGGCACGATAAACCGGAGGGCATAGAGCGCGACAAGTGCGACACCAATGCGTATGGTCGTCACCGTAACCGGATCGGCGCCGTGTGCCAGGGTAGGGGCAAGTAACAATGAGCTGACCGCTTGACCCAGAGCTGCCAGCAGACCGATAAGGATACCGATCGACAAGCGACCGCGCACCGACTCCCAGACATGTACCTGATCACGTCGTTTGCCATAAACGATGGCGATCACGACACCTGCCGCCACCAGCACACACCCGGCGATGGCCGGCAGATTCATATGCTCATCCAGTATCAGCCAGGTGAGAATGACGGTAAACGGTGCATTGCAGGCGAACAATATTCCGGTACGTCTTGGGCCGAGTCGACTCAAGGTAACAAACAGCGCCGTGTCGCCGATAAAAATGCCGATGACGCCTGAGATGATCAGTTGCGGCCAGTCGCTGGCGAGTATTGGTTCTCCTGCACCGCGCACCGCTATGAAGGCGAGCATGATGACAAACACCATCGCCACACGAATGCGCGTAAACGCAAAACCGCCAAGTTCTTTGGCGGCACCTACGGCGAAAAGACTGCCGATTGCCCAGCATAGAGCTGCGCCGAGCGCCGCCAGTTCACTGATCAAGAGGGATGTTGTTGCCTGGCGTCGTCAATACCGAGTCTAGTGCTGCAGAATCTGGCTAAGGAACATCTTCGTGCGATCGGATTGCGGATTGTTGAAAAACTCTGTCGGTATATTCTCTTCAACAATTTGTCCCTCATCCATGAAGATAACGCGGTCCGCCACGGTCTTTGCAAACCCCATTTCGTGAGTTACGCAGATCATCGTCATACCTTCTTCGGCCAGCTCGATCATGACATCGAGCACTTCCTTGATCATCTCGGGGTCAAGTGCTGAGGTTGGTTCATCAAACAGCATGACTTTCGGACTCATGCAGAGCGATCGCGCGATGGCAACACGCTGTTGTTGTCCGCCAGAGAGTTGTCCGGGGAATTTGCTGGCCTGTTCAGGGATCTTTACACGCTCCAGATATTTCATGGCAATTTCCTCAGCGTCAGCCTTGGGTTGCTTGCGTACCCAAATTGGCGCAAGTGTGCAGTTTTCAAGCACGGTCAGGTGAGGAAACAGGTTGAAGTGCTGGAACACCATGCCGACTTCGCGGCGAACTGCTTCAATGTGTTTCAGGTCATTGGTCAATTCGACTCCATTGACAATGATATCGCCCTTCTGATGTTCTTCGAGTCGATTGATACAGCGAATCATGGTGGATTTGCCTGAGCCTGACGGGCCGCACACGACAATGCGCTCGCCGCTTTTGACTTCAAGGTTGATGTCGCGAAGGACATGAAAGTCCCCATACCATTTGTGCATCGCGCGAATCGTTATGGTCGACTCGCCGAGGCTACGTTCAGTGGAATTGCTGGATTGAGTATTTTCCATGAGTCAGACCTTATCGCTTGTGGCCAGTGTGGAGTTTGTTTTCCAGATAGAGCGAGTAACGCGCCATCGAAAAACAGGAGATGAAAAAGAACAGTGCAACAAACAAGTAAACCTCGTTGGTCAGTCCATTCCATTTGGTGTCGGCTAACGAGGCCCGTCCAATGCCCAGTGGGTCGAGTAAACCAATAACGATGACCAGTACTGAATCCTTGTACAAACCGATAAACGTATTGACGATGGCGGGGATTGAAATCTTCAATGCCTGAGGCAAGACGATCAGACGCATCGATTGCCAATATTTGAGACCCATCGCATCCGCCGCCTCTGTCTGACCTTTTGGGATGGCCTGAAGACCTCCTCGAATGACTTCGGCCATGTAGGCAGAGGCAAACAGGGTCACCATGATCAGCACGCGAAGCAACAGATTGAATGTGGTTCCCGGCGGAAGAAAGTAGCTGAGCATGGTCGATGCTACAAACAGCAGTGTAATCAGTGGCACACCGCGAAAGAACTCGATAAAGAAAATGCAGGAGTACTTGATGATGGGGAGTTTTGATTGTCTGCCAAGTGCCAGTAATATTCCGATCGGCAAGGAAAATGCGATGCCAGTTACACCGATAACCAGGGTAAGCATGAAACCGCCAAACAGATCGGTAGAAACAAACTTGAGTCCACCAAATCCGCCGATCAAAAGCCAAACTGCAACAAAAGGAAAAGCGGCGGCAAACCACAACAATGGTTTTCTGAACGGGCAGTTTTCCCACAATAGCGCGACGCAGGAAATGATCAGCAACAGAAAACTCAGATTGACACGCCAGCGTTCAGCTGCGGGGTAAAATCCATAGGTAAACAAGTTATAGCGTTCACCGATAAACGCCCAGCAAGCACCTGCACCCTGTGCTCTGCATTCGTTTCTGTCATTCCCGGTAAAAGCTGCGTCAAACAAGCCCCATTCGAGCATGCCGGGAACGGTGCGGTAGAGAATATAAAATGCGATGAGGGTTGCGACAACACTGCCAGGTGACGCGAACAGGTTTTTTTGCATCCATAAAATCACCCCGCCCGTTCTGAACGGTGCAGGCAAGGCGGGATGCTGGCCGGCAGGATACTGGCCTGACTCATACGATTGCTTGTCGGGCATGTTAGCGCTCCACCAGCGCAATGCGCTTGTTATACCAATTCATGAACATGCTGATCAGTAAGGACATGACCAGGTAAATGCCCATGACGATAATCATGCACTCCATCTCACGGCCGGTCTGGTTCAGGGATATGCCGCCAATCGTTGCGGTGACATCCATGTATCCAATGGCGATGGCCAGCGAGGAGTTTTTTGTCAGGTTCAGGTAGTTGCTCGACAAGGGCGGTACGATGACTCTGAGTGCCTGCGGGATGACAACCAGATTCAGCGTGCGCTTGCGATTGATGCCAAGCGCCAGGCTTGCTTCTGTTTGGCCATGACTGATAGCTAGAACACCGGCACGCACGATTTCAGCAATGAAAGCGGCGGTATAAAGTGACAAGGCAAGCCATAGTGCGATGAATTCGGGTCTGATGACCATGCCGCCTTTGAAATTGAAGCCCTTGAGTTCCGGCACATTCCAATTCACTGGCTGACCGAGCACGAGATAGGCGACTACCGGTAAACCAATGACGGCGGCCAGTGTTACCCAAAAAACCGGGTATTGCTGGCCGGTGGCGGCTTGTTGTGCCCGTGCCCATCGTCGAAACAGCCAACTGAAAACAATACCGGCAAAAAACAGTAGAGCGACAAGCTTGAACGCCGGCAATAATTCAGGGCTTGGCATGAAGACGCCGCGATTCGTTAAAAAGGCGGAATCGCCAATGTTCAGCGCGTTTTTCGGTCGTGGCAAAGAGTGAACGATGATGCCGTGAATCAGCAGTATATGCAGCAATACCGGGACGTTGCGCATGTACTCGATATAGATATGGGCGAGCTTGTTGGTCAGCCAGTTTTTCGACAGTCGGATAACACCGAGGATGAAGCCGACAATGGTTGCCAGAACGATACCGGCGCCAGCAACCAACAGTGTGTTGATGATGCCGACCATCATGGCTCTGAAGTGCGTTGAACGAGATGAATACTCGATCAGATGTTGATTGATGTCGTAACTTGCAGGCTGAAACAGAAAGGCAAAGCTGAAGCCCTTGCCAAGACGTTCAAGATTGACCACCGCATTTCTTGCCATGTAGCCGATCAGGCTCAGGATAAGCACCGCTGCAATGATCTGGATGATGGTCGAGCGTGACTCCTTGTCGTACCACAGCCTCATCAAGGCTGATCGTTGAGGTTCCTGAAGTGGCGCTGCGTCTGCACTCATAGGAAGTACCGCTATTTGTAGTGAGAATAAAAAAAGGGGCACCGAAGTGCCCCTTATGGTTGCTGGAATCGTACTTAGCGAATTGGCGCTGCGTACAGAATTCCGCCGTCTCTCCATTGTGCGTTGAGTCCACGCTCAAGGGCGATCGGTGTGCTTGGACCAATATTGCGATCAAAGATTTCGCCGTAGTTGCCACCAGCTGCAATTGCGCGAACTGCCCAATCTTTATCAAGACCGATCATGGAGCCGAAATCGCCTTCCGTGCCCAGCATGCGATTGATGTTCGGGTTGTCACCGGCTGCTTTGGCTAATTCGGCGACATTTTCAGACGTGATTCCTGCTTCTTCGGCATTGATCAGTGCATTGACAACCCACTTGCCGATGTCCAGCCACTCGTCGTCACCGTGACGAACTGCGCCACCAAGAGGTTCTTTCGAAATGATTTCTGGCAAAAGCATGTGATCATCAGGGGTTTCAAATGCTGCACGAGTAGATGCAAGACCCGAGGCGTCAGTGGTGTAGACGTCGCAACGACCTGCGAGGTAGTTGCTGCGAGCTTCTTCGTTGGTTTCGATTGGCACTGGCTCGTAAGAGATGCCGTTGGTACGGAAGTAGTCAGCAAGGTTCAATTCGGTAGTGGTACCGGTCTGGATGCAGACAGATGCGCCATCGAGTTCTTTGGCAGAAGTGACCCCCAGTTCTGTCGGTACCATGAATCCCTGGCCATCGTAGTAGTTCACGGGCAGGAAGTTCATCTTGAGGTCAGTGTCACGGCTCATGGTTTCGGTGGTGTTGCGAAACAGGATATCGCCTTCACCTGAATTCAAAAGGGTAAAACGAGTTTTGCCTGTGGAAGGAACAAATTTGACCTTGTCGCCATCGCCAAGGACAGCGGCAGCCACTGCACGGCAAAAGTCGACGTCGAATCCAGCCCATTTGCCGTTGGCATCTGGTGCGGCGAAACCGACCAGGCCTGTAGTCACGACGCAGTTCAGTTCACCACGTTCCTGAACGTCAGCAAGGGTGGCTGCCTGTGCTGTCGCCGTAGCGAGCAGCGCAGCCGTTGCTGCGGCTGAGAGTAAAGTTGCTTTCATTAAAATCTCCGATATGTTGATGTTGGGTCGGCAGGGCGCCTTCCTGATTTAGGCAGTTGCCGTGCGACGTCCGGATGTCTCTCGCCCATGCTAACCTTAAGGATGATAACCTGAAGCGAGTCATTTGATCTGTCGGCTCATAAAGTATTGACCTGCTTGTCACAAAAATATGCAGTT
>CALDSR010000037.1 GCA_937924505.1 uncultured Granulosicoccus sp. | reverse complement strand
TGAGTCACAGAACGTTATGTACGACGAAACGGCAGAGTGTCCTCGAGGAAATCATCGCCATCTGTGCCCACTTTTACAAATAGCCGACTCGTTCCTTGAGTCGGCGATAAAGCCTGCACATAAATCAACAGCGCAAATCATGAACTATAAAATCAATGAAAAAAAACAGCCAAGTAATCCAGTTAGGGTAAGTTGGCAGGATTTAGCTGTACAGTAAACGGATCAAACGGACCAGTATCGACAGTCCAGTTATCAAACTGAGTGTTTGTAACCGCACCGCCGCGTACTGCGCCGACATGAGTCATATCATATCCAAAGGTATCGGCCGCAACATCCTGATTGAATCCTCCTTCGCCATCATCATTGATAATAAAAGGAGAATTGGTATCGTTTGTATCGACTACGCCATCGAGGTTAGTGTCGCCGTCGAGAAATCCATTCAAGAAATTGGCATCTGCAACCAGGCCATTGCCTATGCCGCGCAGATTATCCAGATACCACCCGGCGGTAAAGTTCTCTGCTCTATCGACCAGTTCACCGGTAAAGTTCAAGCCACCGGATGCAGCGTCAAACGGCGTATTGGCTGAAGCTAGTTCACCACCGGCACCATTGTAATAAACAATGCCGTTACCGTTTGAGTTATTAGCTGCAACAGTGTCCGCAGGAAAACCGACCGAGCCGTCGCGTACAACACCAAAGTTACCGTTTGCACCTGCTTCATGTGCGCAGTGGATTCCGTCAATGTAATTGGGACCAGGTACGGTGGTATCGATCTGGCTTAAGTCAGCATTCGTATCCGCTTCGTAGCAACCATTACGAAAATTGGCAATAAGCACGTTAGCCATTCGAATCTGGTCGGTGTTATCGGCAAAAAGAATTCCGAATTCATTGTCACCAGGGCCCGCTCCTTCGCTGGTGTTGTCGCGACCGACCAGTGTTGCGTTGACGATTCTGGGATTGGAGTCTCCTGCTTCGGTCTCACTGGCGTAAATACCCGCTCTTCCAGTGCTGCTATCAGTATCGGTATTGTGTATCACCATGAGATCTTTTATCAAACCATTGAAATCGCGGTACCAGATGCCGTCTCGCGCTGAGCCTGTCGCCAATATCCACGATAATCTCGGGTTGCCGTTGGTAATACGCAAACCGTCTCTGGCAGAGTTGTGAGACTGAACAAATGTCAGTGTGGTTGTGTCGTTGACCCCATTGAGAACCAGGTTATCGGTATAGGTAACGGTTTGCTCATCGATAGTAACCTCGACTGCAGCTCCGGCCTCCGCGACAACCACATAGTCCAATTGATTACTGCCTTGCGTACCCGCAACAGAGAGGCCGTTAAATCCTCTCAAAAACACACCACCCCACTCGCCACTGCCGTCAACATCGTCATCGTCGGATAGAAAATGCACTGGATTTGCACCGCTGCCATTGGCAATTAGCGAGGAGCCCGGGTATACAAGTACGTAATCGACCAGGTCCTGATTATCGCCACGAATTTGTGTGCCGCCTTCGATATTCAGTGTGGCACTGACGGTGTCACTGCCGATTTGCAATGCACCTTCCAAAAACCATGTTCGGTCTGCGGTGAGCGTGGCGTTTTCGGTTAGGACGCCACCAATTTGGCATTCATCTGACGCCAGCTCCAAGGATTGGAGATTTCCTATCAATGGGCAATCACCAGCGACGGGCTCGCCAGCAACAGGATCAATTGGTTGATCGGGAATGATTGATTCATCGAGTACATCGTCATCACTACTACTTCCACAAGCAGAAAGTGCAAGTACTGAAAGTAAGGTTACAGCACCTCGTGAACGAGATATTTTTCGCATTGGGGTAAATCCCTAATTTCTATATGGGCGTATAGCGCTACGAAACATGATCTACATATAAGTTCCATCAGCTGGGTAATAGGTTCATAAAAATATTTGTAATGTCGCGATATAGAATTACGCATTGGAGGAGAACGCCAACGAAATGAACCGTGAAAAGTGGGATCAGACTGTGAAACTGTAACTCGGCTCAAGCAGTGACGCAAAAAAGATGTTTTATCACTGCGCTGTAATTGAGTCGCTCCAAAAAATCAGAAAGCGCTTTACACGGTTGATGCAATCGTTGTGAACCTGGACATAAGCTCGACTTTTCCAGCGTTAAGCAAAGCACTAGTCGGCTTTTACAGGCAATTTATTCAGGCAATGTTTCTCAGCCTGATCGCGTTATATACGGTGTGGGAAAGTTAAGTATACATATCGGTATAGTTTATAAAGAATTTGCATCGGCATTACTCCAGTGCCGAATACGTCGCCGGCTGGTAAGGCTCCGGCCAGGCTGTAGCTGTCTTGCTGGTCAGATGGATTGCTACGCAGCGTTGTTTTGTAATAAGGTTGTAGTGCCAGAACCGTTTGATACACGCTTACGAAGTCATGGGTTGATGATTTTGCGCAGTGCTCAGGGTGACCCTCATACGCGATTCTGTTGATATTTGCGTATATGTCACAGTGAGACATGCAATGCCGTGAGCAGCAATAAAAATGTCATCGTAAATTCCATCTCAAAGGAACATGTAGAGTATACCGAGGCCGTTTTTTTCCAGCATCATCAAACAAGACTGAATGCTAAATTTTTAATATTACGATATCTTTTGGGCCTTCGATGCCCTCAATCGGGCTTTTCCTGAACTCGAATTCCAGGTCGGCCACATAACCTTCGCTGATAGCTTTGTCCCATGTTTGACGCGAGACAATACAGTTTGTCTTGAGCACTTTGTTATGCTTTTCCAGTTTGGCGGATGTGTTCACTGGCGATCCAATTACCGTCATCTCAAGGCGTTCTCCTTGGCCAACGGCTCCAAATGCGACCGTCCCATAAGCAATGCCGATCCCTATATTGGTTATACCGGCAGCTACTAACAGGGGTTCATCATGGTGCCATTTTTTACTGTCAAGCAGTATTGACTCGGCTGCTTCTATGGATTTTCGCGCAAAAGGGACCTCATCATTATCAATACCGAACGTTGCCATGATGCCATCGCCCATGAATTTATCGATGATGGCGCCATGTTCTTGAAGAATTGGCAAGACTCTTCCCTGATAAGTGGATAGTAAACGCATGATTTCTGAGGGTTCGCGTTTAGCTGCGATAACTGAAAAACCTCTGATGTCGATATTGATAACAGCCGTGTTTCTGCGTTCCCCCTGTCCCGCCTTCAACACCTCTTGACTCGAGCGGATATCATGTGCAACACGTTTGTCAAAGAAGCGAGATAGTTCTCTGGCAGCAGTTTTTTCTGTAGTTGCTGTTACGAGGAGATTGTTGGATCCATTTACAACCAGGGTCAATATTCCTGTCACTGCAAGGATTGAAATAACTTTATCAATTTCTGCACCAATAAGAATGGAATTGGACGTCAGGTATTGAATATACGAGCGCGTAATCATAGTGTCGTCGGGCTCGATTGTAGTGACGTATATGACAACCAATATCCATCCAACAGCGCCAGTGAGGCCAGCGGCTGCTACGTATTTCCATTCAAGGCGCAAAGCCCGTAATGAGATGAAAATGAAAACATAGAGAAGGGTCGGCGATTTCAAAATGAAAGATGCTGGTTGATCATACTGATAGTGAAAACTGATCATTAGTGCATAGAGCAGTGTGAAGTCAATTAATATTGAGCAGTACACCGCCCAGCTTGGTAGCGCAGTCTTGATAGACCACAAAAGTCCAATCAGGGAAAGCGTAATGTAAGCGGCCAGCACATAAGGTACAGGTTGGAAATCCTCCGCTTGCCCCGCTTTGGTCGCTAATGAATAAAGTGTCGAAAACATGACGACGATCGTTAGCTGAATAACACGCACGACAACCTCGTTCGTACGCTCTCGCTGTTGCAAGGAATGTTGAACACGCTCGGGCAAGGAGCTCATATCCTTGGAACTGAGAAAGTTGCGTTTTATGTATTCAAAAAATTGCACGAATGAGCCAATGTTGGTAGTAAGATCTTCAAGCAGTCAACGCTGATGGTTTCCCGCCCGTCTGCAAGTCAGTTAAATGAAACCCCGTGTAAATGAAACTCCGTGAGTTTTATCACTATTGTTGATCAAATATATACGCGATCGCGCCAAGATGGTAGAAATCACTGAACGTAGACATAGCCTCTTGGCCCACAAAACACAATCCGGACTAGCTAGCGATGAATTCAGTGGGCGTTCGCATACAGTGTATGCTGGCAAACACGACCTGATTTCATCATCGATTGACTTTATGACGTTTGCGCCTTAGTGTAGTTCTGTTATCGATCCGGTTTTATGTGATTTTTTGGGTTCTGTCGGTGGCGACGGTGCTCAGATATAAATCTCGCGAAAATGTCGTTAATTCAGATAATTATTGTCGAACTATCCTGACATGCCTCTGACGCGCTCTCCAATTGTCTAATTCGGCAGCAAGTCCAGTGTTCGGGCGGATCATGACCTCGTGGCTCCCTGGAAGAATCAAGCGGCAACCCGATTGTCTGCCTGGTCGAACACATGACAATGATCTGCTCGGATCCCCAGGCGACAGCTATCACCGGGTGCGAAACTGTGTTCACCATCGAGTTTTGCGACCAGAGTCTGTTGATCCGGCAACGTCAGGTGAACAAACGATTCTCCCCCAAGGTGTTCGAATACGCTGACGGTTCCCTCGAGCGGTCCGTCTGCCTGGATGATCAAATGCTCCGGGCGCATGCCCAGTTTTACGCGACCATCGCTGGCTGCAGATTTACAGATTTCGGATTGACCCAACTGTATACTGTTTTCCCGAGCGTTGGCTTCGAGAAAATTCATGGCAGGTGAACCGATAAAGCCAGCCACGAAAGTATTGGTCGGATTTCTGTAAAGTTCGAGCGGCGTACCAACCTGCTCTACGCGACCATCACGAAACACGACAATACGATCCGCCAGTGTCATTGCTTCAACCTGATCGTGTGTAACGTAGACCATGGTATTGCCGAGACGCTGATGAAGTTTGAGTATTTCCACCCGCATGTGAACGCGCAGCGCGGCATCGAGATTCGACAAGGGTTCGTCAAACAGGAAAACATCCGGTTCGCGGACAATAGCTCGACCGATCGCGACACGTTGCCGCTGGCCCCCCGAGAGCTCTCTCGGCTTGCGTTCCATCATTTCAGACAGGCCTAATATGTCAGAGGCAGCATTGACTCGCCTGTCAATTTCGGCCTTGTTAACGCCAGCATGTTTGAGTGCAAATCCCAAATTGCCTCTTACATCTTTATGCGGATACAAAGCATAAGACTGGAACACCATGGCGATTCCACGATCAGTCGGCGGCAAATGATCCACGCGGCGCCCACCAATTGAGATCTCGCCTTCTGTCGCGGATTCCAGTCCTGCGATCATTCGTAGCATGGTGGATTTTCCACAACCACTGGGGCCGACAAAGACAATCAACTCCCCATCTTTCACATCAAGGCTCATGTCGCGGATGACGTCGACTTTTCCAAATGATTTCTTGATGCCCTTAAGTGTCAAGGTTGCCATGGATTACCCTTTGACTGCACCGGCTGTGATGCCGCGGATGAGTTGCTTTGAGAAAATGATATACATGAAAAGCACTGGCAATATGGCAACCGACAAGGAAGCCAGCACTGCACCCCAGTTGACCGTGTACTGCCCGATAAACTGTTGGACGCCTAATGTGACAGTGCGTGTATCCTCGCCGGGTGAAAGAATCAAGGGAAACCAGAGATCGTTCCAGATAGGGATCATGGAAAAGACGGCCACTGTTGCGATTACCGGTCTGACCAACGGGACGACTACTTCTAAAAAGATCCGATATTCGGACAATCCGTCGATTCGGGCACTGTCTTTTATCTCACGAGATACCGAGCGGAGAAATTCGGTAAAGATAAATATTGCAATCGGTAATCCCTGAGCGGTATAGACAAGAATCAAAGCGGTGAGTGTGTTTGTCAGGCCTAGGTTGACAATCAATTCCAACAGCGCCACGGTCCCGAGGCGGATCGGTACCATGATGCCGACAATCAGATAGATACCAATGAACGAGTCGCCCGGAAATCGATATTCTGAAAGCGCATGCGCCGCCATTGCGCCCAGAAGTAGTATCAGCCCAAGCGAGACAATAGTAACTATCAAACTGTTACCAAAATAAAGTGGGAAATTACTATTGGTCAAAACACTTGTATAGCCATCAGCCGAGAAGGAGTCGCCAAGTGGCAATGCGGTGGGTTCTTTGAAGATCGCTTTCCTTGTCTTCCAACTATTGATAATAATCAGCGCCAGCGGAAAAAGCGCTAACAGCGAATAGGCGATCAGTACCGCGTGAATGCCTACGCTCGATACACGTTCCCGCAGTATCATCAGCTTTCATACCTCTGCAAGCGGCGTTGGACACCAAACAGATAAAGCCCGACTCCGATCAAGATAATAAAGAACAAGGCTGAGGCGACAGTTGCGCCCATGTAGACATCGCCCAACTGTGCCTGAAATCCGAAGAACGTGCGGAACAGGAAAGTACCCATGACATCGGTAGAAAAATCAGGGCCCGCCAGGCCCCCTTGAATCGAGTAGATCAGATCGAAGCTCGCGGTGAAATTGCCAATGTAAGTCAAGATTCCCACCAGCCCCAAGGTCGGAAGAATCAAAGGCAATTTTACTTTCCAGAAGATCCACCAACCGTTTAAACCATCAATACGAGCGGCTTCTATCGTCTCTTCAGGAACATTGAGAAGCGCTGCATAAAACAGCATCAGCGGTATTCCCACATACTGCCAGATTGAAATCAATGTCACGGTGATCAATGCTGAGCTTTCGAGTCCGAGCCAGGGCTTGAAGAAACTACCGACGCCAAGCCAGTTCATGAATGCGGGAGTGACGCCCCACAGCGGTGAGAGAATAAGTTGCCAGATAAAGCCGACAACAACCACTGACAGCAATGTCGGTAAAAAGAGAATGGTTCGGTAGGTCGCCGCGCCTTTTAATGTCGGGACGCTGAGCAATGCAGCCAGCGCCAAAGCGATCGGGTTCTGAATCAACATGTGCAAGAGAAAAAGCAACACATTGTTCTTGAACGCATTCCAGAATTGTTCAGCCCAATAAGGCTCGCCGACCAGGCGTGCGTAATTGGCAAGGCCGACGAACAATCCGTCATTATCACCTGCTTGATAAAGAGACAGACGCAATGACTCGAAGATCGGGTAGATGGCAAAGATCGTATAGATCAGTGTTGCCGGGGCCAGGAAGACCAGGATATACCAGCGTGTGGGGGTACGATGTGGCCGTTGCGGAGTGTGGTGGTTTTTTGTGTTAGCCACGTGAATTACTGCTCTTTACGCTTATCAGCAAAGCCTGCACGACTCGACGAGAAAAAATAGTAGTCGAGCCGTGCATATCCGAGCAGGTGAATAACTTAAGGTTTGTACCAGCCGTCAAGATTGGCCTGCGCTTCTTTGGCGGCCTCTTCGGGCGTCTGAGTACCGTTGATGACATTCGCTGTCAATGTCCACAACTGATTACCCAGAGAAGGTTCGCCACGAGACAGGATCTGGTGGGCGACGCGAATGGTTGATTCGCAGGTGCCTCGCATGGCGATAAATTCCTGTGCCAGGGTATTTTCGACCGTAATGTCATGCTGCGCCAATGAGAAGAAGCCCGGAGCCGCATTCGTCAACAAGCTTGCAAATTCGGCTGAAGCTGCCCATTCCAGAAACGTCATGACGGCCTCTTTGTTTTCAGTCGCCGCATTCATACCGATGCCGATATCCGTGTGATCACTGATGTAGCATTTGCCACCTGCTTCTTTGCTCGGTGGTGCGAATGCACCCAATTCGAAATCGGCGTTTTCCTGGAAGCCTGTGATCTCCCATGAACCGGTTGGATAGATGGCTGCGCGTCCAAGCGTAAACAGATTCTGGCTATCGGTATAACCTTGGGCTTGATACCCATTGCCCAGGTACGGGGCCCATTTCGCCATTTGTCGAAAGCCTTCTACAAACACGTCGTCAGTGAACTTTGCTTCACCGCTCAATAGACCCAAACGCCCTTCTTCTCCACCCCAGTACGTTGGGCCTACGTTGGTATAACCCATCGTTGCCGCTTCCCACTGATCCTTGGTGCCCATCGCCATGGGTATATAGCTACCATCTTCATTGATCTTGTCGAGCACGGCATAAAACTCGGCTTCTGTTTCAGGAACGCTCAAATTGAGTTCGGCGAACGCATCCTTGTTATACATAAAGGCGTGTATGACTGAAGCCATCGGGACACAGAACGTTGCATCACCAGCGTCGGTTGACCAGGCGGCTTTGGCAACGTCGGAGAAATTTGCCAAGCCCTGTAACGAACTGATATCGGCTAGTCCGCCTGCTTCGTACATGGCCAGCGCATTGTCAAATGGACGGCACGTGATGATATCGCCCGCGGTACCGCCAGCGAGTCTGGCGTTCAACGCTGCGTTGTATTCAGTTGCTGTTGTTGGCTTGAACTCTACGTCGATGTCCGGGTACTGTGCTTCAAATACCGGCAGGATAAGGTTGTCCCAAATGGCCTGATCTTCCGCCCGCCAGCTCTCGATGGAAATGACGGTTTTTTCCGCAGCTGCGGTGCCGCCAAGACAAAGGCCCAAGATGATTAGCCCGGTTTTCATTGATGACTTCACTGTGCTCTCCCCTCGTTATTATGTCGTTATTGGTATTTGGATGTTATCGGGTTCTCAAAAAAGATACAATACCAATTAAATACAAATGCCGAAGCAAATGCGAACCAGGTTGTGAGCAAGGAAAATCTTATAGTCGTGGTGGATGGCGGCGGTAGCGGTTGTCGGCTGGGTGCTTTTGATGTCGACGGCAACTTGCTCGTGACTGCCAAAGATGGGCCCGCCAGCCTTTCGTTAGGTGTAGACCAAACCTGGTTGCATATCAGGCGTGGCATTTCTTTACTGGCTGAACAACTTGACGAAGCCAGCAACTGGATGCCATCGAAAATTTGTATGGGCCTCGCGGGATCATTGCAGAGTGATCGGCGAAAACAATTTCTGAGCCTTGTTCCACAAGAGCTTTCTCCCATCCTGGTTACTGATGGCCATGCACAACTGTTGGGTGCGACAGGTGGAAACCCGGGCGCTTGTCTCGCCATGGGAACCGGCAGTGTGTTGCATTGGATTGATGAGTCTGGCGCTTGCGATATGGCTGGAGGTTGGGGTTTTCCTGTAGGTGATGAAGGCTCGGGGGCGTGGTTAGGTTTCAAGCTCGTCAATGCCTTTCTCTGGCACCACGATACTTGTCAAGCAGGCGCCGAAGTGCCCATGGTTATAAACTTGTTGCAAGACCGCATCGGCCGAAATGTGTCAGATATTCAGGTATGGTCAACCGAAACCCGTTCGACAGAGCTGGCGAGGTTGGCGCCGCTGATCGTATCTGCCGCAGAGCAAGGCGATGCCTTGGCCAATTCATTGTTAAACGAAGGTGCCGCACAATGTGAGCGTTTGATTCAGGTGGCACCTGACTCCTTGCCTGTCTATATTGTGGGTGGCCTGGCCGATGTCTATCACCCTCGCCTGAACTCGCCGACACGACAACGTGTACAGACACCTCGAGGGGATGCGTTCAGTGGGCTTTATGCTTTGTGTCAGTCACAACAGCGGAGCGTTATATGAGCGGGCCGATGTACCTGCAGATCGCAGAGAATGTTCGCAATAGCGTTGCCAGTGGTCAATTCAAACCGGGACAAGTGTTGCCTCCTGAGCGAGAACTCATGGCGCAGTTCTCTGTCTCGAGGGTCACGGTACGACGTGCACTCAAGGAATTGGTCGATGAATCCTTGCTCGAATCTCGACAAGGCTCTGGCTACATCGTTCAAGTGGTGCCGAATCTTAATCAACCCTTGAACCGAATCACGAGTTTTTCTGAAGACTGCGTATCTCGTGGACTGACACCTGGCTCGGTACTGATTACGCGTAAACACGGCAAGAGTAATATCGAGGAGAGTATGCATTTCGGTGTGCCGCGCGGTTCCAGGGTACTCCGAGTCAAACGTGTTCGCACCGGCGATGGCGAGCCTCTACTGCTTGAACATGCAACTCTGCTGGCTGCAAAAGCGCCTGATTGGCCGTGGCCAGAGGGAAGTTTGTATCTGGCCATGCAACAACAAGGAACGATACCCGTGCGAGTCCAACAACAATACGCGCCGGTACTGGCAAACAAATCGCTGGCAAAACGATTGGATGTATCCAAAGGAGCCGCCTTGATGTTGGTCATCCGGGCTGGGTTCTCGGCCGACAACATTCCGGTCGAGTATTCGCATTGCTGGTTTCGCCCTGATCGTTGGACATTCGCGCATGAAATTCCACGATAGGTGGTTAGTGTGAGCAAGACTGTCACAGAGACAACCGGCCATTGGTGGACACCCGAGGGTTTTGTCGACGCTGTGTGTCAGCACGACATCATGGTCAGGTCTTTTGAACCCGCTGAGGTTCCAGAGTCGGCATCACTATTCCTGCCAGCACCGGTTGATCTGCACGTTCATGGCGGTGGTGGTCACGATTGCATGAGCGGTGATGCGGCGATTCGCGGCATGCTGCACACTCATGCACAACATGGAACCGGTTCGATGTTGGCGACATCGGTAACGGCACCTTTTGATGAAATCTCTCGCTTTGTCAAAAGCGTTGCGCAAGTAATCCGTGAGTTCGATACGGAATCGGCGACATTGCTGGGAGCACATCTGGAAGGACCCTTTATCAGCCCGGACAAGCTGGGTGCCCAACCACCGTTTGCCGCCAGTTTGCACCTCGAGCAGCTTGAATCGTGGTTCGACTCTGGCGTAATCAAAATTATCACGTATGCGCCGGAAATTGATCCTCATGGCGATCTGATTGCCCTGTGTCAGCGCTATCATGTGAAAGCTCAGTTGGGTCATACGATGTGTTCATGGCACGACGCCAAGCGCACATTGGAAGCAGGTTGTGGTGTCACACATCTCTACAATGCAATGAGTCCGGTCTCACACCGAAACGGAGGGGCTGCAACCGCCGCTTTGGCCTATGCGCGATATGCCGAAATCATTACCGATGGTCTACATGTTGATCAGGCGGGTTTTGATGCGGCCCGACGATCAATTCCTCATTTATACAGTGTTACCGATGCCACTGCTGCCACAGCCATGCCTGATGGTGACTACCAATTGGGCCCATTGAAGGTTAAAAAAACCGGTGAGAAAGTTCTGTTGCCAGATGGAACACTGGCAGGCAGTTGTCTGACACAACGTCGGTCAATTTCCGTGCTGCGCAGTTGGGGTGTCGACTGGCATACGATCGGCAAGATGGTCAGTGCCATACCGGCTCAATGGCTTGGCGAAAACCGTGTCGGAAGAATTGGTGAAGGTGCGTTCGCACATTGGCTTGAAGTGCGCAGTGATGATGCAGTAGCGCTTTGGTTGGCGGGAAGACGTATGCCTTGGCGCAAGGACTAACAATTTACCCTTATCAGAGTAAAATTCGGCGCGGGTGATCAGGCGTATATTTGGGCTGTCCAGAAAGCGGTTTTTTCTACAAGTACTTCATCATATGGGCATCAAGCGCTGCGAGCCCATCGTCAAGTCCGAGACGTCCGAAGCCAAGTCGGAATCGATCAGGCGGTGTGGCATTCAAATCCGAGCGGTAAATGATACTGGGTAAAAAAAGTACGCCACTTAGCTCTACAAGTGAGCGACAGAACTGTTCCACGCCGTCAGCGCCTTTGTATTGAGGAAAAGCCATGCATGATCCATCAGGATGTGACCAGTCGAACAACTGCGGATAGCGTGCGAAGAAGGCATCCCATTTAGGAAGATTTTGATCAATGATGGAACAGTTTCGAGTCAACAGCTTGTCCCGGTTGTTCAAGGCAATCTTTGCCAGTTTTTCACTTGGTCCGGAATTGCAGATGGACAGATAATGTTTTAGTCGCTCCATCTTCGACAAAACAACAGTATCGGCACAAGCTATCCAGCCAATACGCAGTCCGGGCAAGCCATATGCCTTCGACATGACATTCAGCGACAGCCCACGTTCGTATACGTCGGCGATATGTGGCAGATGTTGTGTACCAGAGGGACCAAGACCGTTAAATATTTCGTCATGCAGTACATAGATTCCATGTTTTCGGGCTAAATCGATTAACGCCTGGTAGCGATCACTTGACAAGATAGCGCCTGTTGGGTTGTGCGGAAAATTAATCGTGATCAGTTTGGTATTTTCTTGTACAGCTGCAGCGACTCGATCTATATCCAGCGACCAGCTATCATCTGGATCCAGTGGAACACCGGTCGCGCTACAAATTGCCATCGGCATTGATTCGTGAGACTGATAATTAGGTGTTACTACTATGGCGTGGCTGTCTTTATCCAGAATGACTGAATTTGCTGCGAATATACCTTCGCTTGCACCAGCAAAACACAGGATCTCATCAGCGTTTCGTTGCGCATAAAGCGAGGCGATTGTCTCGCGTAGTTCAGGCGCGCCGTAGGTTTCGGTATAACCCAGCCACATGCTCTCGAAATCTTCGCGCTCTTGTGCAGAAGCCATGGCCAGTAGTTCGTTCAAGGGCAGACTCTCGGCATCTGACGCCGTCAAGTGAAAACGCGCTTTGAATTCCCATTTGGAAAAATGTGTTTCAAGCCTGAAGTCTGGCAGCGTAGTCATCGGGTAATCCCAGGTTCGTTGACTAAGGTCAACGCCGCGATATGTTCATAGGCCTTTTTGGCTTCGATACGGCGTCCTCCCTTGCCGATGACGATCGCGACCTCGCCTTCATAGTCAAGCATTCGACTGTCGGGCGGGCGAATCAATGGACGTTCATGACCGGTAAAGCCGCTAGCAAATCGTGGAAACAGCGACATGTATTGTGGCTGTGCACTACCGTCTTTGTACTCGGCATTTCGATCAGGGAAATTGACGCCGACACATAGAATACGTGGCGCATCGGGCAGGACCATCTCGGCTTATTCCGCTTCGGCGGGCTCAATACCCCCCATACACAGATATTTAAGCTCCGTGAAATCATCCAGACCATGGCGCGAGCCCTCACGACCTAGCCCTGACATCTTGACGCCACCAAACGGTGCTTCTGCCGTTGAGATCAGGCCGGTATTTATACCTACCATCCCATAATCAAGCGCTTCACCGACCCGCCAGCACCTGGCCATGTCACGTGAATAGAAATAAGACGCCAATCCGAATTCGGTATCGTTGGCCGCTTTGATGACTTCGGCCTCTGTGCTGAATTTGAACAATGGCGCTACAGGGCCAAAGGTTTCCTCGGTTGTCACTGCCATGTTGCTTGTGATGTCAGTCAGTATGGTGGGTTCGAAAAACGTGCCACCAAGCGAATGACGAGAGCCACCCAGCATGACATTCGCCCCGTTGGCAACAGCGTCCGCGATATGCGATTCCACTTTGGCCACCGCGGCATCGTCAATCAGAGGGCCGAACGTTACACCCTCATCAAAGCCGTTTCCAGTCGTGAGCGTTGAGATTTTTGCAGTCAGCATTTTCGCAAATTCTGCGTAAACACCGGATTGAACATAGATCCTGTTGGCACAAACACAGGTTTGACCATTGTTGCGAAATTTCGAGATGACTGCGCCCTCAACCGCTGCGTCAAGATCAGCGTCATCAAACACAATGAACGGCGCATTGCCACCGAGTTCAAGCCCGAGTTTTTTAATCGTCGGCGCACACTGCGCATACAGCATAGCGCCGATTTCCGTCGAACCGGTAAAGGTCAGTTTGCGGACGATCCTGCTGGATGTCATCTCGCCACCAATCGCGCTGGCGGAGCCTGTGAGTACGCTGAAAAGCCCTGCTGGAATGCCTGCACGTTCTGCCAGTACGGCCAGAGCGATCGCGGAAAATGGTGTTTGCGAGGCGGGTTTCAGAACCATTGAGCAGCCGGCGGCAAGCGCCGGCCCTGCCTTTCGAGTGATCATTGCGTTTGGAAAATTCCAGGGCGTTACCGCTGCCACAACCCCAACGGCTTGCTTGACGGTGATAATTCGTTTGTCCGGCGCATGACCAGGCGTGACATCACCATAAGCGCGACGAGCTTCTTCGGCAAACCACTCGATGAAACTCGCCCCGTAGGCGATTTCGCCTTTGGCTTCTGCCAATGGTTTGCCTTGTTCGGCGGTTAATATCGCGCCCAGATCGTCCTGGTTTTCCATCATGAGCTCATACCAACGACGCAAAATGTTGCTGCGATCTTTCGCTGTTCGCCTGGCCCAACCATGTCGTGCGACTTCAGCCGCTTCGATGGCTTCCCGGGTTTCGTCAGCGCCGAGCTTTGGTACATGCCCGATAATGTCGCCTGTTGCCGGATTGCTTACAACGATGTTGTTGCCCGGATCAAATTCAACCCAGCGGGTTCCTACCAACGCAGCCTCGCGTAGAAGCCCGGAATCTTTCAAATTAAGCATGTTTTCGTTTTCCTGTTTCTATGGGGCTATTTTAAGGTGTAATGATAGGTGATGCTGCCAGATCTGAATGTTTGATGTCGGCACCGAAAAAGCCCGTACCGTGTTCAAACCCTTGATCAAATCACTTCAGTCGGCTTGCTGTTATTCGATAAAGTGGTGTTTGACTGCCTGTCAATATGCTGTAATAACTGTGCGGCGACCGATATAGCGATTTGCTGCGGTAATTTTCCATTTATGTTGTCGATACCAATGGGGCATGTCAAACGACTTATCGCCCGTTCCGCGACACCACGTGCCAGTAGTTTTTTCTTGAAACGATGTCTTTTGCTTGTGGAACCTATCAATCCGCAAAATGCAAAATCATGTTGTTTGAGTACTTGATGACAAAGTCTCAGATCAAGTTGATGACAGTGGGTCATTATCAGTATGTAACAACCTGCCGATAAACTGTCTATTTCACACTCGGGCGTATCGGTTTCCACCGTTGTTACGTTAAACGGAATATTTTTGGGAAAGATGTTGTCCCGATTGTCTATCCAGGTAATTTCGCAATCTGCATCCTGCAAAATAGAGACGATCGCCTGAGCGATGTGGCCAGCCCCAAACAGTTTCAAACGAAAACGGGATTGGCTGATCATATCAAAAAACAGTTCGTCTTTTATATGTGTCGTTACGGTGTTTGTGCGTGACGCTGGAGATGAAGCCGCGATTTGTAAAATTTCTTGTGCAAGAATAAAAGCACGCCGGTCTGTTAAATCATTGCCAAGCGTGCCGAATTGAGCTGACTCAGTGACTATCAGCTTGTTGTTGGAAACTGTATTGGCCACGTTTTCGTTGTGCGGCAATGATGAAACAACTACGGCGGGAGTATTGTTCCTGCATAATTGAGCGGTTTTTTCAATCCATGCTGCGGTAGTGTCAACAATTATTTCAAATAGCAATTCTACGACGCCGCCACAACATTGGCCTAATGATGGACCTAATGGATACCGGTACGTCGTTTTAATTTGAACAGGGTCGCTGGTCAAAAGGCTCCGACCCTGCTTGATAGCCATATATTCGAGATGGCCACCGCCAATCGTGCCAACGCATGACTCTTCCATAACGAGCATTTTGGCACCTGCTTCTCTTGGCGCCGAACCGCGAGTCCTTAATACGGTTACTACTATGCACTTTTTTGTGAGGCAGGCTTGCGCTTGCAACGCGGTTAGCCAGTCGTACGAGCCTGAAGATTGCGATTGAAAATTACTCATTGCTCAATACAGTGCGATTGCAACGCTGTAACTGATCTCAGTATGGCTTCAGGTGTTGCAGGTGCATCAAGTACAGGGTTGATCTTGTAGTCAGCCACACTGGCAATGGCGTCTCGAATAGCAAATAGAACTGAAAACGATAGTAATAAAGGGGGTTCCCCGGCAGCCTTCGAGCGGTATATCGTATCCGCAACATTTTTGTTGGAAAAAAGACGGGTGTTAAATTCTGCTGGGCAGTCATTGATAGCCGGTATTTTATAAGTCGA
Source organism: uncultured Granulosicoccus sp. (assembly GCA_937924505.1). Next base: position 13,505 of record CALDSR010000037.1, on the reverse strand, counting down.
CGGCGCATGTGTCATTAGACGTCCAGCATCATTCCACCTCAACTCCTCGAGAGTCAGCCAGCCCATTCCTTGTATATACCCACCCTCTACCTGGCCAATGTCAATGGCTTCATTGAGCGGATTTCCGACGTCATGAAGCAAGTCGGATCGCAGCAATTTCCACTCACCGGTCAGCGTATCTATTTCAACTTCAGAAACTGCAGCTCCATAAGCGTAATATTGAAATGGATTGCCGGTCAAAGTATCACTGTCCCAATTCAAGCCGGGTGTTGCATAAAAACCATCAGACCAGAGTTGTATTCGAGCGAGATAGGCTTTTGCGACAAGTTCATCAAAGCTTATCGATTGCTGTTTGAGTGAAACCTTATCATTGTCGAAAACAACATCACTCACAGAGCCATCGAAAAGCTCGGCTGCAAACTCTGCCAATCGCGCAACTATCGTCAATGCTGCTTGCTCTGCCGCCTTGCCGTTGAGATCAGCCCCGGTAGATGCTGCTGTGGCAGATGTGTTTGGTACTTTGTCGGTGACCGTAGCCGTCGCTCGAACACGCCCTACACTTATCCCGAGTGTGTTGGCTACTATCTGCGCAACCTTTGTATGTAAACCCTGACCCATTTCTGTGCCGCCGTGATTTACCAGTACAGAGCCGTCGGTATAGATATGTACTAATGCTCCTGCTTGATTGAAATGAACAACATTAAAGGCGATCCCAAATTTAACGGGAGTAAGTGCCAGGCCCTTTTTTATGATTTTGCTGCCGCGATTGAAGGTGCGCATTGCTTCTTTGCGTTGACGATAGTCGCTGCTATCTTCCAACTCTTCGACCAATTCATGAATGATATTGTCTTTAATGGTCTGTTGATAAGGCGTTACGTTTCTATCGAATTTCCCGTAGAAATTCAACTTTCTGATATCAAGTGGATCCTTGTCAAGCTCACGCGCGATATTATCTAGAATGTACTCAATTGCTATCGCGCCCTGTGGCCCTCCAAATCCTCTGAAAGCTGTGTTTGATTGTGTGTTCGTTTTGCCGCACATGACGGATATACTGACATCATTAAGGTAGTAAGCATTGTCAACGTGACAAAGCGCTCTGGTCGCTACCGGTTGCGATAAATCTGCAGAATAGCCAGCTCGAGATACCATTTCAATATCGACTGCAAGCAAACGACCATCATCATCAAACCCAACATCGTAGTTATAATAAAAACAATGGCGTTTCCCGGTTGCCATGAAATCATCGTCACGATCGAGTCGCAGTTTTACCGGCTTTTTATTACGAAAAGCAGCTAGCGATGCTACACATGCAAACAATGCAGATTGAGATTCCTTGCCACCAAAGCCTCCGCCCATACGACGAACTTCAACCGTTACGGCATGTGACGCCAGATTAAGTGTATTGGCAATGTGATGCTGCATCTCGGTGGGATGCTGAGTAGAACAATAAACATGGAAGCTGTTACCTTCCTTGGGGATTGCATAGGAGATCTGCCCTTCAAGGTAAAATTGTTCTTGCCCGCCAACATGAAGTTCACCCTTCAGGCGGTGTTTCGACGCGTATAAAACTTGTTCAGGAGCTCCGCGTTTGCAGTGCAGAGGTGGCACGACGTAAGATTCTTTTCGCCTGGCTTCCTTGGGGCTTAATACAGCGGGAAGGTCTTCATAGGTGATTTTTGCTAGCGGCACAGCGCGACGCGCTGCGTCATGACTGGATGCTGTTACTGCAAATATTGGTTGACCCAAACACTGTACCAAACCGTCTGCGAGGATGGGATCGTCCGCAATTATTGGGCCGCAGTCGTTCTTGCCGGGTATATCATCGGCAGTAAAAACATCGACAACCCCAGGGGCCTTTCGCACTGCGGACAAATCAATGAATGCGATATTAGCGTGCGCTCTTTGACTTAACCCTAGCGCACAATGCAAGGTATTCGTCAACTCAGGAATATCATCCGTATAGAGGGCCTCTCCGCTTACGTGAAGTTCGGCTGATTCATGTGGCAGTAGCTTATTCATTACTTTATTTTGTGTGCTGTACTGTTACATTTATACTAAGCGTTACAAAATACACTCAATTCACGTTCATTCAAATGTGAGTATGGGTTCGTATCAAGAAAAAATCGATAAAAAAGATTTTGAGCGATCAGCATTCTATTATCGCTACTTGCGCGCATGTCGCTTAATGGTTGATAGTCTTCGCTTAACGCAGCTCTTGCCTTACAAGCGGTTGCTTCGTTCCAGGTGCTTCCAATCAATGCGTTCTCGCAGGCTGGCGCCCGCTTTGGAATACCGGCCATTCCACCAAATGCCACAATGGCATCCATAATTTGATTTCCGTTTAATGTGATGGAAAACGCTGCACAAACTGCTGAAATGTCAGAGTCAAAGCGTTTCGAAAGTTTATACGTTCGAAATAGTTGCCCAACCGCTGGAACCGGAACTTCTATGGAGATCAAAAGCTCGTTTTTTTTCAATGCAGTTTGCATATAGTCAAGATAATAATCCTGCAGCAGCATACGACGCTCGCTCTGGGCGTTGCGTATATGTACAGTCGTACCCAGCGCTATAAGCCAGGGCATTGAGTCACCAATCGGCGAACCATTAGCGATATTGCCCCCCAGAGTACCTATATTGCGAATCGGCTTGGAGGCAAAGCGTTCATGCATTTCGCTAACCTCGGGATACCATTTGCCTAATGTTTCATAGGCATCGCTCAAGGTGACCCCTGCGCCAATGTGTACGGCGTTTTCCGTCGTTTCTATCTTTTTGAGCTCATCGACCTGACCGATATAGATAATATTGCCAAGGTTTCTAAACTGTTTATTTACCCAAATCCCGATATCAGTGCAACCCGCCAAAACAGTCGCATCAGGTAGATCATCTCGCAGTTTAATGAGTTCTGACGTATCTAGCGGTGCGTGAAATATCGCATCATTATACTTATACGTAAATGTTTGCTCTCGTTTAATTCGAACAAGCTTTTCTTTCAACGCTTGACGATCAAATTCGTTAACGGGAAGATCGAACATTGTATGGCCGGCTTTAAGAATTGGCTTGTAACCGGTGCATCGACACAAATTGCCAGCCAACGAGAGCCGTAAAGTTCTGTCATCAGGACGTGAGTCAATCTCTATATGGTCATTATAAACGCTCCATAGAGACATGATAAAGCCTGGCGTGCAAAAACCGCATTGCGACCCATGGCAGTCAATCATTGCTCTCTGAACCGCGTGCAGTTGCCCACCACATGACTTGCGTAAGTACTCTACGGTATAAACTGCCTTGCCATCTAGCGCAGGTAACAATTGAATACACGCATTTATGGTTTTCAGTACAAGTCCATCACCGTCAAGTTCGCCAATAACAACTGTGCAAGCGCCACAATCCCCTTCATTACAACCTTCTTTTGTTCCGATCAACTGCAGTTCAGTGCGTAAATAACTCAACAATGTCATGGTGATTACAGCGTTGGAGACCGTGACATACTGATCATTTACCAAAATCCTGATCCCGTTTTTCGTATCAGAATCTAAACACTGATTATTGCGCATATTATTTCCCGGCTTGAAAGTTATTAAAAAGGGCAGCATGGATGGTCATGATGGAGGCCTTATATAACGTTCATTTTCTACACACTGCCAATCAGCGTGGTGGCAGACGTGTTGCGCCGTCCAATCGGATGGTGGTCCCGTTCAAGAAAGGATTAGTTGATATTTGCTCAACCATCAAGGCATACTCAGCCGGGTCTCCCAAGCGCGTGGGAAAGGGTATATTTGCGGTTATCCCCGCCACGACCTCTTCAGGTAATCCCGCCATCATCGGCGTGTTGAATAAGCCAGGAGCTATGGCCATCACCCGAATACCCGATTGCGCAAATTCACGTGCCGCAGGTAAACACATGGACGCGATTGCACCTTTGGATGCCGCGTAAGCTGCTTGGCCCAGCTGCCCATCTTGCCAGGCGATCGATGATGTGTTGATGATCACGCCGCGTTCGCCGCTCTCCAGTAGCGGCATGTCCATCATAAGTCGAGCGGCATGAGTCATCACGTTGTAGGTGCCAAACAAGTTCACCGACAGCGTCCGTTGAAACGTGTCAAACGAGGTTTTACCGTCCCGGCCGACAATTCTTGCCCCTAGTGCAATGCCGGCGCAATTGACTGCCAAACGTGGTGTTCCAAATCTCGTTTCAATTTCACTCAGGGCGCGTTCAACAGCAGCTTCGTCACTCACGTCAAGCTGTACCGCATGGCCAGCAATGTCATCGGCGACTTTCTCGGCACGCTCACCATCAAAGTCGAGAATCCCGACTTGGGCGCCCAGGGCTGACAAATGGCGAGCTGTGGCAGCACCCAGCCCACTTGCAGCGCCAGTGACTACAGCGACTTGACCTTCTATTTTCATGCGTTTTTTAACCCGATATGTCTGTCCTCATTATGATTTACATTGATCTGGAGTCAACCCTTGTCTCGTTTATTCGTGGCGGCCTGACGCAGATTGATGGAACCCCACGTGCGCGATGTCCTTGCGTAACCCAGTAGACGACTATCGCATTCCCGATTTACTGAGCCGCCAGCAATGAGGCGTTTCCTCCAGCGGCTGTTGTATCAATACAAAGATGTCGCTCAAGAACACACGAGTCACGCATGTCGTCACTTGCGATCAGTGGTATCAGCGCACCATCTCTCAACGCAAGTGCGGTTCGTGCTGACTTGAGATCATCGAGACTTGACCATAATGCTACTGCCTCAAAGCCACGAAGCGCCGATAGCGCTGCTCGATCAAGATAGCCCGAAAAAGTGTTCGTACCGGACAGGCCGGGCGCAATGCCAATCGAATTACATCCTGATTCAGCAGCCATAGCCATCTGTCGCATGGCGTCTTCGCTTGAAGGGCCGAGACATAAAATAGTACCTCTCGCGAATACAGACCATCGATTGGACTCACCTGTTGGGCCTGGCATGTCAACCGATTCGAGAGCGGAATGCGAATTGGTGACCGCGTTGTCCAGCGCATATTGCACCGTGCGAATATCCACCTCATCGCCGGTAACTATGTCGTGTTCTGGCCGTGGGAGTCGCTTGAAGCGTTTGACATAGTGTGGTCCACCTGCCTTCGGCCCGGTGCCTGATAGTCCTTCGCCGCCAAATGGTTGAGAACCGACCACGGCTCCAATCTGATTTCGGTTGACGTAGATGTTGCCTACTTTCAAATTGCTGGTTATGTGTTGCACTCGATCGTCAATTCGCGTGTGCAATCCAAACGTCAGTCCATATCCGCTGGCATTGATATCTTCTATTATCTTGTCAATGTCCATGGCATCAAACGTGGTGATGTGTAGTACTGGTCCAAATATTTCTTTCTCCAGTGACTGGATACCGTCGACTGCGATAACTGCGGGACCGATAAAGAAACCAGTTGTCGGAGCATCGAGCTGCTTGAGCAGTTTTTTGGCACGTCGGGCGACGGCGATATGATCCAATATGGCTTGCCGAGCCGTGCCGGTGATCACCGGACCGACGTCAGATGACATAAGTGTCGAATCAGAAACTTCCAGTTCATCCATCGCGCCATACAGCATCGTCAGGAAATCGTCGGCAATATCTTTTTGCAGATACAACATACGTAAGGCAGAACATCGCTGCCCGCATGAGCGGAAGGCAGAATCGACAATGTCTCTGACGGCCTGCTCTGGCAGAGCACTGGAATCGACAATCATCGCGTTGAGTCCGCCGGTTTCCGCTATGAACGTCGAATCTGGTTCCAGTGTCGAAGATGCGCTGCGATAGATCAACTGTGCGACAGCCGTTGAGCCGGTAAAACAAATTCCGTTGATGCGTGGATCAGTGGTTATCTTCGCACCGACGACGGATCCTTGACCCGGAAGGAGTTGAAGAACAGCATGCGGCACGCCGGCCTCATGAAGGAGTCTGATACCGATGGACGCGATGATCGGCGTTGGTTCGGCAGGTTTCGCGATAACGCCATTGCCAGCGGCCAAGGCCGCTGAAATCTGTCCAGTAAAGATCGCCAGAGGAAAGTTCCAGGGTGAGATGCAACTAATGATGCCTCGTTCGGGTAATTCTTCCAAACGGACAGCTTCCTCAGCATAGTATCGAAGAAAGTCAACCGCCTCCCTGATTTCCGCGATGGCATCGAGTGCGGTTTTGCCAGCCTCTCGACACAGCGCCGCAAAGATTTCACCTGAATTTTTTTCATACAGATCTGCACCTCGGTGCAAAACAAGCCGTCGCTCTTCAGCCTTGGCACGCGACCAGGATTCTGCCGCTTCCAATGCCAGTTCAACTTCGGCCAAGGTTGCTCGCGACACTGATCCGACTTGTTCCTCGGGACTGTTTGGAGAGAACACTGGTTCAGGTGTCTGTGAAACGGTTGTTCCGTCAATCATGGATCCTGCTTCCCATTGATACGTCATGAAAAGAGATCGAGCCGCATGAAAAGCATCAAGGTCATCATAATTGCGCATATCCCAGCCGCGCGAATTAGGCCGTTGTGGCTGGTACAAGTCAGCCGGCTTGACGACGTTTGTGTTGACTTCGGCCTGAGCGGTAGTCAGGATCAGAAACGGATCTTGTGCAATCAGTTCAGGCGCGACTTTCTCGTCGACGACCTGGTTGATAAATGATGAGTTTGCACCGTTCTCAAGTAACCTGCGCACCAGATAGGCGAGTAGATCACGATGGGTTCCGACTGGTGCGTAAATTCGGCAGTTTGTACCGTGTTGCTGCATCACCAGTTTGTGCAGTAACTCTCCCATGCCGTGAAGGCGTTGAAATTCAAAGCTACGATTGTTTCCGGCCATAGATAGTATGGCACTGACCGTATGCGCATTGTGAGTTGCAAACTGCGGATACAGTCGGTTTGAATAGTCCAGTAGTTTGCGAGCACAGCAAATATAGGAAACGTCGGTAGCTGCTTTGTAAGCGTACACAGGGAAATCACTGACACCATCAATCTGAGCCTGTTTGATTTCCGAATCCCAATAAGCTCCCTTGACGAGTCGAACCATAAAGCTTCGATCAAGCTCTGTGGCGAGTTCAAACAACCAGTCAATTACTGCGGCAGCACGTTTGCCATAGGCTTGAACTACCACACCGAATCCATCCCATCCGGCAAATTCCGGGTCCCGGACAACCTGTTCGATCACATCAAGTGACAGATCAAGCCGATCGGCCTCCTCGGCATCGATGTTGAGCCCCATGTGAGCGTTTTTCGCGCTCAAGGCAAGCTGTTTTACCTTGGGTACCAACTCCTGTAAAACTCGTTCACGATGACTGACTTCATAGCGAGGATGCAGTGCGGACAATTTGATGGAAATACCCGGGTTGTCGCGCGTGTTGTCATTATTTGTTCGACGGGAAAGATGTTCAATGGTGTCTTGATAGGCGTCAAAGAAAGCAGTTGCGTCGCTAGCCGTCATGGCAGCCTCTCCGAGCATATCGTAGGAGTAAGTAAACCCGAGCTCTTCCTGCGCATTGCCTCGTTCCACTGCATTGGAAATAGTCTCGCCCAACACAAACTGATGACCCATTTCCTTCATCGCACGTTTAACCGCCGCTCTGATAACAGGCTCACCGAGGCGGCGAACCGCACTATGTAGAGTTTGTGCCAGCCCGCCCGATTCCGAATCCTGCAAAACCTTACCGGTTAGCATGAGCGCCCATGTCGACGCGTTTACCAGCGAAGAGCTGGAATTGCCGAGATGCTCCCCCCAGGAAGATGGTGCGATCTTGTCTTCAATCAGTTCATCAATTGTCTGTTCATCAGGGACCCGGAGCAAAGCTTCCGCAAGGCACATGAGTGCGACCCCTTCATCGCTCGACAGTCCGTATTCCGCCAGGAATACCTCCATCAAGCCAGGGTTGCCGGCCTTGCTGATTTGCCGAATCAACTCAGCTGCATCTGCAGAGGCAGTATTGCGAATGACGTTGTCAGGCCCATACTGTTCAGCCAGTTCCGAAAGAACGGTGAACTCCTCTTCCCGGTGGAGGTTTCTGATGCGGGATCTGATTGCGTTTAGATGACTCAAGAGCGTGACTCCATGGGAGGTTATCTCAGTTTATCGATATTAGAGAAGGCGTTATCCCTTTAAATGATATATAAGTGGTCATGTGCGTTGAATTAATGCCGGTTTCGGAGTTTATGTATGGCGAAAAATACTAAAAATAGCCAATTGGACCAATTTGATCAAAAGATTCTCGACATATTGGCGAACGATGGACGTATAGCGATTACGGATCTTGCCAAGAAGCTTGGCATGTCAAAGACACCGTGCGGTGTCAGATTGAAGCGCTTGATCAGTGACGAGTTTATTCTCGGCTTCAAAGCGATTCTGAATCCCGTAAAACTGGATATGAATCATGTGGCCTTCGTTGAAGTGAAGCTACAGGATACTAAGGAAGCGGCGTTACAGGCATTTAACAAGGCCGTTCAGGATGTCGCAGAAATTGAGCAATGTCATATGATTGCCGGACCATTTGACTATTTACTCAAAGTACGAACAAAGAACATTGCTGACTACCGGCGGGTTCTTGGAGAACGCATCACAAGTCTGCCGCATGTAGCAAGTTCATCGACCTATGTAACTATGGAGTCCGTAAAGGAGGGAGGCAGCGTGTCTGGTCGGAGCTGATCATATCTGACAGCGCAGATACAAGCTCGGTAGCGGCGATATAGCCAATTGACACGCCTACCACAACGCGAAAACAGAACCCGTTTTATTCAGGTGTGAAACGAGAATTTTCACCCCGCTTGGCCGTTTACCAGCTTGGCCTGGCCGTTTACAAGGGCAGATCTCTCGACCAGCGGCGCGCTCGTCCCATCCGATCCCGGTCACAAATCCCTTCATCGCCGGCGTAGAAATCCAATTCTGACGCTGATATTCGCTGACTAGTAGGTTTGATTATTGATCTAATACATAAAGATATGTTTATATGTGCATCGTTTTAAATTATACTCGTGCGCGGCGAATGCCCTTTGCTCACAACGCTAATTAACGATAATCAACACCCATCGAAGTGGAATTATAATACATGATTCAGGCAAGACTCATTCCGGAGAACTCTTCCGACGCCGAAATGCGTCTACGAAAAGCCCTTGCAGAGCGAATCCTTATCCTCGACGGCGCCATGGGGACCATGATCCAGCAACACAAGCTAGGTGAGGCCGACTATCGAGGTGATCGATTTACGGACTGGCCGTCTGACCTGAAAGGTAACAACGACCTACTGACACTAACTCAACCTGATGTAATCAAGCAGATTCATGCTGACTATTTGCACGCAGGCGCTCACATTATCGAAACTAATACGTTTAATGCGAATTCGATATCAATGGCTGACTACGGGATGGAGTCTCTGGTGCCTGAACTGAATCGCGAGAGTGCAAGGCTGGCTCGCCTGTGCGTCGATGAGCTAATGGCGCAAGACTCGGAGCAACCGAGATTTGTTGCCGGTGTGCTCGGACCGACCAACCGGACGGCTTCCATATCACCTGATGTGAATGATCCTGGTTTTCGCAATATCAGTTTCGACGATCTTGATGCAACTTACTATGAGGCTTGCGATGCTTTGATCGAAGGTGGTGTAGACATCATTCTGATTGAAACCGTGTTCGATACCTTGAATGCGAAAGCAGCAATTTTCGCAGTTAAACGGGTGTTCGACGATCGTGGGGTGACATTACCCATCATGATATCTGGCACCATCACTGACGCATCAGGGCGCACCTTGTCGGGGCAAACTGTTGAAGCATTCTGGAATTCCGTCCGTCATGCCAAGCCGGTATCCATTGGTTTTAACTGTGCGTTGGGACCAGAACAACTGCGCCCACATATTGAAGAGATATCGGCCATTGCAGATACCTTCGTCAGTGCCCATCCAAATGCCGGCTTACCGAATGCTTTTGGTGGCTACGATGAAACTCCAGAACAAATGCTTGCTGAAATTGGCGCCTGGGCTGAAGCTGGCAATCTGAATATTGTCGGCGGATGTTGTGGCACTGGCCCAGTGCATATTCAAGCCTTCGCCGACGCATTGAAAAATATCAAACCCAGAGAAATACCGGTCATCGCTAACGAGTGTCGACTGTCTGGTCTGGAAGCATTCAACATCAATTCCGAATCTTTGTTCGTTAATGTTGGTGAACGCACGAACGTAACCGGGTCTGCGGTATTCCTTCGATTGATCAAGGAGGGCGATTACGACTCGGGGCTCAACGTAGCTCGACAGCAAGTCGAGAACGGTGCGCAGATTATCGATGTAAATATGGACGAAGGCCTGCTTGACTCGGCAAGTGTCATGCAGCAGTTCTTGCGCATGGTGGCCACCGAACCCGATATATGTCGTGTGCCGGTCATGATTGATTCATCCAAATGGTCAGTGATTGAAGCGGGTTTGAAATGTCTTCAGGGAAAATGTGTCATCAATTCCATTAGCATGAAGGAAGGCGAAGCTCAGTTTCTGGAGCAAGCCCGCCTGGCGCAGCGCCATGGTGCTGCCGTAATTATCATGGCTTTTGACGAAGACGGTCAGGCCGACACCATTGAACGAAAGGTCTCTATCTGCCAGCGCGCTTATAAATTGCTGGTAGACACCCTGGATTTTCCACCCGAAGATATTATTTTCGACCCCAATATTTTCGCAGTAGCCACGGGTATCGAAGAACACAATGAGTACGGAATTGCTTTTATCGAAGCAACGCGTCAGATAAAAGAAAGCCTCCCCGGTGCCATGGTCAGCGGTGGAGTGTCCAACGTGTCGTTCTCGTTCCGAGGCAACAATGCCGTGCGCGAAGCGATTCACGCGGTCTTTTTATATCACTCGATTCAGGCTGGCATGGATATGGGCATTGTCAACGCAGGCCAACTGGCCATCGTTGATGAAATTCCGTCAGCACTGCGTGAGGCTGTGGAAGATGTAATTCTTAACCGCCGGAACGATGCCACTGATCGATTGCTGGAGATTGCCGAGCAATTTCGCGGTGACGGCAAGATCGTAGAGGCACAAAATAATGAGTGGCGTGATGCGCCCGTGAACGAGCGTCTTGCGCACTCACTCGTCAAGGGCATTGATGAATTTATCGACGAGGACGTAGAAGAAGCACGTCTGAATGCACAGCGGCCGTTGGATGTTATTGAGGGTCCGTTGATGGATGGCATGAATAGAGTTGGCGATCTATTCGGCGCTGGCAAAATGTTTCTGCCACAGGTTGTCAAATCTGCCCGCGTTATGAAAAAGGCGGTCGCATGGTTATTACCTTATATGGACGCTGAGAAAAGTGAGGAATCAAGCAGCGCCGGCAAGATACTGATGGCGACAGTCAAGGGTGATGTACACGATATTGGTAAGAATATCGTTGGCGTTGTACTTCAATGTAATGGTTATGAGGTTATTGATCTGGGCGTCATGGTTTCTTCCACGACTATTCTGGAAGAGGCCAAGAAGCACAATGTCGATATGATTGGTTTATCCGGACTGATCACACCGTCTCTTGAAGAAATGACACATGTCGCCGCTGAAATGAAACGCACAGGATTCACAATACCGCTGCTAATCGGCGGTGCTACTACCTCGCGCATGCATACAGCGGTCAAGATCTCTGGTGAATACGAGGAGCCCGTCGTTCATGTTGCCGATGCCTCGCGATGTGTTCAGGTAGCCAGTCATCTGTTAAACGACGATCAGAAGATAGCTTTTAACGCCGAACTGGAACAAGATTATGACCGATACCGACAGCGGTATGAAAATCGTTCGCAAGCGGTCGACCTTCTTGATATTGAGGTAGCGCGGCGGAATAAATTGAAATTTGAATGGAGCAGTTACGACGCAGCTAAACCTGCCATGACGGGTGTCAAGGTCATTAAAGATCTTGTTATCGAAGATCTGGTGCCCTTTATTGACTGGACTCCTTTTTTCCATACATGGCAGCTTCGAGGAAAATACCCTCGCATTTTGGAAGATGCGACGGTAGGCGCTGAGGCTAAAAAACTTTTCGCCGATGCGCAGACAATGTTGGAAGAATTTTGCAACAACAGTAATTTGAAAGCTCAAGGCGTAGTGGGTTTATTCCCAGCTAATACTGTAAATGACGATGATATTGAAATATATACAGACGATACTCGGACAAAGCTGCTAAACAAGGTTTTTTGTTTGCGTCAACAACGTGTATTTCCCGACGGTCGTCCCAACCTCACATTGGCTGACTTTATCGCGCCGAAAGAATCCGGCATTGCCGATTATATCGGAGCATTTGCGGTTACTGCAGGTCTGGGACTGGATGAGTTGATCGAGGGGTACGACAGCGAGCACGATATCTATAAAAACATCATGGCCAAGGCCCTGGCTGATCGTCTCGCGGAAGCATTCGCTGAGTACTTGCACAAAAAAGTCAGGACCGAACTCTGGGGATACATTCATGACGAACGCCTCGAAAACGATGAACTGATCAAGGAGCGTTATCAGGGTATCCGCCCTGCTCCGGGTTACCCGGCTAACCCTGATCATCGGCAAAAAGAGGTGATCTGGGAGCTGCTGCAACCGGAAAATCTGGGTATCACACTGACCGAGTCACTTGCCATGTTGCCGGCATCATCTGTCAGCGGATTTTATTTCTCCCACCCGGATGCACGATATTTTGGGCTCGGTAAGCTCAAGCGCGATCAGGTCGAGAACTATGCAGAACGGATGGAGGAGTCAACAGAACTGACGGAGCGTTGGTTGGCCAATTCATTGGCTTACTAGCGCGTCGAAAAACAGGCCTAACCGATTCCTCTTAAAATTTCTGGCCGTCGGGTGTACGATCTGGCACTATTGGTAAAGAATAAAAAATGAAGACCAATCCGGGCAGCTAATCCATTCACTGGATCGTGTGTTTGCATAAGCTGCCGAGCGACCACACCAGGAGAATGAAAGCGATGGTTATTAGAAACGTTCCGAGAACTGTTTATGGGATCCTAGCGATAGGTATGGCCACACTGGGTACTAACTCAGTACAGGCGGCTGAAAAACTTACCTACTACTGTAGTGCGCAAGAAGACTGGTGCCAACTTATGGCCACAGGCTTTGAAGAAGCGACGGGTATAAAAGTCAATATGACGCGAAAGTCATCCGGTGAGACATTCGCTCAGTTAAAAGCCGAAGCTGACAACCCAAAAGGTGATATCTGGTGGGGTGGTACAGGTGATCCGCATCTTCAAGCTGCAGAAGAGGGGCTTACCGAACCCTACATGTCGCCGATGCGCGGTGAGCAGCATGAGTGGTCGATTCGACAGGCGGAATCTGGTGGCAACGCAACTATCGGCATTTATTCGGGCGCACTGGGGTATGGGTACAATGAGGACGTACTCAAAGCAAATAATCTACCGGTACCAGCCTGCTGGGAAGATTTGTTAAAGCCTGAGTACAAAGGTCACGTACAGATGGCTAATCCGAATTCATCGGGAACTGCTTACACCACGCTAGCCACCATCGTACAACTGTTTG
>CALDSR010000036.1 GCA_937924505.1 uncultured Granulosicoccus sp. | reverse complement strand
CTGCCGTTTACCATGGTGATGGGGCTGATGTGCATTGCGTTGGCAAAGGCATTGTTTCGAGATGGAGTGCGTGAAAAGGGTTAAAAACGGAAACCCGTTTAATAAGTGAATTGACTAAAACGACATGTCCGGACAAGGCCTCAGTTGCCTTGTCCGGACGGCTATAGCCAAAACTCTCGGCGTACGGCGTGCAGGCAGCTCACGACAATTTTCGACACTGAATATTCCCGCGCTATCGACACAAGCGCAAGGTGTGTCACACCAGTGTCATCGTGGCCAGGACCACGCAGGTTTATCCAACTCCCTCAGTCCGACAATCCGTGTCCGGCCAAGATTTTTTTCGAGCGCCATGCAATCGCAGTTTTCGATGGATTCCAACACATTTACCAGTCTATTGGCGTGACTGACCACCCACACCTGTGTGTGTTTGCAAACGCGTTGAACAAGGCGCGCGAGTGCGGGTAGCAAGTCCGGGTGCAAACTGTTCTCGGGTTCGTTTAACACCATCAGTGCAGGCGGTCGGGGCGTGAGCAGGGCGGCTACCAGAAGCACATATTGAAGCGTCCCGTCAGACCATTCGGTGCAGGCCAAGGGGCGCAATAATCCCGGTTGTTGCAGCGCTACTGTCAATCGACCAGGCTCGGGCGATTCGATCACCAGACTCGAGCCGGGAAACGCATCATCTATCGTGTCAGCAAGCGATTGCTTATCACCGATTTCGATAATGGTTTGTAATGCGGCTGGCAGATCCCGTCCGTCGTGATGCAACACCGGTGTACGAGTCGCTGGCCGTGATTGGCGAGCAGGTGCCTCTGCATCGGTTCGAAAATCTGAATAGAAGCGCCAGTGACGAATGGCCTGTTGCAATGCAAAGACTTCGGGCACGGCGGCTGGATCCCCGGCGCTGCTGAACAGACTGTCGAAGCCGGTCAAATGCTTGTTTACGACCTGCCATTTTCTGCCCTCACGACGACGAAGTACCGGGCCTTTTCGTTCGACCAGCGCGCTGGCTGCGCGCCATACAGGGCCATTCCAGATGCACTCGCGTTTGATCTCCGGATCAAGTGTGAATGCCGAGCGGGTGGGTGGCGGAAGCCCCATTTCAATCAGATATCCGAACTCAGTACTGGCGAAGCCAAGGCGCAATCTGACGGGCCCCTTGCGGGGGGTGCCCTGAATCGGTACGTCGCCAGATTCCATTGCCCGGGATATGGTTTCGGGGCCGGCCCATAGTGTCGAAGGAAGTCCGCCCTGTTGCGCAAGGGCACTGCCAAGATCACCGTTGGACGCATCCGACAGCAGTCTCAACGCGCGATACAGATTGGATTTACCGGTGCCGTTTTCACCGGTGATAACCGTCAGGGCAGACAGCGGCACCACGAGATCATGCAGCGATCTGTAGCCACTTACAGCCAGTTTGGTGAGCATCGTTTTGTCGAATCATTTAAACGGCAGCGACTTCATTGTAATACACGAGATTGGCGAAACGCGCTTATCGAACGATCAGGGCATGCGGTTACATCGCATCGTTTTCTCAAATCGGCTCAACGGCGTGGGTGGCCGTGCACCCGGCGCAAGCTGATTTAGGCGTTATTATGCAAATCATTCTGACGGAACAACGATTAATAAATTGAATAAGCGGATATTGCTTGCCGGTGGGGTTTTCTGCGCACTCGCCGTGATAGTCGGCGCGTTTGGTGCACATGCGCTTAAGCCTGTGTTGGATGAAAAAGCCATGGGGTGGATCGAGACCGGGGTTTTTTACCAGTTCACGCATGGTCTGGCGTTGATAGCCTGCGGCTGTATTACACCCTCTCG
Source organism: uncultured Granulosicoccus sp. (assembly GCA_937924505.1). The sequence continues at coordinate 13,488 of CALDSR010000036.1, read as the reverse complement.
AGCCAGTTCGCGAAGCGCACTATTGTTTGCAGCGGGCATTGTCTTCTTCAGTGGCAGCTTGTATCTGATGGCACTGACCGACATAAGCAGACTAGGCGCTATAACTCCTGTTGGTGGCTTGTGTTTTATCGCGGGCTGGATATCGTTTTGCCATCTGGTCTGGCGTCTTGACGAGAACCCGGAAAACGCAGCATGACAAGCGAAAAAATCGACACCCTGGTCGTCGGTGGCGGACAAGCTGGCCTGGCCATGAGCGAACATTTGAGCAACTGTGGTGTGCCGCATCTTGTTTTGGAACGTCACCGAATCGCCGAACGTTGGCGCACCGAACGATGGGACTCCCTGGTTTCCAACGGACCCGCCTGGCATGATCGATTCCCGACCCTGGAGTTTGCCGACATCGAACCGGGTGGATTTGCCGGCAAGGAACAGGTCGCCGCTTATTTCGAAGCATTCGCCGAGAAGATCAAGGCACCGATTCGATGCGGCGTTGAAGTCAAGGATCTGCAACGAAGGCAGGGTCAACCCGGATTTCGGGTTGAGACGACAGCGGGTAGCATCGAAGCGCTGAGAGTCGTCTGTGCCACCGGTCCCTTTCAAACGCCCAGCATTCCTCCGCTTGTGCCGCCTGAAACCGACGTGATGCAAATGCATTCCACGGCCTACCGCAATCCAGACGAGCTGCCGAAGGGTGCCGTTCTGGTCGTTGGCGCAGGCTCATCAGGTGCGCAGATTGCCGACGAATTGTCTCGTGCTGGTCGACAGGTCTTTTTGTCGGTAGGACCACACGACCGGCCACCTCGCCGTTATCGTGGACATGATTTTGTCTGGTGGCTTGGTGTGCTCGGCAAGTGGGACATAGTCACTCCAGCCCCGGGCACCGCGCATGTAACCATCGCTGTTAGTGGCGCACGTGGCGGCGAAACTATCGACTTTCGCGAGTTTGCGTCGCAAGGCATCACACTGCTTGGTATGTCGGACTCATTCGATAACGGTGTCCTGCGCTTTCGCGCGGACCTTGCCAGCAATATCGCGAACGGTGATGCGAATTACCTGTCGATGCTTGATGAGGCTGATCGCTATATCGAACAAAACGGTCTAGACCTTCCGGAAGAACCCGAAGCACGCCGGTTGCGTTCTGACCCAGCATGTATCAGTGACCCTGTTCTCGAACTCGATGTTAGAAAAGCGGATATCAACACGATTATCTGGGCAACCGGATTTACCCACGATTACAGTTGGTTGAACGTCGATGTGTTTGACGATAAGGGTGCGCCACAGCACCAGCGGGGCGTTACTGCGGAGACAGGCATCTATTTTCTTGGACTGCCGTGGCTGTCGCGTCGCGGATCATCGTTTATCTGGGGTGTCTGGCATGATGCAAAGTACTTGGCAGACCAGATACTCATACAGCGCAGCTACTTGAAGCACCATGAGATCGAGCAAGCCAAGCGGAATCAGCCTGGCTGAAACTCGCGCGGTTGAGTCGTGGTAGCTGCGAAAATCAATGCTGGTCCGTCGTGAGCCAGACTGTCACTCAGGCAAAGGGTTCCGCCGCAACAATGACACCATCGGTATCAGTGTAAACGTAGTCTCCTGGCCGGAAGACCGCACCGCCGAACGACAATGGAATATCTCGCTGACCCTGGGTGACCGGAATGTATTTTTTGGGGCAGGTTCCAAGCGCGTAAAGAGCCACTGGAATGTCTTTTATCTGCTCGGTATCTCTGATGTAGCCGTTGACGATGATGCCGGTGTAGCCATTAGCCTGAGCGAATTTCATCAGGTTTTCGCCAACGATCGCGTAGTACGCCCGATCCGCGTCCACCACCACGACCTTGCCTTGCCCGTTCTCATCGCGCAATAGCGTGATGAGGTCCGCATTGTTTCGATCCAGGCTCAGCGTGACCACCGACCCCTGGCACATCTCAGCGCCACCGTAGTTTGAATATCCCGGGCCGAGCACGGATACCTTGTCAGGGTGGTTGTCGCAAAAATCTGCGGTGAAATCGGCCATGCGAAGCTCTCGATAAAGGATGACACGCCCACTTGCGGTGTGGGTCAGAGCCGAAGATTCTACCATTCTGGCAGCTCCGCTCCGTAGCGCCTTTGATACTATGGTCGGCTTGCTACAGGGCACGTGAACCATGAAAATCGTGACAGGGGTGATTGGCAATGATATTCATGTCGTCGCCAATCGTTTGATGGATCTCTCGCTGAACGCGAGGGGCTATGAAGTATTCAATCTGGGGGTAAATACCTATCTGGAAGAATTTTTTGATGCCGCCGTCGAAACGGGTGCCGAGATTCTGCTGATTTCGTCGCTCAACGGCGAGGCCGAGGGCTGGAGCCGCGAGGTCAAGCTGCTTAAATCCAAGTACAAAAGCCTCGATAAACTGATCATGATGATTGGCGGCAATCTCACGGTTGGTAGCGGCAACAGCGAAGATATCGTGCCCCGGTACAAAGACTATGGCTTCGATCTGGTGTGCCACCAAGTCGATTTGAACACAGGCTTGGACATGCTTGAAGACTACATTCAGGAACACAAACAGCGATGAGCCTGCTACAGGAAGAACGAGAGATCATCCTCGGCAACGAAAATGTCGATTCATTTGATTTCGACGAAGTACGCGAGTTTGTAAAAGGTGCAGATGAGCAGCTGTTCATTTCGCATCATTTCGCCACAAACGATAAAATGCTGGTTCAGCCTCGCGGTGGTTTTCCTACCTACGAAAAACAGTTTGCCCTGTATGAGTTTTTTGTCGACGCCAATGTCGATGTATTGCCGCTGACGATCGACTCCAACACGCGGCTCAATGACTACACCACGGCAAAGAAAATGTTGCGCCTGAGCGAAGCAAATGAAATCGACATGCTCAATGGCTATCCGCTGGTAAATCATGGATACCGTAGTACGCGGAAAATGATGACGCATTTCAATCATCCCGTCAGTTTGCGACACGGGACACCGGATGCTCGATTACTCATCGAAATTGCCATCGCCTCGGGCATCTTTGAAATAGAGGGAGGGCCAATCACCTACCTGCTACCGTATTCCAAGAATTTCCCGCTCGATAAGGCGTTCCTGTACTGGAAATACGTTGAGCGAGTGTGTGCTGATTACTCGACGCTGAACAAGCCAATAAACCGGGAGTCATTTGGGCCACTGACAGCAACCCTGGTACCGCCTTGCATAACGATAGTGATTCAATTGCTGGAAATGCTGCTATCGCTGGAGGAGGGGGTCAAGTCCTTCTCCGTATCCTTTTCTCAACAAGGATCGATGATTCAGGACATCGTGACCGGTACGGTGACTCGTCGACTAGCTGCCTATTACGCCGCAGAAATTGGTTGTGAAGATGCGTCTATCCACCTCGTTTATCACCAGTGGATGGGTGCATTTCCGACCAACAGGGACTCCGCCGATCAACTCATCAATATGTCGACCGTTATTGCATCAATGGTTGGTGCCGACAAGATAATCACCAAAACGCGTGAAGAAGCGATTGGTATTCCGACAAAAGAAGCCAATGCCCAGACGGTAGCCAACACCCAATACACCTTGAATATACTCAGTGGACTACCGGCCATTGTGGATGAGCAGGAGGAAGAAGTGCTGACTGCGGAAGTGCGGGCAATCATGGAAGCTGTATTCAACGATCCTGCGGACACACTCTGGCGAAAAGTCTTCAATTCGATCAAAAACGGCATAATTGATGTGCCGTTCTCGCCGCATATCATCAACCACAACAAAATGATCACAATTCGTGATGCCCAGAAAAATATCCGCATTATTGAACGGGGAAATGTGCCAATTCCGGACCATTGCTACGATTTTGAAAAATCGTGCTGCAATCTGGACAAGGACACCACAGGTATCGTCAATGACATCATCCACGACATAGGAATCATGCAGTGAGTACGAACGGTGAAAAGCTGCTGATCGATATCGGCAGCACCTATTTCAAAGTCAGTACCTCGCAATCCATCGAGCAGCATTTCCGTGATTTCAATAAACGCGTACTTGATGATTTAACACACAAGTGTGGTGATACGGTGCAGCGTTTTGGTGCGCAGGATATTCATATCTGCTCGTCCGCCAATGGCGGATTGAGTACTTTGATTATTGGGCTCACGCAGTCTTATTCGTTGAAGTATGCAACCAACATCGCCTACAACTCCGGCATCAATGTTATCGATTCCATCATTTTTCAGGATATCGAGAGTTACTCGATACCAAGCGATCTTATCGATGCGGTGATCATTGTCGGGGGTATTGATTCGAATGGGGGCATCTTCGATCGTCGGCTCGACAACTATCTTGAAAAACTCAATTATTCCAATGTGGTCTACGTGGGTAATGCCCAGGATGCCGCCGAAATCGCATCACGCGTGGAGCGGCTGACGGTTCTGCCGAATATTATCGATGATCGTTTACATATCGTTGAGAATCATCTGAAGGAATATCTCACTAATCTGTATCAGCAGGACATAGAAGGCAAGGAAGACATCAAACATCTCTATGAGATAACGGATAACCAGATTTATTCTACGCCGTATGTGGTAAATAAATCGCTACCGCTGATTCATACATCATTCTCGGTTACAGACCCCTTTATATTGCTGGATATTGGTGGCGCGACTACCGATGTGCATTACTCCAAGGATCTGGTCAGTGACAATATCGTTACCGAGCAAGGGCATGATCGAATTGTCTTCAAAAAACTGGGTGTTTACAAATCTCGACAATCCTTGATTTTTACAGCAGAGAACAATGAGTTTGCCTATGAGTTACTGATGCACCTCAAGGTAACCGAAAATATCTACAACGAACATACCGAGAAGGCAACCAAGATACTCATGCAATTGGCCATATTTCTCGTGCTTTGTAAAATGTCACACTACCGGCCGGCTTACGTGACGTTAAAGTTATTGGCGATGAATTCCATTGTTTTTACCGGTGGCATCACAAAGGTGCTGACTGCCGAGGATATCGAAGACGTGGTTGTTTTCTTCTATCGAAAAATTCTTAATTCGGATCACAAACCGGTCACTGTGCTCGACGCTAACTACGATATCTGGACACTCGGCGCCAGGGAACACGCATCATGTCAATAAATTGCATACGTATTCTGCTGGAAAATGCGGCCCGTTCGCATCCGGACAAGATAGCCTTGATCGATAAGGACGAAAAACTGACGTACGCCGAGCTGCTGGCTCGGACTGATCAGGTCGCGCTGTATCTTCAGGAACTTGATCTGCCAAAGGGTGCCCGGGTTGGGCTTTACTCAAACAAGAGTGCGTCTCAGGTCATCGCCATTCTTGCGATACTGTCCACCAACTATTTACTGGTGCCGCTGACACGCCTTCTCAAGCCAGAACAAGTTGAGTACATCATCGAAGACTGCGGAATACAGTGCATTATTACTGACAAGCTCAAGCTTGAAAGTATTGAAGAAATTGATTTTGATGGCCATGTCGTTTCCATGGAAACTACGCACAAGGACATTCCTTCGTTTGAAGAGATATTCAAGTACTACAAAAAACCGTATGTTTGCGATATCAATGGTCACGAGAATGCAGTTATCACGTATTCCTTTGGCCTAACCGGTACACCGAAGGGAATCGTGATATCGCACCGGAATCTGATCGACTCAGCGCGTGTGGTCACGCAATATCTTGATCTCAATGAAAACGATGTGATCTCGGGTTTGCTGATCTTCAATCTTGACTATGGTCTTAATCAGATATTCTGCGCTTTGATGAACCGGGCTACTTTGGCGTTACATCGTTTTATATTGCCTGATGATTTTTTCAATCATCTGATAAACGATCGCGTGACCGTGCTGCCGCTGATGCCTGTAAATATCTCGCAAATGTTTGATGAGGATTTATATACGAATCCCAATGTTGAATTGTTTGATAATGTCAGAATCATTACCTCGTCTGGTGGAAACGTGACAAAGCGTATGATCGGGGATTGTGAAAAAACGTTCAGAAACGCGCGATTTTTCTCCATGCACGGCTTGACGGAAGCTTTTCGGTCCACGTATCTGGATCCGTCACAGATCAAAATCCGCCCCGATTCCATCGGTACAGCGGTTCCGGACGTTGAACTCTATGTGATCAATGAAGATGGCAACGAATGCGCGCCGCGTGAAGTGGGGGAGTTGATTCATAGAGGTAGCTATATCTATCGTGGCTTCTGGAACGCACCAAAAGAAACGTCAGAAAGATTCAAATCGGTGCAAATACTTAAAAATGCTGTTGATCTTGAAGGGCAGCTAGCCGATGAGATCGTCGTCGCTACAGGCGATTATGTATATAAGGATGAAGAAGGATATTTTTATTTTGTATATCGTCGAGACGACATGATCAAGACCAGTGGCTTCCGTGTGTCGCCTTATGAGGTGGAATCGGTTGTGGAGAAAAATCTTCCACAAATACAGCAGTGTGCGGTGTTTGGTATGGATAACCCGCAAATCGAAGAAGAGATAGTGATGGTTTATTCGGCGGCCGGTGAATTATCCGAGAAGGAGATCATCTTCGAGCTGAAGAAGCATCTGGCATCCTATATGGTGCCTAGCCGAATTGTTTATCGTAAATCGCTACCATTGGTGCAAAGTGATCAGAATCTGATCAACAAGGACGAGTTAAAGCGTGAATTAGCAGGCCAATAAGGTCAAAAACCGTTGTTTTATTTGTCAAGCTGATATGGAAGTGCGAGCATCGTCGTTAGCTGAATTGCTTAGTCCTATAAGGCTCAAACAGACCTGTAGTACTTTTTGAACGTTGAGTTTGTTTTACACGGGTGGAGTTCTGATTTGACTAGATGGATTCATTTGGCCAGTGGTTTGGTGCTCTTTACTTTTGTACTGACACATCTCGCTAATCACGCCCTTGGTTTGATATCGCTGGATGCTCTGGAGTATGGGCGCAAGTGGTTTCTTATGCTGTGGCGCTCTCGCATAGGTGGCATTGTGCTATATGGGTCACTGCTTGCTCATTTTTTGCTGGCGCTCTGGTCGATTTTTCAGCGTCGTTCTCTCAAATTGCGATTAGTGGGATGGGTGCAGTTGTTGTTGGGTTTGTGTATTCCCGTTTTATTAACCTCTCACATACTAAATACACGTGCTGCTTACGAGCTATATGGGCAGATCGACTCTTATCAGTTTGAATTAGCGATCTTCTTTGTTCTTAACCCCATGTTGATCTATAAGCAAATGCTCCTTTTGTTGGTTGTATGGGGGCATGGTTGTATTGGTCTGCATCGGTGGCTCCGGTTAAAACCCGGATACCGTGAATGGCAATGGCTTGCGTACGCTTTTTCTTTGTTGCTGCCAGCCGCGGCGCTGTCTGGAATTTGGGTGGCAGGGCGTGACATTGCCATATTGGCGTCGCAACCGGGTTGGCTTGCACAGATGATGCAGCAAGCTAACGGCATCAATTCTGCTCAACTCACTTTTTTCGGTAGTATCGAAAACAGCATTCTCAGCGCGGCAGCCGTGTTACTTGCAGCTACACTGCTGTTACGCCCATTACGCCGCTTACTTCGTCGTCAACGCGGCCTTGTTAAAATTACCTATCCTGATGGCAAGCAGATTACTGTTTCAGACGGCACCTCGATTCTAGAGGCCAGTCGGCTCAATCATATACCTCATGCGTCAGTCTGTGGTGGGCGTGGCCGGTGCTCAACCTGTCGCGTTCGAATACTGAGATGTGACGGCGAACTGTCCACGCCGAGTGCGTCAGAAGCCAAAGTGTTAGATCGAATCGGGGCCAGAGCGGATATCCGTCTCGCTTGCCAGACGCGGCCGAGTCATGACTGTTCGATCGCACCACTTCTCGAGCCAGATACCAGTGTCAACGAAGTCGGATTGGCGTCCGCTGATCTTGTAGGACAGGAACAGCTGGTCTACGTCATGTTCGCTGACTTGCGTGATTTCACGGCGCTCTCCGAACAAAAGCTTCCCTATGATCTGGTCTTTCTCCTTAATCGGTATTTTGCCGCCATGGGATCGGCAATAAGCGCATCGGGGGGCTATGTTGACAAGTTTATTGGCGACGGTGTTATGGCATTGTTTGGTCTCAATACAGATTCGAGAGAAGGTGCAAAGGCCGCGCTGAGATCTGCTCATAGAATGTCGGATGAGCTAACCAAACTTAATCAATTATTCGAAAACGATTTACCCATGCCACTGCGTATGGGTATTGGTATACACGGTGGGTCCGCAATCGTCGGGACCATGGGCTATGGTGAGACGCGTAATCTAACGGCGATTGGCGATACCGTGAATACGGCGAGTCGTCTGGAGGGTGTAACCAAGTCGCTGGGCGTTCAGCTGGTCTTTTCACAGATCGTGGCTGAGAACGCGGAGTTACCAGATGGTTTGTTCGAAACTCGGGAGATCGATATACGAGGCAGACACGACCGTCTTTCAGCCTTGATCGTACCGGAAATGTCTGAACTGGAACGATTGAGCTGGATAACACAGGATTCAAAACAGAAATAAGATGACCACTCCGGCGTTGGAGCGATATTCAAATATCCTTTACCAATCGTAGCGCATCGTATATTGCGGCGTGTGTGTTACGTGATGAGACTGCATCGCCAATGCGATAGAGGTTGAATCCTGCCTTGGCATTTTTTACAGTTTTCTGTGCTCGCCCTTGCAGCAAGGCATCGTGGTCCACTGCACCTCCGTTAATAGACAGTGGCTTTAGATCGAAATACAAATCTGCCAGCGGTTGAGTCCCGTAGTTGATCACAACCTGGTCATAAAAAGCGAACGATGTATGGTCACTGTAGTCTGTCCCGATTGTGGCCTTCAAACGGTTCCCGTCGCGTTCGACATTTAGCAGCCTCCGAGCGACTGTGAACGTCACGTCTTTGGTTTGCAGGGCTTTCATATACGGTGTTAAATTCATCGCCATGATGCCAGGAGCAAAGGTTCTATCTGGCGTCATTATTTCAACGTTGGCTCCTGCGTTGGCTGCTGCCTCCGCGGCTTGAAGTCCCGGATGATCGCCACTCTCGTCATAGACGAGTACATTTTCTTCCGGTGTTACTTCATCTCCGGCAATTAGGTCCCAGCTGGTAACAACATTGTCCAACGCGATTTTCTGTTCGAATAAGGTGGTATCGGGCAGGCCACCGGTGGCAATGATTACCACGTCTGGTTCGAGCGCCTGAACATCTGACACATCTGCAAGAACGTTAAATTTGAATGTAACGCCTTTATTTGCACACTGAGACATTCGCCAGTCAATGATTGACATCATTTCGGCACGTCTGGGGTTTCTGGCGGTCAGTCTGATTTGCCCTCCGGGTTCTGATGCTGCTTCGAGGACGGTTACTTGGTGACCACGCTCAGCGGCTACTCGTGCGGCTTCAACACCGGCAGGTCCAGCGCCGACAATGACGATCTTTTTTCGTTCTGTTGCTTTGGCAATGTCGTGAGGCATTGTCAGCTCACGCCCGGTAGCCGCATTGTGAATACACAGTGCTTCACCGCCTTGATAAATACGGTCCAGACAGTAGGTGGCGCCGACACAGGGGCGGATGTCCTGCTCTTTCTTCTCGACAATCTTTCTGACAATATGAGGATCAGCCATATGAGCTCTGGTCATGCCGACCATATCCAACAATCCACTGGCGATAGCATGACGCGCTGTTGCCACGTCTGGGATTCGAGCGGCGTGAAAGGTCGGGATTCCTGTTGCTTTTCTTACGCTGCCCGCAAAATCAAGGTGCGGCGCGCTGGGCATTCCTTGTATCGGAATGACCTCTACCATGGCGGGATCGGTATGAATGCGGCCACGAATTACGTTAAGGAAGTCGACTTGACCAGAATTGGCTAACCGCCTGGATATTTCCAGACCTTCTTCAACGCTTATGCCTCCTTTTTCCATTTCATCGGCGGTGTAGCGCAATCCGACGATGAAATCGTCGCCAACGCGCTTGCGAATGGCGGCTAATACCTCCATCGGGAAACGCAATCTGTTGTCGAGTGATGAGGCGTCATAGTCGCCCTCGAGGTCGTTGGTCAGGGGCGACCAGAATTGATCGAGCAGGTGCCCATAGACCTGTAGTTCGATGCCATCCATGCCGCCTGCCTGCATACGCTCTGCCGCATCGGCGAAATCGCCGACGATTCTTTCGATGTCCCAATCTTCAACCAGTTTTGGGAAATGCTGATGCGAGGGCTCTCTGTGTCTCGACGAAGAAACACTGGGCAACCAATCGCCTTTGTTCCACGCCGTTCGCCGTCCCAAATGGGTTAGCTGAATCATCACGGCGCAGCCATGTTCATGACACGCGTCGGTGAGGTCTTTGATCCAGGGTACAACCTCATCCTGGTAAGCCAGTACGTTGTTAAAGACCGGTGGTGAATCGCGACTGACGGCCGCTGAACCTGCGGTCATGGCCAGCGCTACACCAGCTTTTGCGCGTTCCTGATGATAGGCGCGATAACGCTCTGTCGGCATGCCACCCACGGGGTAGGCGGGTTCATGACTGGTCGTCATGATCCGGTTCTTCAGGGTCAGGTGCTTGAGCTGGAAGGGTTGTAGCAGCGGATCAGTTGACATGTCGGAAGCTTACGATTTCTGAAGCAAACATTGTCGATCACCGATGGTGAAATTTGAAGCCCTATTTTTCGTCTCTTGCGACATAAATTTCTGCCTCTGGCGTAAAAGCAAGCGCCGCAAAAGCAAAATTAGCACCTGTATCGACGCGGCTCAGTTGCGTGCCTTCCAGAGATCCCGATATTGCCTCACCGAACAGCGACCATTTTGACCCCGTCTGTTCGTCAAAGATGTCGCCATCTTGTTCGTAAAAGCTCAGCACCACATCATCAACGGTTCTGTTGTACCCAATTGCCAGTGGGATAGTTGATGAATTTGCGATTTCCAGTTGGTCGAGCGGCGAGCTATAACCTGAACCTGAGAATATAACGGTTGGTGTGTTGCCCACCGAATCGTTGATAACTTTTGCCGATTTCACAACGGGATAAGGGTAAAGCTTCAGTACACCATCAATACGAATATTAAGCACTCGTTCCATGGCCGGCAAACGAGGATCTGTGTCATCCGTAAATAGTAACGGTGAATTCTCAATCGAATCGTATCCCTGAAAAGGATTTAATCCGTACTTGCGTCGAAATCCCGTGTCGCGAGAAAGAACTTTGCCTTTGCTGTGACGCTCTGCGAATTGTGAGAACGAAACAATTTGCGACGTGAGATCAATATTCAATGATTCACCGGTGTAGGTCCCGACAATGCCTGTACCCGTAAACTGCTGCCACCAGGATTCCGTTTCACGATCAAACATAATCAAGCCACTATTACGTAACTTGCCCGTGGTGCCAAAGGTCAACGTTTTTGAACCAACCTTTCGACTCAGAATGATGCCGCTGTTGCACAACGGGCAAAAAGTGACAAGCAGTGGTTGGCCTTTGATCGTATCGTTTATTATCTGGTGGTAAAGCAAAATTTGCAAAGGGTAGGCTCGAGCGACGCCGTCGACTACCACCACCATTACTGGTTCGTTTTTACCTAGCCACTTTCTCGCTTTTTTGATAGAAACAAAACGAGGTCGACTGATTGATGGAATGCCATCTTTGGGGATGTCAGTGGAATCAATTTCAGAATAATCAACACTGTGCGTTGTAAAGTCTGTAGACGGCCATTTATTTAACCAATCAATAGGTGCGACGCCGCTTTCACTTGCCGCACTGCCGGACAATGCAGCGAAGACGAAGAGTAGTGGCCATAAGAATGGTTGTCGCAAGTTCATTGATATCGTCCGGATCAAACGCCTGATAATCGACACTGACAGCATGCGCTGACAGGCTTGTTTTTGTGTAGACTCTTTTAGTATATAGATAACATGACGCATTGATCAGTGTGTAACCGGCCGTTAACAAAGATATTTATAGTCTGTACACAGTTTCTGGTCGGATTGACCGGAGCGGCCACCCTATTGGCCGCTGAGCCCGATTCCACAGCAGATTCTGCTCAACAATCAGCCTTCCCGTCATTGATTGTAGATCCGATGACGTTTGATGAACCTTACGATGCGGGTTGGCAGTTGTATATAGATAATGACTTGTTCACCGGTACCGATACAGATAGGGATTACACCGGTGGATTTGCACTCGCCTATAGTGGACGCCGCGCTCGAGAATGGCGTTTTTCGATGGATCCATGGCTTGATTGGGTAGACTCGTTGGTAGGTTTTCAGGACCTGCAATTTCAGGAGGATGGTTTTCAGCGGCATACGATGGAATTTGGCCTTGTCATTTTCACACCTGAGAATCTTGCAACGACCAGTCCGCAATCTGATGACCATCCGTACGGCAACTTTCTGTTTGTCGCAAACAGCCAGCAAGTGACATTTCCAGATAAACGCCTGGTACTACACTCTGCGTTGACACTTGGACTGATCGGTACCAGAGTGGGACCAGAAGCTCAGAATCTAATTCACGCCATCACGGGTAGTGAAACCGCACGCGGTTGGGACAACCAAATTTCTGAGGGCGGTGAATTGACTGGTAAATATTCAGTCATGGCACAGAAGAATCTGGCCCAGCGTTACGGACTATTTTCTTACGAGTTTTCTACCGCATTAGAGGGAAGTGTTGGATTCAATACTGATGTGGCGTTAAGTCTGGCCACGCGTTTTGGACAACTCCGGTCGCCTTGGTGGAGCTTTGCCCCGCATCAGTCTGATTACATAAATCTCGGGCAAACCATCACCGGTCGAATTGACGATCGCCGCTTACCATCAGAATTGTTTGGTTGGGCTGGTGTGAAGGCAAAATACGTTGCATACAACGGTTTTTTGCAAGGGCAATTCAGAGACAGCGCCGTCAGTTACGACCGCGACGAACTGGAGCAAGGGGTTTACGAGACATGGTTAGGTGTCACTAAAACCTGGTCTAGCGGGTTTGGCTTGAGTTTTTTCGCCAGAAAACGAACAGGGGAAATCAAAGGACCTCAGAGTCGAGATCCTTTTTGGAGCGGCTTTATTATTAGTTTTACTAGCTGAACTTTACCTAACTGGTTTACTTGGGTGTTGTTATCGCATTGATCAATGACACCTATCGTCAAGATCTGGTTGTCGTGCAAGCGGTTTAGCTGATTCAGCTAACCAGTCGACGATTGTGGAAGTGGATATAGATCGCGATGACATCTTCCAGTCCGCGCGGAATCTTCGTCGTGCACCACGTTTGTCGAGTCAGGCGCTTGATATTGTCCCGCATCATCGCCAGCGTATGGTTGACCGAAAATAACGGATCCCAACCCGTGCGTTTCAATTCACCTTGCCCGGTCAGAGAACCCCGCACCGAGCGATGTTGAACGACGTTGACATCGCCTAGAGCTGCTTTGAGCTCATCAAGGTAACGAGGATGTTCATCACAGATGACCGTGGCATGCGGATCGATAACGGGTGCCAGCGTCTTCAAGAGCTGTCGTCGAGCA
>CALDSR010000035.1 GCA_937924505.1 uncultured Granulosicoccus sp. | reverse complement strand
CAACGTGTCCACGCACATTTCTATCGATATCAAATTTATCCGGGTCCGGGAAGCGTGAAGGATCGCGATTGGCAGCACCATATATCATTAGTACTCGACTGCCTTTGTTCAACAATGTGCCAGCGACTTGAGCGTCTGTCGCGACATAGTGGGTGAAGGCTCTGATCGGCGTATTCAAGCGAACGATTTCTTCGATCGCGTTCTTGATCAGTGACCGATCCTGACGGATGCGCGACCAGGTATCCGGGTGTTTTGCGAACATCAGAATTCCGTAACCGATGGCTGATATGGTGGTATCGAGGCTCGGTGCAATATAGTCACGCATCAGTTCGGCCGCGCGTCCAGGCGTCATCCCTTCTTCAATACCGATTCGAGTCGCGCGTCTTGCCCAACCTTGTTCGCTAAGGGAATCGAGCGTCGCGGGATCCTCCAGAAACTTACGCATGTTTTTCAAGCGATCTATCGCCACTTCGCGACGGTTGCGCGGATCACCCATTAGCTCAAAGGTCGACGCACCCCATTCGAGCATATTTTCTTTCCCATAGTCACCAAGACCGACGAGGTCGCGCACGATGGTCAATGGCAGATGAGGAGCAAGTTCGGAGGCTGCATCAACACGCTGCTGTTCCACAGATTTGTCACTGATCCATATTGCTTCCTGTTCCACTTTCTGCCGTACATTTTCGACCGCTTTCATGGTCAGTGGCTGCGAGGTGATTGCTCGCGATATTTCATGCTCTGGAGGGTCGGAATTCAGAGTGCTACCCACCAGGAGCTGATTGACCGATTCATTGATCGATACACCTTTGCCGGATTGAAAAACCTGATGGTTACGCAGAGCTTTGGTCAATTCGGAAAAACCGACGATGGCATGCAGCTCATTCCGAGCTAACCAGATGACTGGTCCCAGGGCGTGCATTCGAGAATAGGCGGCGGCTGGGTCAGCGATGGTTTGATCGCTGTACATATCGATGTCACAGATCGGAGCTGATGGCACGCTAGTCATCATCGCATGGGTGCAGACAATATGCGCGATTTCTCGCCGGGATTAGCTGGCAATATTCTACCTGACGCGATAAGGTAAACGGCTTTCTTAATCGATTTCAAGGATCATGGCGGATATCAGTCTGCTCCGGCAGTGTTTGAGTGAGGCGCGGGTCATTGCCTGCGTGGGTATGTCTGACAAACCTTACCGGCCAAGTTACTTTGTCGGGAAGTATTTGCTTGATCACGACTACACCATGATCCCTGTCAATCCAACGCGCACCGAGATTCTAGGCCAACCCTGTTACGCGACCCTTGCTGATGTGCCGGTTCCGATAGACATGGTGGATTGTTTCCGTAAACCGAGCGATATGCCGCAGCTCGCCGCAGAGGCTGTCTCGGTTGGCGCAAAGATATTATGGATGCAACTCGGTGTTGTCAGTGAGGAGGCGAAGGCAATTGCCGAGGAGGGGGGAATGACCGTGGTTATGGATCACTGCACGAAAATAGAACACGCTCGCCTGTTCGGTGGCTTGAATTGGGCGGGAGTCAATACGCGGATCATTTCGTCGCGCCGCCCTAAACACATCAATCTGTAATCTCATGGCTGATAAGGAATACGAAATTGAAACACTGTGCTTGCATGCCGGGCAGATACCGGATCCACTGACGGGATCGCGTGCACCGCCTATCTATCAGACCAGCTCTTATGTGTTTGACAGTCCGGAACACGCTGCGAGTCTGTTCAATCTGGAAACGTTCGGCAACGTTTATTCGCGTTTAAGTAACCCGACCAATGCGATGCTCGAAGAACGCATTGCAGCCCTGGAGGGTGGGCGCGCGGCATTGGCTGTGGCGTCCGGAATGTCGGCGCAACTGATTGCCATGCTGACCTTGTGTGAAGCAGGTGACGAGATCGTGTCAGCGAGCACATTGTATGGCGGCAGTTATTCGCAACTGGATGTCAATTTCCGACGCCTTGGTATCACGGCAAAATTTGTCCATCCGGATAATCCGCAAAACTTCCACGATGCGATAACTGACAAGACTCGACTGGTTTATGCCGAAACTGTCGGTAACCCGAATCTCAATGTGCTCGATATCGAAGCGGTAGCGGCCATTGCCCACGAACATGATCTTCCTCTCATGGTTGACAACACCGTACCGTCGCCTTTTCTGTGTCAGCCCATCATGCATGGGGCCGACATTGTTATTCACTCGGCCACCAAGTTCATTGGTGGTCATGGTGTGTCTATTGGTGGCCTGATTGTCGAGTCGGGTAAATTCCCTTGGGACAACGGCAAATTCCCGCGCATGGTCGATGCGTCTGATGGCTACCACGGAGTGCGGTTTTATGAGACCTTCGGTGACTTTGCTTACGTCACCAAAGCGCGTATGGAGTATCTACGTACCTTGGGCCCCAGCATGAGTCCATTCAATGCCTTCACCTTTTTGCAAGGGTTAGAGACGTTGCCGCTACGCATGGAGCGGCATTCTGAAAATGCGCTGGCCGTTGCCGAGCATCTTGAATCTCACGAGAAAGTTGCCTGGGTCAGTTACCCGGGATTGTCGTCCAGTCCGTATCATGATCTGGCAAAACGCTATATGCCACGGGGTTCAAGTGCGGTGCTGACATTTGGTTTGAAAGGTGGTCTGGATGCGGGTGTCAAATTTATTGAAAATATTCAATTCATGAGTCATCTGGCCAATATTGGTGATGCAAAGACCCTCGTTATTCATCCGGCGTCAACGACGCATCGTCAACTCAGCGAAGAGCAACAGATCGCTGCGGGTGTCGGGCCAGATCTTGTGCGTATGTCTGTGGGCATTGAACATATCAATGACATTCTCTGGGATATCGATCAGGCACTGGAGCAGTGTTGAATTTCCGGCGGCGGTAATCGCACGCAGATCGAAGGTGATACTGCTGAAACACTATGCTTAGGCGATCGCTATTCGCGCTGTTGTCGGTCGGTCTGATACTGTTGGGCGCAACGCCTGCGTTGGCTCATGTATCGGAGCAAGGTCTGGTACTTTTGTTACCGACGAATGTGTATATCACTGCAGGTGTACTTGCGGTGGTGTTGACGGTGTTCCTCTTGTCGTTGCTGCCAGCGACTACTACGCATCGGTTGATGCAGCCTCGTACGATAAGCCGATTGCCATCATGCTCAAGGCTACGTACGATCAGCAGCCTCTTATCGCTTGTTTTTCTGCTGACCTTGATTTGTGTTGGTTTTCTTGGTTCACGTGACCCGCTGAAAAACCCTTTGCCACTGTATATCTGGACCTTCTGGTGGATTGGTCTGGTTGGCGTGCAAGGCTTGATCGGAAACCTGTGGTATTGGGTCAATCCCTGGAGCGGCTTGTGTCAGCTATTGGGGATAAAGAATGAAACAACGTTGGGGCAGCATATACAGCGTCTCGGAGTCTGGCCAGCATTGGGACTGTTTTTGTCATTCATTGTGTTTGCGCTGGCCTATCCAGCACCTGATGATCCGGATTTGCTAGCAGTAATTGTCGGCTTGTATTTTCTGTTGACCCTATTGGCAATGATGGTGTTTGGTCATGAAGTCTGGAGTCGTTCCGGTGAGTTTATCGGTGTTGTCATGGCGTTTTATGCACGTATGTCTCCCGTTCGAATCAATCATGGCAGCGTGCAAATGGGTTTTCCAGGATACCGGGGATATCAAGACAGTGACCACTTCGTTGGTCTTTCCATGGCAGTGTTCGTATTGGTGCTCCTTGGGTGTGGCAGTTTCGATGGGCTCAACGAAACGTTCTGGTGGCTGTCGAGCATTGGTATCAACCCGCTGGAATTTCCGGGTCGTTCAGCGATCATTACCGAAACCATCTTGGGAATCGTTCTTGCCAATGCCCTGCTGGTGCTTGTGTTTCTTTTCTGCGTCTGGCTCGGTATTAAATTAGTTACCTCGGTGGACGCGTCAGCCGGAATCAGTGGCGGGCAAGTGTCCACTGCCAAGGCGTTCAAAGAGCTCAGCATTTCGATGCTACCGATCGCCTTTGCCTATCATCTTGCCCATTTTTTGATTACCTACCTGGTTAATATGCAATATTTGCTCGCTGCGAGTTCTGATCCGCTGGCCAACGGTGCGGACATCCTCGGACTAGGTACCTATTACGTGACCACCGGTTTTCTCAATACGCATCATTCGGTAGAATTCCTGTGGTTGTTGCAAGCTGGTATTGTGGTGCTCGGGCATATTCTGTCCGTTGTCATGGCACATGGCATTGCAGTACGACTTTTTGGCACTCGACGCCGTGCCGCGCTCAGCCAGATTCCGCTGGCGACATTCATGGTCTTGTACACTTTCCTGGGTTTGTGGCTGCTGGCTTCGCCAAAAGGCGGCTAGCCACTCTGGACAAGCGGTGGCATACAGACAATACTGGGGAGAAATCAGAAACAGAAAGAGGTCGAGACCCATCATGTCCAAATCGAACGATAAGCCTTCTGAATTCAGCCGTCGCCGTGCTCTCAAGACGCTAGCCGCCGGCGCCGGTGCGGTCGCAGCCAGTGGTGCATTGCCTGGACTGATGGGATATAGCCAGGCGCAAAGCGCAGAGCCGATTCGTATTGGTTTTCAAGTGCACCGCACAGGAATTGGTGCTGCCTACGGGCGCTGGTACGACCGAACGACAGACGCTGTCGTCAAGCGCATCAATGCTGAGGGTGGCATCAATGGTCGACCGATTGAAATTATTGCCGAGGACGATGGTACGGATCCCAAGCGAGGGGCTGAGGTCGTCGAGAAATTTGCCAGCCAACACAAGTGTGATGTGTCATTCGGTACCCTGTTCAGCCATGTGGTCTATGGCTCTGCGCCGCGTGCCGGTGAATTGAAGATGCCGTATTTCGTGGTCTCGGAAGGGCACCACGTTGCCAGTGGCAAACTCAACCGCTACACCTTGCAACCCGGTATCACGGATGTAAAAAGTCAGGTCGAAGCGATGGGCCCGTTCATTGCGGAAAACCTGGGCAAGAAAGTCACCATGATCTTTCCTGACTTCGCCTTCGGTCATGATCATCGAGATTACTTTTCGGCTGCGTTTGAAGCGCAAGGTGGAACCATTCTGGAAAAAATTGCCATCCCGCCGACTGAAACGTCGTTCACAAAGTACTTCCCGAAGATTCCACGAGACACAGAAGTCATTTATCACGTCATGGTCGGACCAGCCGTACTGACATTCGTCAAGGAGATGGGCGAGTTCTTCGGACCCAGCAAACCTGAAATTTTTGGTTTCCTTGATAGTCTGGAAGCCGTCGATCTCAACAGTCCCGGGCTTGAGTTTCTTGAAGGAACCTATTTCTGGGAAGGTATGCCTCGCTACGCACAGGCCGATCAATCAGAGTTTGACAAGCTTTATCGCGAGGCGGTGGGCGTTGACGAGAACGGTGCGTCGATTTCCGATTCACGCGATGTATCTACCTATTCGCACATGTTCGGTTGCTGGGAGACCTTGTACATCATTAAAGCCGGTATGGAAGCCAGTGACTACAAAGGGCCGGCAGATAGAGCCAAACTGATTGAAGCGGTTGAAGCGATGGGCGACATGCCGCATTCTGCAGAGCATCCGCAAGGGGCAAAAGTCTTTAATGGCAAGACTCATCAGGCCTTTGGGCACCAGTACATTTCAAAAGTGGCGGGTGGCAAGCTTGAGTTGGTGCATACCACATCGATTGAAGACACCTTCTACGAAGATGAGGTCGACTATACGCAGCAATCGTTCTGATAGAACAGGGCGGCCATATATCTGTTTGAGTCACGCAGTTAATGGATTTCGGTCCACACCTGTTTCTGGCGACACTTGAGGGGGCCATCACCGCTGCGGTTTTGGCCCTGATTGCTGTTGGTCTGTCGATTGTGTTTGGCATCATGCGTGTCGTCAATGTGGCGCACGGCGAATTCTTTATGCTTGGCGCAGTGCTCGCCTGGTGGATCACCAGTCTGGTCGGCGGTCATCCGGCGCTGGGGTTTATGGCCGCATTGATCGTTGCGCCACTACTGGTTGGGATTCTGGCGGCGTTTGCTGACCACCTTTTTCTACGTCGCATCAATTACGACCCCGAGCGTACGATAGTCGCGACCATTGGTTTGTTGTATGTCATTCAGCAAGCTACCTTGATGACATTTGGTCCGGAAGCGCGCCCGGTAGAAGCGCCGTTCAACAAACGCATCGCTTTGCCGTGGTTCGAGCATGGCGCTGATGGCTGGGTGATGACCTGGCCCTGGGGGCTTGGTACAACCAGCTACAAACTTGCGGTTATCGCTGCCGCAGTGTTTGTGCTGCTGGTCCTCTGGATTGTATTGTCGAAAACCAAGATCGGTCTTGTCATGCGCGCCACGCAATTGAATCGCGACATGGCGATCGCGCATGGGATACCGGTGGACAAGGTCTACGCCTTGGTGTTCGGACTTGGGGCCTCTCTTGCAGCGTTAGGTGCTGTGCTCATTGTGCCCATTCAGCAAGCACACTACCTGATGGGCGGTGACCCGCTGCTACTGGCCTTCATTGTTGTCATTATCGGTGGGCTTGGTAGCTTGCCAGGTACCGTAGCCGCCGCGGTATTGATCGGTATGAGTGATGGCATCATTTCAGTGTTCTTTACACCAACACTTGCCAAGATAATTGCCACGCTGTTGGTTGCCTTTGTGCTCGTATTTCGCCCGCAGGGCCTCTTTGGCAAGCGCGACGCATGAACCTTGAATGGCGTCCGGCGTTCCTGCATATCGCCATTGTGGCGCTACTATTCAGTCTTTACAGCTTTTTGCCTGAATACCACAGCGGCAATCTTGCCCGGATACTGGTTTTGTCCGTTTATGCCATGGGTTTCAATATTCTATTTGGCTACACCGGTTTGTTGAGCCTTGGGCATGCCTTGTTCTTTGCGGCCGGCATGTACGGCTTGGGCCTAAGCATCCAGTATCTTGGGTTCTCACCCATTCCTGCATTCATCTCAGGTTTGCTGGCTGCGTTTGTCATCACGACGCTCATCGGTCTTCTTGCACTACGTACCACTGGTGTCGCGTTTATGATCGTGACCTTGATGTTTGCCCAGGCAGGATACTTGACGATTCTCGCGACGGGTACGTACACAAGAGGTGATGAAGGCTTTGTGATCAAGCAAGCCGACCGAATCTTGCTCGGTGTAGATCTGACAGCGGCGCACAATCGTTACTATTTTGCGGTCGTCCTGTTTTCGATCTGTTTCATCCTGCTGTGGATGGTGGTCAGAAGCGGCTTCGGCCGTACCTTGGTTGCGATACGCGAAAATGAAGAGCGCGCGGTCATGCTGGGTTATGACGTACAGCGTCACAAGTTGATTGCGTTGGTTATTTCAGGTGTGCTCTCGGGATGCGCAGGCGCCGCCTATGCACTGTTGTTCGGCTACGCCGGGGCAACCTTTGCAACAGTTCAGTATTCTATTTTTCCACTGCTATGGGTATTGGTCGGTGGCGCGGGAACTACCATAGGGCCTTTGATTGGCACGGTATTCATGTTTTACCTGATCGATTACGCCAGTGAATTCACCAGTGCCTATATGTTGATCGCCGGTGTGGTGCTTATTGGCGTGACCTTGTTTGCACCGCATGGTCTGGCCGGTGTCCTTCGAAAGAGACTGATGCGGTGGCTACCATGAGTCTGTTAAGTGCCCGAAACCTGAGTAAGCACTATGCGGGTCTGAAAGCTGTCGATAATGTTGACTTTGAGCTTCCGCAAGGACAGGTCAGAGCACTGATAGGACCAAACGGGGCTGGAAAGACCACGTTTGTCGGACTGCTCAGTGGTCGGATACCAGCAACCGCCGGTCAGGTATTTTTCGATGGGCAGGATGTGACGACGTTGACAGCACATAAACGTATGGCGCTTGGAATGGCTTATACATTTCAAATCACGTCGGTGTTTTCAAAATTGGATGTTAACGAAAACGTTGCACTCGCTGCGCGGCGTGTACACGGAAGTAAGAAGGCTGATGTCAAAATAGCCGTTGATGAAGCGCTGTCTCGTGTCAAATTGCTGGACTATCGCGACAAGATTGCGGGTGATATGAGCTATGGCCACCAGCGGCTTCTGGAGATTGCCATGGGGCTTGCCCAATCTCCCAAATTGTTCATTCTCGATGAACCGACACAAGGCTTGACCAGCTCCGAAGTAGAGGCGTTCAAGGAGTTGATACGTGACCTTTCAAGTGAAACAACCCTATTATTGATCGAACATAATATGGATGTTGTCATGTCCAGCGCTGACTACATCACCGTGCTTAATTTTGGTGAAGTATTGGCAGAAGGTGATCCTGATTCCATACACCGAAACGAGGCTGTTCAAACTGCCTACCTCGGCGGTAACAACCAACAGGGGGCAGCCGTCTGATGCTTGTCGTGGATAATATTGAAGTTGCCTATGACAAGCTGCAGGTATTATTTGGTGTCAGTCTATCGGTCGCACCAGGTGAAATATTGTGTTTGCTGGGTCGCAACGGTGCGGGCAAAACCACGACACTTCGATCGATCATGGGGCTTCTGCCATTGCGTACTGGTGAGATCAGAATCGATAAAGAAACGCTCAGTGAGTTGCCTGCCCATGACGTACCAAAACAAGGAATTGCTTATGTGCCACAAGGCCGGGGTCTGTTTTCCGAATTGACAGTTGCTCAGAACCTTGAAATTGGACTGATGGTTCGGAACAGTCCAGAGTCAGTTCAGAACGAGGTATTAGCGTTGTTTCCCAGACTGAAAGAACGGTTGAAGCAGCGAGCGGAAACCTTGTCCGGCGGTGAACAGCAGATGTTGGCAATGGCACGGGCCATGTGCATTCAGCCGAAGGTCATCTTGCTTGATGAGCCGACTGAAGGGTTGCAGCCATCAATGATCGATTTGATTCGACAGATGATCATTCGACTACGAGAAAAAAACGTGGCGGTTATCTTGGTGGAGCACCACGTTGACGCAGTCTTGTCCATTGCAGATACGGTTGCATTTGTCGAAAACGGGCGTATCCCAGAAACCATGCCCGCAAAAGGCTTGACGGTTCGATCACCCGAAATCAAGCATTATCTTGGCGTGTAAAGTATTCCATCAACCAGTCAGCGGACGTCTTGAAATCATATTCCGGCTGCCAGCCCCAGTCACGTCGTGCTGTTTCATCGACAATCACATCAGGCCAGGCGGTTAGCAACGCATCAACTGTCGATTGTGGCTCGAAAGTGTAGGTAAATGTCGGGACGCGCGATTGAATTTCCTTGGCAACCTGTTCAGCTGTCACGTGGTATCCATGCAATGAGTAGACATGTTGGGTTAGCGATTCCCGATCAGCCATCGTGAACGCGACGATACCGTTGATCACATCGCCAAGTAGCATGGAAGACATGCCAGTGGTCGGTGACACAGGAAATGTAAATGATTCACCCAGACAGGCGGCTCGAAACGCATGTGATGGAAACGCCGTCACGGCTGATGGTGGTGCAAACGGCGAAAATACCAACGGAAAACGCAGGCAGCGAAAATCCAGACCATGTGTCAGCTTGAAATACACGCCAAGACGTTCCACGGCAACTTTTGTTGCACCATAGATATTGGCAGGCCATTGCTGCGTATCTTCAGGCATTGGATCGGCAAGGTCACTACCGTAAGTGGCAATGGTACTGGCGAAGAAAAAAGAATTAACGCCAAATTCCTTCGCAAGTTGCAGTAGGTGAAACGACGCGCTGGCGTTGATTTCCCAGGCGGCATCAAGATCGGCTTCTGAGCTGCCAGACAACAGCGACGCGAGGTGGTAGATGGTATCCGGGCGATGTTCTTCAAACAGGCTTCTGAGCAGCGCCTGATCGCGAATATCGCCAATGACAACGGATTCGCCAGACTGAATAGATTCTGGTTCGGTACCGGGTATATCAAACTTGACCACCTCGATACCACGGCTGAGCAATTGCTCACTCACCAGTCGACCGATGTTTCCGTTACCGCCGGTGATCAGCGCTTTCTTGATCGAGTTGTTCATGGATTGATGTCGCTCAGTGATTCAGTATCGAGGGTGTGATTGATTGAAGCCAGTGACAGTATACGTCGTGATATCGACTGATCAATATACTGTGAATTCTTCTGATAAGACCCTGATTCTGGATATAATACATGTTGATCCATCAAACGTGGCTGCTTGGTTGATGAAGAATTCATCTCGACAGGATTGGGACGATGCGTTTGCCAACATGGCGCATGTACCAGGGTCAGAAGCATTGCCAGCTCGCTGGACCGATGAAGCCTTAGCCTATCGAAGCAGTGGTGTGCGCATCGAGGAGTATGCCTATGGCGATCATCCTCGCGAGACGATGGATATTGTCTGGCCTGACGGCCCACCGAAAGGCCTGGCTGTCTTTGTCCACGGCGGTTACTGGATGCGTCTGGATAAATCATTCTGGACACATCTGGCAGAAGGCGCCCGTTCAAAGGGTTGGGCAGTTTGCTTACCGTCCTACACACTGACGCCGGAAGCTCACATCAGTCAAATAACAACACAAATAGGTACCGCCATTACGCTTGCCGGGGCAACCGTCGAAGGGCCCATTCGGCTGGCGGGACACTCCGCTGGCGGTCATCTGGTCAGTCGAATGATCTGCGATGACAGTCCATTGGATGCCGACGTAACGGCGCGGATCGAACATACCTTGTCGATCAGTGGTCTGCATGATCTGCGTCCACTGTTACACACGGCATTAAATGAAACGCTTCAACTTGATCTGTCCGAAGCAAGCCGCGAAAGTACGGCGCTGCATATGCCGAACGGATTTCCCAATGCCACAGCCTGGGTGGGTGGCGGAGAACGCCCAGAATTCATCCGTCAGGCTGAACTTTGGACGACATTGTGGAATGGTCTTGATGCGTCGATCAATTGCGTTGTTGACGGCACTCACAATCATTTCACGGTAATAGACGGGTTACGTGATTCAGACGCTGATATCACCATTGCATTTGTCGGCGCGTGAACACCTGCCACTCGCACTTCATCCCAAGAACGTCCCCACTTGATGTCCGGTCAAGTTTTTGATGGGCGATAGTTCCTGACGAAAGCTGGATCGGAACTGTTATCTGTCGTGCGCAGCACAAGAAAATTGTGAACCAGGGACAGTTTGCTCTCAGATATGTACAGAACTCGGTACCGAATCCGCTAGTTGAATTAGGCAATCTGGGAAGGGGGCAAGGGTGCTTCCTGAAAGAGTACATGGTGCTTATGCGGTATCGAAGCTTGTTTTTGCGCTGTTTCAGTCTGTTTTTTTTGCTCTTGTTCTGGGCAAATCCAGTCATCGCCCAACCCGATGAGATCGATTTTTCGGGCCAATACGAGCGCGTCTATCAGATACGTGTGGTGTCAAAAAATGCGGGCGGAAAATCAAGCATAGGGTCTGGCTTTCAGGTGAGTCGCGATGGCTTGATTGTGACCAACTATCATGTGGTGTCCGAATACATTGCATCGCCTGAGCTGTACGATATTCACTATTCCACACATGATGGACGCAGTGGTCAACTGACTCTGCTGGATTTTGATGTCATTAGTGATCTTGCGGTTTTACGACATCCAGATGCAGGCGATGAGCATTTCTCGCTGGCGGACAGCACGCCACAAAAAGGCAAGATGGCCTACGCCCTTGGTAATCCAGGTGACTGGGGAATCGTCATGGTCCCGGGGCCAACCAATGGTCTCGTTGAACACAGCTATGAGGATCGCGTACTTTTTTCCGGCAGTTTGAATTCAGGAATGAGCGGTGGACCGTCGCTTAACCATGAAGGTGAAGTTATTGGCGTGAATGTAGCGACTGCCGGTAGTCAGCTGAGTTTTCTTGTGCCGGTCGACAAGGTCAATCGTTTACTGGCCCGCAACCGGGCCTTGACTCCTGATCGCTTTGAGTTCGAAATTGGTGAACAGATTCGCCAATGGCAAGAACCTCGAATACAGGAATTGCTCGATGCTTCCTGGAGAGGCGAAGAATTTCAAGGCCGAACCCTCTTTGGTGAAATTCGCAAAGACTTTCAATGTTGGGGCGATACAAACAAGACCGACAAGGAACGAGACGTCGATTCTTCCTACAAAACTTGCGAAGCCGGTGATGACGTCTATATCACGTCTGATATCAATGCCGGACAAATTCGATTTTACTTCCACCATGTCAAACCAGTGAAGTTGAATAAGGTGCAATTTGCGCGTTCGCAATCGATTAAAATGTGGTCGACTAATGACTCCGATTTTGACAATTCAACGAACTACGCTTGTCAGACAGATTTTATCGAAACTGAGACCGACAATACAGGTGGTTACCATCGAATAATTACCTGCATCCGAGCCTATAAGAAGTACAAGGGGCTGTATGACTCCCTGTTGATGGTACAGAGTAATAGTGGAAGTGAAATGTTCAAGTCTCATCTTTCTCTGTCAGGGGTAGAAAAAATCCAGATTCAGGCAATGAACAAGCGATTTGTGGAGCAATCGCTATGAGTCATGTACTTGTGGTCGACACGGCTGATCAACAACAGATTCACCGGCTTACATTGACTGAGGGGCAATCGCTTGTCGTGGGTCGTAGTTGGCAGAGCGACATCATCATCAACGATGAATTTGTTGATGCTCAACATCTGCAGCTATCTGTTGATGAAAGGGGCCTAATAACAGCTACTGATCTTGATTCAAGAAATGGGAGCCGTCTGAGTAAAAAGTTGTTGACGAATCCGCTGGAATATCAATTAGGTGCAAGGATCACGCTTGGTGAGTCGACGATTACTTTGTTTGATGCTGAAGAAGTAGTAACGCCCGCCACGAAGCAGGATGCTGTACACAAACTTTCCAGAGTATTTTCATCATTTTTCTGGGTAACTGTCGCGACTCTGTTGCTCGGCGGCGCCTTGTATGTGGGAGCTCGATGGGGAGAAAGCACTGAGCTGACAAGCGAATCATTGGTACAGCTCTATCTGCAACACGGAATAATGATCTTTGGATTCAGTGTGGTAGCTGGATTCGTGGGTCGATTATTCAGGAATAAAACCTATTTCAAACTGCATTGGAGCTTCCTTTGTATCGTTGTCGCGACAAGTGTTCTCATTGCGCTCATTGCAGACGTGCTACGTTTCAATCTCGATACCGCTACAGCGAATAGTGTGTTGATGGATGGGCAAGTCCTGGTCTTACTGGCGATTGTTGTTTACGGAACCCTGTCGCTAAGCACACGGATTGGATTTGCCGGCAAGGGTTTTCTTGCCATTGTGCTGGCATCGTTACCTCTGATGTTCAGCCTGAGTAAATCGATGTTGGCTGAGGAGCATGAAATGTGGACTTACAGCGCCTCTGTTGAACGGATAAATCAGCCGCCGTCACTTTTCTTCAGAAAGCCGATTACCATTGCCGAGCATATTTCGGGTACTGAAACATTATTCGCGGAACTCGATGCCGAGATCGAGCTCCTGAACAGCGAAGAAACGGATTCGCAAGAACGGCCACCCGCAGAACCGCTGTTGGTCGAGGTTGACAAGCGTCAATTGAGCAGTCGCTAGCGCTCACCGCTCGTAAATGACCTGACCGCGCATTCTTCCGATTTTAGCAATTGTCTGTTTTCGGGGGGAAACGGTAGCTGGAACCCTCGCTTCTGTGACTCTGGTTTTTGAGACTTTATTGTTTCGACCATACAGTGAATCCGAAAGATCACTTACACTGTTCGATACCGGGCTGTCATAATGGTGACGGTCTGAAATCCTGTAGTCGCGAGACCCTTGAAATGACCTCTGACCTACTAGCCATAGGTGAAGCGATGGCTGAAATTCGACATGACCAAGACGCCGGTTTTGCGGTTGCCTATGCTGGCGACACCTTGAACACAGCGATTTATTGCGCTCGTTGTCTGCCGGAATCACGATCAACTGCCTATCTGACACGAATTGGTCAGGATCCCTTGTCAACATCATTTATCGGAGCGGTACAAGAGGAGGGTATTGTTGCAGATTTCATTGAAACTGATTCGGATCACAATATCGGGATATACGCAGTTTCAACGGATGCATCAGGCGAGCGAAGCTTTTCCTATTGGCGAAGCAACTCCGCTGCTCGTCAACTGTTTTCAACACCCGGAATCGAGTTACCGCAGGCAAGAATTATTTACTTGTCGGGGATTACGTTGGCCATACTTCCTCAGATGGTCCGAGAAAAGCTTTTGCAGAATCTACGCATGCTCAAGGACAACGGTGACTGCTTGATCGCGTTTGATTCGAATTATAGGCCGGCGTTATGGGACAGCGTTGAAAACGCTCGGTCTGTCGTAACCAGCATGTGGGAGATTGCCGATATTGCCCTACCGTCTATCGATGACGAAATGGCACTATTTGCTGATCCTGACGAGGATTCGGCCGTAAGTCGATTTGCATCGATGTCCTGGACAGCCTGTGCCATAAAGCGTGGATCGCAGGGGCCAATTTCACCCACGCTTCTGGGGTCCAGACATCCGGATTTCGAGCCGGCAAACAAGGTGATTGACACGACCGGAGCGGGAGACAGCTTCAACGGCGCGTATTTAGCGGCTTTTTTGGAAGGGCACAGTGAAGAAAGATGCCTGCTCGCCGGTCATAGCGTGGCAGCCAAGGTCGTCGGGGTACGTGGCGCGATAATGCCAAAGAACGAAATTTTGCGAGACTAACGCTGCAGCGGTGCTTCAGCGGTAGGAATGTATACAAGCAAGGTACAACCATTTTTGGTCGTTGAGCAATGTGATGTGCCGGCTTTCATCAGTACCAGGTCACCCGCGACGTATTCCGTACCGTCGTTGTCGGAAATATCACCCTCCAGGACGAAAAACTCTTCGTCAGAGGTGTGGACATGCGCTTCTGTGGTTGTGCCCGGTGCCATCTTGTAAGCATGAAACCCGACGCCGTTCGGTAATTTATCATTGAGCTGCAGTACGGATTGACCAATATCATCACCAAAGGAATTCGGTAGTGGTACGAATGCGTCCTTATGCACGTTGGCGATCAGGCGTTGGCCATTTTCTATCGGTTTCATCATGTCCCTTCCTCGATTCAGGCTTCCACGGGTAATATGGAGTGCGTGTATAGCCTTGGCAGTAGCACCGCGAGAATTATCTGCCTAGAATTAATATCGGGTCAAGTCAAATCGTGGTAAACAGGAAGCAGATCGGGTAAGTATTTCATTTTAGCTAGAAATTTTATTAAGGTATTCAGGTAAGCAAATGACTAGATTATTGATCAAATCAGGAATCGCGGTTTTACTGGTATTGATAATGTCAGCGCAGTCACTGGCTTCAACAGAACGCTATGGTGTTTCATATTCTGATGCGCGCAAGTCCGGTTTGTTCGAAAGCCTGACGAATGCCCGCGATGAAAAAGAGGGTAGAGCTGCAGAAGATGCTATTTGGCAATTCTGGTTCAGTCAGTCGCCTGATGCCAAGGTACGCGCCTTGTTGGACGCCGGAATCGAACGACGCGAAGCCTATGATTTCGAAGCCGCTGAAAAACACTTTGATGATCTTATTGACATGGCACCTGACTATGCAGAAGGTTTCAATCAACGTGCATTCATCCGGTTTCTGCGTCAGAACTACGTGATGGCCCAAGCAGATCTGGAAGTCGCCCTGGAGTTAGAGCCTGCGCACTTCGGCGCAATGTCTGGTCTCTATCATATTCTGCTAGGTCAAAACCGACCGAAGTCAGCCTTGCGAATGTTACAAAGTGCAGTTGAAATTCATCCCTGGTTAAAGGAGCGTACCGCACTACCAAAAGCGATGTGGCCAGATAACTATCGTGCTCTTCATAGTCCGGGTCAGGAAATTTGAAAATATTCGAGTGGACATTTCAATGTGATGAATTGCCATATTTAGTTTCAAGGCCAACTTATTGACCTGCGCGTGACCATCCTCGATTAATGGCAAACAGCACCAAGCCCATGATCAGAATTGATACAGCGGCCTTGAACAGGCTCCCCCCGTCACTCTGCCCGTTGTGCAGGACCTCGATTCCCAATGGCGTAAACAAATGAAAGAACACGGCGCCAGCCATCACCGCCGATGCCATCAGGCCACCATATGCATGCCATCGGCGTCGTGTGCTTCCAAACGGCGTTCCCTTGCTTTTTGAGACAAGCCATAAAACCGCTGGGAACAGCAATATCAAAGACGTTAGCAATTCAAAGCTTCCGACGGCATAGGCACCGAATTCACGAAAGATGTTTCCCAGTCCGGAACCCAGAAAAGTACCAAGCCAATCGCCAATGGTGCCAAAAATATGTTGCGTGTCGGGATGACTGGAAAATTTGTAGGGAAGCGAGCCCAAAAATACATAACAAGACCACAGTACAATTAGCCAGGATATTGGTGCGCGTAGTTTTTCCATAGTACTCATTCAGGCTCGTGTCGAAACCTGCCGAGTATAACATTGGCGTTTCAGATCACGAATACCGTCAATTGCCACGAAAACGGTCAAGGCCAAGTTCCCTTATAAATCTGACTTAGATTGAATATTCGTACTGAGCAATTGTGCCACTTGTTCATCAACCTTGGAGATTCGCTGCGAGAGCAATTTCAGCATTTTCAATGCGGTTTTCGGGCTGTTGATAATGGTACTCACGAATAATTCTCTCTCAAAGCCAATCACTTCGCACTTGCCTTCAGCACGAATGGACGCGCTGCGAACTTCACCTGAGATAGCGGCCATTTCGCCAATCAATTTGCCGCGACCCTCACGAGCAATAATGATTTCACCACTTTCAGATTCCAACAGAATTGAAAACTCACCTTCCAGAATACCAAAGACCTTGTCTGCAGCATCACCCTGTCGAAACAGATACTCTCCTGAATTCAGTTGGTAGCGTTGGCTGACAAAAATCAACCGTTTCAGCTCAACCGGCTCAAGATGCTCAAACAGGTCGATGTTGCTTAGAAGTGTGTACTCGTCATTAATGGACAAAACCTACACTCCTTTATCGGTTGGTTTTTTCAGTGGTCGGAAATTCACGGTTTTTGCTGCCAATGCTCAAGCCTGGTTTCGTGTGGTTGGATTTTGATTGATATCATGGAAGCGTTTGATGACAACTTGCAATATCTGATACCCGATCTCACCATTTGTGCGTACAAGATCAATAAAAATGTCTCTTTTCAAGCGTAGTAGCGCAAGATCAGTCGCGGCTACCACTGTTGCAGAGCGCGGTTGATCAGAAATAAGCGCGAGCTCTCCGATCGACTCATTCGCACCGCATTCTCTGACGGTTTGTTCGTCTTCACCACTTGAAATCAAGATCTTGGCTTTGCCATCCACAATGATATACAAGGCATCACCTGAGTCACCTTGTGAGAAGACGCGTTGTCCTTTTGGGATGTCCAGGGTGTCGCAATTCTCGGACAATATCCGTAAATTTGGTGTGTCCAGAAAACGAAACAATGGTATTCCATTCAGAAGCGTGAGTTTTTCACTATCGCCAACAGAATTCGCTTTTCGAATCTGTATGTTTTCTGCCCTGGATTCTTCCTTATTTTCTTCTCCGTCTCCTTTTGATACTTCCTCGATGCTGGCTACCTTGCCTTCACTAAGATGTACCAGACGATCGAACCACTCCGTGAATGTAGGCTGGCTATCAACCCAAATTACACGCAGTTCCGGGTAATTTATTTTTAGATTCGCAAAAATGGTTTCAATCTCAACGGTATCGAGTGAACTTAGCCCTTCATTGATAACCAGAATGGCGGGATTTTTGATAAGACCACGGGCAAGAATGATCTTCTGTTGCTGAGAAACGGAGAGAAGGCTTCCTCCTAAACCCGCTGAAGCGGACAGTCCAATCTCCAGAATAGGAGACATCATATCCAGTTCCTGCAATACCTCTACGATTAAGCTGTATACCTTTTCTTCTGCGCCCAATCGACCGTATACGATTCGTCCGAATATTATGTTTTCGACGATAGGCGTAAGCGCAATGTATTTTTCAGCGGAAAAAAATTCAATTTCTGAACGTGAGCTTGCATCGAGTTTCTGTGCAAATTTATGTCTTAATGTTAAAACGCTCTCTTTGTCGATTTCATTTAGCACGCCAATTCTGTGGCGTCCGTTGACGAGTTTGTATGGCAACGACCGAATGAGTTTCCTGTCATCTATGCTCAACTCATCAATGGTTGTATTGTTGCTTATCAGGCCCATGATGCGTTTTAGATGAACCAGATTGTCGGCATCAATAAAACTGTACCTTTCGAAGAATTCGTGACCTGGCGGAAAGTCGGAAAAAAGTTCGATCATGGTGGTAGCGGTGCTGATCGCTGCATCGTCAAGTGGCTTGGTTAACGCTAACTCGTCAAGCAATGCTCTCAGAACAGGGTGTTCCGTGAGACCTTCCACTGAGAACATGTCACTGTTTGAAGCACCAAACAGGATGTTTTCTGCCAATGACGCATTTTCATTAATCGCATTGGAATCCAGGAACTCAACCAGTGATTCAAGCCCTTTTTCGGCCAACTTTTCTTTGAACAAGGCGCGAGCTTCGACAATGCGTTCAGTGATGTGTGAATAGTCAATGGGATCAATGGTGCGGGTCAATGCGTATCGCACCAACTCGTCGTCGAGCCCAACGGTTTGCAGGATATTACCGAGTATGTTGGTAAGTTGCGTGTGGTCGGACACGCCCACAGCAGAATAGTCAACCCAGTCAGCATCGTGTCGGATTTCACTGTTCCCTGACAGGCGTGCTTCTTTTTCCCAGCCATTGAAATGGATAGTATCGTCTCGTTTATAGTCAGCGATTGTCGCGCCGTGAGGCTGATACTTGAGACTCAGCAATATATTCTCGCGTATCGATGTTGAGAAGAGGTAGGAGTCATGTCCGACATAGCCAACGGCGCGACCCGTCGCGGATTCAGAGATGCTGGTGACATCACGATCAGCCATCAGCAATTTTCCACTGCGCGGATTCACAAGTCGGGCAAACAGATGTGCGAGTCCGTTCTTGCCGCTATTACCCGCACCTAGAAAGCTGATCCACTCACCAGAGCTAACGGATAAGGAAACGTTACTGAGTTCTTCAACGCCGTCATGACGAACAAGGCTGACATTGTTCGCGACGATAGGTGATTTAGTCAGATCTGCCAGCCAGGATTTTGGGTCGAGTTCCGTGTCAGTCTTGTTTTCTTTTGCGGCTTTATCGTTGATTCTGAATTGTTCGGTCAGTATCGTGAATTTCAATCGAGCATCGGCTTGGCCTTGGTACCAGCTGAGAAGTTCCTTCCACGGCGGAGATAGATCTTTGTAAGCGGCGAGGGCAGCGACAAGCGCTCCTATTGACAAATCGCCTCGGATGACCAACAGGCCACCGATCAAAAAAAACAAAAAGGGTGTTAATTGCGCAATCGCATTGTTCAGAAATTTAATCAGATATTTCTTTTTGTAAATTTGAACACGGATATTAAATATTCTGCCGAGCAGTTTGGAGAAGTGGTCTTTGAAGAAATGACTGTTGTCATTGACGTGTATTTCATTGATGCCTGAAACTATTTCGCCCAGATTCTCTGCAAGTTTTCGCATGCGCATCGTGCGTTGCTGGTTGAGTAGATTTACCTGTCTTTGCAGTTTTGGAATCAGCCAGGCTTGTATCGGGTACAGCGCGATCGCTGCCAGCCCGAGCTTCCAATCCTGAATGAACATAAAGATCAGGATGGTCAGCAGTAAACCGCCTTGATAAAGTGGCAATGAGATCGCTTCACCGATAAACCCACCCAATGGCTCTGTTTCCTGATTGACCATCGAAACAAGTTCGCCCTGGCTTGTTTTGCGAAATCGGGCGAGTGGGAATTTCATGATTCTCCCGATGAGCTGTAGTCTCAAGCGCCTTAGCATTCGCTCGCCCATGACGCCACGGTAGATATTGATAACCAGCTTGATGCCGCTGTTGATTAACACCAGCAACAGGAATAAAAAGCACAGGAGAATCAGGTAGGGGACTTGCTCGTACTCACCAAAATTCAGGCTGCGCCCAGCAATATCGAAAGTAATATCGATGGGGAAATCAGTGCCACTGATCGCCTCGTTTACGATGGTTTTTGGCAGATCAAGGCTAAGGTAGTAAAACGGAAACGACACCAACGTCAGTAGAATAAGGATTATCTGCTGGCGCTTGCTATATTTGAGAATATAGGCGAATAAACCGTTTTCCATCCGACGTAACCTTTACAACAAGCGGTCCAGGGCGTCGTGAACCCTGAAAATTGAGATGGTTGATACCAAGATATGCATACGATACTACGAAAGTTTGATGTTTATGTATTTTGTGGGCGGAATCAAACGGATAGTCTGTATTTATGCATTTGAAATAAAGTGCTGCCGAACTTGAGTGAAGAAACTGGTCGTGCGAGTTAGAGGGTTCTGTGTATCAATAGTTGGTGAGGCAAGTGTAGTCGACGAGTTTTCCGCTTGCTTTGCCATAATGCGTTAGGCAGTAGCCTGGGCAATTCGGGACCTGTGTTGACCCGATACTATGCGTGCTTTGTATTTTGACTGTGGAAACGACGATCGCATCGAGGCTGATTTTTCGCCCGTTTTTGTGCTAAATGACATTGCAGGATTTCCCAGTGAGTAGTGAGAAATGTTTCCGGTTCAATGGGTTGATACTCGAAACGTACTTTTGGTTCGAAATAAATCAAGGATTATCAAGTGGCAGCTAACACAGCATTGTTCATTCACGGTGCCGGTGATGTGAGGGTCGGTGGTTACAGTCCTGCCAATCCTTCTGAGACGGAGGTGATGGTAAATGTCGCTGCAGTCGGTGTGTGTGGAAGCGATTTACATTACTACAAGGACGGTGTCATTGGTTGCGCTGTCATCAATTCGCCCTTTGTTCCGGGGCATGAGTTCAGTGCCATCCTTAGCCGAGATGTGCCTTCTTTGGGACTTGATGCTGGAGAACTCGTCGCCGTTGACCCGGCAACCCCCTGCCACGAGTGCGAGTGGTGTGCTCAGGGTTACCATAACTTGTGCCCCCATGTTCGATTTATTGGCGCACCACCGCACAATGGTGCGATGACCCCTTCGTTATCGGTTCCGGTTTCCAGTCTTGTGAAAATCCCCAAAAAAATGTCAGCGGATCAGGCTGCCATGCTGGAGCCACTGGGCGTCTGTATCCACGCTCTGGATCTGGCCAAACCCAGATTGATGGAGACTGTTGCTGTCATTGGTTGCGGCGGCATTGGCTTGGGAATACTTCAGCTGCTTTCGTTGTCTGGCTGTCAGCACATCATTGCTGTTGATCCCCAAGCTCACCGTGCCAAAAAAGCGCTTGAATTCGGCGCTCACGACGCTGGGACCGACTTATCCACAGTCCTGAAATGCACACATAACAGAGGCTGTGATCTGGTCATCGAAGCCACTAATTCGCCTGATGGAATGCCCGACTCCATCAATGCTGCTGCAATCGGTGGTCGCGTTGTTTTGGTGGGTATCCCTGATGGTGACACTTATTCATCGATCTCGGCTGCTGATGCCAGACGGCGTGGTCTTGACTTGCGCTTCTCAAGGCGAATGGGAGATGTCTACAGCAGAGCTATTACCCTTGTCGACGAGCAGAGGGTGAATGTGGATGATCTGATCACACATCGATTTTCACTGTCTGATTCTCCAAAGGCATTCAGCCTTCAGGCCGCAGAAGCAGACGGCTTGATCAAGAGCATGGTATATCCGGCAGGGCTGTGTTAAATCGCTGAATTTTCTGGCGCGTGATACACCGACTGAAACGATGATAGAGCCGGTCAAGCTTATGCATTGTTAATGGAACAGGTAGTTTTAAGCTGAACTAAGCTGGGTCAAGTAGTGCAGAAGCAGTTTGCGCATCGGTGACGATATCGGTTATCCAGCCCTGAGTTAAAACGGCCCTTAATGCATCGACCTTGTTGTGCCCGCCTGAGATCATGATGCGTCGCGGTATGGTTGCAAACGCTTTTCCTGATACACCGATGATGCGTTGATTGATGGGGTGATCAACGATCGTTCCTGAGCTGTCGATGTAAAAACCTAAAAAATTACCGATGGCGCCTTTGGCTTTGACGCTATGAAATTCCTCGTCGCTGATCATGCCTGCTTGCCTGATAGTCGCGCTATCAAGGCCACCAATGCTGACGATCGCAAGGTCTGACGACAACGCCATTTGATGTGATTCCTGAAGCATCGGTTGTGATACCAGCAGTTCACGCGTACTTTTTGAATCGCAGATAATAGGGGCCGCCAGATAGTGACATTCCGCGCCCAGGCGCTCCGCCATTTCGGTGGTTGCTTCAAAGCGTGCGACTGAAGACATGCGGGTCAGTGATCCCAGTAACGACACCACGGATACGTTGCTCGTTGAACGTCGCTCCATGCGCATGACCAATTCCTTGAGGGTCACACCCCAGCCCACACTGATCGTCATATCGTTCTTGATCAGGCCCAGCACAAACTCACCGGCAGTAGAGCCAATCTGTCTCGCCAGTCGTTGCTCATCGTCAGCTTGCACGAGACAGACTTCGGCGTTGACAAGCTTGAATCGTTCTTTCAGTGCGTCGGCCAGGTCCAGATTTTCAACCAGGGGTGAATTGATATTGATCGTGACGATGCCTCGCTCACGAGCCTCTGCGAGTAACTTTATGACGCGGGCACGCCCGATGCCCAACTGGGCAGCGATCTGCTGTTGCGTCAGTCCAACCTCGTAATAGTAGCGAGCGATACGTACCGCTAGCTGCTCGGGCCACTTGTCATCAGTGGGCAGATCGTGTGGATCTACCGGCTCTTTTGGGGCTGACAAACTGCCATGTGAGGATCTCATGCTCATACTCACCAAAATTGTACCAATCGGGTGCAGTCATTGGATTGACTTTGATAACTGCACAACTACGGCCAATCCCAAGGTTTAAGAATTCAGGTGGAGTGCTGACAGAATACCCCTAGATACAATTGACAGCAAACGAAAACATATGTCTTGCAATCGGTTGAATGCTGTGGCAGTGTCGAAATTCGACAGAACGTCGCATTTTCAAATCTTGTTTTGAATGATGACAACCCGACGATCATTGTTACCTCGATGGCTGACCTCGGAGCACCCGCTTCCGTGGTTGTTCCCTGTGACATCTCTTTTGATTGTTTTCGGTCTGTATCCCGTT
This sequence comes from uncultured Granulosicoccus sp., assembly GCA_937924505.1. The sequence continues at coordinate 9,794 of CALDSR010000035.1, read as the reverse complement.
CTGTACTCACTCTGGCTGTCGTTTTTCAAACGCAACCCTGCCACGCGTCTGGAAAAGTTCATGCCGTCGTGGAATTGGAAAAAACTCATTGCCGATGAAAGGGTGTGGGACGCTGTTCAGGTAACCTTTACCTACGCGTTTGTCGCTCTGTTGCTGCAGTTGGTGCTCGGTCTACTGATTGCATTGCTGCTCGACTCTGACAAGAAAGGGTTTGGTGTGCTTCGAGCGTTGATGACGCTTCCACTGGTCGTTCCGCCCGCTGTCACCGGCATGATGTTTCTTTTGATGTATGACAGTTCTTTTGGCGTGATCAGCAACGCCTTGTATTCCTTGAACCTATTGTCACCCAGCAACCCGATCTTGGGTACCGGTTCCACCGCGCTATGGGGCGTCATTGTGGCCGATGTCTGGCAATGGACGCCTTTTATGGTGCTCATCATGTTGGCTGGACTTCGCGCGTTGCCGAAAGAACCGTTCGAGGCTGCGTCCATTGATGGTGCCACCGCTATCCAGTCATTTTTTCACCTGACACTTCCAATGATGTCAAAGATCATTGCGCTAGCGGTATTGATAAGAGGAATTGATCTATTCCGAATCTACGATTATGTGAAAGTAATGACCGATAGTGGGCCCGGCACCGCGACAGAGACACTGACCGCTTACGCCGGTACCGTTTATTTCAAGAGTGCTAACTTTCCTTACGCGTCCGCTGTAGCACTTGCTACATTGATTCTGGTACTGCTTACCGCCAGTCTATTCATCAAAATATTTAAAGTCAGATTCTAATGAGTGCATCGAATTCCAAAGGCATTCTGCGCTATATCGTATCGATAGTTATAGTCAGCATTTTCATATTTCCGATTGCCTGGTTCGCTCTTACGTCAATAAAGCCAATCTCTGCGGTCTTCAATAAAGACAGAGTTGTCGTGTTTGATTTCAAGCCGACGTTTGAAAACTACCAGGTGACGGTACTCGGTGGTAAGCGATCCGATACCGTAGGCGGTACAAACGTTGGAATGGGCACCAGCGGAGAAGGTGCGTACGATGGCCGTGGTTCCATTCTTTCATCTTTGATTATTGCCATTTCGTCCACCTTTTTGGCGACGAGCATTTCCTTGCTCGCAGCCTATGCCTTGTCCAGAATGAAATTCAGAGGCTCGCAAGGTTATATGCATTGGATCTTGTCCCAACGCTTCCTGCCTCCGATTGCCATTATCATTCCGCTGGTGTTTATCTTCCGCGACCTGGGGCTTCGAGATACGCACTTCGGCATCATCATCGCCCACACGCTCATCAATATTCCAATAGCCTTATTGATATTGAAATCCTTCTTTGACGATGTGCCCATTGAAATAGACCAAGCAGCCATGATCGATGGGGCGTCCAGATTTCAATGTTTTTATCTGGTGGTACTGCCGATGATAAAAGGCGGTATAGCGGCTACCGCTGTTCTTTGTTTTATATTTTCATGGACTGAATTCATTTTGTCGGTATTTCTGACTAATTCGATAAGAACCATTCCAGTAAAGATCACAACCTTTGTAACCTCTACAGGATCTGAGTGGGGATACATTTCGGCACTTGGGACCGCAGCGATAATTCCCGGGTTCATTTTCATTCTTCTGGTCCAGAACCATTTGGTTAGAGGATTGACAATGGGTGCCATAAAAGACTGATGCTAGAACGGCATCTAACAACAACATGAGGAGTGAGATATGAGTTTTAAACGATTTCAGAAGCAAAACTTCATCATTGATTCTGCAAATGCGTTTACATCCAAACGTATGTCCAAACGAGATTTTCTGAAGAATCTCGGTATCGCTGGGGTAGGGGTTTCTGCGTATTCAGCTGGTTTACTCGGTGGTGGCTCCCGACCGTTTTTCGGAAACATGGCCCATGCCGCCGAAAACACCACGCCAAAAGAAGTGGCGGATTTTCTTCGCGAGGCCGGTAAGCCTTATGCAGGCACTACGATTCGATACACTTCGGAGGCTACACCGCCAACCAATATCCTCAATGAGTTAAAAAGTGAATTTACAGAACTCACCGGGATTAATGTCGAAATAGAAATTGTTCCACTGGAACAGGTTCTGGCCAAAGCGACTCAGGACGTACAGGGGCAACTAGGCACATATGATATTTACTATCTCGATCAGGCGTGGACATCAACCTTTTCTCCCGACACGATTGATCCTATCGAATACTACGATTCGAATCCTGATCTTGCGATGCCGGGTTTTGATTTCGATGATTTCTCGAAACCGCTGGTCGAAGGTATTTGCGAATACGACGGCAAATGGATTGGCTTGCCATTCGACATACCTATTTTCACGCTGATGTATCGAAAAGACATCCTTGAAAAGCATGGTATTGAAGTTCCTAGAACCTATGAGGACTTTACGGCAGCGGTCGAATTGATTACCAAGGCCGAAGCCGAGAACAATATCTACGGTACCGGCTTACAAGCCAAATCGGGTCACTATTCGCTGGAATGTGACTGGACGCAGGCAGTCTGGGGTCATGGTGGTTCAATCTTTGGTGCCGACAAGAACTTCTCCGGTAATGATGCCGAGGGTGTTGCGGGTCTGGAGTGGTATATGAACCTGCTGAAGAATTCACCAGCAGCGTCTGTGACCTCAACCTGGGATGGGCAGTGGCAAATGGGTTCTGCTGGCCAGATCGCCATGTGTCAAAGCTGGGCCGAGTTCTTCCCGGGCTGGAATGCCGATGACTCTGAAGTCAAAGGGTTGTGGGAAATGGCCAAGCCGCTTGAAGGGACTGCGTCTTTGCGGTCACGCGACGATGTCGGGTTTGGTGAAATACCAAACTGGGGGCATCAAGGCGGATCAAGCATCGCTTTATCGCGTTATTCCAAAAACGTTGAGGCTGCGTGGCTGTTCCTTCAGTGGGCTTGTTCGAAGGACATCATGACTCGCTGCACGCTGGCAGGTGGCTTTGCGCCAATGAGAAACTCTTCGTACACGGATCCACGCATCGTTGAGCGAAAAGGTCTGGAAGGCAGTGGCACGACGCGTCATCTGGATACAGTGAAATGGACCATTGACAATGCGATGGCATCCGAGCCGGATCTACCGATTTGGGCCGGTGTTGCCAACAATGAGATACCTACCGAGTTGGGTAAACTTCTGACCGGCCAGGACTATGATGGCAACGCACAAAAGTGTATGGATCAAATTGCCAAGCTTGTCGATACTGTTGTCGATGAAGCTGACCTAGGTTAAGGCGCAGCAGGGCTACCCCGTTCCGGCTGGAGCGGGGTAGTGACCAGAATCACCGTTTTTTTCCGCCATCAGTTCGGTGGTGGATTGCTAGCAGCGCAGATGCACCCCTGAAAATTTCCACAGGCAAGCTTGACTCTCTATGGCTTCAGTAACAATAAAAAATCTGGAAAAGCAATACGGCGCAATCAAGGTGCTTCATGGGCTCAATCTCGAAGTAAGCGACGGTAAATTTGTGGTGTTGCTTGGCCCCTCAGGGTGTGGAAAATCCACATTGCTGCGTATGGTCGCCGGACTGGAGTCCATTAGCGGCGGCGATGTACTGTTCGATGATGTTCGTGTGAACGATGTTCACGCCAAAGACCGAAATATAGCCATGGTGTTTCAGAACTATGCGCTGTACGCCCACATGAGTGTGCGAAAGAATATGGCGTTTTCCATGCGTCTGAAAAAGATGGATAAAAAAATTATCAACGAAAAGGTTGAATGGGCATCGTCGATATTGGGTCTGGACCCTTATCTCGACAGGCTGCCTAAAGAATTGTCGGGCGGTCAGCGCCAGCGAGTGGCCATGGGGCGTGCCATCGTTCGAGACCCTGATGTATTTTTGTTCGACGAACCCCTGTCGAATCTTGACGCAAAGTTAAGGGTGCAGATGCGCACCGAAATCAAGGAGCTGCATCAGCGTCTGAAAACGACAACCATCTATGTGACCCATGATCAAATCGAAGCGATGACCATGGCTGACGAGGTTGTCATCATGCGTGATGGCTTTATAGAACAAAGTGGTTCCCCCATGAATATTTACGATAAGCCAGACAATCTGTTTGTCGCGCAATTTATCGGGTCGCCAGGAATGAACGTTATCAAATGCAGTATCACCGAAGATAAAGGTGTTCGATACGCGACGCAGGGTGCCGCACCAGATGAGTTACATCTGCCCCTGCCTCCAAGCGCCAATGTGTCTGTCGGCCAATCAGTCTACTACGGCATCCGCCCTGAGCACCTTCGGTCAAGTAAACAGCAAGATTCACCATCAAGTCAGAGCACTGACAACAAATCGGCTGCTGGCGTCGTGCGTGTCGTCGAGCCAACCGGGCCGGAAATACATATTTACTCCACGCTTGCCGGGCAGGATATCTGCTCGATCTCACGCGATCGTGTGTTGTGGGAACCCGGTGACCACATTGTCTTTGAACCTGATCTTGCGCATGTGCATTTGTTTGATGGTGAATCTGAGAAATCCATTTAAACAGTGTGAGTCTAACCATGGATAAACCCTTAGTAGCTATAACTGGTGCGAGTTCGGGTATTGGCGAGGCGACTGCTCGAGCCTTTTCGGCGGCCGGTCATCCCTTGTTGTTAATGGCGCGACGTCTGGACCGAATGGAGGCACTTGAACTACCCAATACGATTTGCCAAAGCGTGGACGTACGCGACCGCGATGGCATTGCCAAAGCAGTTGAGCTTGCTGAAAAGCAATATGGACCCGTCGACTGCCTGTTCAATAATGCCGGTGTCGCTCGCCTTGCAGATATTGGTGATCAGGATCCAGGGGAGTGGGACGAGACCATTGATATCAACATCAAGGGTGTCATGAATGCACTTCATCCGTTTATCAATAGTATGAAAGAACGCAAATCAGGCACTATTGTGAACATGAGCTCCATTGCCGGCCGAAAGGTCTATCCAGATCACACGGTTTACTGTGGTAGCAAGTTTTTTGTGCACGCGATTTCAGAGAGTTTACGTGGTTATCTGGCGCCACATGATGTCAGGGTCATTGTCATATCACCCGGGATCATCGAAACCGAGGTCTTGGACCATGTCACTGATCCAAACACCTTGAAAGCGTATAAAGACAACAAGGTCCGCATTGGCGGTGGTATCTCGGCAGATCATGTTGCCAACATGATTCTGTTTGCCTATCAGATGCCGCAAAATGTATTGATTCAGGAAATGGTTGTCACGCCAACACGACAGGAGTTTTAATCGGTGGACGAGTCACTGGTTATCGGCCTGGATAGCTCAACACAGAGCACCAAAGCGATTGCCTGGAATGCCTCGGGAGTGGAGATTGCTGTTGGCCGATGTGATATTCCGATGAGCAATCCTGGCCTCGACCTGCTTGAACAAGACCCGGCTGATTGGTGGTCTTCCTGTGTGGAGGCGCTGCAAGGATGTGTCAAAGCGCTCAAGGCCAAAGGAAAAGATGTCGCCTCAGTTCAAGCGCTTGCAATCTCCAACCAACGGGAAACACTTGGGTTTATCGGCCGTGATGGTGTGCCATCGCGCCCGGCCATCGTCTGGCTGGATGGTCGATGCTCTGAACAGGTTGTGACGTTTGCCCAAGCATTTGGCGCGGATGAGATTCATCGCATCACTGGACGTCCTCCTGATATGACGCCGTGTTTGTACAGTTTCGCATGGGTAAAAGAAAATGAACCCGACATCTGGGACAAGACCGCATACTTTGTCGATGTTCAAGCCTATCTTGTGCAGCAGTTATGCGGCGGTGAATTTCGCACGGGCTGGATAAGCGCAGACCCGATGGGAATCATCGACATGCAATCACATTCCTGGTCAAAACCGTTACTGGATGCGTTGACACTGGATGAATCGAGGCTACCGGCATTACATGCACCTGGATCAGAACTGGGTACATTGACTAGTGAAAGCGCGTCATTGACTGGACTCCCATCAGGCTTGCCGGTGTTCGCGGCCGGCGGAGACGGACAGTGTGCAGGGCTGGGCACCAATTGCACGTCGACAGATAGAGCCTATGTGAATCTGGGGACCGCCATCGTATCGGGCGTTTGGTCCGCTGATTATAAATACGATAAAAGTTGGCGAACAGAACTCGCTGCACAAGGCGAAGGCTATATCTTTGAAAACTGTTTGCGATCGGGTGCCTTTCTCCTGAATTGGTTCGTCGACCAGTTCGTTGCACATGGCAAAGCTGACGCCGATGTGTTCAATCGGCTTGAAAAGGCCGCCGCGGAGTTACCGATTGGCTCGGAGGGATTGCTTGTGCAGCCGTATTTCGCCGGCGTGATGGATCCACATTGGGACACGTCTGCGCGCGGCGTGATTGCCGGTCTCAGTGGCAGCCATAACGAGTCGCATATCTATCGAGCCATTATCGAAGCGATGACGCTTGATCAGGTCATGAGTACAGAGGACACGGAGGCAGCCCTTGGACACACGATTGATCACTACCTGGCTATCGGTGGCGGTGCCAACAGTCTGCTTTGGCGAGAAATGCTGGCAGATGTGTCTGGCAAACCTGTACTCGTCAGCCCGACTGTGGAAGCCTCAGCGCTTGGCGCGGGAATGATCGCCGCGTATGGCGCTGGCTGGTTCTCAAGCATAACGGATGCGGCTGAGGCGATGTCTGGTTCGACCACTACGGTTGAGCCTAACGCTGATCACTTTGACCGTTACCGTGAATTGATGAGTATTTATCGCAAGATGTATCACGCTACCGCCGAAATTAACCAGGATTTAGTCGCGTTCGCATCGCGCAAAACGTAATTTTCAAGAGTATTGGCATTCGATGAGCGACCATAGCGGCATATTAAGTGAGTTGGTGGCGGGTACCTGGGTTGAACCCGGTACGGGTCAGCGATACGACGTCGGTATCAAGGATATCGTCATTCGCGATAGCCTCGATGGTGCCGAAGCTGAACTCGTCGCCAAGCAGCATCGTGGCAAGGCCATTACGGTCATTTCCGACCCTTACACACATTCCGCCTTAGGCGAGCGTGTGTACAAGGCACTCAAGGCCGACGGTCAGAATGTAAAGGAATATGTGTGGGAGCAGCCCCAGTGCTCGGATAAGGGTGTAGCGCAAATACGTGAGGCGACGGCGAATTGTGAGGTCAGAATTGCGGTCGGTTCAGGTACGGTAAATGACACGGTCAAATACGCGTGTTTCCTTGATGATCGTCATTACTCGGTCTTTGCGACTTCCCCGATGAATGCCTTTACCACCGGCACGGCGTCCGTGTCATTTGATGGGTTTAAAAAATCCATCACCTGCCGTGGTGCGCAGGGGGTGTTCTTTGACTTGTCCATACTTGCAAATTGCCCACCGCGACTTATCTCCGCGGCATTCGCCGATGTCATTTGCCGCACCACCGCTCAAGTCGACTGGTTGATGTCACATCTGTTATTCAACACGCGATACGCCGAAACCCCCTATACATTGCTTGCCTATGACGAAGCGGGAATGATTGATGGTGCAAGCGACATGCTGTCGGGGGATATGAATGCGCTGGGGATGCTGACACGAATCTCCGCCATCATGGGTCTGGGTACCTGTTTTACCGAGACGACACACAGTGGCAGCATGGCCGAACACATGATTTCGCATTACATCGATATGTTCGCCAAAGATAAACACCCGAAGTCTTCCCATGGCGAGCAAGTGGGAATAGCGACGATCACCATGTCTCAATTGCACAATCAAGTGCTGAATAGCGACACGCCGCCAGTCATGCGCCCGACCAGAATAAACCGTGATGAATTACTCGCGCGGTTTGGCAAGGACAGTGTCGAGAATATGATCAGTGAAACCAGCAGAAAGGCGCTCGATCAAAAAGGAGCTGATTCGCTCAACCAACGTTTTGATACAGAGTGGCATGAATTGAGTGCCAGCTTGCGCAAGGTCATGCTGCCTTATGAAACGCTTAGCAGCGCGATGGAGCAGGCAGGCTGCCAACGAACCGCGACAGACCTGGGACTCGATGCCGAGTTTTACCGGGAAGCCGTCACAGGGGCGCGGTATATTCGTGACCGTTTCAGCATGCTTGATATTGTCGATGACAGTGTTGGTTTACAGCAATTTGCCGATTCCATGCCGGTGTAAAAAGGCAAAAGAGTTGGACAAGCGTATATAGCTATGGCAAATATCGTGATCATCGGCGCAGGTGTTATGGGAAGCGCGCTCGCGGTACCCGCGTCAGTCAAAAATAAGGTCTCGCTTGTCGGGACCATGCTGGACGACGATATCGTAAACAGCATTCGAGCAACGGGTCGACATCCTGATCTTGACGTCACATTGCCGCATTCCATATCGGTGTCGCTGAGTAGCGACGCAAATGAGCAGGCATTTCAGGATGCCGATGTCGTGGTATTGGGTGTCAGCAGTCCGGGAGTCGCGTGGGCCTTGAGCGAGATTCGTCGTTACGGTTGCCAACCTGAACTGCTTGCATTGGTGACCAAGGGGCTCGTACCAGGCATCGATCCCACCGCACCGCCAAGAACCTATGCGCAATACATTGATTCAGAAATAACCTCGCCATCAGGGAAAATAGTGGGGATTGGCGGGCCGTGCATCGCTCGCGAACTGGCATTGAATTATCCGACGAGAGTCAGTTTTGCCTCGCATGACATTTCAGCTGCCAATAGTTTGCGTAACCTTCTTCAGACTGATACCTATCGTGTCACTACCAGCGACGACATTACAGGACTCGAAGCCTGTGCTGCACTTAAAAATTTCATGTGCATTGGGGTCAGCGCCATGTTCAGTGCCTATCAACTTGATGATGGTCATGCGAAAAACCCGATTGCCGGGCTATTCAATCAAGCAGTACATGAAATTGCCCTATTGAGTCAATGGATCGTTGGCAATGTCGATGATAGCGGCTATGCCAATTCGTCAACGGTCCTTGCAGCCCCTTCTGGAGAACAATCCAATTCAGGGAATGTCACGTCTACACCAGTGCCTATTTCTACTGCGTTTGACCTCGCTGGCATGGGCGATTTGCATGTCACTGTCGGTGGCGGCAGAAACAGCCGGCTAGGTCGTTATCTGGGCACTGGCGAGTCGTTGCAGCAAATCTTGCAAACCACAATGCGTGGTGTCACCGTGGAAGGAGTCGATACCGGTCGACAGCTGGCTACGGGATTTCGACATGCCTGCAACAGCGGTGAACTGGATCCTGGAGCTTTACCATTGACCGGCGCAATCCTGGACAGCATCGAGCACGATGCTAGCTTCAACTTCAACTTTAAATCGTTACCGGGCTAGACAACCCACAGGAACAGGACCATGAAAATTGCCATTGCGGGTGACAGTGCAGGACTGGGACTTGCGGAAGTGCTGGCTGAACATCTGAAAGATCGCTATGACGTTATCGCGCTTTCGGAAAATACCGATAACCCCGATGAGCTTTACGCCCATTTGAGCGATAGAGTCTGTTCCGGTTTGATAAGCGGATCGTATGAACGGGCCATTCTGGTCTGCGGCACTGGTATTGGTGTGTGCATCTCAGCCAACAAGGTTTCGGGAATCAGAGCAGCGCTATGCCATGATACCTATTCGGCTGAGCGCGCAGCACTATCAAACAACGCGCAAGTTATTACGATGGGTGCTCGTGTCGTTGGACCTGAGGTGGCCAAATCCATCGCCGATGCCTACCTTGAGCAGCACTTTGATTCCGCCGGTCGTTCTGCCGGAAACGTTAAGGCTATTGATGAGGTGGATGTCAAGTACAGCAAGTAATAACTGGTCTACTTCGCTGTTGTTATTGCATTGATAAACGACACCTA
>CALDSR010000034.1 GCA_937924505.1 uncultured Granulosicoccus sp. | reverse complement strand
TCGAAGAATTAAGCAATACAGCAGTACCGGCCGGGCTCGACAATTGTCGATGGCAAGGAAGCAAACGCATTCATTTTGTTACTCACTCGCTAGGCGGCATTCTCGTACGCTATTACCTTGAAAATAATGAGGTGTCGGATTTCGGACGCTTCGTCATGCTGGCACCGCCGAATCAGGGCAGTGAAGTTATCGATACCGTACGCCGCTATCCTGGTGCGGCATTTATACTGGGTGTTGCAGGGTTGCAACTTGGTACGGATGAAGCAACCGGCATTCCGCGAAAACTTGGTCCGGTAACCGTGCCAACAGCCGTCATCGCTGGAACACGCACGATCAATCCTTTGTTGTCACAAAGTTTGCCGAACCCTGATGACGGCAAGGTTTCTGTAAAAGCCACGGCGGTTGAGGGCATGTGTGCGAGTCTTACTGTACCAGTCGCCCATACGTTCATCATGAATGACGATAGAGTCATTGGCGAAGTTCTGCAATTTTTGTCTTCAGGTCGGTTTGCGCGTCCAGAGGCCCAGAATCTGGATTGTCCGTTCTCACCGCGTGTGAACCAAGTCCGCTCGCAGTCATTCCCTTGAAATCTATTTAAAAACTGCGAATATCGTTCGAAAATATTAGCGCGACTCAAGCTTGCGAACTGGGCAATTCTGATAAAATTGATACTAAGGTCGCGTGAGCAGGGGCTCCCTTAAGAATCCTAATTCCCTGCGAATGTCCAGAGAGGGGCGTCAGTGAAGTGTTGATCTCGGAAAATATTTTGTATTGTCTGGCAAAAAAGTTTTCGTCAAGCGAAGTCGCGCATTCGGATGACATGAAATCAGCGCTTGCGACAGATGAAAGCTACGCTGAATATCGCTTGTCCCTGGTTGCGCAAGTGACCGATGCCGCAGAAAAATTTGGCGTAATCATAAAAGACAAGGTTGTTCTTGATCTCGGTTGTTTCGACGGTGCCATCAGTTTGGGGTATCTGGACTACGGAGCGAAGAGAGTTATCGGCGTCGATATTGATACCGACGCCATCGCTGTGGCCAAAGAGCTTCGAGCCAGTGAGCGTGCTGAATTCCATGAAAGCTCAATCGACGGCATTCCCCTTGACGACAACAGCGTTGATACGATCCTGTGCTTCGATGTTTTTGAACATGTCGAGAAACCAGGGCTCATGCTGGAGGAAATCAGCAGAATTCTGAAGCCCGGTGGTCAGTTGCTAGTGGGTACCTGGGGTTGGAAGCATCCTTTTGCCCCACACCTTTGGTCCACAATGCCAGTGCCTTATGCCCATGTTTTCTTTTCCGAGCGCACTGTGCTCAGGGCGTGCAAACGTGTGTATGAATCGGATTGGTACAAACCCACATTGCATGATTTTGATGAGGATGGAAATCGCAAGCAGAACAAGTACGATCATGAAAAAATCCCAAGCGACTATCTGAACAAACTTCTGGTCAGTGATTTTGAAAAAGTATTCAAAGATTCCAGCCTTGACTACAAAATGTATCCGCAACCCTTTGGTTCACGGTTTGCGTCATGGACAAAAATATTTCTTGATGTGCCGTGGATCAAGGAATACATTATTGGCTATCTATGGGTTGTGCTGTCCAAGCCTTCTGACTCGCCAAGTTAAGCTACGTGAACTTCTCATACCGACATCGATCCGGGTTGTTCTGATTTTACCCATTACGAACCAAGCGCAAAGGCAGGTAGTCAATCATGAGTCTGATGGAAACGATCAATGACACCCTTGTCGAGCATCTGGCGCCGGCGAGACTGGACATCATTAACGAAAGCGACAAGCACAACGTACCGACTGGGTCGGAAAGTCACTTTAAAGTGACGGTTGTCAGTAATGAGTTTGAAGGCTTGGGCTTGGTACCGAGGCATCGCACGGTCAATAAGCTGTTGGCTGATTTGTTGGCAGGCCCCATCCATGCGCTGAGCTTGCACACCTATACGCTAAGTGAGTGGCAGGATCGAGGTGAGCAGGTCCCTGCATCTCCTCCCTGCCGAGGTGGTTCGAAGCAAGCTTGAGGCGTTGGGATTTCAGGTTAATGTATTTCGGAAAATGCCACGGTCGTGTCCTCATCAAGACGTTGCATTGACTGCTTGAGAATGTATAGAAATACGGTAAAAAACTCAGCGTGGGATTTCACCGTATCGGTTGCATAACCGGCTAATACGTCGACCTGCATATCGACCAGGAATTGATACAGTTTAAGGTTAGCCGGCGTGATGTAAGGGCTTGCCAATGGGCCGCCATGCCGTAGGCAATACCAATCAGCGATCAGTGTCGTCATAGAGCAGGCAGATGCATCGTCCTGTGAGATGTCATGTTGTTTGGTTAGCGTGGCAAATTTTGATTGCAGTTCTTCTGAAGCAACGTCACGAAGCGGGCCAAAAAAAAGCAGGTCTGGTGTCGCTTGTTGGGCCAGCAACAGTACAATCAAATCGGCTGCAGTGGTACGTTCGACTTGAATTGCAATATCTTTTGGCCAATCCTTGATCAGATAATGATGTATCGTCCGCGAACGCATCCGTTGGTAGAGGAAGTCACCATAGGTTTGTGCATTCAAAGAGGCGCAATGAGTTTCATTGGAGGCGTTGGATTCTGCCCGGTAATAGGACATCAATAACGGGTCAACAGCCATATCATTGATCGCGACGGTGTCTATCGTGCAACCTTGTTCGGCAGAATGAATCAATTTGCAGGCCGCCGGGAACGCTGATAGAGACGGCACAGCGATGTCAGTTATCTTGAAATTCTCATAGTGTCTGTGGGTCGTGGCATTTACATGCATATGTCCACTGAAATGCAATTTGAGCCCGGTTTCAGCCAGGGTGCTTGCAACTGAATGCTTCGGCGATCGTCGGATATTTTCGGTGTTGTCAAACAGCTTTGCTTCATGGCCTGCAAGATCATCGAAGGGGTCAATGATCGGATAGTGCGAAAACGCATACACTATCTTGCCTGAATTTTTTGCTCTGGTATAGACATCCTGAATCCAGTTGATCAGAAATGGTTTGACCCGCAACAAGGCGTTCCATCCTGCATCCGAGCTGTTCAAGAACGTACTTTTCCGGCTGGGGTCAGTCCTGCCGTTACGTGGCTCGAATACATTGGCGTCGATCATCAGTAACCAGAGTCCGTCGCTGGCTTCGACCAGATAAGATGCATCCATAAGCCGGTGAACCGTCTTGCCGTCGGGAGATCGAGCATTGAACATCCGTGATGCGGGTAGATCGCATTGACCAAACGGTGTTTCCCAGTAGCGATACTCGGATTGTCGGAACAATCCGAAATCGGCCATGAGCATCAAGTTGGCAGGTGAGCCTTCGCAATATATTTTTCGAGTCAGTACTGAGGTGTCAGGTTCAGTGCCAGCAATGTTGGGGTCGCTGGTCACCAAAACTGTGCAATCTGGCGCGGTGACAAATCGTGTTGATAGATGCTTGCCCTCCGGGCCGTAGAAGTCATGATTACCCGGTATTGCGTAAAACGCTATTCCAAATTCTTGCCGATAGTGTTTGAGTAGATCCGCAAGGCGCCTTGTTGCTTCAATTTGCCCATCATCCGTGTAGTCACCGAGCAGCACGACGTGACGAACGCCGCGCTTGTTGATTTCGGCTACGGCGCTTCTGAACGCCTGTGCGCTTTCATTAAATACTCGCGAAGAACTGCGGGTGTCTTTCCAGCTTCGCAAAGTGACGTGTCGTTCACCCAACATCGTGCGGGCGCCATCATAGTTACTATCAGGGTCGTGAAAATGCGCGTCGGCTATGACGGCGATCGTGGGTAAGTCAGCCATCAGGGTATGGTACAGGCTTGTTGTCAGGCTATGATAGTTTCAATTCTGGACATCTGTGACTGATGTGACTGGTAAAAAAATCGCCTTCTATTCACCGTTGAAACCTGCCGATCACCCGACGCCATCTGGCGACCGCTTGATGGCTCGACAGCTGATCCATTGTCTGGATGTGTCAGGCTTCGCGGTCGATATCGCATCAAGACTGCGAGTTTTCGTCAAGGAACCTGGTAATCAAACCGCGTTTGCCGAGCTTGAGCATCAAGCGGGCGTTGAAATACAGCGTTTGCGCGATCACTGGAAGCATAGCGGTGTACCCGCAGTGTGGTTCTGTTATCACCCCTATTACAAGTCTCCAGACTTAATCGGGCCAATCCTTTGCAAAGAATTCGGTATTCCCTATATGACGGCGGAGGCCAGCTACTCGCAAAGGCGTGCCATCGGTATTTGGGAAGCAACTCAAGAGCGTGTTCTGCATTCTCTAAGGGACGCCGCCGTCAATATCTGTTTCACTGCCAGGGACAGGGCAGGACTGCAACGGTATGTGCCCGATGCCCAATTGGCGACACTTCGCCCTTTTATAAATCTCGATGCGTACCAGGGTGATCCACATCCTCCCCCCGTGCCCGAACTTGTGACGGTTGCGATGATGCGTTCCGGCGACAAGCTGAAAAGTTATGAAATGCTTGCCTCAGCCTTAAGTCAATTGTTGCATCTGCCCTGGACATTATCGATCGTGGGGGATGGCCCGAAACGCGATGCGGTTTATCAATTATTTTCGGACTTTCCAGCGGATCGACTCAACTGGCATGGACAATTGAGCCGCGATGACATTGCTGTCTTGTTCGCAAGGTCGAGCGTTTTTGTCTGGCCGGGTTGTGGTGAAGCCTACGGACTCGCTTACCTTGAAGCGCAGGCAGCTGCATTGCCCGTCGTCGCTTTTGATACGGCGGGTGTTCCCGAGGTTGTCGATTCGGGCTACAGTGGTTTTCTGACGCCGGTGGGTGATGTGATGGCTTATGCTGAGGCTGTTGCAAGGCTGATAGTGAACACGCAAGAGCGCCTGGACATGTCTGTCAAGGCTCGGCTTCACGTGCAGGACAAACACAGTCTGGCGATGGCAAGCCGAGTTCTTGAGGGATTGTTGAATGAAACTATTGCTTGAGACATTGAATGAACGTGTCGAAACGGGCGCGCCCGTGCAATTCTGGTTGCGTGATGATGATGCAGTAGAGCCGACCTCCAAGCTTGAGCAGTTGCTGGCGTTGGCTGATGTATACGAGGTGCCGCTGACCATTGCTTCGATTCCAGCGTCGTCAAGCGATGCACTGGCCGATCGTCTGGCGCGAGAAGACCGGGTGAGTGTTGCTGTGCATGGATGGTCGCATCAGAATCACGCACCCAGCAACGAAAAGAAGCAGGAGCTTGGATTGCACCGTCCAGCTCCCTTGGTCCTTGATGAGCTGTCGCAAGGCTTGAGTTATCTTTCTCGCCTGTATGGAAAACGATTCGTACCCTTGTTGGTGCCGCCCTGGAATCGAATTGATGCTGTGCTCGTAAAGCAATTGACTGCAATTGGTTTTCGCGGCTTGTCCACGTTTGGTTCGCAATCATCGGAAAATATTGCTGTGATGAATACCCATGTCGATGTCATCGACTGGAAAGGAACACGGGGTGGTCGCGCGACATCCGAACTTGAGATTGAATTGGTCAAGCAACTGCGCAGCTCGAATGAACCCATTGGCATACTGACGCATCACCTGGTGCACGATGACAGAGTCTGGGCATTTCTTGAACAATTGTTTGCGACGACGACAGGCAACGGTGGCGTCACCTGGATGCGTATCGATGATCTATTGCCAGTGTTACGGCCAGACCCATGATTTCCACAACAGCAACATTCCCTTGTCCTCAGCTTCAGCCTGTTGGCACCATTGTTCGACGTCGCGCAACGGCGTATCTTGCGGCAATGCACCAGCGACAAAATCTGCATCAGCAAGCGTGACCGTGCCGCCGCGGCTCATCAGGGTAAAAATCAGCGGTCCGGTGGTCCACCATGCGGGGGCATTGGGCAAAACTGTCATCACATTATTCAGTGCGTCGAGCAGTCGCGTAAAGACCGGATGGTCGGGTGGCGATGCCAATACAGAGTTTGCCAGTAGCAAGCCACCTTTACCGGTGTTTCGCGGGATGTCTTCGGCCATGGTCGTCAGGCCGATCAACGGTAGAAGATCGTGAAAGCTCACATCATTGCGGGCTGGATACCAGTCGCAATCGAGATAGATACCACCGATTTTTTCCAGGATCACATAGCGGGCAACATCAACGGCGCCAGGGAAATCACCGCGAGAAATCATGTCGCTGTACATCGGATGGTTTTCGAGTCCGAGTTCGACTAAGTCTTGCTCTTGCCATAAGCGATAGTCGTAGCCGTGGCGTGCGGCGTGCTTCGACCAGGCAGCCGTCGCCGGTGGTGGATTCGGGCCAATCCATATTTGATGGATCTTGCGCGGAACGGGTTCACGATTTACCGTCACCATAGCGCTGCGTTCTGCGCCCGTGAAGGTCACGAAGGCAGCCAGCAAAGACGGGGGTGGAACCAGATGATATTGATAGCCTGCGCGTTGTACCGTATCACCTCGAGCCTTGGCCAGCTTCAGCAGCGCTGAATGCAGGCGTCTTGGCACTCCCAGTGACGTGCGATGACCCAATACCCCGACATCGGCATCTTGTGCGATGGTCGTCAGCATGGCGTCGGCTTCGTCGAATTGCCCCGACAGACGCAACTTTGCTGCGGCTTCCAGGCGTTGGTTCAATCGTTGTTTAGCACACATGTTTCTTTCGGAATAGCGAACCGCAAGGATCAGCTCATGTTATCTTGACCTGACAACAGTAGCGAGCCCGACAACCGCAATGTTCCAGCAGGGTTATGCCTGATCAGCCGAATTCAAATTCAGATTTGCTTCGGATCGAGAATCTTGAAGTGACTTTTCCGATGCCCGGCGGTCGTATCAAGGCGGTCAAAGGGGCTAGCCTGCGAGTATTGCCGGGCAGGGTGACGGCGTTGGTCGGGGAGTCCGGTTCTGGTAAATCGGTGATCAGCCAGGTTGTCATGGGCCTGCAGCCAGAATTTGCCGAAGTCTCGGGGAAAGTGCTTTTTACCGACCCGCTCGATCCTGACGCTACCTGCGACACCGTGCAACTGCCGCGCGATGGTCGAAAGATTCGATCAATTCGTGGCGGTCGAATCGGCATGATATTTCAGGAGCCGATGACCTCCTTTTCGCCGCTGCATACCATCGGTGACCAGATATCCGAGAACTTGCGCCAACACACCGTACTGACACCCGCCGAGCAACGTAGGCGCTGCGAGGAAATGCTGGCGCAGGTGGGATTTGAACAACCCGACAAAGTGTTCGACATGTACTCGTTCGAGCTGTCCGGCGGAATGCGGCAACGCGCCATGATTGCCATGGCCTTGGTCTGCGAGCCGGCCTTGCTGATTGCCGATGAACCCACCACCGCGCTCGATGTAACCATTCAGGCGCAAATTCTGAACTTGCTACGGGATCTTCAATCACGCCTCAAGATGGCTGTCTTGTTGATCACTCATGATCTGGGCGTCGTCGCAAACATGGCAGACGAGGTATCGGTTATCTATCGCGGCGAAATCATGGAGTCGGGTCCGGTTGACGCCATTTTTCGTGCACCGGGTCATCCATATCTGAAAGGCCTGATGGCGGCGATACCGGATTTTGGCATGCCTCGCGATCAGCGGCTCAAGCCACTGCGCGATATTGAAACCAATGTCGATCATCTGTTGGATAAATTGTCGGCGCCTGCGCGGGTAGAAGGACCAAAACCTGATGTCATTCTGTCAGTCAAGAATCTCAGTAAAACCTTTTACACTCGAAAACAGGAGTGGAAGGTTCTTGATGCGGACAAACCTCGTCCTGCGGTTGATGGCGTGAGCTTTGATATTCGCCGTGGTGAATGTCTGGGGCTGGTCGGTGAGAGTGGCTGTGGCAAGTCAACCTTGTCCAAGATTCTGATGCATGCGATCCAGCCGGATACCGGCAGCGTTACCTTTGATGATGGGAGTGGACCGGTTGATGTGCTCGGTCTGCGTGGTGAAGAGCTCAAGGCGCTGCGGGCAAAGATTCAGATGGTCTTTCAAGATCCCATCTCGTCACTGTCGCCCCGTATGTCGGTTGGCAACATACTGAAAGAGCCGTTCGACATTCACGAGCGCGGTACGCGCGAACAACGCAATACGGCGACAATGGCCTTGCTTAATGCGGTTGGTCTCGGTGCCAATGCCTTGCAACGATACCCCCACAGTTTTTCCGGCGGGCAGCGTCAGCGCATCGGTATAGCGCGATCATTGGCGGTCGCCCCAAGTCTGATTATTTGCGATGAACCGGTATCGGCACTGGATGTCTCTGTTCAGGCGCAAGTTTTGAATCTGCTGAAGGATTTGCAGACCGATATGGGTTTGACCTATCTGTTCATTTCCCACAACCTTGCGGTTGTCGATTATATGGCTGATAGGGTCGCGGTCATGTGGGCGGGCAAGATTGTCGAATTGGCGCCTCGAGAAGTCATCATGAAGGACCCGGTACATCCGTACACGAAATCACTGATGGATGCCGTACCGTTTCCGGATCTCGACCGACCGCTGGATTTCGCCACCGCCGGCGAAATGAGTTCAACCTCATCGTTACTTTGGGCGGACGCCTTTCGTGATGATGATGCATCAGATCAGCTCGCGACGCTTGATCTCGGTGATGATCATTTTGTGTTGGCGCGCAGCGGCGCCGACTTTCAGGAATTACGACAATGACAAGCCGACGTAAATTTCTCGGACTTCTTGCCGGTAGTACGGTAGTTGCATCTTTGCCATTAGCTGCAGATGAATCAACAGGGGATTCGCCATTTCTAAAGGAACAGATTGCTAACGGAGAGCTGCCGAAACTGTCCGATCGACTGCCGAAAAACCCGCGTATCGTAAATGTTCATGACATGGGGCGAGAGCCCGGTCAACACGGTGGTACGGTGCGTATGTTGATCGGTCGTCAGAAAGACATCCGTTACGTGCCCATAAACAGCTACTCACGGCTTATCGGCTATGACCAGCAATTGCAATTGCAGCCCGATATCCTCAAATCCTTTTCTGTTGAAGAAGGGCGAATCTTTACCTTTGAGCTGCGTGACGGGCATCGTTGGTCGGATGGTAGTGCGTTCACTGCAGATGATTTTCGCTATTTCTGGGAAGATGTCATCCTGAATACGGACTACCTCAGAGGCGGGCCGCCAGTAAACCTGAAAGTGGACGGTGAGGTGGCGACGTTCGAGGTTCTTGACCCACTGACTGTTCGCTATTCCTGGAGTAAGCCCAATCCGCAGTTTCTGAGCAGGCTTGCAGCACCGATACCACAGACCTTGATGTTGCCCGCAGCGTATATGCGACGGTTTCATGCACGCTATCAAACGCCTGAAAAACTTGCTGAGTACATTGAGAAGTTCCGCGTTGACGACTGGGTTGGTCTGCACCGGAAGTTGTCCCGGCAGAACCGGCCTGAAAATCCTGACCTGCCAACCCTTGAGGCATGGCGTCCGACAACTCAATCGCCGTCGGAGCAATTTATCTTTGTACGGAATCCTTATTTTCATCGTGTGGACGAAAACGGAAAGCAGTTGCCTTACGTCGACAAAATTCAGCTTGGGGTGAGCTCATCAGAAATCATTGCAGCAAAAACAGCGACAGGCGAGAGTGATTTGCAGGGCGTTGGTCTGGGGCTGCCAGACTTTACATTAATCAAGGAAGGTGAGAATCGTTTTCCGATCAAGGTGAGCTTGTGGCGAAAAACACAGGGCTCAAGTGTCGCGCTCTATCCTAATCTGACTTGCAAGGATGACATCTGGCGAGCACTGTTTCAGGATGTGCGGGTACGCCGCGCAATGTCACTTGCCATCAATCGCCGGGAGATTAATCAGGTTCTGTACTACGGGTTGTCACATGAGAGTGCTGATACCGTGTTGCCCGATAGTCCTCTGTTCAAACCAGAGTATGCATCCGCCTGGACGGCATATGATCCTGAACAGGCGAACAGACTGCTTGATGAGGTCGGTTTGACGAAACGTGACCCCAGTGGCACGCGAATTCTATCCGATGGCAGACGGGCAGACATAACGATCGAATCGGCCGGGGAAAGCACCCTGGAAACTGATGTACTTGAATTGATTACCGATCATTTCAGGGAGATTGGTATAGCGCTGTTTGTTCGTGCTTCGCAACGTGATATTTTTCGTAGTCGAACGATGGGCGGCAATGTGACCATGTCTGTGTTCCAGGGGCTTGATAATGGACTGGCTTCGGCTGATATGCCGCCTACACAACTGGCACCGACGAGTAACGATCAGCTGCAGTGGCCCATCTGGGGCTTACACCACATGTCGGGCAAGACGCAAGGTCAACCGTGTGACTTGCCAGCGGTGATGGAGCTGCAAGCTCTGCTTGATCAATGGATGAACTCGGTGAACACTGAGCAGCGCGCCGAGATATGGGATCGTATGCTATCGATCTATACCGATCAGGTTTTTTCCATCGGCACTGTCAACGGTGGATTGCAGCCACTTGTTCGTTCCGCTCACTTGCGCAACATTCCCGAAAGTGGTTTGTATGGATTCTCACCGACAAGTTATCTCGGTGTCCACATGCCCGATACTTTTTGGTACGAGAAGACGTAACGATGCCAAGTTACATCATGTGGCGGATCATCACCATGATCCCGACATTGTTGATCATTTCCGCATTGGTTTTCACAATCATCGAGTTACCTCCCGGTGACTATTTCGAGAGCTATGTGGCGGAGCTTCGCGCCATGGGTGAGACGGCTGACCTGGCTGAAATCGAAGAACTCAAGGAGCGCTATGGTTTTGATCAACCAATGGTAGTTCGCTATTTTCATTGGTTGACCGGCATGCTCGTTGGTGACTTCGGTTATTCGTTCGAGTACAGGCTCCCGGTTAACGAAGTCGTAGGCGACCGGCTTTGGTTAACCATTATGGTGTCTGTTGTAACCATCGCTTTCACCTGGTTGATTGCCTTTCCAATCGGTATTTACTCTGCCACGCATCAATACAGTTGGGGCGACTACGGGCTGACTTTCGTCGGCATGATCGGCATTGCAGTTCCGAATTTTATTCTCGCCCTTGTGATGATGTATCTGGCCAACATCTGGTTCGGTACCTCCATCGGGCATCTGATGGATCAGCAGTATTTCAACCAGCCGATGTCCTGGGATAAATTTGTCTCGATACTCGAACACTTGTGGATACCGGTGTTGATTATCGGAACGGCAGGCACGGCGGCAATGATTCGACGCCTACGTGCAAACCTGCTTGATGAACTGCGCAAACAATATGTGGTTACTGCACGGTCCAAAGGTCTGAAGCCGATGAAGGTGTTGACCAAGTACCCGTTGCGGATGGCTTTGAATTTTTTCATCTCGGATATCGGATCCATCTTGCCGGCGGTTATCTCTGGCGCTGAAGTTACCGCCATCGTGCTGTCGCTCGAAACCACTGGTCCGATGTTGATCAAGGCATTGCAAAGTCAGGATATGTATCTTGCTGGATCCTTCCTGATGTTTCTGGCTTTCCTGACAGTTGTTGGTGTATTGGTGTCGGATATTGCACTGGCATTGCTGGATCCACGTATTCGCTTTGGTGCAGGACGGCATAAATGAAGTCGCCATTGCCAAAGCCAGGTGAGCCGCTTGAGCACTTTATCTCCGATGTGCCGTACGATCCGCAGGCTGCCGAAACCGCTGATGGGTATGAGGGGCCGCTTGCCCATGCATCGCAGATGCGTCTCATGTGGTGGTATTTTCGACAGCACAAGGTTGCCTTGGTATCCGGCATATTCCTGATAGTGATCTATCTGTCGATTCTTATCAGTGAGTTTCTGGCACCGTATAACCTGCATACCCGCCACACCGAGTTCATCTACGCCCCACCGGCTTCTGTGCATATATTTCGTGACGGCAAGCTGGTTCGTCCTTACACCTACGGTCAGGTGATGACACTTGACATGACAACGCTGCGACGTAACTACTCGGACAACAAGGCTGATGTTCAACCGTTACGATATTTCTGTCGCGGTGATTCCTACAAGTTCTGGAATCTGATCGAAACGGATGTTCATCTGGTATGTCCAGCCGCCGGTGGGCATCTGTTTCTACTCGGTACTGATCGTCTTGGGCGTGATGTGTTATCACGCATTATTTACGGTGCCAGGATCTCACTGACCATTGGTATTCTGGGCGTTATGCTGAGCTTTATACTCGGTATTGTTATCGGTGGTATCGCGGGTTATCGCGGGGGTGTTTTCGATATGCTGGTGCAACGAATGACAGAGGTATTGCAGTCAATACCAAGCATTCCGTTGTGGATGGCATTGGCTACCATCATTCCATTAACCTGGAGCCCCATACTGGTTTATGTGGGTATCACCGTCATACTTAGTTTGCTTGACTGGACAGGGCTTGCACGTGCAGTGCGCTCAAAGTTGTTATCGCTGCGCGAGGAAGACTATGTACTCGCTGCGCAACTGCTGGGTGCCAAAAGTGGACGTATTATCGGCCGCCATCTTATTCCCGGATTCATGTCGCATCTGATTGCCAGCGCTACCTTGACCGTGCCAGGTATGATTCTCGGTGAAACGGCCTTGAGTTTTCTTGGCATCGGTTTGCGACCGCCACTTACCAGTTGGGGGATTCTGCTGACAGAGGCCCGGAGTATCAATATTATCGCCTTGTATCCGTGGCTGCTTTACCCGGTAGTGCCCGTCATACTGGTTATTTTGGCTTTCAATTTTCTCGGCGATGGTTTGCGTGATGCGGCAGACCCATACAAGTAGTGCGATACCACTTCCTATAAAGAGCGGGGATAGGCCATGAACCAGCTTGATGGTGCACGGATACTCATGTATAGCCATGATACGTTTGGTCTTGGCCATTTGCGCCGTTGCCGGACCATTGCGCATTCATTGGTTGAAAACTACAGTGGATTGAGCGTGCTGATCATTTCCGGGTCTGCAATAGCAGGCGCCTTTGATTTCCGAGCCCGCGTTGACTTTGTCAAGATACCTAGCGTCATCAAACTGCGTAATGGTGAATACACATCGCTCGACAAGCATATTGATCTTGGCGAAACAATTCGCATGAGAGAATCGATTATTCGTCATACGGCTGAATCCTTTAAGCCAGACATATTTATTGTCGATAAGGAGCCGATGGGTTTGCAGGGTGAGATTACCGATACATTGGCTTATCTGAAATCGATTGGTACTACGCTTGTACTTGGCTTACGTGATGTCATGGACTCACCACATCTATTGGCGGCTGAATGGAAGCGCAAAGCGCTGGTGCCCAAGATCGATAGGACCTATGACCACATCTGGATCTACGGCCCGGAGAATTTTTACAACCCGATGATCGGCATCGACATCACGCCAGCTATGCGTGCGCGAATGAGTTTTGTTGGTTTTCTCAAGCGCCAAGCGTTGCACGAAGATTTGTCGGCGCATAAGCAGGAAGGTGACTATATCCTGGTTACAACCGGTGGCGGTGGCGACGGTGTTGCTTTGATTCAGGATGTGTTGGGTGCATATGAAGGTGATCCAACCCTGCAGCACAAGGCGTTTGTGGTATTAGGCCCTTATATGCCTGGCAAAGAACGCGGTGAGTTGGTGGCCAGGGGTGAAGCACTTGCCAATGTAGAAGTCATCGATTTTGATTCCCGCATGGAGGAGCTGATTTCAAGTGCTCGTGCGGTGGTGTCAATGGGCGGCTACAACACTTTTTGTGAAATCCTGTCATTCGACAAGCCGGCACTCATCGTTCCACGTACCGTTCCGCGCGAAGAGCAACTGCTACGCACGCAAAGGGCGTCGCAGCTTGGTATGGTTGATATGCTGTTGCCCGAGGATGCCAGCGACCCGATGAAAATGAGTGCGGCACTGAAAGCGCTTCCAAATACTCCTAGGCCGTCACAACGCGCAACCAAGTTTGAGCTCAACGGGCTTGAAAATGTATCGGAGCTTGTGGGTGACTTGTATAGCGAAAGGGTAAAAAAAAAAACGACCCGTCGAGCGCAAGTCATGCAATCGGTTTGACCGGCAGTCAGGAATCAGCTCTCGGATCCGCCCCTGGTAATGTTCGTCGCAAGGTGGTGGTCGTTCTGAAAGGCTATCCGAGATTATCAGAAACGTTTATCGCTCAAGAAATACTCGGACTTGAAAACGCGGGTATCGACATTGCCATCGTATCCCTGCGTCGCCCTACCGATCACACGCACCATGCGGTGCACGAAGAGATTAGCGCGCCAGTAACATACTTGCCTGAGTACCTGCATGAGGAACCGCTGCGTGTGTTGCGCGGACTTTTCTCGAGCGCAACAAGGTCTGGGTTTTTCAAGGCATTGCGGAATTTTCTGCGCGATTTTTCCCGCGACCTGACGCGTAACCGAATACGGCGTTTTGGTCAGGCGGCCGTGCTAGCCAATGAATGGCCTGACGATGCCCAGTGGTTGCATGCGCATTTTATACATACCCCTGCTTCTGTAGCCGCTTACGCCAGCACGCTGCGTGACATCCCCTGGACGGTATCTGCACATGCCAAGGATATATGGACTTCTCCTGATTGGGAGCTAGGTGAAAAGCTCACTCGGGCAAATTGGACAGTGACTTGTACGGGTGTTGGTCATCAACATTTGCAGTCCTTGGCGCCTGATGCCTCCCGTGTGCATCTGAGTTACCACGGGCTAGATCTGGAGCGCTTCCCGCCATTTATGCGCCCCTTGTCGCAACGGGATGGGCAGCTCGCAAGCGACCCTGTGCAGATTCTCAGCGTTGGGCGTGCAGTCGAGAAAAAAGGCTATGACACTTTGCTCCATGCGCTTGCTCTTTTACCATCGACCTTGCATTGGCGTTTTTTACACATAGGCGGTGGTACTGAATTGAATCGTTTGAAGTCACTTGCTCAGGAGCTGGAACTTGATGAAAAAATTACGTGGATGGGCGCCATGAGTCAAGAGACGGTACTGGACAACTACCGGAGCGCGGATGTGTTCACGCTTGCCAGCAAGGTAAGCGATGACGGTGATCGCGATGGTTTGCCTAATGTACTGGTCGAAGCCGCCAGCCAGAGACTTAGCTGTGTAGCGACTGCCGTCTCAGGAATTCCTGAACTATTCAATGAACACAACAGCCTGTTGGTTGATCCTGAAAATCCTGCGGCGCTTGCAGCAGCGCTTACCCAGGTGATCGAGTCACCGCAGTTGCGAAACCGGCTTGGTACGGCCGCCGAGGAAAAAGTACGCAGCACGCTTGATTATCGAGACAGTATCAAGCAATTGGTCCAACTGTTTGAAGCTGAATGGAGCCTCCTGCGTTGATGGAACAGACACGCGAACAGACCCGCCCACTGCGAGTATTGTTTTATGTCCAGCATCTACTCGGCATAGGCCACTTGATGAGGGCGCGCAGAATCGCTGTAGCGCTGCAAAACGATGCGTTTCAGGTGACATTGGTAACGGGTGGCTTAGCCGTGCCCGGTTTCGAGGATTCAGGCGTCGATCAGATCGCCTTGGCGCCGATTGCGATTCGTGATGGCGACTTTGGCAGACTGCTCGATAGTGACGGCGAGTTGATTGACTCGAGTTTCAAGGAGCGTCGTAAAGATCAGCTGTTGAATGTCTATCACGCTTTGCAGCCTGATATCGTCATGCTTGAGGCTTATCCTTTTGGTCGACGTCAAGTGCGTTTTGAACTTGTGCCACTGATTGATGCGGTCAAGGCCAGCAAAGCTCGACCGATCCTCGTAACCTCACTGCGCGACATTGTGCAACGGCGGAGCAAACCTGGCCGTGATGAAGAAACTGCCCGGTTGGTCAATCAGTATTTTGACAAGGTGCTGGTGCACGGTGATCCGGCGTTTGCCACACTGGATGAGTCATATCCCTATGCAAGCGAAATCGCCGACAAGATTGCTTACACGGGATTGGTCTGTGGCTCACTGCCTGAACCGGGTGGTCAATGTTTTGATGTCGTGGTGTCTGCTGGCGGTGGAGCGGTAGGTGCAAAACTGGTCATGGCGTCTTTGCAAGCGGCGGAACAATTACCGCATCTACAGTCTTGGTGTGTTGTTACAGGACCACATATGCCAGATGATGATTTTTCGGAGATTGTGGACAAGGCTCCGGCATCTGTTACGGTAGAACGTTTCCGAGCTGATTTCCTTCGCCTTGTTGCGCGAGCTCAAGTGTCAGTCTCCCAAGCGGGGTACAATACTGTCAGCGATGTTTTACAGGCGAAGTGTCGTTCTGTTCTGGTTCCCTATAGCGCTCACGGTGAGACTGAACAGTCGGACAGAGCGATGCGATTGCAACGACTGGGGCTGGCTGAGGTTGTGACCGAAGTCGCACTGTCAGGCGACAAGCTCGCAGCCGCGATACATTCTTTGCTCTCTCGGGATCCCTCGCTGACACCAACATCGATCAACACCGATGGTGCCTACGGTACCGGAAAAATTCTGCGTAAGCTCTTCAAGCAAAGAGACGCCTGACAGCAATTGGAAAAGCCTATGGAATCAAGTTTTTCACGGTATATCTGGAAGCACACCTCGCGCGAGCAGATTTGGATCATGTGCGTGGTGCTACTTTCCATGGTTCCCTATTACATGGCGTTCGATTTGCCGAAGTTGTTGATCAACGGGCCGATTACCGGAACCGGGTTTTCGTCCTCAGACACCACTCAAACCTTTATGGCGACTAGCTGGTTCGGCGGTTTTGAGCTGACCCGTACCGAGACGCTTGGCGTCTTGAGCTTTCTCTTCTTGATGTTGGTCATCATCAACGGCTTGTTCAAGTACTACATCAACACCTACAAAGGGCTTTTGGGAGAACGCTTGTTACGCCGGGTTCGCTTTGAGCTGGTTGATCGACTGCTGAGATTTCTGCCAGCTGAGTTCAAACGAATCAAAGGCGGAGAAATTTCGAGCATGGTGAAGGATGAGGTAGAACCACTCGGTGGTTTTACGGCCGAAGCCTTCGTACAACCCGTGTTGCTTGGTGGGCAGGCTCTGACGGCTCTCGGATTCATTTTCGTACAAAATGTCTGGCTGGGTTTGGTTGCGCTGTTTATGGCTTCCGTGCAAATGGTCATCATTCCGCGTTTGCGGCAACGCCTTTTGAAGCTGGGTCGTGAGCGACAAATCAATGCGCGACAACTCGCGGGACGTGTTACCGAAGTCGTGGAAGGGATAGAAACCATCCATGCCTACGATACGTCGAATTACGAAAGGGCAGATCTCGCCAGTCGACTGGGCAAATTGTTCAGAATTCGATTCGAAATATACACGCGAAAGTACAAGATCAAGTTCCTTAACAATTTTCTCGCTCAGGTCACCCCCTTCATGTTCTATTTGATCGGCGGTTATCTTGCCATCACTGGCAGACTTGATGTCGGACAGTTGGTCGCTGTCATAACGGCGTATAAGGAACTGCCAGGGCCACTCAAGCAATTAATCGACTGGGATATGGCAAGGCAGGATGTGCAGGTCAAGTATGAGCAGCTTGTCGAGCAGTTTGATGTCGACGAGCTGATTGATCCTGAGCAGCAGGCGATTCCTGGTGGTGAGGCGCTTGCTTTGGGCAAGCCGATAAGTGCGGTCAACATCACCATGGAAGATGAAGCTGGTTCAGTTACGCTTGAAAATGTTTCCGTGACTATCGAATCGGAACAGGCGGTGGCTGTCGTCGGCGATGCCTACAGCGGGGCGAACATTCTGGCTGAAGCCTTTGCCGGTGTTTCGCGACCGGTCAAGGGGAAAATCAGCGCTGGCAAGGACAATCTACTGAGCCTTCCAGAGTCGGTAACCGGTCAAAGAATTTCCTACGCGTCATCCGACACTTTTTTCTTTTCTGGATCTTTGCAAGAAAATTTACTGTATGGCTTGAAGAATAAACCATTGGATGAGGTGGAGTATCTGGGCAAGGATGCGACACGACGTCAGTGGGAAAAAGTCGAGGCGCGGCGAACCGGTAATCCCGAATTTGACCTTAATAGCAACTGGATTGATCCAAGGGCGGTCAATGGTTTGAATGCTGGCAACGTTATGGTTGGTGTCGATGCCATGAGAAAGGTTTTGCAGGTGGCTCAACTGTCTGACGATGTTTTTGATTTCGCCTTGCACTCGAAAATTGACGTTGAACAAAAACCCGACCTCGCAGACAAGATTGTGGCTCTACGAAAAGCTGTGCATGTGACGTTGTTGGATAAAGGCCTCGAAGATATAGTTATTTATTTCGATCTTGATCGCTATAACGATCAAGCTGTCGTGCTGGACAATATCCTGTTCGGAATTTTGAAATCCCCGGATACTGAAAACAACGAAGGTATCGAATATTTTCGCAGCATATTGAGCCAGACCGGACTTGATAAGGATTTGTTTCGGATGGGCTTCTCGATTGCCGAAAACACACGGGAGCTGTTTCAGGATTTACCCCCCGGTCACCCGTTCTTTGATCGCTTGGAGTATATGAGTGCAAGCGACCTTCCGCAGCTGGGGGGCAGGTATCAAAAATTCAAAGGGTCCAGTTTCGAAGATCTCAGCGTCGATGAACGTTATGCTTGGATCAATCTGAGTTTCAAATATAACGAACAGCAGTATCGTTTTGGATTGCTGAGCGAAGAGCTGATGCAGAAGATTGTCGATACGCGCAAGCTCCTGCATGAGAACATGCCAGATAACCTCAAAGACGGTATCGATATGTATGATGCCAACCGTTTTTTGCCATCTGCAAACTTGTTGGATAACATTGTTTTTGGCAAGGTGGATCGCCGTTTTAACGACGTTGAACTGCAATTACGTACGGCTATTGCACCGCTGTTCGTCGAGCGGCCAGATCTTTACAACAGTATTTATGCGGTTGGGCTTGAGTACAATGTCGGGCCGGGTGGGCGACGCATGACAGCGGCACAAAGGCAAAAGCTGAATTTTGCAAGGGCCCTTATGCGAAAGTCCGATTACTACATTTTCAATCGGCCTGTATCAGGACTGGATCAAGGGCAGCAAGCATCGATCATCGACAACACCCTGAATTTTCTGAAAGAGCAGGAAGACACACCCAGTATTGTCTGGGTGTTAGGATCGGAGGCGAACAGTACATTATTCGATAGATGTCTCACATTCAATGACAAAAAGCTTGTTGAGGACAAGGTTGTTGACCCTTCCTTCGCATCGGCTGATATCGTAGCTTTGAGGTGAATCCAATGAACACAGTCACGACCTTGGACGATGAACTGAATATTTTGCGTAATATTCCACTATTCAGTGGTGTCGAACCAGAGAAGCTAAAACTGCTTGCGTTTGTGTCCGAAAGAATTTTTTTCAAGCGCCGTCAAAAGCTGTTCAGTGAAGGCGATCAGGCTACTGCCGGCTATGTGATTTTGTCAGGGGGTGTCGACGTGTTTACCGTGACCGAAGATGGGGAGACGTCAAGTACCTGTGATATGGAACAATACACAGTCATTGGGTATCTTGCGCTGTTCAACGATGAACCGAGAACAACAACGGCGGTTGCTATTGACGATGTAAAAGCGCTGCGAATATCCAGGGACAGCTTTCAGCAGTTAATCAATACCAGTCCTGAAACCATGTCGACAGTCATGGCCTCACTAGGCGAACAAATAGCCAGGCAAGTTGAACACTGATAAAGACCCTTGGGTCTCATTGAATGCCGAATTTGACACTTGGGCAGCGGCCGGGCGACCAGCAACACTCTGGTGGCGTGACGACGATGCAAGTGCGTCAGGGCCCAAGCTTGAGCGATTGATAGAGCTATCGGCGCCTGCCGGGATTCTGCTTGCTGTCATACCGTCGCGTCTACTGTCA
>CALDSR010000033.1 GCA_937924505.1 uncultured Granulosicoccus sp. | reverse complement strand
CGATAAAATCTTAGAATACATCTCGGACTCCTCTTGTTTCTTTCTAGTAGTGACATTGAATCTCTACCATGGCACATAGATGCCGAATTACAAAGATCGAGAGGGGTCCATTTCAACACATCAGGAACACTGGAGGCTGACGCAGGTTGTGGCGTAGCCACGTTCTGGGGCAGGGTCCAGTGTTTGCCGCATGGCTCCGTTAGGCATGTGCGCACAAAGTCGGACTTTTAAGCAGCCGATTCTCGCTCAACGTCCCAGCCAGGGAACACCAATACTGCAGGATGACAGCTTAATGCTCTGGCTAATACCTTTGCCCTTTCAAGACCTAAATTAATTCTGTCATTCTCAATCGCAGACAGTGTCGATTGAGGGATGCCGCAAATCGACGCCAGCTCGTTTTGACTTAGTTCTTGAAGCTCTCGCATCACCCGAACCGAGTCACCAACCGACAATTGCAGTCTTCGTTTTGCTGGTTTGTACTCACTCATTTTTTTCTATAATCGTGTGCAGTAACGTCTATCACCGAAACGACTATCTCCTTTTTCTTTACCTTATATATAACTCGATACTGCTTACTCAAACGGCTTGACCGAAAACCTTTCCACTCTCCTTGCAGAGCCTCGTCGTTAAAACCACGAATAAGTCGTAGACCGGTAGGGCCTGACTGATAAATGATATCCAGCCATTTTTCGTATTTCTCCTGTACATCTTTGGGGGATTTCTTGATTTTCCGGTCAATACTCCGATGTTCAAGAATCTTCCACATACCAATATTGTACATATCATATTTAATATGTCAATTACACCCCGCCTATTTTTACAGGCAGCATTGGGTCAATTTCAAAAAATTCGGGACAGCCTTACCAAATAGGGCAAAAAACTCACTTGATGCTACTTTCTCTAATTTGTAGCAATGCCAGAACGCATGCCTAACATCATGCTTCAGCTGCACTTGCAGCTCATGCGCGTTGTGAGGTACTCATCGTTGTGCACGAGCTGCAAGCAACCGTAAGGCATGTGCGCGAAAGCCTGGCCACTACTCGTACTTGCCTAGGCAGCTGATTCCTTATCTACATCCCATCCTGAAAATAACAGCACTGCAGGGTGGCATCTCAGGGCTCGCGCGAATATTTTCGCTCGCTCTACACCCAAGTTCGACCGGCCATTTTCTATAGCTGAGATTGTAGACTGCGGTATGCCTGCTGCTTCAGCGAGATCATTCTGACTCATCTCCTGAAGCTCTCTCAATATTCTCAGAGAATCTCCTGGAGTCAGATCCAATACTCGCGGCACGGGCTCGAAATCTTTTAAATCGTGTTTCATTTGCTTCTGTAATCGTGTGCGTTTATATCTATTACTAAAACTAACACTTGCTCCTTTTGTATTTGATAAATCACCCGATACTGCAAACCGAGCCGTGATGATCTGTGTCCTTTCATCTTTCCACTGAGACTCTCATCGTGCAGACCAGTTAACTTGAGCAAATGCTCAGGACCAGACTGCTCAATGAGGTCGACCCATTTCAGATATTTCTCTAAAACGGGTTTTGGGAGTTTTTGCATCTTTTTCTTGAGCTTACGATGCTGGATTACTCGCCACATACCTTATTATAGCTATACACTAAAGTGTATGTCAAGGACTGCACTCAGAGTGCTCGGCGTAGTATTCGCGAGCAATCTTGCTAGGTCTGTGCACGACAAAATCTGAAACTAGACGTGAATGGAACGACTCAACCGCGAGAGGCTCGACGCTTTGGGTACGCTAGTTGTTTCCACATATGCCTAACATCTGCCTTCAGCTGCACTTTACAAATTACTGGGTTGTGGGCGGAGCCCGCGTTCCAGTTCTTTGTAACAGTGTCGGCTGCAAGGCTCCGTTAGCTGTCAATCTTTTCCGGAGTACACTTACATCTACCGACCGCATTACCTATTGCAATCGATAATTAAGGGATCTCGACTTCGACAAATGAATTCTCGACTGAATTTTCTACAGCTTCAACAATTCTATCTGTCACTTTACTTATACGAGGCCAACTCGTGGCAGAAAGTACAATCACCGATATCTTGCGAGATGCCAAATTCTGTTGGTACTGTAGATTCTTGTCAGTAGTAACTAATACATCATATTCAGAATCTTCAGCCGCTTCCAGTAACTCTCCATTTTTCAGAGTCGCCCAGCCTAGCTCATGAGCCGTACCTACAGAATGGTTTTTTAGGAAGTTCCGCAATGGAACTGGAGTCCCTTGATCGAATAAGACTTTCAATTCTAGGCAGCTGCACTGCGAGCGACATGCTCCAGCACGCCTTTCACTTGCTCTAACGATATCCCAGGAAACCACTGCACAAATTCATCGACCTTGGCACCGTCCTCAAGGTTCTCAAACAGTGTGGATATAGGTACGCGCGAGCCTCGGAAAACCCAAACACCACTCACGAGGTCAGGGTCCTGTTCAGTAAATTCGCATGTGGACCAATCGATCATGTGACCATTTTAGCATTACTCGCGGAATCTATAAAGTGATGAAATATCAGTGGATTAGAACAATCCGTATGCACAAAACAAAGTTAGTGATTGATACAGCTAACATCTGCCTTCAGCTGCACTTTACAAAGCACCGGGTTGTGGGCGGAGCCCGCGTTCCGGGTCTTTGTAACAGTGTCGGCTGCAAGGCTCCGTTAGGCGTGCGACACTAGTGCCTCACTCCGATAACTCCGAATGTGAAGCATCAAGCCAAAGGTTATACCACTGAATAAAGGTGGATCTCGTTGTCTGACTAAAATATGGATCTGGGTAAAACCCACCGTCATTGCATCTATCGTCTACCCATATATTCCCGTACTCATCGCCATTTACTACTAGGTTTAACGAAATACCACACCCATAGTTACAAATCCGAAGCATTCCATTGTCCCATTTCGGATCATAGTACTCTTTTTCAAATTCCTCATAGGCTGATTCGTCGTCTGGGTCCCCCTCATAGTCTAAGTTCCAAGGCTCTGAAAACTGAAAAATACCGGAAGGATCAATCTTTTCGTTTTCTTCTTGACGATCAAGATCAGAAAATAAACTTGACTCAAGTGTTTGTAGGCCGTAGTACGGGCCAGCGCCGCCGTTGCCTATATGCAGCAGAAATTCCCGATAGTCTTCAGGGAGTAAAATGCCATGTTGATTCTCAAACAAAGCTACTTCAGCATCGCCAAGAACCTTATTTAAACGGTACTTGTGAGAGCGAGCACCGAAAATCGACTTTTTACTGTCCAGCTTCTTCAGCGAGGCTAGGCGCTCACGTGTATTTTTGATTATTCCGTCCATAGAGAATTATTTTAGTACGCCTAACATCTGTGTATGGACCCCTCTCGCAAGTAGGAAACATTACCATCATCGTTATCAGGTCAGAATAGTTTGCACTCGTGTATCCGGCCTCTGGTTGTTGACTATGCCAACTCGGGCCAATCTGAAGATCCGCGCACCGTGAGCCAAACG
>CALDSR010000032.1 GCA_937924505.1 uncultured Granulosicoccus sp. | reverse complement strand
TGAGCACATGGGCCAAACGACGCCCGTGTCGATCGCGCTGCTCGGGACCGGTCAGCAATGTGATTTCCCGATTCCCGATCAATGTGCGCAATGCGTTCGTCGCTGCTCGAGCACTGGCCCGCGACGCCTGCGATCTGGCATTGAGTTCCAGCGTGTTGATTCCGATAATGCGGACACGCTGCCCATTGGTCAGCACCAAGGTATCTCCGTCGGTCACTTTTGCCACGCGGGCAGCTTCGGAGTTTCGGTTCTGCAGGCAGCTCGCCAGCGGAGTGTCTATGGCATGCGCCGCTGTACTGGCGATGAGCAGGCACTGTCCGAGCATGAGCCCTGTCGCGAGATGACGGGTGAGCTGTTGGTAAATTTCAATCAACGTAAAAAGGGCGCCATCACTGGCGCCCTCTCGATCAGTCTATGAATGGGCACGATCCGTGTGCCGTCAGCCGCCTTATTTAGCGCTGTAACGTCTACGGAATTTGTCGACCTGACCAGCTGTGTCCATGACTTTCTGCTTTCCGGTGTAGAACGGATGGCAGGAAGCGCAGACTTCAACGCTGATATCTCGACCGGCGGTAGAGCCAGTTTCGAAAGCGTTGCCACAGCTGCACGTGACGTTGATCTGTTTGTATTCTGGGTGGATATCCGGTTTCATGATTTCGCAGGTGTGCCCGGGTAAAAATTAGGAAAGGGATACTAGGGCCGTACGACGCAAATTGCAAGCCTCAGCGTCAAGCGGGTGGCTATCTCGCCGCTATTTTCTCCAGTATCGGCCACATTTCAGGTTCTGCCTATGTTTTGGCGAATGCTCGGCAAACTGCTGTTCAAGACCATTGCATCGCTCGCGCTGGTGCTTGGGGTGCTCGGGTATGGCTACTATCTGCGCGGTGGAGACCCTGGAGCGCTATGGAAAAACATCGCTGGCGAAGGGGCCTCGCGAATTGTGGGTGTCCTGAACGGGCCGCTCGATGGGTTGAAGCGGGGGGCTGGCGCCTCTGTTGCTGCGCTGCGTTCTGGTGTAGGGGGTGTGGGTGACGACGACGCTGCGGGAAAGGCTGAGATCTTTACCTGGCAAGATGCAGACGGCGTCACACATTTCAGCCAGACAGCCCCGACCGGCGTGACAAGCCAAACGGTGACGGTAGATCCGAATGTGAATGTGCTGGCTCCGCGTCGAGCCTCTTCAAATGCCGAGACGCAGGCTTTGCAGCGTTATCACTGAATCCTCCGGGCGTCCGCGTCATGAGACGAAACCGGCCATAGTTGTACGACGCCAGAGGCAGCGCAGCGGGGGCAATTGGGGTTCATTCCGTTGAACCTCCCTGTTCGACAGATTGGAAAGCCGTCACTGAATCTCGATAACAACACCCAAGTAGGCCGGTTATCCGTGGGCGCTGCTTGCCACCGAATCATCTTGCCCTACCGCTCCTCTTCGACCAGACAACATGATCATTGCAACCACAGCAGCGGTGCCAGCCAGATTCAAACCCCAGTTCAATGGAATGAAACAGCCGATAGCACCAACAATAAATACCGGGTAGCCCCACCAGGGAATCGGGCCTTCGGAATATCGTTGTAAAAGGGCATTAAGCGCATAAATTCCAGCGAGTGAAAATATCCCGATGCGCAGGAGTTCGGGTAGGTCCGCACCGATCATTGGTGTGTAGGCAAATAACAAAGGCACCACATACAAGCCCTTGGCTATCTTCCATGCTTCGACGCCTGTGGCCATAGGCTTGGAGCCCGCAATGCCCGCAGCGGTAAATGCGGCCAGGCATACCGGTGGTGTCACATTGCTGTCCTGACTTAACCAGAATACGATCAAATGAGCTGTCAACAAAAATGTGGTCATGATGGCTGGGTCGACGATCAATGGTCGTAGTGCGACTGAAATATCGAAGGGGATGGTGGACAACAGTTCTCGTGCCTCTACTTCAGGGATGCCCGTGGCCAGACGTGCAGGTAGTTCCGGATCAACCAACATGAACATGGCCGCCACTCCTGGGTCGCTAATGCCTTGAACCAGTTGCTCGACAATGACGCCGTCTGCCAACATACCGGCAAGCGCAGGCGCAGATAGAATTGATAGCACGATGTAAGCAGCAGTAACTGGCAAGCCCATGCCTAGAACTAGTGATGCGATCGTGATTAATGTCAACGCCAGTAACAATGATCCTTGAGACCATTGCGCAATCATGAGCGCGAAGGTATTGGCAATGCCGGATGTTGTTACCGCGTTATTGATCAAGCCAACTGCGACCAACAAAATTGCGGTCATGGTGGCGGTTTTGATACCCAACGATAGTGCTTTGGCCAAATTCTTCGGAGTCATTTTGTTCGGCGTTGCGAAACTCACCAGAATCAATGTTCCGATAGCTACCGATGCGGCAAAACTGGGAGTGCGACCGCTGACGAGTAAAGTTGTCATAACGCCCAGCGGCAGTACGAAGTTCAGGAGGCCTGCAAACATTTTCTTTTTATCAATGGCAGGGACTTCTTCCGTGCCGATTTGATATTTGATGGCCTCGATGCGCACGATAAAGCCGACGGATAAAAAATAGAGCAGCGCTGGAACGATAGAGACCGCAACGATAGTGCTATAGGGTATTCCGGTGTAGCTGGCCATTATGAATGCACCAGCCCCCATGATCGGTGGCATCAGCTGCCCACCGGTCGACGCCGAGGCTTCAACACCCGCCGCAAACTGCCCGCGAAAGCCATTCGACTTCATCAATGGGATGGTGATGACGCCGGTGGATGCGGTGTTGGCTATGGCTGAACCTGAAATGGTTCCGGTCAGTGCCGAGGATATAACGGCAACAAACGCTGCGCCGCCACGAAATCGCCCAGCGACTACCTTGGAGATTTCAATGACAAAATCGGATGCGCCAGATACAACGAGAAAGGCACCAAATATCATGAACAGCGTAATGTTCGATGATGAAATGGTAGTGATGATTCCAAACATGCCCTCGTCGTTGTAAAGAGAACGGAACAGAACATCGTCAAGCGGAAGACTTGCGGCGCGAAACGCCCCGGGGAGACTCTCCCCCAGGAACAAAATATACGACAAGGCCAAAAGCACCAGAATCGGGATAATCCAGCCAGTCAGGCGTCGAGTCAGCTCAATAGCGCCAATGATGACAAAAAAACCCGCTACCCAATCCAGAACGCCGAATTGCCAGGACAAACCTGTCTTGGCTAATGTACGTTCGTATACGCCGTTCTCCGCTGCCGCAATCCATAGGGCCGACAGCGCAATCAACACACCAAACACGATATTGATGTAATACATCGTCTTGTTTTGATGGCCCGACACAAACGTCGTTGTTGCGGCAGCAATAAATGCAAAGCCTGCGTAATGGATTGCGTTCTGCCAGATTCCTGGTTCGATCAGAATCAGGTTTGTGTAGATATGCCAAATCGCAAACAGGATGCTGCCGATGAATACAATCCAGTCAAGCGGGCCGCGATCGGCGGCTGCGCGCTCGATGTCCGCTATGTACGAATTTGAGGATTGTCTTTCAGGGCTCATCGCGCGCTACCTTTTAGGGGCAAGAAAAGACAAAGCGCTGCCCGGATGGTCCGGACAGCGCTTGGGTACATCGGAAAAATGAACGTCTATTGCAAGTCTGAATGACTACTTCGCCGCCAACCTCTCGGGTATGTCCAATCCCATTTCCTTGTAATAACGAGCAGCGCCTGGGTGTAATGGTACTGGTAAGCCTGCCATCGCACTTTCGACCGCCATTGCTTTCGTCGCAGGGTGTATCGCTTGCAAGAACGGGAGGTTTTCGTAGATTGTCTTGGTCAGTAGATAAACATGCTCTTCGTCGACATCGGCGTTCACAGCCAGGAAATTGGGCTGGGCAATAGTTTGTACATCTTTATCTACTCCAGGGTATGTGCCGGCGGGAATCGTATATGGCACCCATAAGTTGCGGCCACTGTCCATTTTGGCAGCCTCTTCTTCAGTCACGTTGAGGATGGTGAACTTGTCGCCATTGGTTGACATCAGTTTGGTGATCGCACTTGTTGGAGGGCCCGATGGAATACCAGCACCTACTGCCTGGCCATTTGCTAACGCATCAACTGACGGGCCGTAGCCTGCGTGAACAAATTCAAAGTCTGCATCGAAATCCAATCCCAATCCGGACATCAATACTCTGTTTGATCCGATGGTTCCAGAGTTTTCCTTGCCCATTGCCACAACCTTGCCTTTGGCTGCCATCATGTCACTGACAGTGCCATTTTCGACCAAGTCGTTTGCCAAGACGAATTGTTCAACGTTTTGCCACAACATGCTCACTGAGCGCAAATTGGTTTGTGGTTCAGAGACTGGACCCGTTCCTGTCGCTGCGTAGGAACCAAAAAGCCCTTGTAAAATTGCAAATTGTGCAGTGTTCGCTGCAAGTGCCTGAACGTTTGCACCTGAACCAGCTGAGTTGACCGCAGTCAAACTAAATTTTTCGCCGGGTAGTAGCTTTACCTTGGACAAGGTTGCAATGGCAGTACCAACGGGATGGTACGTCCCACCGGTTGACGCTGTGTTCAGGACATAGTCCGTGCTTTGGGCGAAAGCACCGCCACTCAGCCCTGCGCTAATCAACGCAGCGCTGATCAGTGTTTTAATGGATACACGCATATGAAATCCTCCAAGCATTTGTGAAATGTCAACCAAACCACCCTTGGTGGTTTAGGTCGTCGTTGTTAGAAGTGATAGTGTCAACCGATTCGCAAAGCTGTTCAAGAGTATCTAAGCTGTTGATTTCATTGGTCATTGCGTAATTGAGCAAAGCTGAGAGGGCATTGTTGTGAGTTCATCAGCGATTTTTTGCCGAAACATACCCGGTCAGTGAGCCAATCGGTTCGGACCGATTAGCGGCGAATACCCAGGCGCAGCATTTTGTCATTGAGCGTCCGACGATTTATTTTAAGCGCATCGATTACTTTTGCCACGCTGCCTTCATGTTCATTC
The DNA here is from genome assembly GCA_937924505.1 of uncultured Granulosicoccus sp. The sequence goes on along the minus strand of CALDSR010000032.1, from coordinate 11,932 downwards.
AGGCTCGATTCGATTATGAATTTCTCGTAGGCGAGTACGCGGGTTCGAAAGGAAATGTTTTGTCCCAATTCGTTGTCGTCAGTAAAGGCAGCTCGCTCGATTAGCTGATCTCGCTCGTAGCGATCTCGGAGGGTTACCAAGGTTTCCATTAAAACGTCAGGGTCAATCGGCTTTTCCAGAAAATCAACAGCTCCCAGACGCATGGCACCGACTACGTCCGGAACAGTGGCATGGCCTGAAAAGAAGACTATGGGTGTCAATGGGTATAAGAATCTCAATTGGCGTGCAAACGTCAGTCCATCCGCATCAGGCATGATCAAATCAGTCACAACCGCATCAATTTCTTGTTCAAGTAGTCTTTCCAAGGCGGATTTTGCCCTGTCTGCAACGGCCACCTCGAAGCCTTGGATTCGAAGGAATCGAGCGTTGGCAGCAAGTACATCGTGGTCATCGTCAACCACCAGAATGGTAAATGGGTGAATGTCGGCGTCATCGCTCACGTGGATAACTCACTCTCCATAGAAGGTAAGTAAATTGAAAAACAGCTTCCCGATGATGACGTATCAAATTGAAGCCTGCCGTCGTGGCTTTCGATAATTTGTTGGGTAATTGTTAGTCCCAAACCAAGGCCACCATTGTGCATGCGATCAGTCGTGAAAGGTTCGAACAGTGAATCCTTTATTTTGTCAGTAACGCCAATGCCATTGTCGCTTACAGAAATCATAATTTCTGAACTGCCTGAACTGCCTGAACTGCCTGAACCGTGGCTGATCTCAGGGTCGACCAAACTTGCCGAGAGTGTGACCATGGGATTCTCGCGATCCAGGACAGCGTCGAATGCGTTGTATAGCAGGTTAAGTACGCCTTGTTGTAGCAAGGTGCTATCGCCGGAAATACTCGGTAGCTCTGGCTTGATATCAAAAGACAGAAAGGCAGACATGTTTGGTCTTTCTGTTTCGATGGTTTGTTGTACCTCTAGCAGCATTGAATTGGCATCAATAGCTTTTCCAACCACCTGGTTGTGTCGAGCGTAGCTGCGCAAGCTCGTTACAACGCGGGCTATCCGCTTCGTCGTGAGGTCGCTGTCTGTGACTATCTGTTCAATGGATGACAAGGATTTGTCATTGAGCTCACGTTTGCTCAATAGTGCTCTCAGTGACGCCAGATTTAATCTCAAGGTGGCAAGTGGTTGATTGATTTCGTGGTTGATTGCAGCTGACATGCGACCGAGCATGGCGAAATTTGATTCTGCGATCATTGTTTTTTGTATTGCTTCGAGCTCCAGGGTTCTTTCCTGTACCTGAGTTTCGAGTTCGCGAGATATCCGTTGCTCAGCCGATACCAGACGAATTTGTTGACGGTAGAGTGAATACAGAAGTGCAGCGATTAACAGCGCTGCGTAGGTCGTTATCGTTTTGAAAGCTGTATTTATCAAAACTGAACGTTTTGACAAGAGACTGATCATTCGCCAGTTCGATTCGTTGAGTGTTTTCGCGCTTTGGTAGTATTTCGAAAAATCCAGATATTGTTGGTTTTCGAGGCTCTCACTTTGCCAGTGATGTCCATAGCGACGTTCCTGGATAAGCTGGGAAGAAATTTCTTGACTGAGCTCTATGGTCGGGCGATACAGATATTGTTCGTAAGAGCTTAGAATCACTATGCCAAATTCATCGACAAGCACCGTCTCGTTTTCGCTGGCCGCCCACGATTGAGCAACTTCATCCAAATTAACTTTCGCGACAACAACGCCGATAATCGAGCCCTTGTGGGTGACTGGCTCGGCCATGAAGTAGCCGGGAATTCCAGTGGTTGCCCCTACCGCATAGTAGGTTGAAGATTCCCCGATCATTGCGTTAATGAAATAGGGGCGGAACGAATAGTCTCTGCCGATAAAAGAAACCGGATCTTGCCAGTTACTCGCTGCAATGGTTGTTCCTTTGCTATTTAGTAGAAAACTGAATTCAAGGCCACTTTCAATCTGCGTTTGCTGTAAAAGCCTACTGGCATTGTCCACGTAATTTGTGTCAATCAGCTGATTGCTGCTCCGGCTAACCGCCGCAATAATAGTTGTGTCGTTGGACAGTAGTTTTGGAACGAACGATAGCTGATTGACTTCGCGATTAAAGCCATCGATCTGAGTTTGTAGTTGCAGGTCTTGTCTTGAGTCAGCTCTTTTTTGTTCAGAGAACCAGAAAAAAACCCAAAGCACTCCCAGTACGACAATAGCCAGGCTCTTTATCAGAAGGTTTTTCACAAGTCAGAGTGTGCCATTGTTGTGTGGCAGCTAACAACAATAAGATGGCTGCGTTGAATCGTTTTGCTATGGATTTGTTGCTGCTTGTCGTACGTTGAGAGAAGGTGCTCATTCCGTCAGGCATCGTGAGCGTCCATGTGAACTGCTTCGTGGTTTAAAATCACTGATTATGGTGTTTATTCGGTTCTCGGCGCAGGATTCAACGCAATAATGGGGTAGCGATGAATGCCGGATTTGTCGCTACCCCCATTTTTCGCGGGCAGGAATAGTTCCAATAGCTCGTTCAGCCAGTTGGTGCCGAGCTCGGTCGGTTGCAGTTGTAAACCCTTTTGCAAGATCCATCTTTTTTCCAAGGCTGTGTTTATTGCGGCATGCCATGAATCAATCGGAATTCCGGTGTGAGCGTGGAACATCGGTAATGGAAAACCTTCGATCAGACGCAGTGCATTCATCATGAATTCAAGCCCGGTATCCACTACGGCTATGTCAGCTTCATCGCCGATACGCTCGTCCTGTGACTTGGCATCAAGATAACGCGTGGGATGTTTGTGTTTCCAGCGGCGGAGTATTTTTCCATCATTGGCAAAGCTGATCTTGCCGTGGGCACCCGCACCAATGCCGAGATAATCGCCGAACTGCCAGTAATTGAAGTTGTGCTGGCAACGGCTGCCTGGACGAGCGTACGCGGATATTTCATAGCGTTCGAATCCATGCTCTGCCAGTCGCTCGACTATGGCGTCCTGCATATCACTCTTGTCGTCATGAGCAGGTAATGTCGGCGGATACTTGGCAAATAGTGTATTCGGTTCAAGTGTCAGTTCATAACAGGACAAGTGTGTAGTTTCGAGCTCTATGGATTGTTGTAAATCGTCAAGCGCTGCGGCTATCGATTGCTCTGGCAGGCCAAACATGATGTCGAGATTGATCTCGTCAAACCCCGCTTGTTTAGCAATATTCACGGCTCGCACGGCTTCTGCTGACGAGTGCACGCGCCCAAGTTTGCTCAGTGCCACATCGTTAAAGCTTTGTATGCCAATCGACAAACGATTGATGCCGGCGGCTCGGTAGGCGCTGAAGCGTTCTTGCTCAAACGTTCCGGGATTTGCTTCCAAGGTGACTTCGGCTGAAGGTGCCAGTCCGGTCAACGCGCGAATGCCAGACATCAGCTTCTCGATCGCCTGGCCACTGAAGAGGCTGGGGGTGCCGCCGCCGATAAATACACTAGAGACAGTGCGTCCCCAGACATCAGGAATTTCGGCCGCTAGATCATCGAGCAAGGCATTGATGTAGGCCTGTTCGGGTAATTCGCCTTTTTGTTCATGGGAATTGAAGTCGCAGTATGGGCACTTTTTCACGCACCATGGTATGTGGACATACAGAGACAGTGGCGGGAGTTCGGTGAATGTGCGCATTTGTATTGCCATCGGTCTGACCAGGCAATCAACCGGTGTAAATGTTGCGCAAGTGTTCAAGCATCTTGTTGACAGCTTTGCCGCGATGACTCAAGCGGTTCTTTTCCACCTTGGCAAGCGTTGAAGCCGCTGTACCTGTGTCTTTGTTGCAAAACACCGGGTCATAGCCAAAACCACCTGCGCCTTCAGCAGCTCGAAGAATGTGTCCTTCCCATGTGCCTTCCGAAATCAATGGCGATGGATCGTCCGGGTGCCGAAGATATACGACGACGCTGCGAAAACGAGCGGAGCGTTTTGCATCGTCGACGTCGCGTAATTGCTTTAGCAAGTACTCATAGTTGGCGACATCGCCACTCCCGTGTCCGTGACGTTCGGCGTGGCGAGCTGAGTAGAGTCCTGGTGCACCGTTCAGTGCATCAACCTCCAGCCCGGAATCATCTGCAATTGCAGGTAATCCCGATTCGAGGCAGGCATGACGTGCTTTGAGTAAGGCGTTTTCAACAAAGGTTTTAGCGGTCTCGTCCACAGATGTAATACCTAAAGTACCTTGGGCGATCACTGATACCCCGAGCGGCGCCAACAAGTCATTCAGTTCCTTGATCTTGCCCTCATTGCCACTGGCAAAAACGATCGACTGTACTTCGGCGTTCACGTCAAGCTCCTAGCTGGCCTGCAAGGCGGCGGTCTGTGCATCAATGAGTTCCTTGATGCCGCTTCTGCCGAGCGATAACATCTGTTCAAGTTCGTCATCGCGAAATGCATGGCCTTCGGCCGTGCCTTGTATTTCGATAAAACCACCCGCTTCGTTCATGACGATGTTCATATCGGTTTCCGCGCTGGAATCTTCTGCATAGTCAAGATCAAGAACGGGCTGTCCATTGTAAATACCCACCGAGATGGCGGCGATCATTCCGTGCAGTGGGTTGCGCTTGATCTTCCGCTCATCGAGAAGGTACTGCATGGCATCACTGAGTGCTACAAATGCACCAGTGATCGATGCGGTGCGTGTTCCCCCGTCTGCCTGAAGTACATCGCAGTCGACTGTTACGGTTCGTTCGCCCAGCGCATCAAGATTGATCGCGGCCCGGAGCGAGCGGCCGATCAGGCGCTGAATCTCCAAGGTACGTCCGGATTGCTTGCCAGCACTTGCCTCGCGTCGCACCCGGGTATTGGTGGAGCCAGGCAGCATACCGTATTCGGCGGTCACCCATCCGCTGCCGGTGCCTTTGAGCCAAGGTGGCGTGCGGGATTCAATGCAGGCCGTACACAGGACTTTGGTATCACCCATCTCGATCAGCGTCGATCCGGCCGCGTGCTTGGTGTATCGTCGCGTAATCTTGATGGCGCGAAGTTCATCGCTTGCTCTGCCGCTAGGTCGCATGTCGGTAAAAGGTGCCTCGGAGTGGGCGGCAGAGTATATACCCTTAGCATCCCGCAGGCCTCTATGAGGAGAATTCACACATGTTACGCAGCATGACGGCATTCGGTCGTTTCGAGTCAGAGTCGGATTTTGGTGTTCTAGCCTGGGAATTACGCTCGGTTAACCACCGCTATCTTGATGTGTCGATTCGACTGCCTGACGAGTTACGCACGATCGAAAGCGAGTTGCGAAAGCGTCTTGGCAGTGTGGTATTTCGGGGCAAGGTCGAAGCGAGTCTTCGCCTGCTGACCACACCACAGGATACGCCGAGCCTGCACGTCAATGATGCACTTCTGAAGACGGTGGCCACCGCTGCCAATGCGGCAGCTAAATTGGCGGAAGGCAGGTCGGCAATTGACCCCTTGCGTTTGCTGCAATGGCCCGGTGTATTGACGCAAAAAGAGGACAGAGTCGAAGCGCTCGCGGTGACCACATTGCTGGCATTCGATAACGCCTTGTCAGACTTTGTTGCCACACGTGAACGTGAGGGCAAACTGACGGCAAACTTGTTGACTGAGCGCCTGCAGAAAATCACCGAACAAGTTGTCATAGTCAGGAAGCTGCGTCCTGCCGTTGTAGCCCGGCAAAAAGAACGCTTGCACGCGAAGCTGGCTGAACTTGACACAGAACATGATGCAGGTCGTGTCGAGCAGGAGCTGGTGTACCTTGCGCAGCGTTTGGATATAGACGAAGAGCTTGATCGGCTTGAGAATCATGTTGTCGAAATGGGCAAGGTGCTCAAGCGGCAGGAGCCTGTGGGCAGGCGTCTGGACTTTTTGATGCAAGAATTCAATCGCGAGGCCAACACACTAGGCTCCAAAGCGAACGATAGCGACACTACCGGTGCGAGTGTTGAAATCAAAGTCTTGATCGAGCAGATGCGCGAGCAGATACAAAACATAGAATGATTATTGAGTTTAAAGCTGGCAGTAGGCTATGCGCAGTGTTTTTGAGCAATGCAGGATCAATCAGAGCCAAGCCCATTCATGCTTCCAGAACTTCCCTGTAGTTATTCAACCATCAGCGCCAAAGCGCTATTGGATGAAGTCGTCGCGGACTATTGCGTTGAAAGCCCTCAGGACTGCATTTTCTGGGAACGCGGAGCTAACGACACGTATCGCGTTCGCTGCGCCGACACGTATTATTCCTTACGCGTATATCGCTGTAATTCTTTTCCGCGCGAGGCTATTGAATTTGAAGCTGAAGCCTTGAATTATCTGCATGATCAGGGTTTCCCTGTGGCTTATCCGATAGTGCGTAAATCAGGAGGCTACCTGACTGAAATCGCCGCGCCCGAAGGGCAGCGATGTGTCCTGCTGACATCTTTCGCAGATGGTGAGCCACCGAGCTATGAACCCTTGGAAAATAGCCGCTTGGTGGGTGAGTCGGTTGCGCAAATGCATTTGATCTCGAATGGTTTCAAAGCATCACATGAACGCGCGCATCTCGATTTGCAAAGCTTGTTGGAAGATTCCATGGCTGTAATCCGGGCACATATCGCGCATCGACCGGATGATCTGATGGCCATCGAAAAAATTGCGCAAGAAGCTCTATTGAGCGTAAAAGCGGTGCCTGAAAATTTAGTCGATACAGGTTTATGCCATGGCGATCTTCATGGCTATAACTTGCATTTGCATGAAGGTAAAGTGACACATTTTGATTTCGAAGAATGCGCATACGGTTACCGGGTGTATGACCTGGCTACATTCAAGTGGGGCGTCTGTATGGGAGAACAGCGGGCCGCGCGATGGTCAGCTTTTGTCGAAGGCTACGAATCCATTCGGCCGATCGCTGAACCTGACCGATCCTTGATCGACAAGTTTGTTGTTATCCGGGATTTGTCGAATATTGCCTTTGAAATGCGCAATCTGAAAGACTTCGGTCACGAGCTTGGCAGTGAGAGTAATATTGAAGACGCGCGTCGGCAGCTTGAGAAAATTCAGAGATTCATTAATAAGTAATTTATAGGTAGTCAATAAGAAAATCAGGGATATACATTAAAAAACTTATAGAGAACTGGCGGCATGATTCCGTAATCCTACAAAAATGATGCTGGCAATGGCGTGGTTGGATCGCCTGATTTCAATTTGTCGACGGCAGACTGTGACGTAGTTGGGCGACCCCGCGTGGCGCCAGTTTGAATCAATTCCGTGAATTCTGTAAAGTTGTCCAGCGGTTGCTGATCAGGGCGATCTCGCCCCTGCTGGAGACGTCAGGAATCAGGTTCTAATCAGTAATGGTCTTAAGCGAGATTTACACAGGTTTCAAGTTTTACTCGACTGATTATGAAGTGCAATGCATTGAAGCAGTAACGTAAACACATTATGCCTAAGCAGAATATCAACGATTTGATTACCCGTACTGGGTCTGGACAGCCAACGGGTGAGGTTCTGCGGCGATATTGGCAACCCGCTCCGCTCAGTGAGGGACTGTGCGTGGTGGCAGTGGGAGCAGGTTTTATATTTTTCAACGTTTTAGACCAGTGCGTACCCAGGTGATGAACATTGAGTAAACGCACCTTTGACTCTGGCATTGGTAATGGCACTGGCACTGGCAATGCTGGTCGGCGCACAAAGCTCAATGATGATGCTCGGCAGAAAGATCAGGCCGCTCTAGCCAAGTTCAATCAATCATCGGAGTTTGCGGCCTCATCCTCAAAGACGCTCAAGTCCGTATCTGGTTCGTCAAAGTCGAAACGTTTTCATATTCCGGAAAAAGAGATAACGCCGGGCGAATACACACCGGACAAGAAAAATCCGATTCACTCTATCCTTACCGCGCTCCCGATTTTAATGTTGGTTGCGGGGCTGTTCTTTTTTTACAGTGGTGAATCTGAACAGACGAGCGGCGTGCCAATCGTCGCTGAATCGGTCGAAGTACGGGGTACGTTTACCGGTTTGTCTGAACTCAAATCCGGTTCTGAAGGGCAGCATTTTCTGTGGCTCACTGAAGCGACCGGCCGGCGAGGTATTCGGATTCAGGCGAGCGAAGTGGCGTTGTTTGCCGGCCGGGAGCGAGGCTTGCCGATATCCGTTGACATGGCGCCGACCGTGTCTGGATCTTCAACATTCTGGGCATGGCGAGTGACCTTGAATGACGAACTCGTGCTGGAACGAGAAATAGCACACGACAGTCGCTAGAAAGATATTCGTGAGCTTACCTGACAATTCGATTACACGACGTTAGCGGCAATTTCCAGCTGAGGATCAGTCTGAGCGCATAGGCATCTCTGGGTCATCACATCTTTTTTTATGGCCGTAGAAGAAGTTCGAGGGTTGTAGAGTACTTGAATGACTTTCTTCCCTTCCTGCGCCAGGTAAGACTCCACATTGATGTTGTGAGGTTTGCGCCCCCAATCTTCTCCGACCACAAATATATCGACATCAAGCTCTTTGCAGGCTGATACATATTCCAATTTGTAGTAGGGATGAACTCGATCGACGCACCGTAGCGCTTCTAGCATTTCTGTTCGTTGATTCAATGGAATTATCGGGATGTTGGGTTTGTAGGATGCGACAACGTCGTCGGACGCGACCCCTACAACCACTTCATCACCTAGCGCGCGGCATTTTTCCAGCAGTGCAAGATGACCTACATGCAGCATATCGAACGTACCAACCGTATAGACAAGCATATTTGTATCGTTCCATAAAATAAAAAGCGGAACGGTCAGCATTCATTGTGCAATGCATGGCCGTCAGGAAAAAAGTTTCCAGCTGTAGATAAAGCTTGTTGCTAGTGTGTAAAAGGCAAGCAGGTACACATTCACCGGATTGCCAGAAAGTTTTGGTGTGCTGATATTTGATACATTTAAAATCGCAAGTGATACACAGCTAATGTAAAGAATGATGCTGAAGGTGCCCGAATTGAAATAACTTTCGAATAAAAAGATAAACACCAAAGCCAGATTGTTGTTATCTATTGCAAGGCCTCGGTATCTTGAGCCCCCTGCAAGACCAAAAATGGAGAAATAGCTCAGACGCAGTACACCCGCCGATAGCATGATAAATGCGCCAATCAGATAGATGGGTTTGAATTGTCCGTAACTTATCAACAATATCGCTGGGGTAACGCCATAGCTGACAATATCGATCAGCACGTCAAGCTGCCCACCGAATTTCATGCCATTACCTGTGCGGCCTTTTAATCTTCTCGCGATCAAACCGTCTGCCCAGTCGAAGGCGACTGCCCAAACCATGCCGATCATTGCAGCGTAAAAGATACCCGTTATGCTGAAATAGATCGCTGATAACGTACAGGCCAACCCAGCTAGTGAGCACAGGTTGGGAATGTCGTTTAAAAACGACAGTATTGAAGGCTGTTCTTTGTTAAGCGCGGCTTCTTTGCTTGTCATGATGAGTGTCTCACTGCTTGTTAGACACAAAGCTATATCTCGCTCTAAAAAGAAAAGGCGAGCGCCTGCAGGTCAACAATCCAAACGGAAAGTTGAAAAGGTGTCAGGTAGAGGCGTTGCCGATAAACTTGCGAGAGTTCAGGCTCGAGAGAGGATCGGAACTACGTTCCAATGTGCGAATCATACTCTTATTACCTATATATTGCTCTATTTATATTGCAGCTTGATGTGGCTAGTACCTGTCAGTTAGGCGGGAAGGGATGGCCGCTTGAGCGAAACACAATCTGAATCTACGCCTGGTGGGAAACTGCCGTTCTCCGATCGGACGTTGCCCGACGCACTCACCAGATTTGATAGGTGGAAGAGCTTAAAGCAGGTTCAGGAGCTAATTCGACGGATGAAGGGAAAATTTCTGGATGTTGGTGTCCAGACGCCAATTCAATTACGCAATGTTGGCGAAGTGTCGTCTCGGATGAGTATCAGACTGGCGTCGTCCAATCCGTAGTGGAGCGCAAAAACATGATCTCGTGCAAAGGAGAGCAGCCAATGTGAATACTTTTTGATTTAGAGTCTATAATTTTCGGTAAAGTACCTGCAGAGATCTGTCCCCCATAATAAAGAGATTGATGGGATACCAAAGATTGTAATTGAAGTTGCAAATTGGTCATTTGGTGCGGGTTTACCTGAATTTTTGTTATTTCTAGCGAACGAACGAATATGTACATTAGCCTCAGATTTGCCAAATTGTCCGTAACAGCAGTTTTGACATTGTTGTTGTGTGCTGCGTGTGTGTTCGAAACTGGAGGTTCGCGCACTGGCATTAATACGAGAGACTATCAATGTCAGGAGCTTCAAGATCTTGCTGACGAACAAGGAAAAGTGTTTTTGCGTGGGTTTCTAGGTGCGAGCAGCCTGGTGTATGCGTCTGCTGGCAGCTGCCAGTCGTTTGTTGAACGGCCGGTTGTCTCCGCTTGGAGAACTAAAGATGTCTTCTCCTGTGTTGTTGGGTATCGTTGCGCAAGGACCGATACCATTGACAACGATTTCTAGAAAGTAGAACGATCAAATCTATCTATTTCGCCTGGTGGTTCAGTAGTCAAGTCACTGAGATTTGGCTAGCTATGTGATATCGTATTCATTCTTGACGGGGTGCTGGCAACCGGACCGGTTGCATGCTGAGATGACGCAAACATTGCGCGATCCCGATGAACCTGATGCGGATAATGCCGACGAAGGGACTCAAGCCAGGCGAAATCCACACCCAACGCCCTGTTTGCATTCCTTGAATCCGGTTAAAACCAACGGAGTAGAGGATGAACGAGGATGCGCAATCTGCCAGCAAGCTGGCAAACCCAGACAATACCCCGATTGCCTTGACCATCGCGGGTTCCGATTCCTGCGGCGGTGTCGGCATTCGGGCCGATATCAAGACCTTCAGCGCACTGGGTGGCTACGGCGCCAGCGTCATTACTGCTCTAACGGCTCAGAACACGCAAACGGTTAGCGCTATTCACGATGTACCACCTCAGTTTGTTATCGATCAGATTCATAACTGTGTTGGATGATCTTGATGTATGTGCGATAAAAATCGGCATGTTGTCAAATTCAGCTGTCATCGAAGCTGTCGCAACCGTGCTTCGAGAATACCCGACCATACCTGTCGTTCTGGACCCTGTGATGGTTGCGAAAAGCGGTGACAAGTTACTTAGTGATGATGCTTTGTCGGCACTTCGAGACATACTTTGCCCGTTGGCAACCCTGTTGACGCCCAATATTCCAGAAGCGGCCATCCTTCTTGGTCTAGAAGAAGCGGAACTCATTGCCGACATTGAACAACGCGCCAGACAGCTCAGCACCCTGACGGGTAATTCCGTGCTACTGAAGGGTGGACATCTCGAATCCAGACAAAGCTCTGATGTGTTGGTGCATGAAGCTGCGGTCAAATTATTCGAATTCACACGAATCGATACAAAAAATACTCACGGTACCGGTTGTACCTTGTCATCGGCAATTGCTGCAGGTTTGGTCAAGGGTTTTAATCTCACGGACTCTGTCGCTAATGCAACCAGCTATGTCCATCAGGCTATCAGTGCCGCGGACAAGCTAAGCATCGGGAAAGGTCATGGCCCGGTGCATCATTTCCATGCCCAATGGCCAAACAAGTGACAGGCGATAACGCCATCGTGTTCATGGAGATGGGCTACGATGCGGTATTGCTCAATACAGCCATTGCAAAGGCTGGCGACCCCGTCGCCATGGCAAGCGCCATGGCTCTTGCTATTGAATCAGGCTTCAAGGCTTCACGTGCTAACGCTATTCCCGCTCGTGACATGGCTACGCCGTCTACACCGGTAATCGGCACACCCTTCTGGAACAGCTAATGCTCGATCGTTTTTATCTCATAGTCGATTCCACTCAATATCTGCCAGCATTCCTTAACGAAGGCTTGCGGTGTGTGCAGCTTCGAATAAAAGATTGTGGAACTGCGGAAC
>CALDSR010000031.1 GCA_937924505.1 uncultured Granulosicoccus sp. | reverse complement strand
GGTCAGCAAGGTCAGCAAGGTCAGCAAGGTCAGCAAGGTCAGCAAGGTCAGCAAGGTCAGCAAGGTCAGCAAGGTCAGCAAGGTCAGCAAGGTCAGCAAGGTCAGCAAGGTCAGCAAGGCCAGCAAGGCCAGCAAGGCCAGCAAGGCCAGCAAGGCCAGCAAGGTGCGGGTGGTCAGAACAACGCGCCACGCACCGGTGGGCCGCAACGTGGATTTACGCGTGATGGATCCGGGGTTGAAACTGCTGATGCGGTCGACGCTTTGGTGCCGAACCTGGAAGCGATTGGAGTCGATCGGCAGAATATTGATGATCTGCAACAAAGTGCTGATGCAATTCGAGCAGGTGGTGGGGCTACAAACGCCGCTCGCGTCGATGCGGAATACCAGCGCCTGCTCAGGCAAATTGAACAGCTGGAATTAATGATTGCGGACAGCAACCGCGGTGATACGGTGGATTCTGATGCCTTGGTGAGGCAAGGGCCGGTTTCGGACGCTGCAGCGGATTACTATCGTCGTCTTAGTGAACAACCGCAACGCTTGCAACGGTGACTTGTCTGATGATTGGACGTTCTTCGGTGTTTCCTTTAAACTAGGGACCTAAATAGCTTCAAGGTACATCCTTTGTGAGTACTTACCTGTTGTACCTGAATACTGCCCAAAAGGTTGATACCGTTGAGCATGGCATGGTCCGTGGCCTTGCGATAGCCAACCCGGTTACGTGTGAAAGCCGTGCGTTGGCGCGTGATTACCTGGCAATCGAGGCAGGTGATGAAATTATTGCCTGTAATGGTGATGGTATCCGCTGGTCGGCCAATATCGACGAAGTCGTTTTGGCCACCAGTCAGGATGAAACCGTCGAAGTCGGCGAGCCAGTGCGCATATTGAAAGGCACCCTGACTGCCAGAGGCGGTCGTTCTGTTGCCGCAGCCTGCAAACGAATGAAGGACAATGGTGTGGCTTTGCCGGAAATCATCAATTCCCGTGGCAGTGGTTTCAAGCAAGGGGCTTTGGCCAAGCTGCTTACCGAAGACCAGATAGAAGAGCTGACCGCCGGTCTTTCTTGAGCCTCGATCGCATCAGCCCTCGATCGGCTGGCGTCCAATTGGGTCTATAATTTGCAGAGTGTTGGACCTAACCCTGCAATCTGCAGGCAGCAATTTCCCTTTAAATCTGAGATTTTCGAATGAACTTCGATAAGTTGAACCCGGGCGAGAATGTGCCCGATCTGGTCAATGTTATCATTGAGATCCCTGCAAACGCCGACCCGGTCAAGTACGAAATTGACAAGGACAGTGGGACGTTAATGGTTGACCGCTTTATGGCGGCGCCCATGTTTTATCCGTGTAACTACGGTTATGTGCCGCACACTCTGTCTGAAGATGGCGATCCGATCGATGTGCTCGTGCATACTCCCTATCCACTGGTGCATGGCAGTGTTATCGCCTGTCGCCCGGTTGGTGTACTCAATATGAAAGACGAGGCCGGCCCGGATTCCAAGCTGATTGCATTACCCAAGAAAAAGCTCACGACGCTGTACGATCACATCGAGGATGTTGATGAGCTGCCAGAATTGCTCAAGGCGCAGATCGCTCACTTTTTTACTCGCTACAAGGAAGTGGAGAAGGGTAAGTGGGTTGAGGTAGAAGGTTGGGCCAATGCGGCTGATGCCAAACGTCAGATCCTGGAAAGTATCGAGCGGGCCAAAGCCTGATAGATTTCAATCCGGTCGTGCTGTTTTGCTCTTGGCTGAGAACAAAACAGTCGCCCGGTTCGTTGACGCAGTATCGTACAGAGACTGGTCGTACAGAGACCGAGTGAGTTTGGTTACTCCTCCGTTCTGAGTACAATCAATTTCCACCCAGGCTTTAGCGTTACCGTGTCTCCGGCGCCATAGATATGCAGCTTGCGGTCATCGCTTATGGCGAACAGCGGCAGATCACTTTCTGAGACGCCATATTTTGCGTAGTTGTTAGTGCTCGACTTTTCCGCTTCGGACTGTTGTGGTCCATCTGGATTTTTTGCTTCATCCGATTTTTTACCAGTGTCGGGTATTTCAATCGTTATAAATTCGCCGTTACGAATGCGCTTGCGCAAACGGCTATGTGACAAAGCGCCATCGAATAAGGGATTTGCTCGATTGCGATTGGCTGTGTCAAAACGCTCATAAGCTTCGTCATCCGAAGCGCCTTCCAGCGTGAATACCGAATTGGTACCGAACTCGCGACGAAAATGCATGCCAGTCAGCGCATTGGTATCTCGATTGGATGAAACCGAGATCAGGTTGCCGATGCCTTGCAGATCGAGATTCTCAGATGCATGGCCAGAGGTCGGATTGCCGTGATACGCCTCGAACCCTGCTTGTCTTGCAGCCCGTACATTACTCCATGAGGTATCCGACAGAAGCACCTTGATTGACTGTTCTCGTAGTACTTTTGCCAGTGGTAGTGATATTTCGTTTGCACCCACGAACAGAACGCCATTGGGTACCGGGTTGCTGATACCTAACTTGTCCGCAACCGCCTTGGACGTCAGGCTTTGAAAAACGACGGTACCGATAATCAAACTGAACGTGAGAGGCACAAGTAACTCCGCCTGAGGTACACCAACCTCCAGCAGGCGCAAGACGAACAATGAGGATACGGCAGCGGCCACGATTCCTCTTGGAGATATCCAGCCAATAAAGAAGCGTTCTGCAAAGCTCAAGCCTGATCGAGCAGTACAGACAAAGGCATTCAATGGCCTGATAATGAATTGAGCGATGAACAACAACGCAATTATTTGAATCCCGTACTGTGGTATCAGTGAAAGATCCAGGCGAGACGCCAACAAGATAAACAGCACCGAAATAAGCAAGACACTCAAATCTTCTTTGAAGTGCAAGATCTCATCAACATGCAAGCCCTTGGTATTGGCTAGCCATACACCCATGATCGTGACTGCCAGAAGCCCGGATTCGTGTTGCAGAGATTCCGATATGGCAAACGCTGAAAGCACGACGATCAATGTCAATACGTTAACCAGATAGTCTGGTACCCAATAGCGACGCAGTACCGCTGCCGTTGCATAGCCTGCCGAGATACCGATCACGGTGCCAATCACAATCAGTTTGATCAATATGAATGCGATGTACTGCCAACCGTTACCGGGCAAATCCAATACCACGAAATCGAACACGAGCAACGCGAGGAAAACGCCGATAGGGTCGATCAGGATGCCTTCCCAGTGCAGAATATGACCAACCTTGTTGGAAGGTCGCACGGCACGGAGTAAGGGTTTGACGACCGTCGGTCCACTGACCACAGCGATCGAGCCGAAAATAAGTGACAGAGACCACGACAAATCAAATACGTAATGCACCGTAATCGTGAGCAATGCCCATGTGATCAGCACACCCACGGTGATCAACCGTGTCACCACCGCGCCGTGACCACTGATATCTTTGAATTTGAGCGTTAATCCGCCTTCAAACAGAATGATTGCTACGGCGAAGGACACAAACGGAAATAGTGCATCGCCGAGCCAGGCATCGGCATCCACCCATCCGAGTATTGGGCCTGCAATGACGCCAGCGCCCAGCAAAAGCAGAATGGAAGGGAGATTGAAATACCAGGCCAGCCATTGGCAGGCACCGCACAGAGCAGCGAGCCCTGCGATCGCTAACAACGGATTATCCATAATAAGTATCGGTTGGCGTTCTACAGGCCCTCAAGGGTAGCAGAGCAAGGGGCTTTACTGATTTTCTTCAAGCAGTGATCGGTACCTGCAGGTCCGGATCAAGATTGGCCTGTCGCCGTTGAGTTTTATGCTGTTACGGCATTCTGAAGGTCGGAAATGGCCTGATCAAGGAGATCATTATCCATAGCGTGAACATCGACACTGGCTCCAATATCGGATAGCAAGGTAATGGTAAGTTCTCCACCAAGATGTGCGCGGAAATGCTCAAGCCCGGCTAGAACCTCACGTTGACCATTGGCAGCGCGTTTGTCGAGCACGTCGTCCCACAAGGCGAAGCCAAGATTTTTCATCAGATGTGTGATGCGATGTTCATTTGCCGCATCGAGAAGTCCAGCCAACACCGCGTAACGCACGTCTAGCGCAATGCCGATTGCGACCGCTTCGCCGTGACGCAGACGATGAGCTGACATTGTTTCGAGGCGATGAGCCGCCCAGTGTCCGAAGTCCAGCGGACGGGCGCTGCCGAGCTCAAATGGATCCCCACCCTGACCGATTTGCCGCATATGCAATACGGCACAACGTTTGATGAGGTAGCCGAGTGGTTCAGTTGAAAAGACTTTCAGGGCGTCGACGTTGTTTTCAAGCCAGGCGAAGAAATCCTTGTCACGAATCAAAGCTACTTTGATCGCCTCGGCCATCCCGGCGAGCTTTTCACGCTCCGGAAGCGTGTCCAACAACTTGCTGTCGTTAAGTACAGCAAAAGGTGGGCAAAAGGTACCCAGGTAGTTTTTCTGGTTGAACTGGTTGATGCCATTTTTCACGCCAACACCACTGTCGTTCTGTGCAAGCACGGTCGTTGGAATTCGAATATGGCGAATGCCACGATGCGCAGTTGCCGCGACATAGCCGACTGCGTCAAGTACCGCTCCGCCGCCAATGGCGATAACGAACGAATGGCGATCAATATTGTGCTTGGCGACATGCTCTCGGATAGGCGTGAGATTGTCGGTTTCGGATTTTATCGTTTCACCGGCTGCAACCTGAATTGGGGGGCAAGTGAGATCGATGCTGTTGGCGTATGTGTCAGCGTATTTTTTGATCTCTTGGAGAATATCGGGTTTGCCACTGACCACGCCGGCGTCGATAAACATGATGATGCGGTGCTTTTTGTCGCTTTCGTGGCGACACAAGACGTCTCTGAGTACCGGGTTGGCAGGCGCGAACAACTCACGCGTGAATATGACCGGGAATGTGTAAGGTACGGAGAATTCCTGCCATACGGTTTCGGTACCGACGCCGGAGTCCAAACGGGCTTCAATTGCTGTCGATGCCGCGCTGATCGCGTTGGAGATCATCAAATTCAAAAAAGAAGAATCGAGAGACTCGATGACGATGATATATTCGTGCCAGAAACTGGCATAAGCTGTTGATCTCTCGATGAAGATATTACGATTTGTGTTGTCTGTTCTGATGATTGTCTTCGCCGTCGTACAATACAACGATCCGGACGGCATCTGGTGGGCGTTCATCTACACGCTTGCGGCGTTTATCCTGCTGTTCTCGAACTGGTGCCCGACTGTCTTGCGACAGCCAATGGGCAAAATGCTTCTGTTGCTGATAATTTCGGGTTTTGCGCTCGGGGTGTGGATTTATTGGCCTGAGGATCCAAATTTCTGGAAAACCGAAGTGTTTTGGGAAACCGAAAGTGCGCGCGAGGGTATGGGTATGATGATCGCCCTGTTTGTCTCCTTGTTCGCGCTGCCAGTCGCCTTTGCCCGATCAACGTCTGACACTGCCGAACACACGGCGCCAAGTTAACGACGCGCGATTATGCAGGCTCATGGCTTGCATGAGAGAATAGCGTTTTGGATACGAGGCGAAGCCCAGAATGCGAGAAACAGCTGTTTCAGCGGCTCCCGATGACAACAAAATGCGGGTGCTTGGATGGCGGGAGTGGGTCAGTTTTCCTGAGTTGGAATTACCTGCAGTCAAAGCCAAGGTGGACACCGGAGCGCGTACCTCTGCGTTGCATGCTTTCGATATTCAAAAAGACACAGGCCCAGGTGGTGAGTGGGTCAGCTTTTCCGTACAGCCATTGCAACGGAACCAAAAAGTCATAAAACGTTGTAAAGCGCGAGTCATTGACAATCGTCGCGTCACAGACTCTGGTGGTCACACCGAAGATCGCATTTTTGTAGAAACTCGTGTTCAGATCGGTGATTTGATCAGAACCATAGAACTCACATTGACTGAGCGGCACAATATGCTGTTCCGTATGTTGCTTGGACGGACTGCACTGGTTCCGAACATTCATGTCAACCCCGCCAAATCATATCTCGCGGGCAAGCTGGACGCCCGTGCCCTGTATGCGGATATCACCGAGTCGCTCTCATGAAGATTGCCATTCTGTCGCGAAATCGTCGCCTGTATTCCACCCGTCGATTGATTCAAGCCGCTGAGGAACGCGGTCACGAAGTCCATGTCATCGACGTTCTTCGTTGTTACATGAATATTGTCTCGCGCAAACCCAGTGTTCATCTCGAAGGTAATGCACTGAGTGACTTTGATGCAGTGATCCCACGCATTGGTGCCTCGGTAACTGCCTATGGCACTGCCGTACTTCGTCAGTTTGAAATGATGGATGTGTACACATTGATCGAGTCCGTTGCTCTGGCGCGTTCACGTGACAAACTTCGATCGTTGCAGCTTCTGAGCCGTAAGGGCATCGGACTGCCGATCACAGGATTTGCAAACAAGCCCGGTGATACCAAGGATCTGATCAAGATGGTCGGTGGTGCGCCACTGGTCATCAAGTTGCTCGAAGGGACACAAGGTATCGGTGTGGTGCTGGCCGAAACTAACAAAGCGGCTGAATCGGTTATCGAAGCCTTCATGGGCTTACATGCCAATATCCTGGTTCAGGAGTTCATCGAGGAGGCTGGCGGTTCGGACATTCGCTGTCTGGTGGTCGGAGGCAAGGTGGTCGCAGCCATGAAGCGACAAGCGGCAGAAGGGGAGTTTCGTTCCAACCTGCATCGCGGCGGATCGGCAAGTCTTGTCAAGATCACGCCTGAAGAACGGGCGACAGCGGTAAGCTCGGCAAAGGTATTGGGTCTGACGGTTGCCGGGGTTGATCTTTTACGTTCGGAGCGTGGTCCGCTAGTCATGGAGGTTAACTCCTCACCCGGACTCGAGGGGATTGAAACAGCCAGTGGCAAGGACGTTGCCGGGATCATAATTTCTCAGCTCGAGAAGAATGCGCGGCCCGGAAACACCAAAACGAAAGGAAGTAAGGGTTGAAGAATTCGCCTATCACGATTGGTGACGTCACGATAAATCCGGGTGAGCGACTATATGTCGATCTGCCATTGCCGCCGTTGTACACGCACACTTCGGTCGCAATGCCGGTGCATGTCATCAATGGCAGGCAAGCGGGTCCAGTCATGTTTGTTACCGCCGCGATTCATGGCGACGAAATCAATGGCATAGAAATCATTCGACGGTTGTTGGCGACCAAAGCATTGCGACGTCTGTCTGGTACCTTGATCGCGGTGCCCGTCGTCAATGTGTATGGCTTTGTGTCTCAATCCCGTTACCTACCCGATCGCCGCGATCTCAATCGTTCGTTCCCAGGTTCAGAGCGGGGCTCCATGGCGGCGAGGTTGGCGGATACTCTGGTGAGTGAGATAATCGGTAAATGCACACATGGCATCGATCTACACACTGCCGCAGAAGGCCGGGCCAACCTGCCACAGATTCGCGTTGATCTGGATCTGCATCCGGCACTTCTGGATATTGCTGAAGCGTTTTCACCGCCAATCATTCTTGACTCACCAACACGTACTGGCACCTTGCGAGAAGCGGCGGGTGAGTTGCCTGTGCTCTTGTACGAAGCGGGCGAAGCATTACGCTTTGACGATCTTGCCATTCGGGCTGGTCTTCAAGGCATCTTGCGCGTTATGCGCCACCTTGGAATGTTACCGCCGTCGAAGATCAAGGAAAGAAAATCCAAGTCCTGGGTCGCGAACAACAGCGTCTGGATGCGAGCGCCTCAAAGCGGCATCCTGCGATCGCGAATTCGCTTGGGCGGCGTTGTGAATAGCGGTGATATCATCGGTTATATATCTGATCCATTTGGAGAAGCCGAGCAGTCAGTGGTCAGCGAGGTGTCCGGTGTCCTGATTGGCATCACTAAATTGCCGCTGGTTCATGAGGGCGAAGCGTTGTATCACGTCGCAACTACGTCTTCGGTGGGTACCGCAGAGAAAGCGGTGAAAGACTTCCATCAAGAGTACGAACAACCTGTCATCAAACGATTGAAGTAAAACCATGAAAAAACGCCCATTGGGTCAATCCGACATCGAAGCTTCGGTGGTTTCCTTCGGCGCCTGGGCCATAGGTGGCTGGAAGTGGGGTGGTACTGATGCCAACGATTCGATCGCGTCCATTCAAGCAGCGCTCGATGTGGGGGTGAATTTTATCGACACGGCCGCCGTTTACGGTTTTGGCTTGTCGGAAGAATTGGTCGGTAAGGCCATCGTCGGTCGTCCTCGCGATGAGATTGTTCTCGCGAGCAAGTGTGGCCTTCGTTGGGATATCGAATCCGATATTCTTCATTATGAAGGTGATGGCAAACGCGTATATCGAACGCTCGCGGCGCAGTCGATAATGCAGGAGCTTGACGCGAGTCTTGAACGCCTTGGAACCGACTACATTGATTTGTACCAGACACACTGGCCTGACAAGATGACCCCGATTGCTGAAGTTGTTGCAACACTTGAACAATGTAAGGCGAGCGGCAAGATTCGCGCTTGGGGATTTTGCAATTCGGACGCTGCCAGTCTCGAAGAAGCGTTCGCGCTTGGCGGAATCGCGTCTGATCAGGAACGTTACAGCTTGTTGGATCGCGAACAGGACGAGCAAAATCTACCCGTCTGTGCAAATCGAGGGCTTTCATTTCTATGTTATTCACCGATCGCTCAAGGCCTGTTAACCGGCAGGATCGACGCCAAGCGGGAGTTCAAGGAAGGTGACTTACGTATCAACAACCCGCGCTTTGCACCCAAGGTTCTGAATGCGGTTCAAGCTGTGTTGGCACCCATCAAGGCTCTCTCCCGCGACCGTGGCGTCACCACTGAACAACTCGTACTTGCCTGGACATTGAAGCAAAAGGGTGTCAGCCATGTGCTTGTCGGTACGCGCGACGTGGATCAAGCGAAGGCTAATGCGATCGCCGGGACACTGGAGCTAGACGATGATGAGCTTGATGTCATCACTCAGGCGGCTGATGCCTGGCCGGGGTTCGCCTGATTCCAGAGCGTTCTCGCTTTCGTGGTACACCACGTCCGACGAGTCAGTCGCTTGATATTGTCCCGTTCGACAGAATACAAAACCGTGCCTGAAAATTTATAACAACACCGAAGTGGGCCAGTTAAAGACGGTATTTAAGTTTCTCGACAAGATCATTGAAATTGACGGCGATAATATCCCAGTCGCTGTCGGCAGTGAGGTCGTTGGTTTGCTCTGGTCCATGTTCCGTCGGCCGAGCGACAAAGGCTGTCCTCAAGCCAGCGGCGCGAGCCGCATGCAGATCATCATTGTGTGCAGCCACCATCATGACATTTTCAGGTTCGAGCCGAAAGGCGGATACACTTGCCTGATAAACGGCGGGTTCTGGTTTGTAATTTTGTGCGATATCTGCGCCAAGAATGGCGTCCCAAGGTAATTTTCCAAAGCGTGCCAAATGTGACATCAGCGCTATCGATCCATTCGAGCATGGCGCGATCAATACATATTTACGCAACTCGCTTAGTCCTGCGACAACATCTGGCCAAGGTGGCAGTTGCTCCCAGGCACGAGCAAACTGCAGGCATTCGGTCTCGCTGAACTGATGCTCGAGACCAAAATGATCCAGCGTCTCGAGCAGATTTTCGTGGTGCAATGCATCAAGGGCAATATAACCGCGCTGTCCTGTTCGAATGCTGGCCATAGCGGGTTGATAGCGTGATCTCCAGTACGTGGCAAATTCAATCGGGTTCGTCGCGATATCGCGACGCTTGAATTCTGCTTCCGCAACTTGTGCGACACCATTGCGCCAGTCGACACAGGTACCAAAGACATCGAAGATCAGGGCTTGAATGGACATGGTTAGTCTGGCTTGTGCCTAAGTTTGGCTGATCGCAAAATCGATTGCTGCTTGCGCATGCAGTGAGGTGGTGTCAAAGCACGGTATTGAGAAATCATCGCTTGAGATCAACAGGCCGACTTCAGTGCATCCGAGGATCAGGCTATCTGTTCCCGCGGCAGCCATACGCTCGACAACGTCGATGTATCTTTGCTTTGATGTGTCGCGAACTATCCCTTGACAAAGCTCGCTGTAAATAATGTCATGGACGGTAGATCTGTCTTCATCATCGGGGACCACGACATCAATTCCGTGCTGGGAGCGCAGTCGCTGAGTGTAGAAGTCCTGCTCCATCGTATAGCGCGTCGCAAGCAGCAGGGGTTTGTTTGCACCATATCTTTTAATTGCTGAAGCGGTGACATCGGCGATATGCAATAGCGGGATATCAACAGCTGCAACGACCTCGTCAGCCATCTTGTGCATCGTATTCGTGCAAATGAGTAAACATTCAGCGCCACCACGCTCCAGACGTTGAGCCACGTCGACCATTCTGGATGTCGCGCCTGCCCAATCACCAGCAGCCTGCAAAGCCTCAATCGTGGCAAAGTCGAAAGACCACATCAGGATTTCCGCAGAATGCAGGCCGCCTAAACGTTCTCGCGCCATTCTGTTCAAGAGCTGGTAGTACGTCACGGTACTTTCCCAGCTCATTCCGCCGATCAGTCCAATCGTTTTCATGCGCCGATTCTAGCCGATGCCCTTGGGTGGGGGAAGAACTAGATACGGGCGCAGATCCAGGTAGCTAGATACTGGCAGCTAGATACTGGCAGTTAGATACTGGCAGTTAGATGAAAGGGTGGAAGTCAGACGATAAAGGTCGCTATTCAGTGAATGACGGATGTCGATTTGGCATAGGTGCCAGTGACTTGCAGGTTTGACAAGTCATTCTGGTAGTCAAAGCGTGCGTTCAGAAATACGCGTTTTTTAACACGGGCGTCGATGTCGTCAAGATAGCCACAGCTGGCCAGCGCGTCCAGAGCTTTGTCTGCCTGATCACCGGCGAACATCATTTCGTGTTTTGTATTGGATTCGGAATCAGCGGAAGCTTTTTTCAATGATATCAGCAGAGTGGGTTCCTGAGCACGGTCAAGTTGTACAAAGCCTCTATCGATCCGAATGCTGGAAATTTTATCGACGGCCACCTTGCAATCTGACACTTCGAAATACTGTGGCGGTGCCACTTCAGTTTGTTTTTTGCGAGATTGGAATAACCATTGGTTTCCGATGCCGAAGAATCGGGTAATTGTGTTCAGCATAGTTCCGGTCCGGATGCCTCTCGGCCAAGCCGAGTGAATTGAACAGATAATGTTGACTGTAACGGGTGAATCGGCAATTTTCAGGCAAGGTACAGTAGGTGTAACTTTGTTTCACAATGTTGTGTGATGCGGCAGTTTGATTCCTTTTGAAACGGCTTTCAGGTGGCTTTAAATGGCCTTCTCGGGATTGGCCCGCTAACATGAACAACCTGGTTTGCGCGATATATGTGTGATCGGGAAGATTCCCGCGTACAAGGGAAAGTTCCAGCTAAAGAACCGTTTGGCTAATGGAAATTGCGAGATCGTGTGCTTAGTTGTCCAAGCATCCAGGACAGGTCCTCGATCTTGCGCGCGATCAAGTGCACAACGCCTTGTTCTTTTTGTGTTTTGCCATAGACAGAGACCATTTTGGCGCCCAACACTTCTTTTCTGAATTGCTCGACCGTTTGTTCCCAGACAATCACATTCATCGGCCCGCCCTCATCCTCGAGTGTCAGGAACACGACGCCCTTCGCGCTGCCGGGGCGTTGACGAACTTTGATGAGACCGGCAATTCGGGCGAAACCGCGGTCAGGTACTGCTGCCCATTCGGCAGAACTCATGATATGGCGGCGTCTTAGCTCATCACGTAGCAGTGACAAAGGGTGTGCTTCCAGTGTCAGTCCCAGACTCATGTAATCGGACACGACGTTCTCGCCCGGCGTCGGTACCGGCAGTGCCAACTGTGGCTCATTGGCTGAGGCATCACTCAAGAGTTCCGGCAATTGCTCGACGCCGAGAAGATCCCACTGTGCCTGATGCCGGTTACCGCTGATACTGGCTAGAGCTCCAGCAATGGCCAGGGCTTGTTGATCGCGTTGATTGATACCGCTACGGCGGACAAGGTCAGCGGCATCAACAAATGGCCCTTGTTTGCGTGCAGTCAACAATCGATTGGCTCCATCGACTGACAGTTTTGCCACCAATCGAAGGCCGATGCGTACCGCAGGCTGCGCTAAGGTATGTGTCTTGATCGTACGGCTGGTATCAACCGTATCATCTTCCTGCAGGGATCCATCCGATGACGGCACATCAACCAGCTTGTGATCCCAATCGCTTTCATTGACATCAACAGGCAGGACGGTAATACCGTGTCGCCGAGCGTCCTGTGTCAGATCGGATGGATCATAGAAGCCGAGTGGCTGACTGTTCAGCATCGCGCATAAAAAGGCTGCTGGTTCATGGCATTTCAGCCAACAGGAGACGTAAACCAGCAGCGCAAAACTTGCGGCATGTGATTCCGGGAAACCGTATTCGCCAAAGCCTTCGATCTGTTTGAAGATCGCTTCGGCAAACTCCGCGTCATAGCCTTTTTTCAACATGCCACTGACGATCATGTCGTGAAACTTTGATACCTGACCACCGCGTCGCCAGGCAGCCATGGAACGGCGCAGGGCGTCTGCCTGACCGGCTGTAAAACCTGCTGCGACCATGGCAATCTCCATGACTTGCTCCTGAAACACGGGTATACCAAGTGTGCGTTCAAGTACTTTTTCAAGATCCTTGTTGGGATAGGTGACAGCTTCTATGCCTTGTCGGCGTTTAAGGTAAGGGTTGACCATGCCACCTTGGATCGGTCCCGGACGCACAATGGATACTTCGATAACCAGGTCGTAGTAGTTACGAGGTCTTAACCTTGGCAGCATGGACATCTGTGCGCGTGATTCAATCTGGAAAACACCGATCGTATCGGCGCGGCAAATCATGTCGTAGGTCGGTATGTCATTGGCTGGTATGCTCGACATGCTGTGTCTGATGCCGCGATAGTCATCAATCAAGTCAAAGCACTTGGCGATCGCGGTCAGCATGCCCAGCGCCAGTACATCCACTTTCAACAAACCCAGCTCTTCAAGATCATCCTTGTCCCATTGAATGATCGTGCGATCAGGCATCGCTGCATTCTCGACCGGTACCAGTGTCGACAAGTCCTTGTTCGAGATGACAAAGCCGCCGACATGCTGTGACAGATGACGTGGGAACCCCAGCAGTTGCTGCAAAAGCCAGGTAAAGCGCTTGATTATCTGGCTCGATGGATCAAAACCCATGGATTCCAGATGTTCATTGACCATATTGCTGCCATCCCACCAGGCCAGTGATTTTGACAGGGCAGCTATCTGATCTTCGCTCAGACCAATGACCTTGCCAAGATCTCGTATTGCGCTGCGCTTTCTATAGGTAATGACAGTCGCCGCAATGGCCGCCCGATGACGACCATATTTTGCGTAGATGTACTGAATGACTTCTTCACGGCGTTCGTGTTCGAAGTCAACATCGATATCAGGTGGTTCGTCGCGTTCTTTCGAAATAAAGCGTTCGAATAACAAGCGTGTACATGAGGGATCCACTTCGGTGATGCCGAGGCAATAGCAGACGGCCGAGTTGGCTGCCGAGCCACGCCCCTGACATAGTATGCCTTCGCCACGAGCAAAGCTGACGATGTCGTAGACGGTCAAAAAGTACGATTCGTATTTCAATTCTTTTATCAGCGTGAGTTCGTGTTCGATCTGAGTCACTACATCATCACTGACACCTTCTGGCCAGCGCCAACGTAATCCATCAAAGGTGAGCTGTCGCAAATATTCGGTGGATGTCAGATCGGCGGGTACAACTTCCTGTGGATATTGGTAGTCAAGTTCACTCAGATCAAAGCGACATAGGGCAGCAACGTCGGCTGCGTTTTGCAAGGTCTGCGCGGGATAGATAGCGCAAAGTGCGCGTATATCACGCAGATAACGTTCCCCATTGGGAAACAGCAATCGGCCGGCATCATCAAGCGTGCAGTTATGCCGAATACAGCACAGCACATCCTGAAGTGCGCGACGCTTACGCTCATGCATATGGACATCGCCTGCAGCAACGACCGCCAGTCCATGTCTATCAGCAGTATCAATGACCCAGTGACTGTGCTTCTGGTCATAGGCGTCGTAGTGTAGTTCGAGTGCGAGGAAGGTATAAGGGCCGAGTGTCTTGAACCAAGTGAACCAGTGTTCAAGCTCACCACGATTGGCCGGCAGGTAAGGTGGCACCAACAGCAAGCAGCAACCTTCAAGTCCAGCACGTTCGATAGTCTCTGTACTGATTTTATAGCTCCCCTTGTCAGCTGCACGTCTGGCAGTGCTGATCAATTGGCAGAGCCGTGAGTAGGAAGCGGCATCACGCACCAAGGCTACAAGACGAAAACCGTCATCAAGAGCAAACTCGCTGCCGATGATCAGCTGAAAATTGCCCAGTGTCATGACACGTTCATGAGTGGCGCCGGGCGCGACAGTGAGTTCCTCTTGATGATTTTGCCGAGCTTCAGAACACTGTGCTGCCTCCGCGACCAGTTCCTTCATGCGTCCATAGGCGCGCACTACGCCGGCCAAAGAGCACTCATCGGTAATGGCCAATGCGGAATAACCAAGCCGGACTGCGGTATCCACCAGTTCTTCGGGGCGAGAAGCGCCGCGCAGGAAGCTGAAGTTGGATACGCAGTGCAGCTCAGCATAGGCGAGTGAATCTGGCTCTAATAACTGTAAATTCATATACTGATATAAAATACAGTTATTAGGTCAGTTCGCCAAGTGTCGAGCGCGCCAATGGCGTGACTCCGTGACGGGGCCGCATCTTTGCAGGTGCGAAAAAACCGAATCGCGTAGTATCTGTGTCTTCTCAGGCCCCAAATAGAGATAAACCCGAAAATGCTGCAAAACATCATTCTCGACATTGGTAATGTCATTTGCGAATGGAATCCGGACAAACTCGGTGCGAGCGTGTTCAATGATCCGGAAAAGGTATCTGAGATCATTCAGGACACTGCCGGCCATCCAGACTGGCTGGCACTAGACCGAGGCACACTGGAGCTGGAAGAGGCCATCGCCCGGGCGCAGCAGCGTTCGCGTTTTGACCCTGAATCTGTCCGCAAGGTCTACGAAAACCTGCCGCGTTCACTCAGCGAAATAGCGACCACCACAGCCGCCATGCGCCGCGCCAGTGCCGCCAATGTTCCGATGTACATATTGTCCAATATGCACAGACACTCATGGCACTACCTCGAGGCTCACCATGGGTGCTTTGCATTATGTACCGGTGTGGTTGTTTCTTGCGATACTGGCCATATAAAACCAGAAGAAGGTATTTATCGTTATCTGTTCGAGACATTCTCCTTGAGTCCGGAATCGTGCGTGTTTATTGATGACATGCCAGAGAATATTGAAGCGGCGCAAGCGCTCGGAATGCAAGGTTATGTGCTTGAGAACCTTGAAGATGGCGGACCATTAATCGACAAACTGGTCGAGCAGATCAGTGGAAACCCGACGTGAATGATTCGCTGAAACCAACGAAAAACAGATCTGACCGCACAAGCGCTACGCCAAATGCTGCCAGTGAAGGTCAATCGCCGCTGTCTGCGGCGAATTCCGCAAAGGCGGTAAGTGAAACCGATGAGATTGATGCGTTTCTGCAATCAGTCAAGGAAACTACGCCGGTTGCGAGTCCCGACGGGCGAGGACGTTTGATCTTTTCACTCGATGCAACGGCGAGTCGTCAGGCCACCTGGGATCGGGCGATGTCATTGCAAGGCGACATGTTCGTCAAGACGCGCGGTTTAGGTGCGCTTGATGTGCAGTTAGTCTATTACCGCGGTTATCGTGAATGCCGGGCATCAAAATGGATCAATCGCGCAGACCGTCTGTTGTCCATGATGCAGAAGGTCAGTTGTGAGGCGGGCCGGACACAGATCGAACGAGTTCTCAAGCATGCCTTGGCAGAATCAAGAACGACACCGGTGCAAGCACTGGTTTTTGTTGGTGATTGTGTTGAGGAAAATATTGATTTATTGGGTGATCTGGCAGGGCAGCTGCGTATCATTGGTTTGCCGGTGTTCATCTTTCAGGAAGGCTATAACCTGGAAGCGACAATGGCATTCAAGAGTATCGCCAAGCTCTCGGGCGGCGCTCACTGCCGATTTGACGAATCGTCAGCCGAGGAACTTGGCAGGTTGCTCAATGCGGTTGCTGTGTACGCAGCAGGTGGCAAGGTGGCACTCAAACAATTGAGTGCCAACTCTCCACAGGCGCGAGTGTTGCTCGAACAGCTCGGCTCGGGGTAGGCAGTCCCACATCAAACACTTCGATCAGTGAGAACGGCGGGCCTGCCTTGTCTTGTTCGCCTCTATTCGTCGCCAGTCCGGTCGTAGGCTTCGCGTTGATAGGCACGAATGTAATCAATCTCGTACTGGATCGGAAACGTTCCCTCGGCTGCGGGTGTGGGTGCCCAGGCGCTTCCAGCGACCAGATACGTTACGATGTTCATTGCCTGGCGTGATACCTGTGGCCCGGTCAGACGTTTGATTTCTACGTCATCGATATACCAGATAACCAGCTGCGGCTCCCACAGTACGCCGTAGGTATGGAATTCGTCGCTAAACAATTCGCCTTCCGGATTCTTGTAAGACATCGTTGGTGCGGAACGAACTTCACCTGTATTCACGTCCGTGAAATGATAGGTCTGGAACGCATCTTCATCGCCGAACGGATTCTCACCCAGGTATTCGACAATGTCGATTTCCGGCGTATGCACCTGGTTGTCTGAACCCGGGAATCGGTTATACAAATAGAAGCTCGACAGTGCACCTGAGATATCGCTGGTGCGCATGCGGCCTTCGACATAACCATAAGTAAAATCGAATTTGTCATGTGAGGACAAGGCACCAGAGAGAAACAAACAACGATCATTCCCGGTTGGATCTTCTTCACGACAAACATCAGGCAATGAAGACTCGAGGTCCGTGGGGGTTGGAATTGCTTCGATAGTCAGGATCGAATTGTCCAGCTTGAAAGGGTCGTAGCCGAAATCGGGATTGATCTGAGTACTGACAAAGTACTGCTGCTCACCATTGATGATGCGCGTGTCTCCCCAAAGAAGGTTGGTATTCCACAGCTCGCTATCGATTTCATTACCATCGAACTCATCCTCGAACACCAGATTGAACTGGTGCAGAAAGTAATTCGTGTTGGTCAGGTCGTGATTCTGTGCGAAACGTGATTCGTCGAGATAGGGGTCTGCATACAAGGGAACCGGTGCGCCCTGATCTTCGTGGTAGTTGATCGTGATGCTGTTGGACGGCGGTGACTCCTGACCTTCGTCATCGATCGCCGTGACCTGATAGCTGAAGATATCGCCAGGCTCAGGTCCGAAGGTGCCACATTCATGTAGACGATCAAAGAATCGTGTGTAGTTGCAGTCGATAAAGGATGTGGTACTCCAGAATTTGTTTATCTCGTCCTGCGTTCCTGGATTTCCGTCAGTCTGGTCGCGACCTACTGTATAGACGTGACCGTCACTACGTTGAATGCGGTAAGCAACAACTTCACCGTCATCGTTAGCTGGTGCCCAGCTGAATTCCGCCCAGTCATTCGAGACAAGATCGATACGCAGATTTTTCGGCGTTGTTGGTGGTCCACCTGAAACTGGTGCTTCGTTATCGATTTCCAGTGATGCACCAAAGAAATCAGACACTGGTGGTCCCGGGATGGGCGCTGCTGTCAAATCCACTTCCGGAATCGTCGGTGGAGGTAAATCGCCAAAGTCGGGCGGGTTGGTTGGTGCTGGCGGCGGCGTTGGTGTCGTTGGCGTCGTTGGCGAATCCGGGTCAGTTGGTCCGCCCGGCGTCACGTCGTCGTTACTGACTGGTGTTGAATCACCGCTGCCCGATGAACAGGCTGTCAACATCACTGTCAGCAGGCAGGCGGCTAGAGGGGTGAAATTTGTTTTAATCAATGTAGTCACACGTGGGCTCTGGATAATTGTCACCATGATAAACAGCTTCTTTGGTCGCGACGGAGACCTGGTTCTTAGTCCCGATGTGACCGGATTCGCAACTTCTTGGACCTGATCTGCGTCTGTTCGAACCTGCCACGGAAAACGCCCGCGGTCCGAACCTTGCCAAAAGTATAGAAGGGTCGCTTCGAGTCGCTTGATATCGAATCCTTGCATTTGCTCTTACGAACATTCTTACGCACTGATATCATGGCTCATTAGTTTTTATGATGGGTTTTCACATGAGCGTCACAGTTGCCAGCGGTTTGACGATATCGAAGCCGCTTTACGATTTCATCCTTAACGAAGCTCTCCCGGGAACCGGGGTCAGCGGCGATACATTTTTTGCCGGCCTTGCCGGTATTGTTGATGATCTGGGGCCACCCAATGCCGCCATGCTGGCCTACCGGGATGATTTGCAAAGTCAGATCGATGCGTGGCACAAGGCGAATCCCGGGCCGATGCAAATAGCCACTTACAAAAGTTTCCTTGAGGATATCGGTTACCTGCAGCAGCCTGTAAGCGACTTTTCCGTCAAGGTTAGTAATGTAGACCCTGAAATCGCGTCCATTGCAGGTCCCCAGTTAGTGGTGCCGGTCAACAATGCACGTTATGCATTGAATGCTGCTAATGCACGATGGGGCAGTTTGTACGATGCACTCTATGGTACTGATGCGATCAGTGAGGCTGATGGTGCTGAACGAAGCGATACGTATAACCCGTTGCGGGGAGAGCGTGTGGTTGCTTTCGCCAACAGCTTTCTTGATTCTGCAGCGCCGTTGGCTCAAGGGAATTACCAGGATGTCGCATCACTGACGATCAAAAACGGTGCTTTGCATGTGACGCTTGGCAGTGGCAGTGAGATTGGCCTGAAGAACCCAAGCCAATGTGTTGCTTTTACAGGCTCTGCCGATGCACCCGATTCCGTCCTTCTTGTCAACAACGGCTTGCACCTTGAAATTCAGATTGATCGTTCGCATCCAATCGGCAAAAGCAATGCAGCGGGTATCAAGGACGTCTTGATGGAAGCAGCCATGACTACCATTCAGGATTGCGAAGATTCAGTGGCCGCCGTTGATGCAGAAGACAAGGTTGACGTCTACAGAAACTGGCTTGGCTTGATGCGTGGTGATCTCGAAGAACGATTCAACAAAGGTGGCAAGGAGGTCGTGCGCGCTTTACATGCCGATCGGATTTATACCAGCCTTGATGGGAACAAATACACCGTTCCTGGTCGCAGTCTTTTACTGGTGCGCAATGTCGGCGCACATATGTACACTGATGCGGTGCTTGATGCCAGTGGCAATGAAGTCGCTGAAACCTATGTTGATGCCATGGTGACCAGCCTTTGCGCCATGCACGATTTGCAGAAGGATGCGGCGGATTCAAGAAACTCACGCACTGGCAGCGTCTATATCGTCAAGCCCAAGCAGCATGGACCCGATGAGGTGGCTTTGTCAGTCGAGCTGTTTGGTCGAGTCGAGAAAGCCTTGGGTCTTGCTGCGAACACACTGAAGATCGGCATCATGGATGAGGAGCGACGTACAACGGTCAATCTCAAGAATTGCATTCATGCTGCTCGCGAGCGCGTGATATTCATCAATACCGGTTTTCTGGACCGTACCGGCGATGAGATACACACGAGCATGCATGCCGGTGTCATGGTGCCCAAGGGTGAAATGAAAAATGCTGCGTGGCTGAGTGCTTATGAAGACAGTAATGTTGATGTTGGGCTCGCCAGCGGATTACAGGGTAATGGTCAGATCGGCAAGGGTATGTGGGCCATACCTGACCAGATGGCAGCCATGATAGAAGCCAAGCAAAGTCACCCTGAAGCCGGAGCGAATTGCGCTTGGGTGCCATCGCCGACCGCCGCGACATTACATGCGATGCATTATCACAAGGTAAACGTGCAGCAGCGCCAGAGTGCAATTGCTGATCGCACACCTGCCAGCCTAGATACTTTGCTGACAGTGCCACTCGTTGAAAAAGGCCGGAATTTCTCGGCAGAAGAAATCCAGCACGAACTTGAAAACAACGCGCAAAGTATTCTGGGCTATGTTGTTCGCTGGGTGGACCAAGGCGTCGGTTGCTCGAAGGTACCTGATATCAACGACGTCGGCTTGATGGAAGACCGTGCCACTCTACGCATATCGAGTCAAATTCTTGCCAATTGGCTGGAGCACAATATTGTTGAAGAAAAACAAATTCGCGATATAATGGAACAAATGGCGCTTGTTGTTGACAAACAAAACGCTGGTGATCCAGCATATCAACCCATGGCGCCGCATTATGATGCCAGCATTGCATTTCAAGCGGCACTTGATCTTGTTTTAAGTGGTCGTGAACAGCCTAACGGCTATACTGAGTTCGTCTTGACGGCGCGGCGTCGCGAAGTCAAATCAAAGGCCTAGTTCGCCCTTCTAAATTTAAGGAGCCAGATTCGAATGTCAAAACTAAAAGTCGGAATTGTCGCGATGTCAGTGTTCATTGCTGGATGTGGCGCTTTTTCAGCCGTTACTGCTCCGTTCAGAGATGCGGATACACGTTGGGCTGACTACAAGTCGTGGACCAAAGTAGCCGATGGTGATACGGGTGACCCGACCAACTTCCTGGGCAATATTCACAAGGGGCCAAATGGCTACCGCAGCGTTTACGTCAACGATGTCGGCGCCGATGTACTCACGAGCGATGGGCCATATGTATACCCTGTCGGTACCGTTGTCGTGAAAGAGCAGTTTGACAACCAGGCAGATTATGAAGCTGATCGTAAAGCTGGACACACGGTCAGTGTGAAAGTCTCTGACGATGCGGCCAACCCCGCTGAGAACTGGATCTGGGCTGACAGCTACAAGGCAACTGCCAAAGAAAGCCAATTCTGTTCAGGCTGCCACACGATTGCTGCGAAAGACGATTTCGTCTTTACCAATCAGGCGTTGATCTCCAAGCATAGTCAGTAAGCGTTTAAACGCTTGCGAATACGCAAGTCGAGGGCGTGCGATCACTCAGTGATCGCACGCCTTTTTTCGTTAGAACATGTCCATTTGCGCATCGGTCAATGTACCAAAGCTTGTGTCCTTGAAGTGCAATATGCCATCAGCTGCGGGTGCCAGTTGCTTGTCCAGATAATGTTGGTAGTCCGGAGCCGATTCCAGGCCGTCAACCGGTTCCGGTCCGTTTCGCGTAATAACGTAGCTGATCCAGCTACCACTTTTGGGCAACTTGCGCGCTGCTTGCACATGCGGTGGCACATTGCGTTGATAGTCGCTCAAAGGGCGACGTAGTCGTTTGCGGTAGACAAGTTTGTCGTCCAGTTCGCCATTGCTCAACTGTTCCGCCGTGCTGCGGACATAGTCTTCAAACGGCTGATCCGTAAACACTCGTCGCAGCAATTCTCGCTGAAAGTCTCTGGCCAAGGGTGTCCAGTCAGTGCGTACAGCTTCGAGTCCCTTGATCAATAACTCTGGCGAATCATCCTTGCCCGTGACGAGTCCTGCATAACGTTTTTTACTGCCTGTGGCCATGCCGCGTACCGTTGGCATCAGAAAACGTTGGAAGTGCGTTTCGAACTCCACTTCAAGATGCGACTCAAGATCAAATTCCTTGTGCAGGCGTTTCTTCCACCAGTCGTTTAATGAATTCATCAGTTCATCGCCGATTCGATGACAGGCCGAGGCTGCCTGTCCGGAATCGATATGTACGAACAAGGAATCCGTATCACCATAGATAACTTTATAACCAGCGTCTTCTATGAAATCTCGCGAGTCATTGATGATTTGATGTCCACGGCGGGTGATACTTGAGGCAAGCCTTTGGTCATGGAATCGGCAACCGGTCGTACCCAGCACACCGTAGAATGAATTCATGATGATCTTGATCGCTTGTGACAGTGGCGCATTGCTCGTCAGCTTGGCGGCGTCTCGTGCCTCCCAAAGTTCCTCGATCAAGCCTGGAAGAATATGTTGCTGCCGCGAGAAATTTGCTTCCACAAAACCGGGTACCGGATCATCGCCTGGGACAGCGAGACCTAAAGGGTCAACGAAAAAGGTTCGAATAATACTTGGGTACAGACTTTTGAAATCCAGCACCAGTACATCGCGATAAAGTCCGGGTACTGAATCCATGACAAAGCCGCCTGGGCTACCGCCGTCGTCACGCGCACTGACATCGGGGGCAACAAAGCCTTCGCGATGCAATTTTGGCAGGTACAGATTGTCGAAGGCTGCAACCGAACCGCCGAGACGATCGAGGGCCAGCCCGGTCAGATTCGCCCGTTGCACGGCAAATGCGATCAGATCCGCTTTGATGAAGATATCGTTGACCAAGGTACAGTCACGTAGGTTGTAATCGGCGAGTTCCGGTTTATTGTCTCGGAACCGTCGATTGATCTCGGCAACCTTGTCCGAATCCGTGCTGATCAGCT
This sequence comes from uncultured Granulosicoccus sp., assembly GCA_937924505.1. Next base: position 30,569 of record CALDSR010000031.1, on the reverse strand, counting down.
TGCCAACACCGAGTAACTCATGCGCAACATTGTCGAGTGAAAAACTGTCGAACGCCCAGAAGCCCGCTTTCAACTGGTCAATGCCATCGAGCACCGCGCGTCCGGGAACGCGTGCGATACGTGGAGAGCCCGGATTGCCGGGTTGCAGCACAGCGGCCGTTGCCCCTGCACGACCCAAGGCAAAGGGTATATTCAAGTCCTTGCATTTCTGATCGAGAAAGTTGAGGTCAAAATTGATGACAGCCCAGCCGGTGATAATGTCTGGATCGATCTGCTGCATCCAGTTTAGAAAGGCTTTCACGAGCGCTGCTTCCGAGTCGCAGTAGTGCAAGGTATAGCCCTCCCGCCTTTCGTCCTTGGCCTCACCACGCATGAACACGACCGCATGTGCGTAGTCTTCACCGCGCAGGCCATCGTGACCATGGCCGGTGTTGTCACCTAGTAGGGCGCCTGCAATCGAGTAAAGCTCTCGCGTGTTGGCGCGCGTCTCGATGTCGATCGCCACTGCCTTGAGAGTGGGTTCAAGCGTCAACGGCACAAGCTTCGGATTGCGTACCTGGCGTACGTTTTTGTTCATGCTGATGTCACCATGAATCTCCATCCCGGCGTGAATGAAGCGTTCCATCAGAAAGCGGTCGACCGGCTTGATATCCGACTCGCATAAAGGCGTGTCGGTTTGTCGTAACTGTTGCAAATCTCGATGACGCTGAAAGTACAAAGCGTCGACAGCACCGCCGTGCAACAGAGACAGTTCAAGTGGCTTGCGACGTGCGCTAACGGGCAGGGCGGCAGGGACACCGCGTTCTATAAAACAGACAGATTCCTGCCCGTCTACCTGGACATGCAATGGACCATCGACCGTGGCCAGCCACAGTGAGAGCTCGATGCCTTGTGGAGTATCGCGCCAACCGCGTGAGACCAGATATCCGCTAGTGACCATGGTCGTAGTGTACGAGAAGCCTCGTGTAACATGGGCTATCGTTTTTACGGTTTTGAGCCATGATTCGTTACCTTTCCGGTGTCGTACTACTACAGATCGTGACCTTGGCACTGTTCTGGGCAAGTCTTGGCAGTGAAATTGATGAAATAATGATTCGCGCAGTACTGCCCGCTGCTTTGATTGCTCTGGTCACCGGATTCTGGTTTTCCAGCATCGCGCGCTCTGATGGAGAGCGCTTGCGGGCCGATATGATCGAACGCCATGCGGCAGAAAAAGAAAAGTTATTGCAGGCGGCGGAAAAGTCGCGCACCGAAATTCTGAACCGGGCTAACGTTGACCGTGAAAGCATCGTGGTTCAAGCGAACACGGAACGAGAACAGCTCTTGCGTCAGGCGCACAAGGATCTGTTGCGCCATGAGAAGAGTGTCAGTCGCCGCGCCAATCTGAAAGTCGGACTTGCATTTGCCGCGACCACGGCAGCGGGCGTCTTGCTGCTGATCACTGAGTTGTTGACCTTGGGCTTATTGACCATTACCTCAGCGGGTGGCGCTCTCGGCGGTTACCTGTTTCGCTGGAAGCAGACCCGTGATTTACCAAGATTGATCAATCCGGATAACCGGGGAGCGGTAGACGTTAACCAGACCCGCAGTACAGGTGAAGTCATCGAAGTCTTGCCGGCCCCCACCGACGCATCAAACCGGACCGGTTGACGCTCGAACGATCAGTTCAGCGGGAATCAACACATCGTTAACCTTGTCTCGATCACCAGACACGCTCCGTTCGATCAGTGATCGGGCGGCGATCTGTCCGATTCGTCTGGCTGGCAAGCGTACCGTGGTCAGGCCCGGTTCAATCACCGCCGAACTTTTGAAATCGCCAATACCTGCGACCGACAGATCATCGGGAACCGATATTTTTGCCCTGGCCGCTGCGTGCAGAACACCATGGGCGATAACATCGTTGCCGCAAATGATGGCGGTCGGTTGTTCATCGGCAAACATCTCGAGCGCAATAGACTTCGCGATGGCACCGTCATAAGGACAATTGATATCCCACGCCGAACGTATGGCGACGCCAGCGGCGGTCAGTGTGTTGATAACCCCTTGCTTTCGATCACGCGCGCGATCATTGTTTTGCGTGTCGGGAAAAATCAACGCGAAATCACGGTGACCAAGATCGAGCAGGTGCCGAGTGACGTGAGCCGCACCTTGTCGATTGTCGGTACCAACGCAAGGGATTTCGCCAGCACCACTGGCGTTCCACAGAGACACAACAGGTATCTCACGGACTTTCAACATCTCCAGTGCAACGCGGGAATGATCACGTCCGACAATGGCGACAGCATCGATGCGGCGTTCAAGCAGGGAGCGGATTATCGTCACTTCGCGATCCAGGTTGTAGTTATGACTCGCAATCAACATCGTTCGGTCATGCAGATGTAGTTCTGCCGAGAAGGCTTCGATCAATTCAGAGAAAATCGCGTCGTCGATGGTTGGAACAACCAGACCCACCGAGCCGCTCATGCGATTGTGCAGCGAGCCTGCCAAGCGATCCCGTATATAGCCGAGTGCTTCGGCAGCTTCCTCTATGCGTTTGCGCGTGTCGGGACGGACCACTTTCGGATCGTTGAAGCAGCGAGAAACCGTTGCGCCCGATACCCCCGCTCGACTGGCCACATCGAGTATGCCCGGTGCCCCTTTGCGAGAACGTTTGCGCGGCTGAGATGAATTTGCCATTGTTGCAATGTAAACGTTTGCATTTTTATTTTCATCCTTTAAGGTAATAGTGAAAGAGAGTACGGATCCGTCTGGATGGAATTTCTGCAGTATTTTGCCGGTGTGTTCGAGCCAACCTCATTTCTGCTGCTGTTGGGTGGGACGATCGGGGGCCTGATTCTAGGGGCGACCCCAGGTTTGTCGCCGACCATGGCGGTGGCACTGCTCATCCCGTTTACGTTCCAGCTACCGGCGACACAGGGGCTGATACTGCTCGGAGCTGCTTACACCTCGACGGTGGCGGGTGGGGCAGTCAGTGCCATTCTGTTACGCATACCCGGTGCGCCAGCCAATATTGCTACGGCCCTTGATGGCCACGCGATGGCGACCCAGGGTCAGGGCGCCAAGGCGCTGCATATTTCTTTCCTTGCCTCAGGAGTTGGTGGCGTCATCGGTGTCATGTTGCTGATCTTCCTGACCCCGGTGTTGGCTAAATGGGCCCTTGCTTTCGGGCCGTCACATTTGTTCTGGATGGCCATCCTCGGCGTTACGGTTATCGGCTCGCTTGACTCGAAGTCGTTTGTCAAAGGCTTGCTGTCCGGTTGTCTTGGTCTTTGGTTGTCAATGATTGGTTATGACGATATTCAGGGCGCACAACGTTTTATTTTTCACGATGCATTGACCGGTGGTGTCAATATCATCACGGCATTGATTGGCATTTTTGCCATTCCGCAAGTGATAGAGATGTTGGCCAAGGGGCGCAAGACGCAATCGATCAAGGCTGTCCAGATACAAAAGCAATCGTTCGGGCAATCGTTGGCTCTGGTGGCAAAAAGCTTCAAGGCTTTGTCGATCGGAACAGTGGTTGGATCGATCATCGGTTTGATTCCGGGGGTTGGTGGGCAGATCGCAGGTCTGCTTGCCTATGATCAAACAAAGAAATTTTCAAAGAACAAGGACAGTTTTGGTAACGGTAATCCTGAGGGGGTCATCGCTGCCGAGTCTGCCAACAATGCGATGGTCGGGCCTTCTCTGGTGCCACTCCTTACGCTGTCCATACCGGGTAGCCCGACAGCCGCCGTACTCCTTGGTGGTCTGTTGATTCATGGCATTTTTCCGGGCTCTGACTTGTTTGATAATCACCCTGAGGTTGCCTGGACATTCATCAACTCCATGCTCATCGGTCAGGTTCTGATGGTCATCTTTGGTATTTGGGTCGCGAGTTATGCGGCGAAGGTTGCGCGTATCCCGCCTGCGATCATGGCATCTGCGGTCATGGTGCTGGCTTTGTTTGGCGCTTACTCGGTACAACAGTCTATGGGCGATGTATACATCATGTTGAGCCTTGGCATTGCCATGTACTTTCTCGAAAAATTCGGCTTTTCTGCAGCCCCACTGGTCCTTGGATTAATACTCGGTCCGATAGCGGAAGCCAACTTCATTCAAGGCAGCATGATTGCCAATGCCACTGACGGTGCTGCACGCTATTTCTTGTCAGGTGCTCTCAATCTCTTTTTGATGGCGCTGGTTATCGTGTCCATTCTGTGGAGTTTTTTCACCTCGAAACTGAGCAACGATCCGGAACCTCGCGAGGCCGCGCAATGAACGAGTCAGCTGTCGATGTGAACGTCGCTGTTTCACGCATTCAATATATTGTGCCCGCGCTGCTGGTGTTGGCGTTGGCTGCAACGGTGGCATGGATCAGCTTTACCCGAGAACCGGCTGATGCTTTTCTGTTTCCTCGGTTGATAAGTGGCGTCATGTTGCTGTTGGCTTTGTGGAATGCGATACGCGCGCTACGAGGTTTGTCGCGCGTGGGTGGCGGTGTGGCGGGCAGGGAGATACTCACTGTATTACCAGGCATACTGATTATTTGTGTACTGGTGTTTTATGCCGCCAAGACGCTCGGTTTTTACTGCGCATCAACGTTCGGTTTTTTTACGTTGTATACCTTGTATGATCCCGCCTCGCATGGTGATTGGCGCTCATGGTTGAAGCGCATTGTGGTGACACTTGCCTTTATGGGTGTCATCTATCTTTTGTTTACGGTGCTTCTGAAAGTTCAGACACCACGTGGTTTGTATTTCTGACCTGATCAGTCAGAACCTTTAATACTTGGAGAAGAGAAAAAATGATTAAAAAGAAAATTTTATTGGCGGCCGCACTTGCTGCTACAACAATCACCAGCCCCGTCATCGCTGATGAATATCCGGAGCGACCCATTTCAGTCATGGTGTCCTATGGTGCTGGCGGTGCGACTGATTTTCAGGCGCGGATTGTCACCATGATGGCAGGCAACGAGGATTTTCTCGGTCAGCCCATCGTTATCATCAACAAACCTGGTGCTGGTGGTCGTGTTGGGTGGAACTGGTTTGCCACCGATGCTGAAGCTGACGGCTACACCATGGCTGCGTACAACATCCCGCACTTCATTGCGCAATCGATCGAAGGTGGTGTCAAGTATTCCGCGGAGAGCTTCGAACCCATTGCCAACTGGGGTGCCGACCCGGCAGTCGTAGTTGTCGGCGCTGACAGTGAGTACAACAGCATCGAAGAGCTGGTGGCTTTTGCCAAAGAAAACCCAGGCAAGACAACCTTGTCGGGTGCTGGACTCTATGTCGGCCATCACATCGCGGCTTTGCAGCTCGAAAAAGCAACGGGCGCCAAGATGGCCTATATCCCGACCAAAGGCGGTGGCGCTGCGGCGATGAAAGCGGTAATCGCCGGTGATGTAATCGCCGGGGTGAATAACCTTTCAGATGCTTTCCGTGCACGTGAAGCGGGGAACGTGAAGATACTGGCAGTTGCAGACCTTGAACGTTCCGACTTCCTGCCGGATGTACCCACGTTGAAGGAAGCAGGATTTGATGTGGACAATTCATCGGTCAACTTCCGCGGCGTGATGGTACCCAAGGGTACGCCACAGGACGTTATCGACATGTTGTCAGCCAAGGTGCCTGAGATGTTTGCCAACGCGCGGGTTGCCAAGCAGATGAAGGCGGGTGGTTCTCCGATGCACATCATGACACGTGAAGAAGTGCTGGCTATGTGGGCGGCGCGTAAAGACACCTTGACTGAATTGCTTGCTGGACTGAAATAAAAGCCTATGTCTTCGTCGTCATCAGCATTGCTTGAAGAAGAAACGACTCTCGTTGACGAGGTTGTTGCTCGCGCGCGCAAAGCGCAACAAAGCTATGCCTTGGCAGCGACGCAAGCGCGCTATGACCAGGCGGCCCTTGCGGCAGCCTGGGCCTTGATGGAACCTTCACGAAACAAGGCCTTGTCCGAGCTTGCGGTTAAAACCACCGGGCTTGGCAATGTGGCTGACAAGATAAAGAAAAATCATCGCAAGACACTGGGTGTCCTGCGTGATATCAAACACGCCAGAACGGTTGGGGTGATTGATGATGATGCCGCTACCGGAATAACCAGTATTGCGCGTCCGATCGGTGTGGTCGGGGCGGTAGTGCCATCCACGAATCCAGCAGCAACACCGGTTAACAATATTATCAATGCGCTCAAGTGTGGTAACGCTATTGTACTTTCGCCATCACCCAAAGGCGTGACGGTATGTGAACGATTACTTGAACATTTACACGCGGAGTTTTCCAAGATCGGACTTGATCGGGATCTGGTACAAATGCTGCCAACGCCTTCTTCAAAGGTAAAAACACAGCGTTTGATGGAGGCTGTTGATTTGATCATTGTTACTGGTAGTCAGGACAATGTGCGTCGTGCCTATTCGTCAGGTAGTCCGGCGATTGGTGTCGGTGCTGGCAATGCGACAGTTATCGTTGATGAAACAGCGGATCTTGCTGCAGCGGCAGCCAAGGTACGCGCCTCTAAAACCTTTGACAATGCAACATCCTGTTCTTCGGAAAATGTATTGATCGTGGTTGAATCCATCCGTGATGCCTTTCTCGAGGCTCTGGAAGCCGAAGGAGGCCGCTTGCTTGATGAGCAGAACACGCAAGCACTCAATGCTCTGTTGTTCGAGGGGGGGCATCTGAATCGTCACATGATAGCCAAAGACATTCATACCTTCCTTGACGTTGCAAAGCTCGAAGTGAAAGACCCGGAGTCTGCTCGTTTTGTCTTGTTACAAGGAACTGGTGTCGGACCTGAGTTTCCCGAGTCAGGCGAAAAATTGTCTTTGGCATTGACGATGTTTGTGGCAAAAGACTTTGCAGCCGCAACAACACTTGCCGCCGATGTACTGGCTTTTCAGGGGGCGGGGCACTCCATCGGATTGCATACCAGCGACGACAATCGCGCCATACGCTTGGGGGAAAACATGCCGACCTGTCGTGTCATCGTCAACCAGGCGCATTGTTTCGCCACGGGTGGTTCTTTCGATAATGGTATGCCATTTTCCTTGTCCATGGGTTGTGGCAGTTGGGGCGGAAATTCGATTGATGACAATTTGAATTATCGCCATTTCATGAACACGACAAAAGTCATCAGGCCAATTCCTGTTGATGAACCATCGCTTGATGACATTTTCGGTGAATACTGGTCGACAGCCGGACGCTGAAGCGTGAATCGAACGTACATTGCAAGGACGTATCGCGATGGATAACTCTATCGCCACGGCCAGGGATCTGATCGACCGTAACGCCGAAATGTATGGCGATGCGACCTTTCTCTGCTGCGCTGAGTCAGACACTACCGTGTCCTTCGGTGAACTGAGAGACGCTTGCAGGGAGTTGAGTAACAAGCTTCATCAAGCCGGTGTCAGCCCGGGAGCCAGTGTTGCCTTTGCGATGAACAATGGACCGGACGCGGCGACAGCCGTGCTTGGCATACTCTACGGTGGCTATCGTGCGGTTGCGATCAATCTTGTCGCCGGACCAGACATTATTGCCTATGTGCTCGGACACTCGGAAACCGTGTTCATCATTACGGAGCCCGATGTCTTGCCATCAATAGCGCATGCGCTGGAGCTACCTGCCTTCAAGGTTTCGATGCGCGACAAACCGGTCATAAGCCTTTGGTCGGATCAGCGTCTTGTCATTCAGTGCGGGGACCGTGAAGTATCTACCGAGCGGATTGAAAAAGACGCGCATTACCCATCAATCTCCCGGGCGACTGACGGTCTTCTGATGTATACCTCAGGTACCACGGGCCAACCAAAGGGGGTTGTGTTAAGCCATGGCAATTTACTCGCTGGAGGTGAAAATGTTCGTGACGGCCACGGCCTGACTGATGCTGACCGAGCCTTGTGTGTTTTACCGCTGTTTCATATTAATGGGCTTTGTGTGACGCTTCTGGGACCGCTAGTGTCAGGTGGTTCGGTTGTCATGCCAGCGAAGTTTTCGACCAAGCGGTTCTGGGAATGGATCGAACATCAATCTTGCACCTGGTTCAGTGTTGTACCCACGCAAGTGTCTTATTTACTGCGCGATGCAAGCGGTGACAGACGGTTTCCAAATGTGCGCTTTGGTCGAAGTGCCTCTGCACCTTTGTCGCCGGATGTACATGAGATGTTCGAAAAACGCTTTGGCATTCCTCTGATCGAGACCATGGGATTGACTGAAACATCTGCACAGATACTATCCAACCCAATGCCACCACAAAAACGCAAACTGGGTTCTCCGGGACTACCAGTTGGAGTCGACATACGCATTGTCGACAAATCCATGCGCGACGTTGTCGATGGAGAGGAAGGTGAGCTTTTGATTCGCGGTGATTGCGTCATGCAACGCTATTTCCACAATCCCGAAGCAACGACGGCTGCTAAAACGGTTGAGGGGTGGCTGCATACGGGTGATCTGGGACGCGCTGACGAAGATGGGTTCCTTTTTATAACCGGGCGACTCAAGGAGCTCATTATCAAAGGCGGTGAAAATATCGCACCTCGAGAAATTGACGATGCCTTGTATCAGCATCCTGATGTTGTTGAAGCTGCTGCCTTTGCCTGTCCCTGTGATGATTACGGACAACGCGTGCTTGCGGCGGTCTGTATCAAGTCGGGTGCGTCTTTAGCGGAAGAGGAACTTCTTGCGCTTTGCGAAAATAGCGTTGGACTTTTTAAACGCCCGGACCGAATTTATTTCATGACCGAATTGCCCAAGGGCCCGTCGGGCAAGATCCAACGCAAGCAACTGTCGGAACTGCACGCAGACAATATTCTCATCGGTTGATTTCAAACGACGCTGGCTACTTTGTGGCGTCAACCGCACGTTGTGATTGTCGTGTCGATACATGATCACGTCCGAGCACACGTGTCTGTATGGCCAGAGCCCCTCGAAACAGTTGGTTGGCAAGATCGCGTTCTGCGAGTGCATCATTAACCAGGCCAAGGTTGTACAAGGTGGATGCTGACAGAAAGTGATCTTCGCCATAGTGGTTGTTCTTGATACGAAGCGATTCTTCAAGAAGTGCGCGAGCTTCGAATTGATTGCCATCAAGGTGCTTGATGATGCCAAGGAATTCCATCGTCGTGGCTGTTTCCTGATGTTCTTCGCCCAGCGAAATTTTTTGATCGTTCAATGATTGTTCAAATAAACGCTCGGCACTTGCGTATTCACCCTTACGCCATAACAGTAGTGCTTTCTGATTTCTACTGCGAGAGGTCAAGGGGTGTCGTTCACCATGGGCAAACCCGTTGATTTCCAGCGCTTCATTAGCTAATGGCAAAGCCTTGTCATATTCTCCCAATTCACCATACAACTTGGCGAGAGACGAGACTGTCTTGATAGTTTCAGCGTGTGTATTGCCGAGACTGGCGCGTTGGATCTGCAAAGCCTCTTTGAGAAGCGGTTCAGCATCGTAGTGCTTGAGTCTTACGACATGGAATGCGGCTAGATTGCGTAATGCTACAGCAGTACGAGAATCGGTTTCGCCGAGATAAGTCTTGTGGATCAGGATTGAACTATCAAGCAGAGGCTCGGCTTCTGTGAGTTGTCCCAGCGTTGTCAGCAAACCACCCAGGTTCGTCATCGACCAAGCAGTCTCGACGGCATCATGCCCGAGGATTTCCTGTTGCGTTGCCAGTGAATTCCGTAGCAAGTCTTCAGCTTCGGCGTGACGCGATGTGCTGACATACAGAGACGCAAGATTGGTCTGTGCGCGTGCAGCTTCCACTGACTGCTCTCCACTCACTCTAATATAGGTAGCGAGTGCTTCCAGATATAGCGCTTCTGCATCGTCAAAACGCGCCTTGTATTGCAATTCAACAGCACGGTTTTGCAACAGATTTGCATCTTCAAGGTCGGCCCGATCTTGGATCAGTTGCTGTTCTGCTGATCGATTTTCTCCGTTTCCTGCGCATCCTGTTAGCACGGTTAGCAATGCTATGATGGCAACTACCAGTCTGTTAGGTGTTTTTGTGATCAACATCGGTCAATCCATTTGTCTGATTAACCTTGATCGGCCTAAGTACGCCACCGCCGATAGAAATGAATTGAATTTGTGATGGTTGCCACGTGTATAAACACAATTTTTATAGTTTTGTGCTTATTTTTCTCATTTATGTGAATAAGGCGGGTTTGTAACAACTATGAGAAGGATTTTCTCAAGCGGGAGTAATACCGCGCAGGCGCTCGCCACGCCGGCGTAAAAGCTCGGCAACCGTCAATAGCATGATGGAGAGTATGACGAGGATCGTCGCGACAGCAAGAATCGTCGGTGAGATTTGTTCGCGAATACCTGACCACATCTGCCGTGGAATGGTGCGTTGTTCAACGCCGGCGATAAACAGCACTGCGACTATTTCGTCCAGTGATGTAATGAAGGCGAAAAGCGCGCCTGAAATCATGCCCGGTGCAATCAGCGGCATGATGATTTTTCGAAAGGTCGTCCAGCCGCTGGCGCCGAGATTTTGCGACGCGCGAATCAATGAGCGGTCAAACCCGACCAAGGTCGCCGTGACAGTTATGATGACGAAGGGCACGCCCAGGGTTACGTGAGCCAGTACAACCCCCCAGAATGTCTGGGCCAGACCAATTTCTGAATAGAAGAAGAACATTCCCGTTGCGGTGATGACAAGCGGTACGATCATGGGTGAGATCAGAATGCTGGTAATCAAGGAGCGGAACGGCATATTGGGTTGCGACAAACCAAGGGCGGCTAGTGTGCCAAGTGCTGTCGCGATAATGGTCGAAATGATTGCGATGGCGAAGGAATTGCGAGCAGCTCTTATCCATTGAGCGTTGTTCCATGAATCGGCAAACCATGCGCCCCAGGAGGTGGCATCGGGATTGGCCATGCCGTTGGTAAATATATCCTTGTACCAACGTAAAGAAAACGCCTCCGGATCAAGTTTCATCATGCCTTCGGTAAAAGAGAAGTAAGGCTCGACGTTGAATGACAACGGAATGATGATCAGGATAGGCAGAATAAGGAAGAGGAAAATCAGCGCGCAACACAACAGATAGAGCTTGTGCAGTATATGCTCAGACAGTGAGGCATATGGCGGTAGTCTTATCATCGCTGCTATCCGAATTTAAGATTGTCGACACCGACAAACTTGTTATAGAGCCAGTACATGATCAGCACGACTGCAAGGAGCAGGGTGCCCAAAGCGGCAGCGAGTGACCAGTTGAGCGACTTTTGCATGTGAAAGGCAATAAGATTGGAAATCAAAAGCCCATCCTGGCCACCGACGAGTGCTGGCGTGATGTAGTAACCGATGGCCAGTATGAACACCAGCAAAGTACCTGCAGCAATGCCGGGCAAGGTCTGCGGAAAATACACCCGACGAAATGCGTAGAACCAGTTGGCGCCCATGGATCGGGCTGCCCGGAGGTAGCTGGGTGGGATGGTTTTCATGACCGAAAACAGCGGCAATACCATGAAGGGCAACAGGATGTGCACCATGGCTATGATGGTTCCAGTCTGGTTGTAAATCATCTGCGGTCGCGAGTCATCAGAGATGATGTTCGCCCACACCAGTAAATTATTTATGACCCCATTACTTTGGAGTATCGCGATCCAGCTGGTTGTTCGTACCAGCAGTGATGTCCAGAATGGCAGTAACACTAGAATCATTAAAAGATTTGACGTCTTCAACGGTAGTACCGACATCAGATAGGCAATAGGAAAGGCGAGCACCAGGCAGATAAAGGTAATCAAAAAAGACAACCACATCGTACGCCCGAATATCTTGACGTATATGCGATTTTCATCCGACTTGAGTTCAACTTCACCGGCGGAATTATATTGTCGGTCTAGGGCAGCGACATAGAACCCGGGTGTGTAGTCTTTGCTGATGCGTTTCAGCGTGCGCCAAAGATCCGGATTTTCCCATTTTTTATTCAGCTCGAATAGCGCTTCCTTGTAAGGGCCTTCCGTGATGTTCCTGACCTTGCGTCCTGTTGACTTGAACAAACTGCCAGTGCCAGGCATTTCATAGTTTGTCCGTACGGCGATGTTGCCGATTGTCTTGCCCGGTTCTCGATTGCTTCGGGCTTCGGCCATGTTTTTCACAAACAGTTCGAAAACGGCCTCTGGCGGATAGTCGCTTTTGGACTCATCCCAATCCTGGATCGCCTTGGCAAAATCAGGCAAAACGTTGGTGGCGATCGGATTGTTGACCGATCTGATCAACATCTTTCCAATGGGCCAGACGAAGGAGATCAGTAAAAACGCGAGCAAGGGGACAGTCAGTAAAAAGGCACGAAATTTTGCTCGACGGGTAGTTTTGGCAAGCTTGGTTTTGAGTGGAACACCATCGTCCGCATAAATCGGATCGTGCGCATCGACTGTAGCGGTAAGCGTTTGACTCATGGTGTTATAGCCAATGAATTAGCGAGAGATCGGGGCAGCATGATGCTGCCCCGAGTACTTTTACAAGCAAGGCTTGAACTTAATTGGCAAGCCAGGCGTTGAATCGCTCGTTCAGCTGATCCTGGTTGTCGGCCCAGAATTCAAAATCGTTGAGCAGGGCATTCGTCATGTTTTCAGGCGCTGTAGGCATCTGAGGACCCATGTCGATGTCCTTGTTGTGGAACTTGCCAACCAACGGTGAAGATGACTTGCGAGCTGGGCCGTATGAAATATAGGACGCCTGTGCAGCAAGCTGTTCTGTCGCAGTCGAGAAGCCCAGGAAATCCATGGCCGCTTCCTTGTTCTTGGTGCCTTTAGGTATTACCCACAGGTCAAGATCAAGAATCTGGCCATCCCAGATGATGTCGAAAGGCTTGTCTTCGCTGGCAACAGCATTGAAGATTCGGCCATTGTATGCGGTAGTCATCGCGACTTCACCATCAGCAAGCAACTGTGGAGGCTGTGCACCCGCTTCCCACCAGACAGCATCGGCTTTTATTTTGTCCAGCATGGCAAATGCGCGATCAACACCTTCGTCGGTGCCGAGTACTTCGTATACATCAGCCGCCGCAACGCCGTCAGCCATCAGAGCCATTTCGAGGTTGGCTTTAGGGTTCTTGCGAACACCACGCTTACCAGGAAATTTCTCTGTGTCGAAGAAATCCGCGATGCTGGTGGGTCCGTTTGGCATCTTTGATTTGTCATAGGCGAAGATCGTTGACCAGACGATGTTGGCAACTGCACATTCATGCAATGTACCTTCGATGAAATCGTCAGTTGCTGCAGTGCCGTCCGGCGCCGCTGGTAGAGCTGCGTGGTCAATAGGTTCGATCAGACCTTCGTCACAGGCACGAACTGCATCAGACAGTTCAACGTCAACCAGATCCCAGGTTACATTACCGGCTTCAACCTGTGCCTTGATTTCAGCGATACCACCGTTGTAGTCCTCTGAGACGATTGTATTGCCAGTTGCCGCCATCCACGGCTTGTGGTACGCCTCAACCTGGGATTTGGTATAAGCACCACCCCAGGAGACAACGGTGATTGAGTCGGCTGCCTGAACAAGGCCGCCACCAACCGCCAGGCTGACGCCTGCGGCTATGGGTGCAAAACGTCGCATAACTTTCATTAAAATTCCTCTCTCTCTTACTAGTGATTCCCGAACAACTGGGTTTTTGTCTCGGAGTCGGGACCCCTGAGAACGTGATGACTGCCGACGTGGCTTTTTGTTGGTGCACTGAGGCGCATCAAGAGGCCAGTGCCCGACAGTCCTCAGCCGACCATCCGATTTCTGCGGTATTACCTTCTTGCAGTATCGAGTGTTCAGCTGAATTGGGTACTTTGACGATAAAGTCGTTAGTGCCACACACGGACATGCGGGCGCGAATGTGATCGCCAAGATAGATAAGTTCTTCAACCTTCGCATTGAAGGTATTGTTGACAGCGCCGTTGGCGGGTGAGGTGACAACTCGCTCCGGTCGCAGCGACAAGGTGCAACTATCGCCTGGCGCTTCGACGTTTACCTTCAAGGCCTTGACGACAGATCCGTCGTCAACATCCACGACACATTCGTTGCCATTGATTGCGCGAACGGTTCCAGTCAAACGATTGTTCTCACCAATAAACTGGGCAACAAAGGCGTTTTCCGGGCGTTCGTAAAGGTCAGCCGGTGGGGCGAGTTGCTGTATGACGCCATCATTGAATACCGCGATTCGATTTGACATGGTCAGTGCTTCGCTCTGGTCATGGGTTACATACACAACGGTAACGCCCAGTTGTTCGTGAATATGTTTGATTTCGTATTGCATTTGCTCACGAAGATTTTTGTCCAGAGCGCCTAGCGGTTCGTCCATCAAGACAAGATCGGGATCGAATACCAACGCACGGGCAACGGCCACGCGTTGTTGTTGTCCACCTGAGAGTTGTGCAGGGCGTCGGTGTCCAAACTCATCGAGCTGCACCATCGACAAGGCGCGTTTGATTCGGGACTCGCGTTCGCTGCGATCCATGCCTCTAACTTCAAGCGGAAAGGACAGATTTTCCGCTACCGACATGTGCGGGAACAGCGCGTAATTTTGGAATACCATGCCAATGCCACGTTTGTGTGGCGGCACGTTGTTGATCGGTTGACCGTTTAGATAGATTTCGCCGTGAGTGGCAGGTTCAAAACCAGCGAGCATCATCAAACAGGTGGTCTTGCCGGAACCTGACGGCCCAAGCATGGTCAGGAATTCACCTTTGGCGACGTCAAGGTTCAGATCTTTAACGACCAGATTTTCCCCGTCATAACTCTTTTGGACGTTGGTAAACCGGACGAGAGGGTTGTCAATTTCACTCATGAGCTGGATACCGGCTGCATGACTGATCTATTTAACGCACTTAATACATTGCCAATCAACACTGTATTCAAATCGACCTCGTCATTGATCCTGAATTACGGGATAACTTCCCGTCTTGGGACATTTTAATGCAAGCAACGCGGTAAGGCGTGTAAACTTTTAAAACTTAGCATTGGTATGCGATTTCAGCCTTGTACCAACCGATGCTCCAGGCTGTGCGAGAAGCGGACAAGTACGATTCCCGGTTTCTGATGATTAGCTCGAAAGTCGGCTTGCCGACTTTCGCCAGCCTTTGGCCGTCAATGGGGACCCAGGCAGGGAAATCATTGCGTCCTTTGGGACTACACCATACCGGGTTCGGGCGTGCTGTGGCAATCTTCGCGCGACTTTAGACGGGCCTGGCAGTCGTATTAGTGACGCAGAGCGTCTTATCGGTACTCTTCGGCAACGACATGGGGCCTCTGAGGCTGGATTTTGTCATTGTAAGACCGTCAACACTCCCACGAGATGGCTGCGGCGATGAGTGTTTTACGAGCATAGAAATCTTGACAGTCTGGATACCGTAGAAGCGCTTTAATCTAGTGCGGGCAGACGACAGTGGAGGCGCTTGGGATACGTGTCCTGGACAGGGAAATCGCGTAATTTCGCGTCAATATTGAGCAAGCTAGTCGAGCAATTTTTCTCGCGAGTACAGGCGGCAGCTTAGCCAAAGTAAAACGGCAGTAGCTACCAGAGTGCTGAGTACCGAAATCATTACATGAGCGGTCAGTAACTCTCCACCGAGTACGGCGATTTCCAGTAACTGATATTGGCTCAGCATCGGTATAGCATTGGTCAATAGCGAAGGCTGCAAGTTCAAATACTGCAATGCGAAAAACGGCGTCATTGGTAACACCATCATCAAACCCAGATAGGTTTGTGCTTCCTTGGTACTGCGAGTAATTGCTGACACGGTAACCAGAAGTGCGGATACAAAAAATGTTAACGGGGTAGCCAGCAGGAAGGCTCTGGCCACGGTTGGCCCATCGAAACGAATCTGGCCGTCCAGTAGATCGACGGGGAAAAGTCGAAACAAGAGGTAGATGCTCAGTGCTGTCAATGCCCCTGACAGAGCCACAAAGGCTAGTGTCGCTCCGTATTTGCCGAATACAACAGCCGTGCGTGACATGGGTAGGCTAAGCAGAGGTTCAAGTGACTGACGTTCTCGTTCACCGGCGGTGATATCGATGGCCAGATAGAATCCACCCATGACCATGGACATGATAAAGAGAAACGGCAATAGTGACGCAAGCAATTGTCCTGTCTGGCCTTCATCGGATATGTCATGACTGATGATATCCAGGCTATTGAACACAGACGGGTCAATACCACGGTGCTGCAAACGCAGGGTGTTGAGGGTGAAAGCGTAACGACGCAATTCGCTCTCGAGCCGTCGTTTGACCTTGGCTGATGATTTCTCCGCGCTGTCAAAGTGCAATGTGATTGGCGCGGGTCGGCCCGCTCGCATCGCCTCGGCAAACGTGTCGTTGATCTCCAGCACAACGGACTGAGAGCCGATCTCGATTCCTTTGCGATAATTATCGGGTGCTTCGATGGCATCGATGTTACGGCTGCGCAGATACGCGATGAGTTGGGGCGCTTTTTCACCATGATGAACAGCAACGTTGATAACTTCATCAAAGTCGATTGATACACTTTTGAAGCTGGCAATCAATGAACCGCCGAGCAGTAGCGGTAACAGAACCGGGCCGAAAAGCAAGGCATAGAAAACCGTTTGACGATCGCGAATGTTGTCAACGATCTCCTTCGCCATGACGACAAAGGCTTTCATGATTTCAAACTGCTGGCATCGA
Source organism: uncultured Granulosicoccus sp. (assembly GCA_937924505.1). The sequence continues at coordinate 13,954 of CALDSR010000031.1, read as the reverse complement.
CGAAGGCATCTTCAAGTGTTGTTTGCCCGGTGCGTGCCAGTATTTGATCAAGACTGTCGCTCATTGAAACGGCGCCGTCAGAGATTATCGCGATATGGTCACACAGCGCGGAAACCTCCTGCATGATGTGACTGGAAAAGAGTATGCAATGCCCATCCGATGCCAACGTTCGGATGACGTCCCGCAGACCCCGGGTTGCCATGACGTCAAGTCCATTGGTAGGTTCATCAAGCATGATGGTTTGCGGCTTGTGGACAAGGGCTCTTGCCAGCGCGACTTTGGTCTTCTGGCCTTGCGAAAACCCGAGTGCTCGTCGGTCGGCAAACGTTTCGCAATGCAGTTGCTCGAGCAGCTCGCCGGTTCGTACCTTTGCCTCGGTCTTTCCCAGGCCGCAAAGTCGTGCGTAGTAGTAAACATTTTCGCGAGCGGTCAAGCGCGGATAGACACCAGCATTGTGCGGCATGAAACCGAGGTGCTGACGCACACCAAGGACGTCTTTTGCGACGTCCTTGCCATCGATAATCGCGCGCCCGGCGTCGGGTGTGATCAAGGTGGCGAGCATTCTCAGACTGGTTGATTTTCCCGCGCCGTTAGGTCCGAGCAAGCCGGTAATCTGCCCATCCTCAGCCGTGAAGCTCACCGACCGAACTGCGCGCACAGGTTCATCGCGGCGTTTGGCGCCGGGACGCTTGAAGCTTTTCTGGAGGTCTTCGGCGATGATCATGGTCGTGGGCCATTCGCGTCGACGAAAAAGGCGGGCGAGTGTATGCGCTCGAGGCAGTCAAGCGATAGATTATCCACCGACGCGGTTGCCACCAGTTGCGCCATGATCTGAGGTACGCAACCGAGAGGTGACTGCATATGACCTTGATCTTCGTTGGTCACATGCACCTGTCTGGACAGATTTTCAGCGACCAGATCGCCATAGGCCGGAGGAGTCACAGGGTCAGCGCTACCAGAGAGGATCAAGGTAGGCACGTCAGAACTCACCGGCTCTTTGAAATCGTCATCGATCACCCCCGGGGGCCAGAATTCACAGCCCGCCAGCAGGGTGTCGACAACGCCGTCCCCAAGGTAGCTCGTCTCGCTGGATGTGCTTTCGATGGTCGCGGCGCTCATAAACGCTGCGTCCATAAACGGTGCGTCTTCCGTACAGGTGACGGCGTGGTGCAAGCCCGTTGCCAGCGAATTTCCAAGTACCTTTGTTTGCAAATCAGCCTGACGCGCCAAAGGTGCAAAATTGTCATTGATAACTGCGTCATTGAGCATGGACGGAATCAGGGCAGCTGTCAGTGCGTTGTATGACATGAGCCTGATCGTGATCGCCAGATGATTGCGGGTAAACGTAATCTGATTGAGCTGACCGGTGGCGATGTCTTCATAGGTGACGAGCTTCGGTGTCGCTTCAAGCTCGGCGAAAAGCGTTTCCGCGTCCGCTTGGATATTCGGAAATTGCGAATGGCAATCGTCGCTAAGGCGACATCGTTCAAAGATCAGGTCAAGTGAGCGTTGCGCCAGGGGTGCGATATCAGGTCCGAGTGCGATCGATGGGGGGACGACCGCGTCGAGAATCAAGGTTCTGACCTTGTCGGGGTATCGTCGAAGATAATGCAGTGCGACGCGGGTTCCGTAGGAAATGCCGTATATATTCCATTTTTCAATGCCCAGTCGCTTGCGCACCCACTCAATATCCTTGACCGCTACCGATGAGGTGAAAAAACGTGTGTCGATCTCTTGTTTTTGATAACAGATCCTCGCGTCATCACGTACCTTGTCGAGATCGGGATCCAGGTCGAGCGTTGCACTGTCGGGTGCAACATCGCATTCCAGTGGGTGAGAGGATCCGGTGCCACGCTGATCGATCAGAATCAGATCACGGTCTTTGAGAATGTGTCGGAAGGCTGGGGCGACCGCCGCATACGAATCGATGGCTGACTGACCGGGGCCGCCGGCGATGATAGTCAGTGGATCTCGACTGGTATTGCGCTTGTTTGCCTTGATTCGGGCGATGGCCAGGGAGATTTTCTGGCCATCCACTTCACTGTGATCAAGTGGCACGTCCATAGACGTACATTCACCGACCAGCGTTGCATTCTCGCTACCGATCGAGCAACTTTCGAAGTCGACATCGGCAGCAGCCACTGTCGCCGCTGTCATGCTTGCGGCCACGCTCACACCAAGCAGAACCAAGGAGGTGAGTCGAGAGGCGGATAGGATCACGGTCGTGACGGATTCAGGCGGTCGGAAAGCCCGAATGTTGCAAACCTTGCGCCACTGTGGTCTGAAGACTCCCGCAACTCTGCTACCTGAGTAAATAAAGTCCGCCGGAATCTTATCTCCAGCCCCCCAACTCAAAGGGATTTACAGCTCTTCGAGCACTTCCTCTAGCTGACGTCTGGCGTTGCCAACCCAGTTGTCACGTTCGATACGTCCCGGGAAAATTTGCAGTGCCTCGGCGATCTTTTCGATCTCGTGGCGTTTGAGCCCTGCCAGTTGCGAGTAGCTCGTAATACCGAGCTTGTTAAGGGCCTTTTCGGTGACCGGTCCGATGCCGAAGATTTGTTTCAGATCATCACGTTGTTCGACCGGTTCAAACAGAGGTTCTTCAGTGTCCGGCTGTTCCGCTTCGGGCACATCATCGTCTTCGAAATGCTCTTCGATGGCGGCTTCCGATTCGGCCACCGCGGTAGCATTCGACAGGTCGACCTCATGCGGATCCGCTTCGTCGGCAAACGCCGGTTCGATCTGATCGAAATCGGCATCCTGCCGAGCGTCGGTCGAATCCATTTCAGCACTGTCGGCAGTTTCGCCGACTGTTTGATCAAATGATTCGTCAATCGCCTGATCAGTGGCCGCTTCGAGATCGAGTGCTGTTTGCGCTGCGCTCTCATTATCGGAGGATTTGTTGACGACCAGGCCAGTTGCGTCTGTGTTAGCTATGTCTTTATTAGTTGCGCCGTGTGTATCAGCTGAGTGTGTATCATTGTCGTGTGTATCAGCGCTCGCCTCAGGTGATAATCCTTGATCTTTCAATGCAATGACTTCTCGACGGGACAGGTCTAATTCGGCTTGCAGTTTGTTGTAGGCATTTTCTCGGTCGGTCATCGCAGACAACTGAGAACTCAAAGATTGATTGGTATCTGTGATTTCACGTATTTTGGCCTCGTGCTTTTGCATGAGTTGACGCACCAGTAACTGACTTTTCTCAAGGTTCTGGTTAAGCACAGGAATTTGTTTGGTATCTTGCTTGAGCTTATCGATCTCGGTTTGCGATTTCTGCTTGAGCTCGTCGAAGTCCTCCGTGATCATCGTTACATCGGTTTGTGCCTGAGACAGCTGACTGCTTTGTTGCAGTAAAACCTGTCGCATTTGTTCCACACGTTTGAGATTGCGAGAGCGGTGCAGAATCCATCCGAGCGCACCACCGAGCCCTGCGGCCAGCAGGAGGCTAACGGCAATTTGAGAGATGAGGTAAATCACGTCATTCTCCGATTCGCTTTAACATTAGTTAGTGTAAGAAATTTCTATGCGCCGATTGCGCGCCCGACCTTCTTGCGTGGCGTTGTCGGCAATCGGCTGTGATGCCCCGTAACCTTGTGCAGTAACTTGCGTTGCTGACACACCACTCGAGGTCAAATAGTCAGCAACCGCCTGGGCTCGCTCACGGCTGATTCTCAGATTGACTTGTGGCCGGCCGGTATTGTCAGTATGCCCCGATATACGTACTCGGTGCTCGGGATAGGCACGTAACAACTGAACGATACTTTCAAGCGCCTGCCGACTACCACTGGCGAAGGCTGCGCTGCCGGGCTCGAAGATGACTTCTTCGGTTCTGATATTGGCGAGCGCCTGTTGAAATCGCTTCAGCTCGGCACGAGCCTTGGCCTCTGGATCTACCACAGTTAGATCGTCCCAGACGCTGCGGATACCTTCGATGTTGGCCATCTGCAACAGCAGCGCTTTGCGATCCACCGTATTTTCGATGGATCCACTGACGGTCAGTTCGCGACCATCGAGATCCAATGCGACGCCCGTAAGTTGATTGGTTGACAGGACCCCCATGGCTTGGCGCTGCAGAGAGTGGGGAATATCTCGCAGGTGGCCGGTAACGGTTATGACCAGTACTGCACCGCATACCAAAGCCACGATCCAGGGCCAGATACTAGGAGCCTCGGGATCAGGGATATCTAGATTGAGGGTGTGAGCGGACATTACCGCGATAATACCACCCTGAACCGGTTAACACTTCTTGTTGGTAAAGTCGTGTGTTACCGATTGTGTCAAGCAGTCGGGGTAGAGGCTGTATCGGTGCCTGAACGCAGGCGGGCCAGCCGTGAAGAGCGGTGTGTGGAAACCCGAGCAATGGCGTCCAATCTGGGGTCGGCATTATTCCGCTCGACCTTGCGCGCGCCGTTTTGTGTCTGGACCGATTTGTCGTCCGATGAATTTTGCTTTGCCTCACGGAGGTGTGTCATTGCTTGTCGGGCGATGTCGGCGGCCTTCACAGCCTTTTCATTGGCGTCAACTGCATCCAGCTTGAGCCGTGACACGCTCATGAAATGGCGTTTTTCTTGAGATTGAATGGAGGCGGTCAATTCTGCGATGCGCTGATTAGCCAATTTGAGTTTTTTCAGTGACATTGATAGCAGGCGATCCTTGCGTACCTGTTGGTCTGCCGCTTTCTGTACTCGTTCGTATCTGGCCTTGGCATCAAGCAGTGCAAGACTTTGTTCGTTATGCTCACGTTGAAGTTGTCGACGCAAACGCTTGTTACGGCGGTTGCCGATGACATAACCGAGCAAGAGGCACAATACAGCTGTTGCGACTAGCGGCAGGCTGAGCGCAGGTATATTCAATGAAGACAATAATTCCATCAGCTGTTGTCAATCCTGTGATGTGTACATCGGGTGGCGGTAAACATCATACAAAATTGGCGTGAGCCGCGTACATCTGTCTCGCGAAAAACGGAACCGGATCACTAGATCTGACCCTGACTGCTATGGATTTTTTGAGAATAGCTCTTCAGAACGTGATAAAAATCAAAGTTTTAAAATTAGCTATTAAAGCCATTAATCAAGGAAAAAGTTAAGACAGTCATGGACAATTCTGATGTAGCTCTACGCATTCGCTACGCGGCCAGCCTTGATGATGCAGAGACTGTACGTGTTATTGCATTAGGTGGTCAAGAGCTTGACGTGGCAACGGTCGCCGCTTGGAGAGAATCAAAAAAAAATGAAGACACAACTGACAGTCGCAGAGGCGAATGTCAGCAAGCTGATCTTGATGCTTTATTGGCCGGGCTGGTGATTGCACGTCGCGGTCCACCGCCAACGAGTAAACAGTCGATTCAAGCACCACCGCAAAGTAAGGAACCCTCGACGTTTCGCGATAACAATGTTGTTCTCAAGCAGTTGCGCATTGCGTTCAAGCTCCGCACGGATGATGTGCATACCTTGATTGTGCGTGGTGGTGGTCGCATAACGAAATCAGAAACTGGTGCACTTTTTCGAAACCCGTCTGCGCGGAACTATCGCCGTTGTGGCGATCAGGTGCTGCGTTGGTTTCTAAAAGGTCTAGGGGAGCAGGAAAGGGGACTATCGTGATAATTGATGATAACTGTGTTGTATCCATGCACTATCAATTGACTAATGGCTTCGGTGAACTTGTCGATAGTTCGCAAGGCGATCTGCCCTTGGTTTACATGCATAACACGAATGCCTTGTTACCGAGTCTTGAACGTGAGCTGACCGGTCGTCAGGCGGGCGAGCATCTTGAGATCACGATATATCCGGAGGACGGATACGGTTATGCCGACGAAGAGCTGGTCGTTGAATGTCCGCGGGATAAACTAGCCGAATCCGAGCAGCTGAAAATCGGTATGCGTTTCAAGGCGCTGAGCAAGGAAGGCGATTCTCAAATGGTTACCGTCAAGGATATCAGTGAAGATTCCGTGATACTGGACGCCAATCATCCCTTGGCAGGTCAGGTTTTGCACTTCAATATTGCGATCGTCTCGGTTCGCGAACCAACAGATAGAGAATTGGAAGATGGCATCGCCACCCAGACTAATGCGAACTAGCGAAACTATCGTCTGATTATGATTGACGTTCGTACAACGTCGAGAACGCTTCATTGAAGAAGTGTTCACTGCCAAAGTTACCGGACTTCAGAGCAATGGCTATGGCCCCATTACCATGTTCGGCATATGACCAGGGTACGCCCGGTGCTATTTCTGCACCAACGCGCAAGGAGTCGAGCGCCAGTGCCTGGGCAACCGCACCTGAGCTTTCGCCACCCGCGACCACCAGTTGTCGAACACCAAGATCGATGGCATCTTGTGCCAGCGTCGCCAAGGCTTGTTCGACAATTTCGCCTGCCGCCTCGACGCCGAGCTCGCTTTGCGCACTAGCGACTGCGTCATGATCAGCTGTTGCATAAATCATCGGCGTGCCTGCTGCATTCTCGGTCGCTGAGCTTGTAGCGCACGCCGCCAGTGTTTTCGCAAGCCAACTGCGCGCCTCTGTCAGCTGATCTTTACGCGCCAGGTTGAGTGGAGCAATCCGGAACGACGGTGCCAGTGATGCCTGTGCGCTCACTTGTCGCTGTGTCATTGCAGAGCAACTGCCGCTCAAAATAAGTTGCTTGCCGGCTGGCGGGTCAGGAAAATCAGCTTGATCATCATCCTTGAGCCAACCTCGCATGCGGAACATCGCCGGCAAGTGCATGGCGAGGGCGCTACCACCGGTCAATAAGGCGAGGTGTTCCGTCGCCCGCACAATGTTTAAGAGGTCATCAGCGGTGACCGCATCGATAACAATATGTCTGACATCATTTTCAGTATGGATATCAAGCGCTTTACGAATGCTCTCCGGGCCTCCAGATACAGTAGGCCAGGTAATAGGCGCTACCGAGCCGCTGACTTGTGGATCGAGTAAGCGGCAAAGATTACTGTCCTTCATTGGTGTCAGTGGATGATCTTTCATCGGACTCTCGGAGAGTAACTGTTCACCGACAAAGAGGTTGGACATGTAGACACTCCGGCCATTTTCTGGAAATGCCGGGCAATAAATCGTGGTTCGATAGTCCTTCTTGGTGGGGTTCAGTGACGTACTGGCAAACGTGTCAAGCATGGCTTCGGCGATGGGTCCGATATTGCCTTTGGCCGTCGAGTCGAAGGTTGAACAGTATTTAAAGAAGAGGCGTTGTGCTTCGTGCCGAGTTAGCCAGGCTTGTGACTCAGCTACGTTTGACAGCGCTGTGTCGATATCGAGTGTTCGACACTTCAGCGCGATGATTTCGAACGGCGCGACATCGTGTGTATCATTGTCAGTCGGAACGCCAAGACGAAGATTTACCCGTACGCCGGAACGTGCCAATATGCCCGCAAGGTCGGTTGCGCCGGTGAAGTCGTCAGCTATGCAGCCAAGTAAAATGCTCATGCTTGTTAGAATAACAAAGCAATGATTAGTTGTGTGCGCCTGACACCATGCGATTTTCGCAGATTTTCAATATCGAGACCAGATCAGGAAGCTTTCTTTAACGTCAAACGCGGACGTTTTTCCAATTCTTCTGACAATTGCTGTAGTGGCGATGGCATACGAAGACCATATCCTTGCGCATAGTCAACACCCATATTTCTTAACTGCACAAGAATGTCATCGTCCTCAACAAATTCCGCAATGGTTTTAGCCCCTACCGTGTGGCCGATCTGGTTAATGGCGCGGACCATTTCGTGATCGATATTATCGTTGGCAATGTTGCGGACCAGTGAGCCGTCGATTTTTAGATAATCGATCGGCAACTGCTTCAGGTAGGCAAACGTAGAGAAACCTGACCCAAAGTCATCCAGCGCCAGCGTACAGCCGAGCGCTCGAACACGATCGATAAAGCCGCGGACTTTCTCAAAATTGTCTACTGCGGCTGTTTCGGTGATTTCGAATGCAATCAACGATGCATCAATATCACCACGCTGCAGACGCTCAACGATAAAGTTGTTGAAATTTTCATCAAGGAAGGAGAGTCCTGACAGATTTACCAGTAGTCGAGGTACATGAAATTCATTCTGATGTTCAAGCAACCATTCGACCACATGGTTGAAGACCCATTGATCGATTTCGGACATGACATTGTACTTCTCGGCAATCGGGATGAATTTGGCCGGTGAGTACACTTCGCCACTCTCGCTGCGAATTCGTAGCAGGATTTCGCAATGCGCCATCGATACCGATTTTTCTTCGATGTTGAAGATCGGTTGAAAGTAAAGAGAAAGACGTTCTTCAGCCAACGCCTGTCGAATACTTTGAATACCCGCGATGTCACTGCGGTATTTGACCACCTCGGCATCGTTCTTTTGTGTCACGTGCACGCGGTTACGGCCGGATTGTTTGGCGACGTAGCAGGCGGAGTCCACATCGGCGAGCAGCGTCTCGATATCCTGTGTTTCGCCATCGATCGGTGTCACACCGATACTCAGGCTGACCTTGAAGGTCTGCTCGGCGTAGACGAAGTTGAAGTCTTGAACCAGTGAGCGAAGATCCTCAGCCAGTCGAATGACATCGGCGAATGTTTTACCTTGGGCGATTACGGCGAATTCATCTCCACCGATGCGGGCTAATAAATCGCCTCGTCGCAATCTGTTTTGCAGGCTTGTTGTCAGATCGATAAGAAGCCTGTCACCGGCATGATGGCCGCAAGTGTCGTTGACGATCTTGAAACGATCAAGATCGAGATACAAAAGCCCATAGGAATTTCTGTCTCGATCGGCGATCGCTATCGTATGTACCAAATGTTCTTCAAACGCTCGACGATTGTAAAGACCAGTCAAGTCATCATGATTTGCAATATATGCTATTCGTCGGTTTGCTTTGCTGACGCGACTAGTTACAAGTGCCGAAATCAGGGCAGACAATGCAAATGCTGCAATCACCAAACCGAGTAACAGGCTTCGTGTTTCTTGATAGGTGGTCTGGTTTTTATCCAAGGCTTCTTGCGAAAGTGTCTTCTCCAGTTCTACCAGATCGTTCAAGTGATTGAGTAAAACCAATTCCTGAAGTCGCAGATCGTTGAGAACTGATTTTAAAGCCTCAGGATTTTTCTGCATCGTGTAGATCTGATTGTTGGCACGTTCATATTCATCACCAACTCGGCTATCAGCGACTGTGATCGCTGACAGGATTTCGAATTCGCGTTCGTTGGCACCGAGATTTATGAGTTCGGAACGAGCTTGCCGGTAGGTTTCGGTGTATTCAACCAGTTTGTCAAAGATACGCTGACGTTCGGTAGGGTCCTCGATCTGCAACAGTGACCGCACCGCACCTGAACGCAAGCGGATGACATCACGCATTTGAAAGGCTCGGCTGGTTTTTTGAGCCGTGCCTTCGATCAGCACTGACATACTGGTGTTCACGTTGTTCAGGCTGGTCATGGCTAACCATGTGACCAGAAGCATCAACGAGAACACAGTGACGAAGCCGATACTTATTATCGTCTTGGTGTTGTCTGATTGTTTGGGAGTGTTGGCCATCAGAAATGTGTTGTTTTTATTTTTCTAAGTTGGCAACTTTTGCTGCAATCCATCGTGGCTTCTGCTCACTTACACGACGCCCGCCCGCTCGGGAGCGGTCTGACGTTTCTTTGCTGTTCTTCATGGCTAATTCCCTGTTGCTCTATATTCGTAAGTCCGTATAACTACAATTGGCGTTGTGAATGACCAATTGGTTTTGCCAGCAGTGCGTTTGACTGGTGGTATAGAAAAGGTATCGGCGCGTTTTCCGATGCATTAATCACTTTTTTATATAACCCTTGTAAATTCGGACGCTGTTGGGATAACTTGTTTTTATTCAATAGCTTAATTGATTCTATCGAAAGGTTAGTTGGTCGTTCGATTAAAAATTTGTGTGAGCTGGTTCACGCAAAGAGGCCGTGTACCCAGAATTCACCAGGCGCATGGCGTAGCTGGTATACCCAGCAATAGGCGCCATCTGGTCTTTGTGCGAGGTGATAGTCGCGGCGGACATCGACCTCATCCCACCAGCCATTTTCGATGCGCTCCGGTAAGGTCTGTATATCGAGATCTGGTGTTGCTGGCACAGGTGTCGCCAATAGCCAGAGCGGACGGGCAGGCCAGCCCAAAGGTGTCATGCTTGATTCCAACAGCGCGGTGAGCCAGGCCTTCTCGGGTCGGTGATCGTCATCCGGTAGAGCCGTGTAGAGCGCATCCTTGCCAAGGCGTGCTGTGAGCTTGTCGATTACTTGTTGAATACTGCTGTCCTGAGCCTGACTTTTTTGCAGAAGATCCTTGCCTTCACGCTCGATACTGGCAAGTTCGGTTGCATTGAGTTGAATGCGGATGATCGGCGCACTGAGCGTTATCGCTCCGAGTCGTTCAGTGGCAACACGAAACAGGTGTGCGGTGTTGGCCGTTGCATCGAGAAACTTCAAGGCAACAACGGTAGCTTGCTGGCGGTGATGATACAGCGTGATATCCAGGTGCCGTACGCCAAGGTCATGGCTTTTGAGAAAACCGGACAAGGCACCCAGCAAACGATTTAATGGAAAGGCAATAGCGGCTGTATCCGGTGCTTCGAGCGGCAGGTCCATTGCTTCGCAAAAGCTGTCGGATATTTGATAAGCAGGGCGCGGATCAGGCAGGCGTGCATCGAGACGATAAAGAAGGTCTGTGCATTGATGACCGAAACGACGCGTCATGGCTGCAGCTGGAATGGCCATCAGTTCGCCAAGATTACCAATGCCGGACTGGCGCAAGCCTTTGAAGGTGAACTCATCCAGTGGCAGACAAGTGACTGGAATATTGTTGATGACATCCGGCAATTCAGATAACTGCCGGACCGCAGTTGTGATGCCTGCCCGCGCTAATAATGAAGCAGCAGTCGGTGTCGGCGCAACGCCAACACATAGCGTGACGCTCAAGGTTTGTGCTTCGGCTGCAAGCCTCTTGAGCAAGTCATCCAGGCCACCAAAGAGCCTCAGGCTTGCGGCAATTTCCAGCACAATGGTATTGGGTGGCTCCGGACTGACCCAGGAAGAATAGTTCAATGCCCAGAGCGTCAGCTGTGCAAGATGGGCTTGCTGTTCATCTTCGTCGTAGTCACTGACCTGGAGATCTGGCACGATCGCATAGGCATTCTTTAGTGCAAGCCCGGGTCGAATACCGGCATTAGAAGCAACGCGGTTGCATGCCAGAACACGCCGCCGTGGCCCTTCCTGCAAGATGACCGCACGCGCGCTATCAGCGTCGTTGCGCCCTTGTCGGTCTATCGGTAATTGAGGGAAAAGGAGGGCTAGCCAGAGCATTGGAGTAAGGCTTGAGTTGACCGCGTATATGTGCGTAAATATTAGCTGTAAATATATACAGTTATGTAGCTTATCACACTACCATCAGAGTGCATTGGTGCCGAACGGTGTAGGGCGATACGGATCTCTACACCCTATGTAGAGACTCCTTGATCCGCATCACATTTTTCTGGGTGTCTGATCTGATCGCGTAAATCAGTCAATTTTCCATTACTTATCAGCGGCGGCAATAATCGCTGCAATTTCTTTATAACCACGAAGTTCAGCATGTTCCAGTGGTGTCACACCGTCTCGGTCAGCCAGTGCAGTGTTCGCACCAGCCTGTATCAATGCTTCTACGGTTGCAATGTATTCAGGGCCTCCATCACCTAGTACAACCGCCTCCATAAGCGCTGTCCAATGCAGGTTGTTGACATGATCCAGCGGCGCACCTGCTGCAATCAGACGTTGAACCACTTCCACATGTCCAAGATGGGCTGCGGCTATCAACGCTGTGCCCTCATAGACACTGGTAATCAGATCAGAACGATTTCCGTACTTTAGGGCCAGCGACATTAGCTCAGGATCATCAGCGACTGCGGCAATGGTGACCACATCATAGATGCCAGACTCCAATGCATTCATATCGGCCCCGGATTTGGCCAGCAATTCAAGTGCCTCGTCATTTGACGCAAATGCAGCCACATGCACGGGTGTTCGTCTTGACCCGTCACGTGCTTCGAGATCCGCTCCGCTCTGAATCAGTTGTTTCAGCGTTTCCAGATCGTTCAGATGAGCCGCTTTATGCAAGCCGTCGAAACGATCTACCTCAGACAGGGAAGGTTTTACTTGTGCCAAAGCGGTTGACGAAAAAAGAAAAACAGTGAGTAAGGTAAATAAGGTGTTCATGATCCGGGCTCATTAATTTTTAAGGACGGGGCACACGTGGCCCAAGGAGGCATAGTTGTTATCAGCCTACCTGATCAACGGCCTGATTGATTTTTGCGGAGTCATTTTTGCTGCGACTGGCCATTCGCTGCCTTGAGAATGATCAAACTCGGTGGGATCAATGCAGAGTGTTTTTGGCGTACCGCCACGCACCTTGATGATGTCAAGCGATAAACGGCTGCCTTGCAAGGACAGGGTAATGCGCGTTGACACGGGTGAATGCTCACGACTTGTGTGCATGGGGCGATAAACCGTTGCCCAGGTCTTGCCGATTTCAGCGGCCAGCTGCAGACGGCGTTGCTTTTGCGCGGCGCTTTTATTGACCCAGACAACCACGCTTGCAAAGATGCCGGCACGTAGTATCTGTTCAGCAGCCCACAAGGTATTGGCGTCGTTCTGACTGTCGATGATCAGAAGCCGATCCGGACGAACACCTGCATTGCTCAATGCCGGTGCATACGGGACATACGGTGGATTGACGAAGGCAGCCCACTGCCCATCAGCAGTTGCATGGCGTAAGGCCGGTAATAACAAGCTGAGCTCACCAATACCTTCCTGGTCAACCAGTAATTCGGTAACACCACCTATATGCCACCCTCGGGAAGGCAGGGCAGCATCAAGGCCTGTAAAACCTGTCGGAATGGATGCCTGATCGTTGTAACGGTCACGTCCACGCCAAAGCGAGGGCTCTGTTTTCAGTAGCGCATCAAGTGGTGACGTCGAGGGGCTTGCCTCCATGAATCACCTGTTCAGTGAAGTGCACATTTCCAAGCAAGTGTGCATTGGCAGGGTAGCGTCAGGAATCCCGGCGCAATACACCGACATAGACGCCTTCGATGGAGAATTCCTCTTCTCGCAAGTCTACACGGATAGGTTCGAATTCATCGTTTTCCGGCAACAGCGTGACGATATTGCCGCGTTGTCGAAAGCGCTTGACCGTGACTTCATCATTGACCCTGGCGACGACAATCTGGTTGTTCTCGACATGCTCTGTGGCATGTACAGCGAGTAAGTCACCATCGAGAATACCGACATCCCGCATACTGGTGCCGTTGACTCGAAGCAGATAATCCGCGTGTGGGTAGAAGAGATCAGGGTCGACCGGCAAGTACTCCTCAACGTTCGATTCTGACGTGATCGGCTCACCCGCAGCCACTTTACCAACCAGCGGAATGCCATCATCCTCGTATTCGCTAACAACGCGAATGCCACGAGAAGTGCCCGGTATCAGTTCGATAGCTCCTTTGCGCTCCAACGCGCGCAGATGGTCATCAGCCGCTGTGGGCGAACGAAAACCGAAGTGCTCACAGATATCCGTACGGGTTGGGGGAAAGCCGGTGCGTTCGATATGCGACTGAATCATGCGCAGTATTTCCTGCTGCCGCCTGGTCAGATCATGCATGTGATAGCCCTGCTGGGGTTATGGACAGTATCTGATTATATTTACAGTTTGTATGATTTTGCAAGTGCTCGTTTCCTTTTATGCATTAGCGAATGCACAGTGAAACATGGAATCAATCTTCAGTGGGGGGGTAAATTGTTGATATGTGAATAGATTTACAGTGGTGTGGAGGATTCATCAAAACGGAATTATGGAGCAAATGCCCCAAGATTTAAGGGAGCTTGCTGGTTAAGATTCCCGCATGAAAAACACTCATGCAATCGCTGGCCTTGTGAAGAAACGCAGCACACTTGCGGGTGATATAGAGCACCA
>CALDSR010000030.1 GCA_937924505.1 uncultured Granulosicoccus sp. | reverse complement strand
ACCACTTTCAAGTCGATGGTTTCTGACAATACCGTTTGGATCTGGCTTTTTAGGTTTGTAATAATCCATTTCCAAATAAGCACTGGGGGTTTCGATAGTTCGCGTAATCTTATCTCCCCCATTGTCGGCGTAACTGAAGTTATATTCACCGCCATCTGAAGTTTCCCGCTTACTCAGTGTTTGGTATGAAGTTCCCCCGCTGCTAATGAATTGACTGTATTCGTAGCCTATTTCTCCATTGGTTGGGAATTTTATATATTTCAATTGACCCCCACTTATACGAAATTCAGTGGTAGCAGTTTCATTTTCAATGACACGCAGTGTCTGGGCATCATCGGCATAGGTGTAACGTAGCTTGATCGGGTTGCTACTGCCGATACTTTCTATCGTTTTCACACGGTTTATATAGTAGAATTTCGCATCCGTTAACGAACGAAGGCGAATTCTTTCGTATTTTATTTCAACTTTTCGACCATCACTGGCAACGATAGAATTAAGACGTAACGGATATCGATCGTTGAAATTCGTTGTGTAGCTGTAGTCGATCGAATTATTGTACGGATCGGTAATTTTATCTACTCTATAGGCAGTGCCACCGGCAATTGCAAATAAGTAACCGCGCGCAACCTCTTTCATATGATATTGAATGCCATCAGGGCTCTTGACAATCAAGCTACCGTGTATAGCGTTGCTGTCGCCGAATGTGCCCGTGCTGGCAACACACTGAATTTGCCAGTTATCTTTAGACCGGAATGGTTGGTTATTCCCATCACTGAAGAATTCCTGTCGTATATCTCCGTAAGTAAATGATAATGGGCGTTTCAAGACATCCGTGGAAAACGCGCGGCCATCTTTAGTACAAATCTGTGTGATCGTCTCACCAGTGCCATCCTTGTATGAAAAAAAGATGGTCGGCTCCGCCATAGCCATATGCCCAAAGTGGCCAAACGGACTGGCTTTACTCCCACTACGACGCTGGTTAAAGTAGCGAGTAATTTCAATCGGTAGTTTGCCATTACCGGGTAGATAAAGGTCAGTATGGCTGTAGTTCATCGTTCCATTCAGGCCATTATACTTTTCACCCGGCACCCATCCAACCGAGAGGTCCTCGACAGAAAATGGGATTTCATTTTCAGCACCTGCATCCTGTGCCAGGACTGGTGACGTCAGGCCTACGAACAATGCGACTGAGATAGATGTAAAAAGCCTTAATCTACTGGATAAAGTATCTAGTAACCTTGCTTTCGTAGGTGAAGCACAACGCCCAACTGCTCGTTTGACAGCCATCCCAGCCATCCTCCTTGTTTACAAAATCATCCTTGACTAGCGGCAATGTGAACAAGTTTATTGCCTATAAAATATTATAGGTTTTTTACTACTAAGCTCTCTCTATTCTTTGGAATAGTAGTGTCGGTTTGTCTTACGGCAACACTCTCCCCTTGTGCCCGTGCCCGTGATTCACTTTATCTTGATCCTACTAACGCAAACTCCGGGTTTGCGAGATCGCGCGATCATTGCGACGATGATCTACAGCTTTGCGCGTGTCTCCGCCACGCTCGGCATGGACGTGAAAGACATCTTTCCGATGCACCACCGGCTGTGGCTGCGCCTCGCTGAAAAAGGCGGGAAACACCACGAGGTGCCTTGTCATCACAACCTTGAGACTTACCTTCGTGAATACATTGATGCAGCGGAACTCACTGACGGCCCCTCTTCCGCACGCTCAGAGGACGTTCCGGGAAACTCAATGAGAAGCGCTTACAAAACGCGCCATGATGGCTTCACCGTGAGAGAGTGTGGCAAAAGCCTTACGTAAGCCATCAATGTCGAATTCACGCTTATCAAAATCCCAATAGGGTTTTATGCGTGGATAAAGCTCTAGCATTTGTTTGAATTGGCGTTGTTCGGCAGAGAGTGTGAAATGTCCTGATGTGACTGTCATCGTCAATGATTCCTTGTTTAGCCAGCGCGTGCTGCTGCGCTCGATATTGAGTGATCAGCCGAGTCATGGTAGATGGCATGGTCTTGCCGCCTTAATTTGGCAACCTACTTGGAACCCTGCGACATGGCGGCCAGCGCTCGCGCTGTAATGCCTCCCATCACTTGGTGCTGATACTCTCTATCGCCCACAACGATTCTTAAACATTGAACGTAATAATAATATTCGTTTTGTATAGTTTCGATATCCATTTGTAATTTAATATGGAAGCTTGACTTGCCCAGCAGCAATAATCAGAACAGCCTACTTAATCGGATAACAACGCCCGCCCTTACTTGGAGTATATTTCATCTGCCATCAATTCAATAAGGAGCTCCCCGTAAATCGAACTACCGCGTTTGGACGTACGATGCACGGTTGTGAAGCACCCATCGTTCTGCGCCGGCTGTAAAATGACGAATTTTCGTATTGGTCGAATTACTTTTTAATTGTAAAAATGCTATTACCAGGGAAACCTTATTCAGAAACCTGCGGCATAACGTAAACCACCGAGTAAATGGCGACGAAAATCTGCCTCAGCATAACTGGCATCCGTATGACCACCACCGGTATACCAGGAACGCCCTCCGTCAAATTCATGGAACCATGCACTTGGATGATCGTCACCCATGGCGCCGCCCGAGTAGGAGCTTTCGTCAAGGCGTAGCAACACATTCACCTGCGCACGAGGGTTGCTACTATAGTCATACCACTCGTCGACCCGCGTCCAGCTCGCACCCAAGTGTGCGGTTGAGAGATGAGATCCGTTCTCTACGATCTGGGTCGCTGATTGCACCTCAGGGTGACTGGCGAAATAAGCACCGACAAGCGCGCCATACCACGGCCATTCAAATTCGGTAAAACTCGCCGCATGGATACCCGCATAGCCACCGCCCGCGCGAATATAACGTTCGAATGCCGCTTGTTCATCTGGATTCAACACATTGCCCGAGGTCATGACCCAAACGACAGCGTCATAGTTCTCTAGGACCTCATCAGTAAACACTCCCGTAGAGTCATCAGCACGATCAGTTTGCATATTTACAGATGCTGCCAACTCTTCAAGTGCGACCATAGCCACTGGAATTGACTCATGGCGGAAGTCACGCGTCTCACTGAAGAGCAACACGCGTGAAGACTCACTGGAAAAAGTACCCGCAATCAATTCATCAAGATTGCTGATGCCATCGCCGTCGCTGTCCCAACGATTGGTATCAAACTGCTCGGCGGTGATTTGAAAAGACTCAGCGGTATTTGTACCCGTCCTGAATACCATCTCGAATGTCGCAAGCGTAATCTCGCCATTCTGATCAAAGAACGTTACCAACAACAGGTTCTCGGTGTCAGTTGGAAAGTCATCGGAAGCCGACCAGAATTCATCACCAACCCAGGCAGCCGTTATCTCCTGTTCTCCCCATGTAACGCTTACTTGCAAGGCATCGGATACGAATGCGGGCACCTGTATATCAAAATCAACACGTGTTGAGTTTTCTACCAGAGGGTCGGGAACAACGGGGTCCGGAACTGCTGGGTCTGGAGTGACTGGATCAGGATTTTCCGGGCCTGTGATTACTGGATCCTCGACCGGGGGCGTGGACTCCGGCCCTGCAGGTGATTGAGATCCACTGGAGCCCGAACAAGCGGAAACAATTAATGAGCCGACCACCAGTACGAATATGGCTCGCATAGAGATCAAGTTATAAGTGTTCATCATTTGTCCGTAGCATGTTTCCGAACCGAACTCGAAAAGCGACTAGGCCCGGCTGACCTGATCAGTATACTGAGGAATAAGACTAGAATCCGGGAGCGGTAATGCAATGACCCAGGTACTAATACCGCTGTGTCGCAAAGCCCGCGAACTCATCCACCACCGTGTGATGAGTTTCTCATCTTTATGTATCGGCAAGCTTGCCGGTAAACGGATTGACATACAGCTCACCGTGCGAATCAACACCTTCATCGATGACACAATGGCTCTTGGGTCGTGCAACACATAAAAGAATGTAACCGGCCGTGGACTGACGTTTGTTCAGTGCCGAAGCTCCCGGTTGACGCACGCTACCTTCAATCAACCTTGCAGCGCATGTTATACAGCCACCATAGTCACAACCAATGGGTAATTGCACACCTGCCTTCAACGCGGCTTTATAGATAGGCTCATCAGCACCGACATAAAGTGTCACACCACTATGGCGGAGTTCTACCTTGAATCGTTTTTCTGATAGGGATTCGTTTGACATAACTGATGCCCGCCTCAGATCGTCTGATCGAGTTTCGGTTTCCAGAAAGGCCGAAACAGCTCTATCTTGGGACAGCGATTCATCACAACACGAAGCCCAGCATCCTCGGCAATTTTTGCCGCCTCTTCACTATAAACGCCAATCTGTGCCCAAAGCACTTTTGCACCAATCTCGACAGCCTCGGTGGCAATACCAGGCAAGGCTTCAGAGGCTCGAAATACCTGAACCATATCCACGGGCTCGTCAATATCGGCAAGTGAGGCAACCACGTTCAGACCACGTATGTCGTTTCCAGCCTCACGCGGGTTAACCGGGATCATGCGATAACCCTGTTCATGCATGACCCGCAGGACACCATAGCTGAACTTGGTCGGATCAGGGCTTGCACCCACCATGGCAATGGTTTTTACAGTCGCTAGAATGTCCGCAAGGTATTCAGCTGAATACGCTTCTTCATGATTCATGACTAATCCCTCATAGCCAGATGTCGGAGGTGCAATCGCCACCCGGATATCGGGTTTCATGACACCGAGAAGGACCATTCGGTTCATCACCAAAGTTGACTATAAAATCCGGATTGATCTTCATCCCACCTTGGTCTGAGTCGCAATCCACCATCAACATGACGCCACCCTTGTGACGAATATCAGGATAGAACTGGTTATCCCAGGTTGAAAACAAGGAAGTGGTGACATACAAACGCTTGCCATCAAGGCTCATCTGAATCATCTGCGGCCCTCCGGCTATTTCAACACCGTTGACCGTGGGTGCCTTGTTCAGCATCCCGCCCATCCAGACTTGTCCTGTCATGACAGGATTATGCGGATCACTGATATCGTACTGACGAATGTCACCGTGCAACCAGTTACAAAAATACAGAAACCGATCGTTCATCGAAATCAGAATAACCGTAATCAACCCTGGCAAGGGAATCGGCCACTCGGGGTGCTTTTCATTTTCCACATCGATAATTTTTTCGACTATCCATTCCTGATCCTTTTTGTACCAGTGAATGATGTTTGATGACAGTGCCGCACCGACGAAACCATGGGTGGACGCGGGGTCATGATGAAAACGCACCTCGAGTGGTACGAGACCATCTTCGCCTAGGTACACCGTGTTTTCAACGGTCTTTTTCTCAAAATCCCAGAAGTGAATTTCACGCCCGTATTTCAACAGCCCGACATCTTCCAGGTCAAACCCCGGCATGAACGTGTTGGGTGCCGCCCATTCACTGGATACCATGACATTGTGTCGCGGCTGATACCAGAAGTCATAGTTGAACTTCATGCCGCCAAGATCATTCTCCCATCGGCCGACAATGTCGAAATCCTTGTTCAGATGCAGAAAGCCACCCGGTGCATTGCCTTTGGCATCACCGAGCATGGAAATGATGATATCCGAGCCAAGACAATGCACGGTATGAGGTGCCGACAGATCAGTTTTCTGTTTGATCTCGTCACCGGAGATCACCTTGTGTAAGGTCGGATTGCGAGGATCCGTACCGCAGTCGACGATATGCAGATTCGAACTGCGAACCCCCGGCACGATCAGGTACTGGCGCTGCATGCTGGCATCGTCAAAACAAGATGAGCAGGCATTCCAACCCATATGGTGCAGCTCATCACCAATGCCTGGCATCTCACACCGACTGATGACCTGAGAATATGTCAGGCTATCGGGATCGGCATCAATCGTCGCCAGGTAATCCGGTTTTTGGATGCCGGTACCAACATAAATCGCTATTGTGTAAAGCAGTTTTTCACGAGGCGCTTGCATAGCCTCTGCCGGAGAAGCATATCCAGGTCCACAACAACTTGTCGTTGACGTCGACATGAAAGCCACCCCTTTAGCCCGCTAAAAATTTACCCGAGTGTACAGTGTCGAAAACCGAATCGCGAATTGAGCGTTAACTACTCAGCTCCGGTATAAGGCTCCACTGATTCGATCTCCAGGCGATAGCCAGATTCCGCAAGATCGCTTTGTACTGTCTCGGCACGAATTATACCTATTGCCCAAATAGGATCATAGATGTTTTTGAATTCTACGACTTCGTCTGAATTCGCATGTACCACCTGGTTTGCAGGAGGTGGCGGTGTATGCAAACAAGCGCCAACATATGGCACCAGCAGAAACTCGCTCATTTTGGTTTGACCATCGAACTCCAATGGTGTGACGTATGCTGGAATTTTCACGCGTTTCCCATCAAGTTCATCCACGACAGGCGCGTAGTTGAACTCTTCTTGCAACTGGTTCAAACGGGCGTTTGACTCATCGCTACCATCAAGCAACTTGTCCACTTCTTCTTGAGACATCGTTGCAAATGGATTTTCGGGCTGGACAAAATCATCGGGAATCAGATCTTCCCAGTAAATGGTGGTGATTTCTGATACATCCTTGTCTTTGTCATTGGAAAACGGCCACCAACCAGCTTGCCCACTGACACTTAACAAAAGAATGCAGACCGTGATGGTTGCTATCCAGAGTCGCTTCGAATGCATACCGACACTCCTTGCATAACCTGTAACTTAAAATTTTTGTGAAAGACCGTCTGCCAGCGATTTACGGTACGCCTGCAGAGCGGGAATCATCCCCGCTACAAGCCCGGCCAATGCTACGCCAATCAATATCTTGATTTCAGCGTTTTGTGGCAAACCAAGTTGTACCGCCAGACCAAATCGTTCCTGCAAATAAACCGAACCGACGCCAACGATCAGATAGTGCAAAAACAGCCCTGCAATGATCCCACCCAATGCCAACAATGCAGATTCTATGCACAGCAGCATAAATACGTGAACCGGACGCGCACCGACGGACCTTAGCACTGCCATTTCCCGGCGCCGCTCGTTCAACCCCGCCAACAATACTGACATCAAATTCACCAGACCTGCCACTACTACAATAACAGAAACAATCAATAACGCTATTTCTGCGACACTCACCAGCCCCCATAGTTCTTGTAGTGCAACCCCAGGCAGAATCGCCAACAAGGGTTCTGAGCGATACGTATTTATGGCTCGTTGCTCGCGAAACACGGTTGCTCGCGAATTCAGACCGACCAACAGCGCTGTGACCGCGGCAGGCTCAAGGTCCATATCGCGTATTACGTCCGCAGGTGTACCGTCGCCCTTTACTGTCGCGCCATTACGCCAATCGATATGCATGGCCTCAATGCCTTCGAGACTGACATGTATGGCACGATCAACCGGTGTGCCGGTAGCTTCCAGAATGCCACTTACCCTGAATGGCTGTTTATCGTGCTCTACAAGAGCGACACTTCCAGTGCCGTGTGCGACCACGAGTTCCTGACCAATTTCATAACCGAGTTGCCTTGCTACCTCACTCCCAATAACCGCATCGAATACATCCTCAAAACGCTTGCCACTGGCAAAACTCAACAAACGTTTATCGGCGTAGCGGTAATGTTCAAAGTAATCGTGACTGGTACCCAATACGCGATACCCGGCATGTGAATCTCCCAACGATATCGGAATGACCCAATCAATTGCCTTTCGTTCCTTGATTTCCTCGACACTCTTCCAGCTGATGTTACTGGTCGCATTACCTATCCGGAAAACCGAATACAGCAATAATTGTATCGAGCCACTTCGGGCACCAATAATAAGATCCGTCCCTGACACTGTTTGCGTAAAGCTGGAGCGAGCATCACGGCGGATTTTTTCAACCGTCAAGATTAACGCCACACTCATGGCTATTGCCAGTAAGGCAAGCATTGCCGTTGACCAACGGCTACAAAGACTTTTCCAGGCGATGGCTATCATTTCAGCTCACCAGACCAATCGGAAGGGTTGGCCGCCGTATTGATTTCATGTAAATCTATACAACGGTCAAAGGAGTTGGCTAATGTGGAGTCGTGGCTGACAAACAACAAGGTTGAACCGGCTGAGTCAATTTCGCTGAACAACAAGTCCAGGAACGCCTGCCGTGAATCGCTGTCGAGCGAGGACGTTGGCTCATCGGCTATGACCAGCGGTGGTTGCCCGATCAATGCACGTGCCACTGCGACGCGCTGTTGTTGTCCGACACTTAGCTGAGACGTGATTCGATGCCGAATTTCATCCGGTGACAAGCGCATGGCCTTGAGCAGACGGTCAGTTTCCTGATCAAGCGATTGACCGTCTTTACACGCGCGCATTTTACGATCGGACGAAAACCGGCAACTTAATTGAACATTGTCCGCTACCGAAAGAAATGGTAACAAATTGAATTGCTGGAATACCAACCCTATCCGATCTACCCGAAATTGATCTCGCTTCGTTCGCCGTAGCGAGTCCAACGGCTGATCATCAATGATGATCTCACCTCGCTGCGGCGAAAGTACCGCAGCGATGAGACTGAGCAGAGTCGTTTTTCCAGAACCCGATGGTCCCCGAAGAAACACATGTTCACCTCGGGGTATCGAAAAGTCCTCGATCGACAGAACTGGCCTGGCGTTCACGCTCCACGCGAACTCCACGTTCTTCATCTGAACGATAGCTGAGGACTTGTCACTACTCACGTTATCACTCGTCGGCTAATGGATTTTGCCGCTAACCAATTCATTTCACCGCTGCAAGATTCAGAGTCGTGTTTTCAGGATTGAGTTCCACCAGTGTCTGCCCGCTTTCACCGATCACCTGGACGTCCAGATCTTCGAACCCAGACCAGACGGAAAATATCGAAAGATCTATCGCATTCAGACTGGAAATATCACCGCAACTGTAAGAATAAGTCACCAATACGGTTGAATGAGATTCCCCTTCTTCACCATGATCAGCGTGATCTCCGTGCTCATCTCCGTGCTCGTCCCCGTGCTCGTCCCCGTGCTCGTCTCCGTGCTCGTCTCCGTGCTCGTCATGATGCGAATCACCCTCTGCCATGGAGTCTTCCACCAGCACAGAATCGATAGCGCAATCACCACCATCAAAAGAAAATAATTGATCGGGATCATTAAGTTGCTGCAACGCGTTATCAACCAAGGCGTGCTGCGCATCCGTGCTTGGGGCGTGCTCGAAGCCGACCAGGTTATTCCATGGGGTATCGAGTTCTATAAAAACAGCAGAGTCTGCGACCGCCACGTTCATGGCCGCCGCACCGTGTACATGGCTGTCCAGATCGCGTTCTGTTTGTGCAACCGCAGTCAGAGAGTAGCCTGCAGCCACGGCGGCAAGCGCTTTGAAATATTTCATGAAATGCTCCTGAGAGTTACAGAGTGACGAATGTCATCCTGTTTGAAGTTAAATTGTCGAGACTTCAGGAACGTGAAGGGGGTCCGCGAATGGGCTGTGTTTCTAACGATGAACTGGCTATGGCCAGATCAAGCACCCGTGATTGTGCCAAATGAGGTCTTGGCGCTGCGATGTTGTCACAAAATACGGGGAGCAACCCGCCCATACCAACGTAAGCATGGTAGATCGCGCAGTCGCTTAAATGATTTTCAGGATCAGCAACCTCGAGATCGGACAGATCATGATGCTGGTGTTGATGCAGGTGCTGGTGATGATCGTGATTAGCAAGCGCATTTACATCAGCGCCATGCCTGTCAGTCGTCAGCAGGTGGCTGACAACATGGACATTCGCCGCCGTCTGGCTGAAACACATAGCCAGAAGCAAGACAAAGTGTAGGAAGTAGCGGCGATTCACACGCAAAGTATAGCGGTAAAACTATTGACGCGGACAGGAATTATTGTTGCGGTTCAGTGTAGTCACCGGATTTTTTGAGACAGCTGTTGAGTTCAGGAATCTTCTATCTCAAGGTGCTTTGCGCATCCAAAGCCAGTCAGTCCTGGCCGGACCACACCTGCCGCGGCACATAGACATGGCCATCGGCGAGTTTTCTGGCTGTGCGAATCAGTCCCGCGGACAACGGTCTGAAACCATTATCGTCGCATTCGTAATCGACGATGACATCGAGAACGCCAGATGGATGCTCGAGGCTGATCGTCGCCGGTGATATGTCATTGCATGGACATATCCCTTCGGCAACCGATCCTGGTGTCAGTATGCAAGAGGCGATGCACTGCGCACCAGTAACCGCCATCGTAGGGTGACACTTCCAAGGCATGAAATACCGAGCTGTCATGGTGCCACTCTCTTGTGCTGGCGCGAGTAAGCCAAATTTCGGCACTACAGACTGGCTGACATCGCCTAGTCCCATTGCAAAACCTGCACCCTTGCGTACAGATTCCAGCTTTGCCATAAGCGCCTTATTGACGTTCAATTCAGCAGCACTCTCAAGACCACTGATGCCAAAGCTTTTCGCATGGGCAATAACCAAAGGCATTGCAACATCCATGCAGGTAACCGAAATTCCTTCAATCGTATCGACGAGATTTCCCGTTGGCAGCAAGCTACCGGTGGCACCGCCAACCGTATCCATAAATTGAAGCTGAATCGCACTTGCTGTGCCGGGTACACCGTCGATCGCAGCATCTCCCTCATAGACAACGCCGCCTGGAAACGTATTGACGGTGGCGACAATTCGCGCATTGGTATTTACCGCTCTTATCTTGACACTCGTGACTTCCGAGTCCGGAACCAACAATCCCATCTCGATAGCCGCAGGGGCAACCCCGGAGAGAATATTGCCGCAACTCGGTTTGAAATCAACGAGTTTGTCTGTGACCGACACTTGCGCAAACAAGTAGTCAATATCGGCCCAGGGATCAGGCGACTTGGACAACATCGCGACCTTCATCGTCACTGCATTACCACCCCCGATACCGTCGATATTCAACTCATGACCAGAGCCCAGGACTGACACGAGCACGTCAGCCAAAGTATCCTGATCAGCGGGCAAATCATGCCGGTTAAAATAGGTACCACGTGATGTACCACCGCGCATGAATACATAGGGGATGCGGGTCTGATTCATGATAACGGCCACGGTAACGTAAAGTAATGTTGTAGTACGCCCGGTGGAAAATCTCGGTTCAACAACATGGCCATCGTACACATCAAGGCCAAAGCTGTCATCGTATAGATGACCGAGAAGGTCCAGGATTTATTCGCTCGAAGCCTTAGAAAGGACACGAGAAACATACATAAGGCCAAAATAAAACCAAGCAGTGAAGTCAGACCTAACAACAAGGCAAACCAGGCGAGCGTGGGCCACAGGCCATATTGATTATCCGAGTCCGGATCGGCCTCACTATCAGAGAACAAGGGATGGGCCTCAGATGAAAACATCATTTGAACCAGCAGGACCATCGCACCCACGATCGATACCGCACCGACAAAGACCGGGAACACACGATCGGCGGCTGCAAAATCCGGAATCATCCAGGCATTGGTAAATGCGATAAGCAAATAGCTCAGCACGCAGAGTAAAAATATCATCGGTGCTCGTTTACTACCTGACGGCACCTTCCCTTCTGCCAGCAGACTTTTCGCCTGGCGTAAGCCGACCACGACCGAGATCAGAGTAATAATCAGCAGCACGATAACGATAGGACTGAATATGTATTCGATACCTTCACTCAAGCCTTTACGAAATCGCGAGTTTGCAATCTGCACCGCTTGGTTGGCATAGGTTTCGGCAGGATTAGACAACACGAAGCCAATTAGAAATGCAGGACGCGACCAGTCAAAACGACGCATCAGAATTCCCAGCAACCCAATTGCAAAAAGTGCAACCAGGTCCATCAGGTTTTGTCCGGACTGAAACGCTGCAAACGCGATAATCATGAACAGGAACGGTGCCAGCAAGGCGAACCGAACGCGGGTTAGCTTTGCAATGAAGCCTGAACTGGCAATACAGAGCAGTGTGCCAACAACATTTGCCAACGCCAGCAACCAGACGATCGCGTATGTGACATCAAGATTGTTTTTCAACATTGATGGGCCAACTTCAATCTGCCCCGAACCAAGCAAGGCTATCGCACCAATAAAGATGGCCATTGATCCGCTACCGGGAATTCCAAATAGCAAGGTTGGCACAAGCCCTCCACCCTCCTTGGCATTGTTGGAACTCTCGGGCCCAATGACACCACGCACATCGCCGCTGCCGAATCCGGACTTGTCACGACTGGTCTGAACCGCGTGACCATACGCAATCCAGTCAACCACCGAGCCACCGAGCCCCGGAATAACACCGACAACTACGCCAATCAGTGAGCAACGTGCAGACAACCAGATATTGGCAAACCAGTCCTTGATCCCGGACAACCAACCGCCGCCCAGACCCGCACGATCGGATATGGCTCTGTCTTGTCTTAGCAAGGCAACGATTTCGGGAATCGCGAAGATGCCCAGCCCGACAATAACAAGCTTCAGCCCATCGGTCAGATAAGGAAAGTCATAGCTTGCCATACGCAAGGCTCCGGAACTGTCACCTTCGCCAATCGTGCCGATCATCATGCCGAGACCCGCGGCGACAATTCCTTTAATGGCGACACGCCCAGCCAGAATCCCGACCATCGACAATCCAAAAATCGTCACCATCAAGAGTTCGGGTGTCCGAAACTCGAGCACAATCGGTCTGGCAACGAGTATGAAGATAGTCAGGAACGACGCACCAACCAGACCGCCGAAGAGTGAGGATGCGAACGCCGCCGACAAGGCACGCGCCGCCTCACCATTTTTGGCCATCGGAAACCCATCAAGCACGGTTGCCTGCGACGCTGACGAACCGGGTATACCCATCAATACAGAGGCGAAGGTGTCAGAGGTTGGGACCACCGCGACCATACCGATCATCAGTGCAAGACCGAGAATCGGATCCATGCCGAACATGAATGGCAACAACAAAGAGAGTCCAGCTATGCCACCAAGCCCCGGAAAAATCCCGACCGCGAGACCCATCACGACACCCATCACAAGATAGGCCAACACGTTGGCTTGTGATATCAGGGCGGCCGCATCCGACAACGCGTCCAAAGCGGAAATCAGAGTATCCAAGCGCCAGGCCAGATAGTGATGAAAGATATTTTATATAGCATGCCCATTGACGTCCGTGTCAATGCACACTGCGGAATCAGGACTCAAAAGTCCTTCAATACCAAACGCGATAACAATTACTTCAGTGAGACGCCGTAACGCTCCTGCAACCAGTCGACCACAAACGCTTTTGCTTCACCGGGCACTTGCGTCGCACTGGCCAATGCGGTCGTTGCTTCCTCGCCAGTCATTTGTGGGTATTTACCGAGACGACCACTGGAGATTTCTGCAAAATCACTACGTGCCTTGATGGCCTCAAATGCAGCGGTATACGCGGCAATTGCATCATCCGGCGCACCGTTGGCAAGAAACACCATCTTCTGTGCGGGGAAACCAGCAACAAAAAAGGCTTTCCATGCATCCCAACTCGCACCAGAGGTTTCGCAACCATCAGTCGCTTCGCAAACTTCCTTGAATGAAGGCATATCAGGGAATGTTGGATCACGGACAATTTCCCCCGCGGCGTTTACCGACCCGAAGCTGAACCAGGGAACTGCAGTGCCTGCTTCCACAAGTGGTGTAACACCCTTGAGATACGATGAAGAAGTTTGGTAGTCGATATTGGCTTCACCTCTTTCAAACATCAGTCGGCCATCTCCGCGCCCTTTAATTCCAAAAACAGGCTCAACGTTCAGGCCAAGCATTTCCCAGGCTAGCAACGGCACCAGATCCAGACGAGTTGCACCTTGCGAACCATAGATAAACTCTTCACCATTGAGTGGCGCTGCGCCAATGCCATCGAGCTTTGCCGACATATCCGGTGGCAAGTAAGCAACACCACCGGTACCGGACGCCAAAACAACATTCCAGTCGTTGTATTCATAGCGAACACGTGGATCACCTAAAAGATAAGGAAATTGGGTTGAGCCTGACGATCCGAAAATAACCGTACCGTCCTTATATTTTTGTTCGTTGAACCAGTTGGCCCCTTTGGTGGAACCTGCGCCTGGCATGAACTTGACAACAACCGTGGGATTACCCTTCAGGGCTTCACTCAGTAACGGTGCGTAAAAATTTGCCCACTTGGCGGAACCACCTGTTTCGGAAAAAGGAATGACCCATTCCACAGTTTTACCAGACAGATCAAAACCTTCCGCCATCGCCGAAGAGCCCATGACAAGTGATGTTGCCGCGACGGCACCTATCACCGAGCGTTGAATTGAATTGAATAACGACATAAGGATTAAGACCTCTTGTTCTTTGGCCCAGAACAGCCTTGTTTCGGGACGCTTCACTGACAAAAAATACTGACAATAAAATTGTCAGAACCCTGTATTCCCGGATAACATGTCCTTTTTCATCCGACACTGGTCGCGCCCGGCGGATACCGCAGAATTTCTACAAATGACTACCGAATGCTTGACTCCGCTACCCTGCATGGCGAACCTTGCACCAACCTTTCAGAACAGGTCAATCTGTGAAAATTGTCGTCATTGAAGACAACATCAGCATGGCCAAAGGCATTGCGTATGTACTTCGTGATGCAGGTCACGCTGTCGACATGATTCACAATGGAGCCCATGCCGATACCTTTTTATGCACTGACACCGCAGATTTGATTGTTCTGGATATCAATCTGCCAGGACTCAGCGGCATCGAGCTTCTCAGGCGCCTGAGAAAACGCAATGACCAACGCCCGGTAATCTTGTTGACCGCACGATCTGACACCTCAGAGCGTGTCAACGGCCTTGATACCGGTGCGGATGACTATCTTGTCAAACCTTTCGAGATGGCCGAACTCGAAGCCAGAATTCGCGCCTTGTCACGTCGCCGTTCGCAAAAAGTGGTGGCTCAAGAGTCCATCGGATCTCTGACACTGGACGTTACCTCGCGAGAAGTCACTGCAGGCGGTGAGCCGCTACCATTGCCACGCAGAGAACTGGCCTTGTTCGAAATTCTAATAAAAGCGCAAGGCAGAAGTGTCGCCAAGTCATCGATTCTGGATCGGTTGTACGGCACGGGAACCGAAATGGACGAGAAGGTTGTTGAAGTTTACATCTCACGCCTTCGCAAACGCTTGGCACCTTATCGAGTGGGCATACAAGTCCGCCGTAGCATTGGTTATCAGATCGTTGTGCTGGACTGATTGACGTTATGCTTTCTGTTCGCAGTCGACTGACGTTGATCATCCTGCTACCACTACTGTTGGTATCGGCAGGAATCGGCTACTGGGCATTTCAAAACACCAGCACAAACGCGGCTTCAAGGTTTGACAAAAGTCTGTATTCAACTGCACTTTCCATTGCACGGGACATTGCTCGCTCCGATGGCGACGCCCTGTCTTTGAGAACGCGCGATCTGATCAACGACACCTCCGGTGGACGTGTTTTTTATCACGTCTACGCGCCCGATGGTGTCTTTGTCACGGGTTATGCCACCCCACCAGTCGCCAACAGCCAACCCGACACCGAACCCTTGATCTATTTTGATGCGGTCTATCACGGCGAAAATGTGCGGGTGGTTCGCTTGCGTGACATCATGCAAATTGATGGACTCCGTGGTGCATTCAATTTCACGGTCTGGCAAAACACCGCCGTGCGAGACGCTTTCGTTCGTGACCTTGCACGGCAAACCTTTATAGTCATTACCGCACTGGCCGCGAGCGTCGGGCTGATTGTCTGGGCTGGAGTCAGGCTTGGCTTGCATCCACTGCTCGACCTGCAAAATGCCATCTCTATACGCTCAAAGGATGATCTAACCCCAATTCGGCGACCCGTACCCGAAGAGGTCAAAGGTATTGTCAAGACCCTGAATTCCTTGCTCCATCAGGTAGATGATTCCATGCAAGCGAAAAATGAATTCATTTCCAATGCAGCCCACCAGCTGCGTAATCCCGTTGCCGGGGTTCTGGCAATGGCCGAAGCGGTCAAATCAGCGCCTTCGGCTGAAGAGGCGCTTTCACGCACAGATGATTTGTACGAAGCGGCCCAATACGCAAATCAGCTGGCAAACAAACTTCTCAGTTTTGAGCGAGCCAATCAGGCCACTAACGAATATTACGTGCTGACGAATGTTATCGACACTGTGCAATCCGCAATTGACAAATGCCTACCATTAAAAAAGAAAACTATATCCATCGATCTTGAGGTGACAGAGCCCGCTATCACGATCAATGCCGATCCGTTGATGATTCGTGAAGCCGTGGCAAACCTGATCGACAATGCGCTTATTCACGGTGGTCAACATCTGACAACAATAATCGTATCGGTACAACGCAAAGACCACAACGTGCAAATTAGCGTAAGCGACAATGGATGTGGAATATCCAAAGAACAACAACAAAAAGCGCTGGAACGATTTGGACAGATCAACACCGGCAACGGTAGCGGTCTAGGACTTAGCATTGTGCAAACAGTTGCCAAAAACCACGGTGGGCAATTTGGGTTTTTACCATCTGACGCAGGTTTGAATGCGGTACTCACTCTACCCACCATAGACTGACCGATGGACGACAGAATGCATTAAGCGCCAAGCAGAATTTAAGTCAACTTTCTCTTAACTGCGCTTCACGCAGCAAGGCGGCCACGCGAAAAAAACCATGCACCATTTTGGAATACGGTAACAGCAGGAATAGCGTCAGTACAAAACCAAGATGTACCGCCAACGCAATGCCAACGAGTGCCGTTCCAGTTACGGCATACAAGACCAAGCCGGTGAATCCTGTGAGACCGAGTAACAAAACGAAGGCCATCTCAGCACCCCAGACATTTTTTGCACCAAGCTCCGTATCAGCCCGCAATTTCAGCATCGCAAGGCCAGCACATCCAACGGTCAGGGCAACACCACCGCTCACACCAAACAATTTCGGCAAGGTGTACCACGCATAGGGTGCGGGCAGGTCGAAGAAATAATGCATGACAGTAGCGCTCGACGTCGACGCAAAACAAAGAAGAAAACCGAAAACCGTGAGTTGATGTAAATAGCGCCGAGCATTGGAAAAATGATCCGTTTGCTCAAAATTACAACCCTGGCCCTGACCACCTGCGAGATTTCGCATTGAAACCATCTCGGCAAATGAGGATCGCCAGTGCCGCGTGTGAAGCCGGGTTCCACCTGTGTCAATCCAGTACCGACGAATTGACATTGCAATCGTAAACAACGGAAAAAGGAACGCAGGAGTAAATACCAGAACCATCAATGTATGTGGCAGGTAGCGATAGAAACCCACAGCCTCCGGATTGGAATCAGGTAACAGGCCAATCAGCAGCATAAAGAACGTAAATGCAACAACCAGCATCAAGGCAATCGGCACGGCATGCCGTTGAAAGGCTGTTGCCATGAATTTTGGCGTGGCATAACGCTCCCAACTATCGACTCTGATCTCAGCCAACGTGGCGGGTATATTGATGGCGAATTCATGGGGCGCGGCATATTGACAGGAATAATGACAGGCGCGGCAGTTATGGCACAGATTGGCCAGATGAACTACATCATGCAGGTTAAATTGTCGATGTCGCTGAATCGCGGGAAAGACGGCACAGAATCCCTCGCAATAACGACAGGCATTACAAATTGCGGTTTGTCGTCGCGCTTCGTCAATGCTCGAATCAGACATGTGCCGCTGCCTGTTGACCGGCAATTCGACCAAAGACCGTTCCAATCGTCATACCGAATCCTGCCAGATAACCTTGTCCAAGAATACTGCCAGCCATGATTTCACCAGCAGCCCAGATGTTTTTATAACGAGACTCGGGATTCATCACTCGTGCAGTAGCATCGACCTTAAGCCCAAGATAGGTAAAGGTGACGCCCGGTCTTAACAAATACCCGTGAAAAGGCGGCTCGGTTAGTGGTCGCGCCCAATTGGTCTTTTCAGGATCCAAGCCAACCGTGGACAGACCATCAAGCGCGTTGGAATCAAAAGGTCCATCGCTACAAGCAGCATTGAATTGTTCAACAGTATCGACCACTTGATTTACAGGCAGCTCCAACTTGATCGCCAGCTCCTCGATGGTGTTTCCAGAAACCGGCGGAAACACAGAGGGCATGAACAATTCAACCGCGCGATTATCAATCAGCGAAAAGGCCACTTGATCAGTTTGGGCGGCAACCAGTCGACCCCAGATCGCGTAACGTTTCGGCCAGACATCCTCACCCTCATCATAAAATCGCTCGCCGTGTTTATTGAGTACGACTGAAAACGGGACGCAATCGAGCCGTGTGACGATCCCACCATCGAATTTCGGCGCTCGCCCATCAATGGCAACTGCATGACACTGGGTGGGATCCCCTACTGAACTGGCGCCGAGATCGAGCATGGCTCGTAGCGCGAGACCACGGTTATAAGGTGTTCCGCGGATCAGAAAATTTTTTGCCGCGGGACCCCAGGCGCGGGCCAGCCAGTCGGTATCAGCCTGAAATCCACCACTGGCGAGCACCAAGGTTTTACCACGAACCGTTGACAATTCACCGTTGATCTCCACCTGTAGCGACTCAAACACATCCTTGTCCAGAGAAATGCTCGTCACCGTTGCTTCATACAAAACTGCAACCCCCAGCTTTTCTATCTGGTTGTAATACGCATTGACAAGCGCTTTTCCACCACCGAGAAAAAATGCATTGGTTCGACTCAGTGACAGCGTCCCTGTCAATGAAGGTTGAAAACGGACACCGTGTTCCGCCATCCAGTGCAGACAATTTTCAGACTCGTGTATCGCGAGCATCGCAAGCTCTTTGTCGGTATTGCCATCTGTTACCTTCAACAAATCTTGCCAATACTCGTCATCCATGTAGCTGTCAGTCAGTTGTGCAACCGGCAGCTGATGCATACAGCGGAAATTGCGAGTGTGACGTGAGTTGCCACCGCGGGAGGAAACGGGCGCAGATTCCAGTACCAGTACCTTGCAGCCTTGTTCGGCAGATTCAATAGCCGCGCAGAGCGCTGCGTTTCCACCACCAACGACCACGACATCCCACAATCTGTCAGAAGGATCAAAATTCAACATGTGCGCCATTGTATACAGTCACGCTAGCAGGTGTGTAACATTCGCGATTGACGCGACGCGTAAAGCAAAGGATACCCAAACCCATCAGTTTTTCTCTGGCCATGCTCGATAGACATCGACTTGAAACGTTTGTCATCGCCTTAACCGGGGCCTTGATATTCGATCTGATGAATATCCCCTTGCCTTTCATGTTTGGCCCAATGGCTTTTTGCCTTATCGCCGCATTGCTCCAACGTCCTATGCAAGGATTTGGTCAGATATCGGTTGCGGCGCGTACCGTGCTCGGTGTTGCCGTAGGTGCTTCCTTTACACCAGAAGTTCTACATCGCATTCCGGACATGCTGGGTTCTGTGTTGCTGATACCGGTGTATATTTTTGCGATAGGCATTATTGGTGTACCGTTTTTTCATCGCTGGTGCGGGTTTGACAAAGTCACCGCCTACTACGCGGCGATGCCGGGTGGTCTGCAGGACATGGTCATCTTTGGAACAGAGGCCGGTGGTGATGGCAGAGCCTTGTCTTTGATTCATGCAACTCGCGTCTTGTTGATTGTCACGCTGGCGCCGATCATTCTCACTGCAGGTTTTGACGCATCGCTCGACGCCCCCATCGGAAAGCCCGCCAGCTCAATCCCGATACCGCAGTTGGTGCTTATGGTGATCGCCGCGCTCGCTGGTTGGAAAATTGCCGAGCGACTGAAACTCTTTGGTGCCTCCATTCTGGGCCCGATGATCCTGACAACCATTCTGACACTGTCCGGCCTGATCGAGAATCGTCCACCGGCCGAGGCTATTCTCGCGGCACAACTCCTCATCGGAACCGGCATTGGCGTCGGCTATGTCGGTGTCACGTTGTCAGAGCTGAGGCGAGTGGTTTTCGCCGGAGTCGTGTTTGTCGCGATACTCGCCATGTTGGCACTGATCTTCACAGAAATCGTTGTACTCACCGGACGTGCCGCGGCGCTTGAGGGTTTTCTCGCCTTTGCACCAGGCGGACAGGCTGAAATGACCGTACTCGCAATTGTGGTTGGTGCCGACCTGGGATTTGTTATTGTTCACCACTTGACGCGGATCTTCCTTGTGATTACCTGCGCACCCTTGATGATGCGACTATTGAACAGGCGCGGCAAGGGCACGTAAATTCGCAGCCAGAATCGCTGAAATATACATCAAACTGTCCGAATTCCTTTGCACAACCAAGGAGAATCCACCGCGTGAAAGTCCATATTCTTGACGACTGGTTCGATACGCTTCGAACACTGTCCAGCTACGAACTACTGAAAAATCATGATGTCACCATCTGGAATGATCACGAAGAAGATGTCAATGTTCTGGCCACCCGTCTTGCTGATGCACAGGCGCTTGTACTGTTTCGCGAACGTACACCGGTAACCGCAGAATTACTACAAAAACTGCCCAATCTCAAATTGATCTCGCAACGTAGCGTATATCCTCACGTTGATGTTGACGCCTGCACAAACGAAAACGTCTTGTTATGCTCGAATATGCATTCGGATACCCCGTCCATTGCCGCAGCGGAAATGACCTTCGCCTTGATGCTGGCTTCGGCACGACAGATTCCGCAACAAATGTCCTCGCTACAAAAAGGTCACTGGCAAATGGCCGTGGGCCAAACGCTGCGCGGCCGCACACTGGGACTTTATGGCTACGGGCGTATCGCAAAACAAGTTGCCGCTTATGCGGATGCGTTTGGAATGAAGGTTATATGGTGGGCATCAGACGCAGGACGGATTCGCGCCGCAGATGACGGTGTGACAGTAGCTAACTCACGCGAGGATTTTTTCACCGAATCAGACTTTGTTTCAGTGCATGTCCGATTGAAACCCGACACTCGCGGGATTATCAAAAAGGTTGATCTGCTCACGATGAAACCATCCGCCACGTTTATCAACACTTCCCGTTCCGGGATTGTCGAATCAGGCGCTTTGGAAGCAGTCATAAATCGCCAACCGCCGGGTCGATTGGCGCTTGATGTGTTTGACGAAGAACCCTTTACACAAGTTGATGATCCTGTCGTCAATCACCCCAACGTTATCTCTACACCACACATTGGCTATGTAACTGAAGACGAATTGAATATGCAGTTCGCCGACATCTATGAACAAATCAATGCGTATGCTGCCGGTACGCCTATTCACATGATCAACGAAACTGTCTGGTCAAATCATTAATGATTGCTTGAAAAAGAACACACGCCAGCGGAACCCTGGCGTGTGCCGCCACGATTGTTATTGCTCGCAGCAAATGCATAAGATAAAAATGTATTTTATTTATTCAGCATTTTAGAGGACAATCTAGCGAATTTGACCCTTCGGAGAACCCTATGATCAAGACCGGCGAGCAGTATCGTGACTCGATTCGTGATGGACGTGAGGTCTGGATCAACGGCGAACGTGTCGAGGATGTGCCAAACCACCCTGCATTCAAGCCAGTGATTGATGCACGGGCACGCATTTATGACATGCAGCACGAAGCAACGACGCAAGATGTCATGACCTACGAGGAGGAAGGCGAGCGTTTCGCCATTGGCTCGCGCCTGCCCTATGAACAAAAAGACTGGGAAGACAAACGCCGCGCGGTTGACCACGTAATGCACGACCTGGGTGGTGTTGTCACGCGCATGGGTGACGAAACCGTTGGAGAAATGTGGTCGCTATGGGACGGCAAGGACATCCTGAATGAAATCGATCCCCGCTTTGCCAGAAACATCGAACACCATATACAAGATGTGATCAAGGCTGATCCTTTTCATGTTTCCGCCAATACCGATCCGAAAGGCGATCGATCCAAGGCACCACAGGATCAGGACCCTGACATGCTCGTGCACGTTGTACGTGAAACCGATGCAGGTATTGTCATTCGCGGTGCAAAGTATGAGACTGCCGCAGCGTACGCTGATCAGGCTTTCTTGAAACCAACCATTGCCAATTGGGGCAATGAAAAACTATCCGACTACGCGTTGGGTTGCATCATTAAAATGAACGCCCCTGGTGTCAAGCATATTTGCCGCAGTGGATTCGCCAATCGCAACGCAGACGACTACCCCTTGTCAAGTCGTTGCGATGAGGTTGATACCTTGATGATTCTCGACGACGTTCTGGTGCCGTGGGAGGACATACTGTTCTATCAACACACCAAAGCTGCGTTCTTCATCCGAACAACATTACACCGCTACTCTGCTTTCCCTTTTGTTCAACGCACACTTTCCTACGCTGACCTGATCATCGGAGCGGCGCTTTGGAACGTCAAGCAAACCGGCCTTGAAAAGCAGCAAGCCGTTCAAGAGAAACTCTCGGAGCTTGCAGTCTGGCGCGAAGGCATCAACGCTCATCTGACCGCCGCTGTGGCGACTGGAGAAAAAAGCCCTAACGGGCTCTTGATGCCCAACCAGTCTCTGTTGATGTCAGGACGCGTACACGCCTTAAGTAATCTGCCCCGAATGATGCATATGGCCCGCGAACTTTGTGGTGGCCAGATCTGTGTCACACCCGATGCCGCCACCTTCAAGGCACCAGGTACGAAGCCGTGGATGGACAAGTTTTATTCGATTAATGAATCATGGGTTGCAGACGACCGGCGTAAACTCCTTGCCATGGCACGCGATCTCCTCAATTCCGACTACGCAGGACACAGGCTTACGTTTCAGCTGTTTGCCCAGTCCCCTCCATTTGCACAGCTCGCCGCGGTATATCGAAACTTCGACTGGAATGGTCCTTTGGATTTCGCGCACAAGGCAGCCGGACTTTCTGACAAGGTCTATGGCAAGCAACAGGAAAGCAAACAATGACAATGCATAAACGCATTCGCCCATTCAACACCAAAGAAACCTATCCGGAACAGAAGCTCGACAACGACTTGAGTCAAGGCGTGGTGGCAAAAGGCACGATGGTGTTTCTACGGGGTCAGGTATCTCAGGACCTGAACACGCGCGAAAGCCTGCATATCGGTGATGCCACCAAACAAACCGAAAAGACCATGCAGAATATCCAGATGTTGCTGGAAGAAGCAGGTACCACCATGGAAGCAGTCTGCCGCATCGTGGTTTACCTGACCGATATCCGTTATCGCGAAGCCGTCTATCAGGAAATGGGGCACTGGCTGAAAGGTGTGCACCCCTGTTCCACGGGTATTGTCGTACCCGCACTTGCCCGTCCGGAATGGGTGGTCGAGATCGAAGTGACTGCAGTGATACCTGATTCCTGATACTGAATACTGGATTCTTGAGACTGGATACCTGACAACGCGACAATCGGACACTGACGACCGCCAATTGACGATTGACGATTGAAATTTCACAAATTATAAGTAGGTCCCGAGAACTGGAAACGCTAGCACCCGGAGTCCAACTACGAGCTCATCGCCATGGTCAACGATACCCACGAACTACTTGAAGCGCTGTCGACAACAGCTGCCTTGAACAGACAAAGCGCCAGGAGTACCCCTCCACAACTTTTTCGCAATGAAGATATCGCAGCTTTAGAGACAGAAAATATCTGGAAACAGGACTGGGTGTGTACCGGTCTGGCCAGTGAAATCCCTGATACCGGTGACTACCTGACCTACAGCATTGCCAGCGAAAAAATATTCTGCATTCGCGATACGACAGGCCGAATCAGAACCTTCTCGAATGTCTGCAGGCATCGCATGATGCAACTACTCGAAGGCAGCGGACAAAGTAAACGCGTGATCTGCCCGTATCACGCCTGGACTTACGATCTTGATGGCAAACTCAAGATCGCCGGCCAAATGAACGAGCACAAGACGTTCGAAAAGCGCAAGACCTGCCTACCCGAATTTCGAACCGAGATCTGGCACGGCTGGATTTATGTCACGCTCAATGAGTCAGCGCCACCACTCAGTGAGTCCTTGTCGGCACTGGATAAAGTCGTCAAGCGTTTCAACATGGCTGAGTACAAGCACATAGTCACACAGGATCATGAATGGGACACCAACTGGAAATTACTGACTGAAAATTTCATGGAAGGTTATCACTTGCCCGTTGCACACAAGGCAACGGTCGGTGCCTGGATGCCCGTTGATAAAGTGGAGTTTCCAGCAAAGACTTATGATGCCTTCACCTATCAGACGTTTCCCAAAGAAAATGATGCGACCTATGGGCGTGCGCACAAGGACAACAAGATACTGAAAGGCAAGTGGCGCTACACATCTGTCATGCCAACCGTATTCCCGTCGCATATGTACGTTCTGGCGCCAGATCATCTATGGTACTTGTCGCTTCGACCCAACGGCATTGGTAAAGTAATGGTGCGTTTTGGCATAGCGATCGCGCCAGAGGTTTATGCGACCATCGAAGACATCGACACCTGGACTGAAGAACTGCTCCAATTTTTTGACCAGGTAAATGCCGAAGATCAGCATGTCGTCGAAGGTATCTTTTCGGGATCCGAGTCCGCTTTTGCTGAATCGGGACCATTAAGCTGGCTCGAACGCTCGATACATGATTTTCAGGCTTACCTTGCGCACCGTCTATGTAATGATATCGCGTGATTTACGTCCAACCTGAGGAGATGTTGTGACCTTTTCCATCGCTGGCCACTGTGCACGTACCGGGAAGTTTGGTGTAGCCATTACAACCTCATCAATATGTGTGGGCTCCCGATGCCCACATGCGCGTGCAGGCGTCGGCGCAGTTGCCACCCAAAATGTGACCGATCCACACCTGGCTACACTGGTGCTGGATCGAATGCAAGAAGGTCATGATGCGATATCGGCCATCGCCAAAGTTGTCGCCGGACGAGACAACATCGGTTACCGACAACTCACTGCAGTCGATGTCAAAGGCAATACGGCACACTTTACTGGCGACGAAATACTCGGCACCAACAAGGTCCATGAAGCCGAACATTGTGTTGCTGCCGGCAATCTTCTGTCCAGCGAAAATGTACCCGTCGCGATGAGCGAAGGCTTTCTGGCATCCACTGATGCACACCTTGCCGAGCGACTGTTAATGGGACTTGAGGCTGGCATTGCTGCAGGTGGCGAGGAAGGTCCAGTACATTCAGCCGCCTTGATTGTGGCTGATCGCATGCCGTTTCCTTTGGTTGATCTGCGCGTGGATTGGGACGATGAAGATCCCGTGAAAAAACTTCGACGTCTTTGGACAGACTACGAACCCCAGATGCTTGATTATTTGAACCGGGCAATCAATCCTTCGGTTGCTCCGAGTTATGGTGTTGCTGGTGATCTCTGATTGACCTACTTGGGTGTTGTTTTAGATACTCCGGTATGCCGGACGCTCTTGTATAGCTACCACCGTTGGTGTGGGTCACCAACGGTTCTTTGGCAAAGGGCAGACATACATGCCATGATCAGTGTTCCGTGCTCAAGGCTTTAACAGCGAGCATCTCGCGATTATGGACACCGGAAAAACACGCGACGCAAGAGATACGAATTTGATGCAAAGCTCTCCCACCCTGCACTTCAGTACCGAGGAATACGCCAATCGGATTGCAAAAACCCGACATGCGATGCAGATGGCGGAAATCGAGCTGCTGATTGTGTCCGACCCATCGAATATGGCCTGGCTGACGGGTTATGACGGATGGTCGTTTTACGTTCATCAATGTGTGGCACTGACTCATGACGCTGAGCCCGTCTGGTTTGGCCGATCACAAGATACCAATGGGGCAAAGCGAACCAGCTTTCTCAATCACGACAACATTATTGGGTATCCCGACCACTATGTGCAGTCAGTCGAGCATCATCCCATGGACTACTTGTGTGAGAAATTGCGTGAACGTCACTGGGACAAACTTCGCATTGGCGTCGAGATGGATAACTATTGGTTTTCAGCCAAAGCATTTTTATCCTTACAGACGCAATTGAAAAAAGCCCACTTTATCGATGCCACGGCCCTGGTCAACTGGCAACGCGCCATAAAGTCCGAAACTGAACTTGACTACATGCGTACGGCAGGCAAGTTTGTCGAACGCATGCATCAACGTATTGTTGATAACATCGAACCGGGCATACGTAAATGCGATCTGGTGGCTGACATTTACGATGCAGGGCTACGTTACAGCGATGAGCTGGGCGCGGGCGGCGACTACCCGGCTATCGTACCGTTGTTGCCATCAGGGCCGGCCGCAGACGCACCGCATCTGACCTGGGATGACAAACCCATGCAATCCGGTGAAGGAACATTCTTCGAAATAGCCGGCGCCTATCGTCGCTATCACTGCCCTTTGTCGCGAACCGTCTTCCTCGGAGAACCCACCCGCACCTTTTTGAATGCCGAGCAAGCTGTGCTTGAGGGAATGGATGCAGGGCTTGAAAAAGCACGCGCAGGCAACCGCTGCGAGGATGTCGCCTTGGCGTTCTTCTCTGTACTTAAAAAGCACGGTATCGAGAAGGACAATCGAACGGGTTATCCGATTGGTTTGTCCTATCCGCCCGATTGGGGTGAACGTACCATGTCGCTACGAGCAGGAGACACAACAGAACTACAAGAGAACATGACGTTTCATTTCATGACCGGACTATGGATGGATGGCTGGGGGTTCGAAATCACAGAGAGTATTATCGTTCGTGATGGCGAACCTGAATGTCTTGCCAACTTTCCACGCAGACTGATTGTCAAAAAATAGATGAAGCCGAATCCGATTACTGCCACGATCCCGTTCGATCAGGATGGCCGACATCACGGCTTTCTGCAACTCCCCTATAGCCGGGATGACTCAGCCTGGGGCAGCGTCATGATTCCGATCAGCGTGATTCGGCGAGGTGCTGGACCGACGGCATTATTGACCGGTGCTAATCATGGTGATGAGTATGAGGGTCCGATAGCCTTACACGAGCTTGCATTAACACTGTCGCCAGACAACATCTCGGGAACAGTCATCATTATCCCGGCATTCAATTATCCAGCATTCAGAGCGGGCACGCGTACATCACCGATCGACAAGGGCAATTTAAACCGAAGCTTCCCGGGGCGACCCGATGGTTCGGTAACCGAAAAAATCGCTGACTATTTCGAGCGAAGGCTTATCCCGATGGCAGATATCGTTCTGGACTTTCACTCAGGCGGCAAGACATTGGATTTCGTGCCGTTTGCTGCCTCTCATGTGCTTGAAAACAAGCAACAGGAACAAGCTTGCATGGCAGCCGTACAAGCCTTCAATGCGCCATACTCTGTAAAGCTTTTAGAAATTGACAATGTCGGCATGTACGACACCGCAGTTGAAAATCAAGGCAAGGTATTTGTTTCAACCGAACTCGGCGGTGGCGGATCAGCAACAGCGAAAACAGTTGCTATTGCCAGAAAAGGCATCAGAAATCTACTTATCCACGCCGGCATTCTCAAAGGCGATTCTGAGACAGCACCGACCACCAATCTCGACATGCCGGACGGTGATTGCTTTGTATTTTCTGAACATGCAGGGATGTTCGAACCGCTTATCGATCTGGGTCAGCCAGTCACCAAAGGAGACACTATTGCACGGGTCTGGTCATGCGAGCGCAATGGAGAGGAACCTGTGGTTTATCACGCCAAACGCAGCGGTATTCTTTGTGGCAGACACTTTCCGGGACTGGTAAAAATCGGCGACTTCATGGCGATGGTCGCCGTACCCGTTTAAAACAAGCGCAGGTGTCAGCCGTGTTGATAACCTGCGCGGTCGATCGGCGCTGTAAAACCGATTTGCTCGACCTCCCGAAGCAAGCTCACGAGCAGTTTCTGATCGCCCAGTTTGCTTGCCGAATCGGCCAGTAGCTGATGGAATATGTCCTGCTGCGCATGACTTCCACCCATCTGCCACAGTGCAGTTCGCGCTGGCGCAAGATGCCTGACAACCTCAGCATGATCACCACGTCTGTGGGCCATGACCGCTTGGGCACAGGGAATCGCGGCGTCTGCATAACGCGAGGCCAGATCATGCGACGCATCCTGTGAAAATGAACGCATTGAATCAAGTAGTCTCTGGCAATCATCATGCTGCCCTGTAGCGGTCAATACCAATGCGGTGTGCGCACTGGTAAACGGATTACTCATATCATCAATTCTTGGCGTCATGACCTCGGCGAGTTCTTCCCAACGATTGCCAACATTCACGCCACGCTGCTCCAGTCGCCATAACAAGCTCGCACCATTTTGTATATCAATGTACAGATCAGGCAAGGCCTCACACAAGGCATGTTGTCGATTTCGCACACGCTTGTCGTAGATATCGAGGATTTCGTCCTGCGCATTCTGCTCGAGAAGAAACAGGCACTGATGCCAGGCCAGATGAAACTGCATCTGATTGGCCGACGTCCAGAGATGCTGACGCTCACGCATCCAGGCACTTCCCTCATCAATGCGATTCAGCATCAACATGATATGCGCAATAGCATGTGTGCCCCAGATATTCCCAGGATCAAGCTCTACTGCTTCACGAGCCACGCGCTCTGCTTCACTGAACTGATTAAGTTCCTCAAGATCAAATGCCCGGATGGCCAGATAAGCCGTATAGCCTGGCACGTCGGGAGTCCAGTATTTATCGACGCTGGACGAGATGCGCGCAGACCAATGCATATCACCTAACCAGAACAATTCGCTCTGCGCCAGAGCCAACGCCAAGGCATCGGTGGGATGTGTCTCAAGAATGGCCTCATATACTCTGACCGCAGCTTTTAACTGTCCCGACAAGACGAGTTCCAATGCTTCAATATAGAGAAACTCGCGCCGATTGACGCCACCCCGATGTTGTTGCGCTTTTAATAAAGCCTCGTGTGCCAGGCTTGTCAGCGACACGGAACGGGCCCCGAACAACATGAGACCCGAGACCGCATGCGCGAGTGCGAATTGCGGATCGTGTTCGAGCGCTTTGTGTAGATGGTTTGCCGTGTCAGGCTTACGGTATATAAACGAGGTTACCGCCTTTGACAATGAATTGGCAGCATCGGATGACGGCGTTGAGACTACATGCATTAATCAACTTCTTTTACCCTGCACAACTCGATCAAGAATCAAGGCACAGAACAATATGGCGAATCCCGCCAGTATACCTTGACCCACACTGGCATATTGCAGGGCTTCGAGCACATCCTCGCCCAACCCCTTGGCTCCAATCAGAGAGGCAACGACCACCATCGCCAGACTCAGCATGATGGTTTGATTGATACCAGCAAGAATTGACGGTGCGGCCAGCGGCAGGTCTACCTTTCGCAGCAAGTACCACTTCGAGGCGCCATAGGCGATAGCGGCCTCCCGAATCGACTCTGGCACCCCGCGCAGGCCGAGTACAGTCAGACGAACAACCGGCGTACCACCAAAGATCATTGTTGTTACAACCGCGGCGGGCTTTCCGGTGCCAAAAAATGCAATGACCGGAATCATGAAGACAAACGCCGGCATCGTTTGCATGAAATCCATGATCGGGCGAATGACGGAATATATCCGTGGCCGGCGCGCGCAAAACATGCCAAGCGGAATACCAATGATGATGCTCAGCACAGCTGCCGTGCCCAAAAGAGCAAGTGTCGTCATGGCCTTTTCCCAAAAACCGAGAAAGCCCATATAGGCGAGAAAAGCACCAGAAAATATTGCAGCCCGCCTGCCTGCCGACAAAGCGGTCAGCAATATGATAAAGCTTGCTATAACAATCCACGGTGTATCTACAAATATCAATTCTAGGTTGTCGAGCACCCACCGAATACCGCGGGTGATCAGGGTAAATAACCAATCACCTTTTTCTGTCATCCAGCCAAAGAATCGTTCTACCCAACTGATAGCAGTCAAACGGATGGAACTGGTTGTTGGAAATTGTGCAAGAAAGTTGTACTTTGCCGGAAACGCGTAATGGATAACACTGACCACGATGGTCAGAAAAACAAAACCCGCACTTGCGAACGTACGTGAAGTGTTGAGACCGGAAGGCAGGCTTTTATCCGATAGCCAGTTGAAATAGCGTTTTTCAAAAACCGAGTTGGCAACAAAGCCTTGCAGCAGCTTCACGACTATCAACATGGCAAGCCCGGCAAGTGCTATTGATACACCTGCGGCCTGAGCGGCTGTGGCCTCTGCCTGGATATCGGTAATAGCCTGCTCGAGTGAAGCAATGGCTCTTTCAAACACAGGTACATTGTCCGCTTTCTTTTCAATCGCGGCCGCCAGCTGCTCTTTGCGAAACGCCAAGGTACCCTGAATCTGTGCAATGCGATCCAGTGCATCAGCGCCAAGATCGCCAAACCAACCGCGCGCAATCTGGATATAGGCAAACATTTCGAGCATGACAAACGGCAAGCCCCACTTCCATAGACTTCGCATGCCGAACCAGACAGGGCCAAGCAGCGCTGCGGCCCAGTTGAATGTCCACGCGAAACC
The DNA here is from genome assembly GCA_937924505.1 of uncultured Granulosicoccus sp. Next base: position 30,810 of record CALDSR010000030.1, on the reverse strand, counting down.
GGTTTTTTCACCGATAATCTTGAACTTCCGCGTGTAGTAATCCGGATTCGTTTCGACAAACTCGCCAATCAGACTCCTGGTATCCGCCCTTTCCACTGAATCAATGGCTTCAATTGAATCGCCAGCAGTACTCAGGGCGTTTTGATCACGACTCATGAGGTTTCTGTTCCTTCGATAACCGTCCTCAACAAATTAGTTCGGTTGATACAACCCACTGTTTTGCCAGACGCATCTACCACGCGAAGAGCGCCCTCATAATCAATAGCAGCCGTGATCAGAACAGACAAGTTGTCATCCGGAGCAAAGCTTGGCGCATCATCACGAAGCATCGTCTCGGCGCCATCCTCGACCGTTTGCATGACCGCATGCGCCCGCACGACCTTAAGCCTTGAAATACCAGCGACAAATTCGGATACATAATCGTCTGCCGGGTGCATGACGATTTCCTCCGGTGTACCTATCTGTACCACCCGCCCGTCTCGCATGATCGCAATGCGGTCACCAATTCTGACTGCCTCATCAAGATCATGTGTAATGAACACAGTCGTCTTTTGCATGACTGATGACAGCTTCATGAACTCATCCTGCAGTTGCCGCCTGATCAATGGATCAAGTGCACTGAAAGGCTCATCCATCAGCAAAATCTCGGGATCGGCAGCGAGTGCACGCGCCAGGCCCACTCGTTGTTGCATGCCACCGGATAGCTCATGGGCAAACTTGTTGCCCCAGCCATCAAGCTCAACCATCGAGAGATTTCTTTGCGCAATTTCAAGACGCTTGTTCTTGGGGATGTCACGAATTTCCAGCGGCATGGCAATATTGTCAAGCACCGAGCGATGTGGCATCAATGCGAAATTCTGAAACACCATCGCGATGTGTTCATTGCGATAACGTCGCAACGCTTGAGCGCTCAGCGCCATCACATCAGCACCATTAACCATGATGGAACCTGCAGTTGGCTCAAGCAATCGGTTGATGTGCCGGACTAACGTTGATTTGCCGCTGCCAGACAAACCCATCACACAGAAAATTTCGCCAGGCTGTACATCAAAACTGACGTCAGCAACACCAACAACGCAGTTGTATTTTTCCAGTACTTCAGATTTTCCAATACCCGTGGCTCTGATATCGGCCAAGGCAACGTCAGCCTTGTCGCCAAAGATCTTCCAAACATCCTTGAGGGCAATGGCGGCGGATTCACTCACACTCACGCTCATGCGAATTTGACACGTCTCTTGGGCGGTTGGGCACGTGGCATCAGGACGCTTCTCCGAAGGAGTTTTTCAGCATACCGCTCGGGCAAGCTTTCGAAGGTCCTGATGCCACGTGTAACAACAAATAACTGACTTAAACCAGCAACCCTACAAACCGAGCCATGAATCAACGCGATCCGAATTGGCTGCGACCCATTCCTTGGCCACATCGGCCGGATCTTTTCCACCTTCGATCTCAAAGGCAAAACTACTGACAACATCGCCATCAAGCGCGATGTTTGCCAACAGATCCGCAATAGCCGGGGAACGCTCCGCCAATGACTTTGAATAGGCAATTTGGACTTTCTTCAGTGCGTCCTCGGTCATGACTTTAGATTTCTTGAACCAATCAGGATCATCGGATGGTTGCAAGGCGATGTACTTTTCAGGGTCAAACGCAGGCTCTTCAAGACGGACAATGTCATGCTGGAACCAGATGGCATGCGGTGAATAACAATAGAAAGCATAGCCTTCGTTCTTCTTGACCGAATCGCCGACACGCGCAGTCATTACCGCTTGATCGGCACGAATCGGCTCCATGAACGGCATCAAACCATAATCACGTACCTTGACCTCATTGACGTTGGCAGACGCCCAACCGGGCGCACCGATCCAGATCTCACCTTTACCGTTACCATCGCTGTCCATCAATTTGGCAATCTCGGGGCGAGCAAGATCAAAAATGGACGTGACATTATTGGCTTCAGAAAATGCTTTTGACACACAGAAGCTTTGCTTGCCTTCATAGTAGTTGCTGCTGAGCGCAACCGTACCTGCACCATCGACGTACTTGTCGGTAAAGGTTTGTTGGTTCGGCAACCAAACGTCCGGGTGCACATCGATATCACCCTTGCCCTGATCCATCGCCTGAAATATTGCCGCATTATTACCGGGCACTAGTTCAGCCGTACCACCAATACGCGTAACAACAATCTCCTGTATCAGATGAGCGATTGCTTGAGCACCTGTCCACGCCGGCGCACCAATATTGACACTTTCAGCAGCCATTGCACTGCCGCTACCCACCATCATGGCGGATGCAAATACCACCGGTTTAAAATTTAGCTTTTTCAATTTCAAGTCTCCCCTTGATGAGAATCAATGCCGCGAATTGCCACCAAGCTTATGGAAAAACTGGATGACGAGTACCTACACTCTACTTCCTATATCTACATTGATAACACTTGCATCAATGCTAAATCAAGTCACCTTTGTCTAGCCTTGTTGCAAATTATCGGTAAAACAGTTGCCATAACCAAAAAGAGCCGCTGAGCCACCTGTGTGCAGGAACACGACACGCTCCCCTTTGACGAACCGTCCTTGACGAATCAGGTCGATCAGTCCTGCTGCGCCCTTACCCGAATAAACCGGGTCGAGCAAGATACTTTCGAGCTGCGCAAACAGAGCTATTGCCTCAAGCGTGCTCGGCGCCGGTATGCCATATCCTTCTCCAACATAATCCGTATTCGCCACAACATCGCTTCGTACTACCACTCCTGGGCAACCCAACAGTTCAGCGGTGGCCTCCGCAAGTTTGAAAACATTGCCTTCTTGCACATCACGCGGCGCTCGCACGCCAATGCCCAGTAGCGGAATGCCTGCATTCATGGCTCGCAGCCCAACAACCAAACCCGCCTGTGTACCTGCACTTCCTGTCGCATGCACAAGATGATCAATACGCAGCGACCGATCATTCGCCTGATTGACAAGCTCCATCGCACAGTTAACGTAACCCAATGCGCCGACCGGATTGGAACCGCCTCCCGGGATGGTGTAGACCGACTGACCACTGGCGCGTCGCTCTGCGGCAACCTTTTCCATCTCAGCATTCATGTCGAGGCCCGCTTCGCGCATCTCGCTACTGGCGCCATGCAAATGATCGAGGAGCACATTGCCGTTATACCGATAATTGGCGTCCTCATAACCGGTTCGGTCCTCGAGCAACAGATGGCAATCCATCCCTAACTTTGCCGCAAAGGCCGCCGTTTGTCTCGCATGGTTGGATTGCGTTGCGCCTTGCGTCATCACACAGGTCGCGCCTTCGGCCTGCGCTTCCGCCATTAGGAATTCAAGTTTTCGCGTCTTGTTGCCACCGGTTGAAAGGCCGGTGCAATCATCACGCTTGATCCAGATTTCCGGACCGCCCAGCTCGTGGCTCAATCGATCCAGCCTTTCCAGCGGTGTCGGCAAATGCGCAAGGTGAACACGCGGAAAACGAGAAAGATGCATGAAAGCGCCTTATTAGGTTCCAAATTAGCAAAATACGGCGAAAAATGCCCTTTAGCAAATGCCATTTACTGGTCATAATATGCACAAATTGCATATTAGGCGAGAGACAGCATGAAACTCGAATGGCTCGATGATCTTCTCGCTGTCATTGATACCGGCTCGCTCAGCGAAGCGGCTCGGCACCGCTTCCTGACCCAACCCGCTTTCTCACGACGCATTCGTGCCATTGAAGCCGCCATCGGTGCCGAGCTGTTCGATCGTTCGCGCAAACCCATACGATTGCACGCACACGTTATCGAGCATGAGCCTGTACTGCGTGAGCTAGCCCAGTCACTGCGCAGTTTGAAAAGCGCTTTGCATCGCAGTAACAGTCAGCTCGAAGAGCTGGTATTGGTCAGCCAGCATGCCATCAGCACCACCATCGCACCGCAACTGGTTCGGTCCATAACCGACGAGATGACCGTTCGTATCCGATTACGATCAGCCAATAGAGATGAATGCCACGCGATGTTGTTCACACGTAAAGCGGACATCGCATTGGTCTATCAGCTCGACGACGAGATAGCAGCTCAGCAGGATCAATTCGTCGAAAGCAAACTGCTGGCAAGGGAACCACTCGTTCCAGTTGTCGCCAGACAACAACGCGATGTGTTCCAACAGGAACTCGATGCAGGCATCTTGCGCATTGTGGCCTATCCAGGCGATGTATTTCTTGGACCGGTGATCATGCGCGCGCTAAACGCGTCCATTAATGCGTCGGTACAGGTACATTGGGTTGCAGAAACGGCTTTGACTACCGCCGCTCTACAGTTTTCGGTGGCAGGCCTGGGCCTGGCATGGGTACCTCTGTCCTTGGCACGAGAAGCGATCGAACGTGGCGAACTGGTTCGCGTCGATCCCACGCTGTCGGCGATCTCGCTGTCGATCGTGGCACTGCGTCTGAAGCGGCAAAGCGGATCAAAGGTTTATACAGCCTGGCAGCAAATCAATTAACGCATTGATGTATCAACGTGGGCCAGTATTCAAACCTTGTCGGCATTGACAAGAACTCGAGCAAATACCAATCCGCCGATCAGACCCGCCGAACATTGGAGTAGCAGACCAGGTAATTCTCTGGCGCTGGCGATCGGTGTAATGGAAAAGACGGCTTTCATGACGAGCAACATTGTCAACATGGCCAACACGCCGCCCACGGGATAGCGAATCCAGGGGCTGAGCGGCACGCTGCGACCGAGCAAACCCATCACCGAAAAGGCGATCAACAAACCGATCGCAATAACAAAGGAATACGCCATCAAACCGGACAGATCACCTCCAGTCATGCGCAGTCGATCCATGAACGAGACGGTGACGCCAAGCGAGGTCAGACCATGGAGAATGGTCTGGGTGTGAAAGACGCTGGCGAATAAATAGGTGGCGACTGCCGACAAACCGAAGCCGGTAAACAATGTTGAAAGCGATCTTTTGGCGTTGTTCATGGCGTAGTATTGTAACCGAGCTGAATCCGACTTGATCCAGCAAGCAAACCTTACCTTGTATTCCAGCGCTTACCTCTTCATGTGCACTCTGAAACAGAAACTCAATCGACTGGCAATTGCCATTAACGTTGCCGTGGGCTTTGTCATCAGCCTGTCAATAGCCACACCAGTGATCGCTGATGAATCTGTGCCCGATGAGCTCGCTATCGAAATCATTGCCGAGAACCTGGACCATCCCTGGTCGCTCGCATTCCTGCCCGATGGCCGGCTACTGGTGACCGAGCGCACGGGCAAGCTTCGGATCGTCGACCAAGGCCAGGTATCAGAACCGCTTGCCAATGTGCCGGCTGTCTACGCAAAAAGCCAGGGTGGCTTGATGGATGTCGTTCTGCACCCTGATCACGCCAGCAACGGATGGATCTACCTGACGCTGGCACATGGCAGCGCGAAAGCCAATGCCACTCGCCTGATACGAGCAAGACTCGAAGGCTACGCCCTGGTCGATGTTGAAGTTCTCTTTACCGCACAGCCTTTCAAGGACACACCCGTACACTATGGAGGCCGCCTTGCCTTTCTGCCTGACAACAGTCTGTTGTTAAGCGTGGGCGATGGTTTCGACTATCGCGAACAGGCACAGCTGCTGGACAATCATTTTGGCAAGATCGTTCGGCTACTGGATGACGGCACGGTGCCATCTGACAATCCCTTTGTCGATGGCGTAGGCAACCTGCCTGAGATCTGGACCTATGGCCATCGGAACCCGCAAGCCATTCTTGTCCATACAGAGAAAAACGTTGTTTTTGCACATGAGCACGGTCCCGACGGTGGCGATGAAATCAACGTCATAGCGCGTGGACGCAACTACGGTTGGCCAATCACGTCTCATGGGAAAGATTACTCCGGAGCCGCCATCTCACCGTTCACTGAACTGCATGGAACGATCAACCCGATGCTGCACTGGACACCATCCATAGCGCCCGCTGGCATGGCGCTTGTGAACGGCGAGATGTATCCAAAGTGGCAAGGTAATCTCATGGTTGCTGCACTCAAAGCACGTGAGCTACGACGGGTAAACATTAACAAGCAAACGATTGAGCAACAGTCACTGTTAACGGCTTTGGGCGAACGCATACGCGATGTTCGCACGGGACCTGATGGATATTTGTACGTTCTGACTGATAACAGTAACGGACGTATTCTCAAACTCATTCCAACACCACAATAAGCAACACAGATTTCCTTACATCATGAGCATTACCCTTCTAGACGGCGGCATGGGCCAGGAGCTCATCAATCGAAGTGGTGTGACGACCTCTCTATGGTCGGTGCAGTCATTGTTGGACAACCCGGATCTTGTCGGCGAGATACATCGTGATTACTTCAACGCCGGTGCCGAAATTGCGACAACAAATACCTACTCAGTGTTGCCTGACCGTCTTGAACATCACGACATGCTCGACCAACTTGTATCTCTGCAGGAAATCGCTTGCAAACAAGCAGTCAAAGCCCGTGATGCTCACGGCACCGGCTTGGTGGCAGGCTCTCTCGGCCCGCAAGGCTTCTCTTACCAACCGGACAAATCTCCGCCCGCCGCTGAAGCTGCGGCGGTTTATGATCGAATATGCAAGCTGCAAAGAGACTATGTCGATATCTATATCGCCGAAACCATGTCATCAATTGATCAGGCTCGCGGTGCGCTTATGGGCACAGCGCCTCATGGCAAGCCGGTATGGATTGCTTTTTCGGTTGATGACAGCGATGGCAGCAAGTTACGTTCTGGCGAATCGATAAAGGATATCAAGGCGCTTGTTAAGGAATTCTCACCAGCTGCAATTCTTGTCAACTGTTCGGTGCCAGAAGCAGTGACTCAAGCGGTTGCTGGCCTCAATGGAATAAGTGTTCCGCTGGGTGCTTATGCCAACGGTTTTACATCGATCAGCAACGCTTTCGATAGTATCGGCGCGACCGTCGATGTACTCGAGAAACGTACGGATCTCGGGCCTGATGCTTATGCAGAATTCGCCGAACAGTGGGTACGTGACGGTGCCAGCATCATCGGCGGGTGCTGCGAGGTTGGACCTGCACATATACAAACGCTAAAACGACGATTGAGTTAGTTGAAACACGTGGCGTTTGCGCTCGGAGTTTGACCAGTATTTCAATTGCACTGACTCAACTTGCAAACTGATTGACAGTATCCATTTGCACTTCTATGCCCAAGCCCGGTTTGTTTGATACATCGACCCTACCATCACGCATCTCAAGTGGCGCGTCAACCAGATGCTGACGGAAGGGATGCGACGATTGATCAAACTCAAGCAAGGGTTCGCGAGGAAACAGCGAATGGTGCGCAACAGCAAGTGATGCAATAAGCTGTACGGAGGCAGCCTGTGCAACCGCCGAGCCCCAGACATGCGGGTTAAGCAACACCCCATTTGCTTGTGCCATTGCAGCGATATCACGTGCTGCGGTAAAACCACCACAAGAACCGATATCAGGCTGCGCTATATCAAGCGCATCGTGACGAAAAAGTTGATTGAAGCCATAGGCACTGTGTTCGTTCTCCCCTCCGGCTATCGGTGTATTGAGTCTTGATCTCAACTCGGCGTAGCCGCCAATATCCTCAGGAACAACAGGCTCCTCGTACCAGGCAATGCGCATTTCATCAAGCGCACGCCCGAGTTGCAAGGCATCAGCTCGACCGTAGGCATGATTGGTGTCAACCATGACGTCAATTTCACCAGTATCAATCACCTCGCCTATGGCTTGCATCACGGCAATATCGTCCGCCACTCCAAAACCCAGCTTGACCTTCATGGCAGTAAATCCGTTTGCCTTGTGTCGCAAGGCTTCCTCGACAAGGCGCGACGCTTCACCTTGACCACTGAGCCGATAGAATCCAGTGGCATATGGCTGAATATGACTGCGCTGTCTGCCACCCAGTAAAACCGCTATCGACTGCTGATGGTATTTACCCACGATGTCCCACAGGGCGACATCGATGGCACTGATCGCTGACATGACCGAACCCTTGCGTCCATGATCGCGTGTCGTGTTGTACATCTTGTGCCACAGGACAGCGGTGTCCAGCGGATTTTCACCGAGCACCAACGGTTTCAAGGAATGTCTTATGGCCGCCGCCGATATTTCCGGCGCTTCCAGCCCCTGGACAAATGCCTCACCCCAACCTTCCAGACCATCGTCAGTAGATACCTTGACCAAGGTGGCGGATCGTTGATGTACCCAACCCTGTGAGAATGCAAATGGCTCATCAAGCGGTGTCTTGAGCACAAAGACTTCGACGTCTGAAATTTTCATCACATGGCGGTTGGATGTCGCAACTGATCAGCCTATGATACCCGTACTCGCTCCCCCCTTTACATCACATGCCGTCGATTTGCCTGACAACGCTGAATGCCAGTTATATACATGCCTCTCTTGGCTTGCGATATCTGTACGCCAATATGGGCGACTTACAATCTGACACCCGCTTGATTGAATTCACCATTAATGAACGCGTGGAAGATATTGCCGAAGAGCTACTGCAAGACGCACCATCGATTCTGGGTCTCGGCGTGTATATCTGGAACATTCGCGAGACGACAGAGCTGGTACACCTTATCAAGGTCATTGCCCCCCGAATAATCATCGTTATCGGTGGGCCAGAGGCAAGCTTTGATCATCAATCCTCTCTTGCACAATCAGCCGATCACATCATCAGCGGACAAGCAGATTTAGCCTTTGCCGAACTGTGTAATGACCTTCTCGATAATCGTGTCGCGAGTAAACACATTTCGCCGCTGCCGATTGCACTTGACGAATTGTCGTCACCTTACCCTTACTACTCCAACAAAGACTTGCAACAACGGGTGCTGTATGTCGAGGCATCACGTGGCTGCCCGTTCAAGTGTGAGTTTTGCCTGTCGTCACTGGATAAAACTGCAGTCGGATTTGATATCGATCAATTCCTTCGGGAGATGAGCAGCTTGATCGAACGAGGTGCTCGGCATTTCAAATTTGTTGATCGCACCTTCAACCTCAAAACCGATACCAGCCAACGCATACTCGAATGTTTTCTGTCGCATATCGACAAAGGGCTCTTTCTGCATTTCGAATTGATACCTGATCGCTTGCCTGAACCACTCAAGGCACTATTGACTCGGTTCCCTGATGGTTGTCTGCAATTTGAAATCGGTATTCAGTCATTTAATCCGGAGGTGCAATCACTGATCAGTCGCAAGCAGAATCATGGGCGGACGCGTGACAATCTTCAATGGTTACGGCGACACACGACGGCCCATATTCACGCAGATTTGATATTTGGCCTACCCGGTGAGACGCTGGAAAGTTTTGCCCGAGGCTTTGACGAACTACATGGGCTCGGACCGCAGGAAATTCAGGTCGGTATTCTTAAAAAACTGCCGGGTACGCCTATCGAGCGGCATACACAAGCGTTCGAAATGCGCTACCAGGCATCAGCGCCCTATCGCGTCCTCGCAACGCGAGATGTCGATTTTCAAACTGTACAGCGGATGGTCCGATTTGCCCGATACTGGGACCTGGTTGGCAACTCCGGGCGATTCCCCCACGCGCTGCCGTTATTGTTGGCCGATGCACCCTTCGAACGATTCATGAAAATCAGTGATCACCTGCATGCCTCGGGGCGCCAGACACATGGAATTGCTCTGAAACGATTGTTCGACCTGCTGGCGGCCGCCATGGTTGATGAACTTGATTTGTCTTCCGCTGACGTTGACACTGCCCTGGCGCTGGACAAGGACCATAATAAACTCAAGCGTACAACCCGCACCCGCGGGTCGGCGTCTCAATCTGACCAGAAATCCGAGCGTACACAAACCGTGCAAAAGACGGCCAATGAATCGCCGATGCTCGCGACGCAAAAATTAGCGGCTAACCCCGCGAACCGCCGTCAACAACGCCACAAAATACCGGATACAAACAACTCATAAAATAATCTGCAGTTTTGTGCATCAATGGTCATCCCTTATTCAAAGAATAGCTCGCCTGTAATTTGACGTTCATGTGCACATTGACTACCTTATGGGCTTCCTCGACAGGTCGTCAACAAAGCTCTCCATGACAACGCAAACATCGGCTGGAATATCGCCATCAATCTCCGGTCAGCCCCTCGCAACACCTGCAAAGTCATGGACACGACCTGGCACGAACACCCCGGAAATCCTGATCGGCTCCGGGTCGGCTCTGATGATATTGGCGGCTCTGCCTCTATTGATGTTTCACCCAGGCCCGGCGCAGGCCCAGGAATCCTGTCAGGTCCAGGAGTCAAGCCTGCGAGACGCCATCAATAGCTATGCCCGCTCCTGCAGCTTGCCACGCGTTGATTGCGATCCTTTCGATGGTGAATGGATCTGTGCAAGCTTCAATATGACCGGTAGCGTGCCACCGCGAGCAAGCTCGAGCAACGCACCCTCTATCCCGGCGGAGACTACTTCGCCTGTGAGCACAACGCCCGTCGTAACAACCCCAACCCCCGTCATAACCACACAGACCTCTTCGACACAATGCGAATTCTCGGCTCCGACCATCAACGCCGCCCGTATTGGCTATGCGAACAGTTGCCGACTGCCTCGCGTCGACTGCGACCCTGTAGGGGGGCAATGGACCTGCGCCTCGTATCAACTCGGCGCAGCTGCTCCCGGGCGTGGAGCTCCCGGTAGAGGCAACTCCGCGTCAACACCATCAAACACAGGCAGTACCGGCATTACCTATAGCGGTGACTTTGGTCCGCCGCAACGTGCCTGGGCTGACAGCTACTCGGCGAACGGTCGCTGTTATATCGCCTCCAGCTTTGATCATGGAATCGGGGACGTCCTTGTCAACACCCCAGCAGGTTCGCGCACGGTCAGACAAGTTGCCGCTGCAATTGGCCGCGGTCCGGGCGTGGGCAATAACCCAATCTACAACGACGTGCAATGCGGCAATGGACCGGCAAACAATGCTGGCGACGAGGACATCAACCAGTGCCCTGGTCGAGTTGATCAGGGCGCCGCCGGTTGCTCCGTACGCGGACCTACGTGGGATCTGTCGGTTTTCGCACCACAGCCAGCGCCGGTCTTACCCGAGCCTGCTGTTGCCACCACAACACCCAACACCGCATCACCGATCGGCGGGCCAGTCAATGCCAAAAGCAGCTTGCCGAACGACAGCCGGTACCAACCCGGCGACTTGATTGGCATGCACCATGACAATAGCGGTGATCGCGATGATGGCCATGCGACGGCCGTAAACAGAATGATCGTCAGCTACTTCGGACTTGGCGAAGCGCTACATATCGTCAATGGAACACTGGATGCCAGATTCCCTCATGGGTACGACGCAAACTCTGAGATCGTCATGAATGCGGCATGGGGCTCCGAAGGAAGTAATGCCACGTGGTGGAACTCGAATGCCAGACCTGATCGGGTACGCGATGCGACAGCAGCCCGCTGGCGTCAGACACTCGAAGCAGGACACAAGGTATGGCTCGCTGAAGGAGGCCCCTCAGACTTTACGGCCGGTGTTTTGCGCCAACTGGAAACCACGACCAATTTGAATCTGAAGAACATTCATATTGTTCAGCACAGCACCTACAACGAAGATCACACCAATGCGGCCAATCTTCGCGATGTGCGACGGCTTGCGAGCTACCACAAAATAGGCGATGGCAACACTGGCGGAAACAATACTGCAGATCTCAATCAAGCCAACGATTCAGTAGCAAGAAACTTGTTATCGGATGTCGAATTTGGTGACGTATGGCGAGCCGCATTTGACTACCTTCCAGCATTCAATTGCAACCGATCCGGCCCACACTGTAAATTCGATGGCTCCGACGCTGTAGAAGTGATGTGGATTGTCGGTATTGAATCCGATGAAATCCGCGACTGGTCAGATGTAGCTTCACGCTTCGCCAATTAAACGGCAAGCGTCCCACCTGCTATGGTCGGTGTAAATAAAAAAGCCGGCCCAGGTATCGTTTTGACATCACTGCCACTACTACAAACCCGATGACAAGCACCCGTCTATACAACTGACGGCTGAGTTTCAAGACACTGCGCAATGCCGGGCCATTGGCTGGTCCAACAAGCCGATTGTATTTAGTCTTTCCGAAAAACGAGCCCAGGAATGTCGCTCGGTAATGATTGCTTGTGCTTTGAGTGCTCGTTGCTGCGCCTGTTCAGGTTGAGCCATACGTTTGCGAATCATCGCCACATAGGCTTCAACTTCATCATCCTGCTTTACGACCCAGCCGCTGGTTTCATCAACCAGCTCACCGATTCCGCCAACCACTGAAGTCACCACCGGCAGTCCCGCGCTCATTACTTGAATGATCATGGTTGGCAACCCGTCCCAGGCAGACGTGTTCAAGTAGGTAGAGAACTCCGATAAATTCACATCATTGATATGCGTATAGACGCCTCGATACTCGATGTTCGCTATCCGGTTATTGCTAATTCGCTGACTCGCCTCGGAATCACCTGGCGGCCCATAGGCGACAAATCGGGTATCAGGCATCGATTCAGCGATTGCCATCAATAGTTCAGGACGCTTCTGGTTGGCAAGCCTTCCTGACCAAAGAACCGGCTTGTCAACATTGGCAAGCAGACTGATATCGACAGGCCTTATCTTGTCAGGAGCCGGTACATAGACCGTATGAAATTTCGCCATGTCTTTATCAATGAATCCGTAGTGTTCACGGATATCGTCGATGATCTGCTGGTTATCGCACATCACATGAGTCAGGTATTCGAGACAACCGGGGATGAATTCCCGAATGTAACCAAACACTCGCCCATTGGCATCGTAGTCCAGACAAAAAAGATTGGCATCAAGCTCGATAAAGCATGATAACTGTTTCCCATAAGAATGGTACATACCCCAGGCTGTACGAGAATTTATATTGATAACGCGTGTGGGTCTGAGCCGTCCAATCACCGCGTGCAATAGATCGATTCGATCAGCGACACCTGAAACACTGCCTTCCTCATCAAGGTAGATGATGTTTGCATCATCTCCCAGCAATGCCCCCAGCGACACATCATTGGAATCTGTCACGATCATTACGACACGTTCGGATCCATAGTGCTCCGTCATCGCTTTCATCACGTAGGTGGCGATCAACTCTGCCCCACCGAGGGTCAGCGAATTCACACATATCACAACAGCAGGTGGATCCTGAAAACGACGCTTGATCAAACCAGGCAAATAGGTTTGCGGCGTCAGGAGTGGATAGCGTACAACCCGATTCACAAAACCAATCGTATGTTCCAGATCATACTCATATGCGCTCAATTCAGCCATTTCACGACAAACATGATCTGGCAAGACAGTTGACAAACGGGCCCTGCCCTCTGCATGTCCATGAAGCACATAGTGTTCAAGGTAACCAAATACCTTGATCACATCCGGATTTTTTTCCGCGTAAAATCGCGTATCAAATACGGGCGATGGATTGACAAACTTGTCGGCTTCATGTGCCAGATAGGCAATGATCGGGATATTCGACTCGATACCGAGCGACACCAGTTGTCCAGCAACATGGTCATTCGAGAACCATGGATTTGGGTCAAGGCCATCATATACGCCTACCCGCATATAGTGATCCAGCGCCTCGGCATTGGAGAAATTCTCCAGTGCGTATCTGAATCGATAAAACTCGGGATGAAAGAGTCTTTTCAATACCTTGGCGTTCTTGATGACGGCCGGACAGTAGTTAAACGTCTGGCCAGCAAAGTCAAAACCCGACTCTCGATGCAGGACAGATATTTTGCTGATTTTCGCTTCAGGGAGACCCTTCAGGCGAAGCCGAAACCCACACCGGGCATCCACATCACGGTTGAGCGCAACATCCTGGCGTTTCAACCTACAGACAAACGGCTTCACGGAACTGTGAACGACACCATCAACAACGAGAACAAGCTTCGGGTTCCTGACTCGAGTCGTGGAAAACCAACCCACAAGCTCGTTAGCGGACAAACCATCAAGGAATCCCATCTCGGATTGTTGGAGTTTGGTTTCCCTAACCCTTGTCTCAGCTGAACGCAGTAATCGCATCAGGCTGCCCGCCACTGGCTGTAGACATCCAATACCCGAGGAACCGAACTACCTCGGTTCGTTCTGCTCAACAAAGATTCCTGCCGCTTTCCACGACGAACGAAATGGGACGTGCCTGCTGCCGTTTTGTGCACACAACCCTTGCGAATCGTCTCGGCATTCCACGTCCAGTCTTCAAATCCAAACCCACTTGTGATGTCATTGCGCCGAAAAGGTATGCGGCTATAGGTGGATTTTGCAGCGAAAGACAATGCTGTCCAGTAATTCTGTCGAAGCAGATATTCAAATTCGAATTCGGGTGATTCCATATCGATGTGTAGCAACACATGCGCGCTGTCATCACCAAAATAAATGTTGTACTCAGGATGGACGATGACTTCTTTTTCGTGATTGCTGCAAAGCTCATAAGCATCAATGAGCCATTCACGAGACCACAAGTCATCACCATCGAGAAAGCCGATGTACTTGCCGCGACTATGTGCAACACCTCGATTCCGCGCATATCCCAGATCACCCAGATCCACGTTCAGGACGCGACCGAAATCCTTGAGTTCTCGTTCAACGATGATGCTCGTTTGGTGATCAGCTCGGTCAAGAACCACGATCAGTTCGGTGTCAAGCCCTGCTGAACGGGTGTGTTCGATTGTGCGTTTGGCACTACGAATCGTTGGATAAATAAGTGCACCTTCACGGTGGCCATTCAGGACACAGGTAATGACGGGATCGTCGGATTCTGTCTGGCTCATGGATCAGCCTGGAGGCTAAGAGGAGTATGTCGAGTACAGCAAATTGCAAGCCATTATGTGAAGTCCGTCATGCTTGGTACGGTTTTCGCAGTTTAATCGCCGTGTCCCGCCTGAATCAGACAGTAAACCGGTGAACAGCAAGGCCATTTCTCTGAACGACGTGAAGTTCGCGGCACGCACTCAGGCGCGCGTCATTCGGGCATTAGTGCTGCGCGAAACCATGACTCGCTATGGCGAACACAAAATCGGATTTTTGTGGGCATTTTTCGAACCAGTACTGTTGATCAGTATCGTTTCACTGATCTTCAGCGCCATGGGTAATGATATTGCCGGTGGCATGCCAATCATCACATTCATGATTACCGGCTTCGTCCCGTTTACCCTCTTCCGCGACACGATGACGCAGTGTCAAAGCGCCATTCAACAAAACAATACCTTGATGGCTTTTCCGCAGGTGACAACCTTTGATGTCATCCTCGCCCGAGGTGTGCTGGAATTCGCCGTACTGCTGTCTGTCTTTATCATCCTGCTGCTCGGTGCTACAGCCCTTGGCGTCGATACGCGCATCGATAATCCACTAGGCGTACTCGCCGCTTGCCTGACCCTGTCAATATTCGGCATAGGTTTAGGCTTTGCACTCGCCAGTATTACGCCACTGATTCCGTCAACACGACAGATCGTCACAGCAACCCTGGGCAGGCCATTGTTTCTCGCATCAGGACTATTTTATACCGCTGACTCACTGCCACCTGCGGTTCGTGACATCCTGTTATGGAATCCGGTTCTGCATATGATCGAACTTGGTCGATCAGCCTACTTTGTCCAGTTCACGACCCAACATGGAAGCTGGACCTATGCAGTCGGCTGGGCGTTTGGTTCGCTGGCCTTTGGACTACTTGTCCATCAAGCAGTACGCAGAAGAGCCATTGTCGGCTTGTAGCGCCTTCGACCCAGCGTCAGAGCAGCGAGGCCCGCCAGCAACAAGTAGCCACTGGCACCACCATCGGTATCTGTACCTGTACTTTCATCTGCATTATCGTCGACGGTCTGATCAGCATTATCGTCTGTATCGTCACCACCAGCACTGTCGCCATTAATCGCACCTAACGCTTCCACAATAAACACGCTACGCTGGATCGACACAGGTTCTTCGCTCAGGTTATCAGCCCCGGGTGAGAATAGTAGAGTCTTGATACCATCAGTCGTTGCGGTCAACGAGAGGTCAAGCGTTGCAGTTTCATCGGCCGATAAATCGCCGAAATCACACTCGATTATTGAGGTTCCTACACAATTCTCGGGTTGTTCGTCCAATGTCAAACCGGCTGGAATCACAATGTTTGCCCTGACCGCTAGCGCCGGATCAGCGCCAGTGTTGGTAATCGCGAGAGAGGGGGTGATTGATTCATTAACCGGCCGCAATGAGAAATCACCTGTCAGAGACGTGCTTAACGTGGTCAGTGGAATCGAACTTTCGATAGTCACGTTTACGTTTGTTGCATCATTCGCTGGCGTGTTGTCCGTATCGATACTTGAAATGCTCGCGTTCAAAGTAGAACTACCAACCGCAATGGCTCTCAAGGTAAACGAATAGCTATGATCCAATTCTTCCGGTGATGACGGAATGATGCTGCCGAGCTCGCAGACAAGATCAGTACCGGCACCCGTGCACGCTTCGTCCATCGCAACCAATTCCCAATCAGAGCCAATACCTGCCGCAACATTAACGACGACATTCCTGGCGGTATCGAAGTTATCCTCATTGATAACAGTCAACGTGAAGTTGACATCTTCGCCGGTTTTCACCGTGTCCAGATCAGCCTCGATCTCCACACCCAGATCGACAATATCGTCAACCGACTCCAGACTTCCGATACTGCAGCTAATGTCGTTCTCGTTATTTGGCTGACAGATACGTGTATTGTTTGACAAGTCCTTGATCAGGATAAAACGATCAAACTCAAAGCCATCCTCGCGAGCACTGAAATTAACACTGTGTGTACCCGGCGAAGGAACGTCAATCCATATGGTATGCGAGACTCCACAAGCTCCTGCACCACCAGAGTGTCGTTGACGACTAGACCATTGCCAGCCTCGACCACCGGTGCACCACTGCATGCGTTGGCCGTGGAATGGCCAATCATCATTGATACCAACGTGAATGCCGTTATCCTCCGTGCCAGTCGACAGCGCCCGCACGTGAACGAAGTAGCGTCCCGCCTCTGGAAAATCGACTAAAAAATTCATCTCTGGTCCTGCACCAGCAGTCTCCCAGACCGCGGTAGGCGGGCCTAAGGGATCGTCGGACGTAACGCGATTATCCGGAAGCAATTCAAGATAGGCATTGCCCACTGCCGTATCAGAATTGTTGCCATCCGGATCCTGCTCCTGCTGCGGTGTCGTCGGCTCGGTCAATACCCAACGAACATCTTTGCTAACGTTTTCTTCACCTTCGACGTCAATCGCGATGTAGTCGGCATGGGTTCTGACATCAGCATGCGCTGATAGCGTTGTCAAACCAACCGCTGATGCCAAAATCAGTGTGGTAGTCAAAGAATTTGTTCGTTTTTCCATGGATCTTCGTCATCAGAATCAACCGCCAGAGCGGACAATATGAATTCATTAGCGGCTGAGTCGCAGCACTTTGGAGCCAATCAGCGCATATTTTTGCTGCACAGTTTCACCTGATAATGCTGATACACTCAGGTAAACCGGTCGAATGTGATGAATATCAAGTTTCGCCGGACATCAAAAAATCATGCTCTCCAGTAAAAAAATCCCATCAAGCACACTATTAACTTTTCAAACCAGACGCGGGCAATGACATCATGACAATCTGGGTGGATGCTGACGCTTGCCCCGTACAGATTCGAGATATTCTGTTCAAGGCGGCACGTCGCACAGGTATCGAGTTGGTACTGGTTGCCAATCAGCATCTCAAGACGCCATCGGTGTCGAACATACGGTCAGTTCAAGTACCACAGGGCTTTGACGTTGCTGACAATGAAATCGTTGCGCGCGCTGCAATCGGCGATCTTGTTATTACCGGCGATATTCCCTTAGCCGCCGAGGTTATGGAAAAAGGCGCTGAGGCACTTACCCCACGTGGAGAGAAGTACTCCGAAGACACCATACGGCAAAGGCTAAACATGCGAGACTTCATGGATACCTTGCGCAGTAGCGGAATCCAAACCGGTGGCCAGTCACCACTTGGCGCAAGCGACAAACAGAAATTCGCCAATCATCTCGATCAATATATAACCCGGAAAATCCGAGAGCAATCGAACAGATAATCAATACGGTCGGTAGCCACGTATCATTTCGATACGCGCAAAATCACTGCAAATCAATATTGATGACTCCTCGGGACAAGCATAGATTCCTTCAATCGTGTTTTGATTGAAGCAGATATAGCCAGGCTTGACTTATCGTTGGATGCGATTGGCATCCATATCATTGGAATGATCACGCCGAGTATTACCAACCTTGATCAGCTGTTCCAGACTTATTTTTCCTGAATCAGTACGTTGCCTGCCGATTTTGGATACATCGAACAGGTTATTGCGTATCGTATTGTAGCGAGCGTTATCCGCGTTACTCTGTGCGCTCCCCTTTCGCCCTGCATCGGCATCATCATCACAATGGCTACCAGGCCACCAATTTTCAAACCGACCGTAGTTTCTTGATCCGATATATATCGCCGGATCTGCCAGCTGTTGACGTTGATAAATAAATTGATTGTTCGCAATATAATTATAAGAAGGTGTTTCGATACGGACGGTTCCGCCCTCGCCACAATTTCGATACAAAAAGATACCGCCCTGCTTTAATCGTAAAAATTTATTATTGGTGATTTCGTTGTGCGCGGAGCCATCGAGTGCAAGCTGTGGCCAACCTCTGTCGTAAAATCCTAGCCAACTACCATCGTCTGTTTCGACTGAAAACGTATTTCCAGTCAACACATTATGAGAGGACTCTGCATCAAGGTAGACACCCACTCGCGTTGAAGACCCCGTGATGGTTGAATTTTTCAGCGTGGAATTCATGACACCGGGTCCAAAATATATTGGATTTCTGCCAGTTCCCTCCACCGTTAAAGAATCAAGCGTTATGCGTTTCGGGGCAGCATGTCGGATCAACGATTGCCCATCGGCTTTCCATGAGGCCTCCTTGATCGCAGCAGCTTCGCCATTGCGCCCCATGCCATACAGGCGGATCGATCCGGTAAGCCGAGCATTTTGAATGTTGATATCCGTGGGCACTGACCAGTTACCATCGCTCGATCTGACGGACCGAATTTCGATCATGTCGCCGCGCCGATAATTGAATTGACCTCGCCCTCCGTCAATATGAGCGCCCTTCAGATCAAGCAACAATCCTGTCACCTTACTCCCTTCAAGAATGAGCTTCTTGGTCAAGTGGTTCGATTGACGACCCACGTCGGTGCAATCCATTTCCCGAAAATCCAGAGAACAATCGAGTACGAGCGATGACTCGGCTTCACTGGCGGTGGCACAAACACGCTCAAGCGTCGACACGGGACAAAGCTCAGCGGCATCGCTTGCCCCAGACACCAGGACGACGACAAGCAAAGCCAATCGGGTGGTTGTAATACGCAGTAGGCTCACAAGGAGGGCAGCAGTCCAGGTAGCAGTTCCATTCAGAGCTTATCGGTTTGTGGTCAGGAATTCCGCACGGATTTCAGGCGATATGTGACGTAAACCGAGACAGGCATCACGGGTCGTCTGGTTTCGCGCCGGATCAGGTTAGACTTCCGGGACATCTCTGAGATTCGATCCATGTCACAACGCTCCATATTAATCACCGGTTGTTCCTCTGGAATTGGTTACGACGCGGCGCACACCTTGAACGCTCGTGGCTGGCGTGTGCTGGCAAGCTGTCGATCTCCGGGCGATTGCGAGCGCTTGAAGGCTGAGGGCCTGGAGTCTTTTATCCTTGACTACGCAGACGACAACTCGGTGGCCCGCGGTGCCGCTCTGGCGCTGGAATTGACTAACGGCGAGCTTGACGCCGTTTTCAACAATGGCGCTTACGCCATTCCGGGACTGGTTGATGATTTACCTCGCGATGCATTGCGAGCGATTTTCGAGACGAACTTCTTCGGCCAGTTTGATCTGATTAATCAGATTCTTCCGGCCATGCGTGAGCGAGGCAGTGGACGCATTGTCAACTGCTCTTCGATTCTCGGCTTCACCGCCTTGCAGTTTCGCGGTGCATACAACGCAACAAAATTTGCCATGGAAGGATTGACCGATACGATTCGATTGGAGTATGCCGACTCGAATATTCAATTCAGCTTGATAGAACCTGGACCGATAAGCACCAAAATAAGAGAGAAATCAATTCCGCATTTCGAAAAGTGGATTGATTGGCAACACTCACCGAACAGGCAACGATACGAAAAGGTGCTACGCCCAAGATTGTACGAACCTACAAACAAAAAGGACCGGTTCGAACTGCAGCCAGCAGCGGTTACCCAAAAGCTGATTCATGCGATCGAACATGAAAAACCCAAGGCGCGCTATTATGTGACAACGCCCACGTATCTGGCAGGTGTGCTCAAGCGATGCCTTACGACACGGGCATTTGATCGATTCTGTCGGAAAATCTGATTAGATAAAAAGCAGTTTTTAACGTGCTTTCTGCCGCTCGCGTGACCAAATGTACAAGCCGCTCAGGATGATAATCATGGTACCTGCAATCGTCCGACTCTCAGGTGGCTGCCCGAACACGACCCAACTTAAAATGGTGACATAGATCATCTGCGAGTAGACCGTTGGTGCCAGAACCGATGCCTCTGCATACCGGTGCGCACGCGTCAGCATGGAATGTCCACACATGCCGAGGGCACCGAGCAGAAAGCCCAGACCCCAATGTTCAAGTGAATCTGGCCAATTGCCATGCCACAAAGCGAACGGCGCGAGTGCAACCATGGCAATGCCGGAAGTGAAGAACTGCGTCACCGCATTGCCATCAACATCAGCAACCAGCCGACTCATGACAAAGTAGCCCGATGCACATAACATCGCACCTAATGCGAGAATGACATGCCAGTCGAATCGCTCCGCCCAGGGATCAAGCATGACGAGCACGCCGACGAAACCAACGAGCACGGCGCTGAGCCGACGGATCCCCACCACCTCACCAAGTACCGGTCGACTCAACAGACAGACGACCAATGGTGCTGCGAAGAAAATGCCGATGGTGATGGTCAGTGGCAGATAGGCCAATGCGGAGAAATTCAACGTGGTTGCACTTAATAGAAAGACTGCCCGCAAAGCCTGCACCTTCGGTTTTTGGGAACGAACTATCCCCCAACCCTGTCGCGGTGCGTACAGAGTAAGCACACACAGAAAATGAAATAAATATCGCAGGAAGGCAACTTGCACTGCGGGAATGGCGGCAGTAACCAACCATTTAGCCGACGTATCCATCAACGCAAAGCACAGGAAGGCTCCCAGCATCAGGAGGACACCCAGAGTCAAACCGGGTTCAGATTGTTTGATCTTTGGCATCTGACAAAATACATGGCATGCTTGAGAATACCAGTGGCAGAAACAAATTTGTCATTGAAATTCGATTCGTCGCGGAGCTTGTTCAATGTTCACTAAAAAGACGCTTGCCTTTCTCAAGGAACTAGACAAAAACAACAATCGTGACTGGTTCGCCGAGAACAAGGACCGGTACGAAAACGACGTTCGGACACCTGCGCTTGAGTACATCGAAACCATGGGGCCGGTTTTTGGGCGGATTTCTCCATACTTTGAAGCCAAGGCCAAAAAGGTTGGCGGTTCATTGATGCGCGTGTATCGAGACACCCGTTTTGGCAAGGATAAAACACCTTACAAAACCAATATTGGTATTCACTTTCGACATGTTCGTGCCAAAGACGTACACGCACCCGGTTTTTATCTGCACATCGAACCCGGCGATGTTTTTATCGGCGCCGGTATCTGGCGTCCGGAAAGCTCGACACTCAATGCGGTCAGACAGTTGATCGATGAGTACCCGAAGGAGTGGCAGGCACTCAAGCGCAAGATCACCGGTAAGGCGGGTCTGACATTGACTGGCGACTCACTCAAACGACCACCCAAAGGCTACGCCAAGGAACACCCACTGCTTGAAGATCTGAAAAGAAAGGACTTCATCGCCACGGTGAACCTGCCGATGACAAGCGTCTATAAAGCTGACTTTCACAAAGAGACCGCAAAACTGTTCAAAGCTGCCTCTCCGCTCGTCAAGTTCATCTGTGAAGCCGACGACTTGATGTTCTAGTTTATGTTCTAGTTGATGATCTGGTTGATAAATATCGCGATGCCCAGACCAGTATTTAGTCATCAATGCCCTCAATGACAGACAACGAGGCCACCTCACATACCGCCACCAATTTCAGCGTATTCGCCTTCGACATTTTCTCACGCCAGGACGAAATCGATTCAGCGATCCTTTCCCAAAACGCTATGCTAAAGGGAACGATCAACCAACATATTATCTTGCCTGTGCACCCACAACTATCGAAAGACACGCTCCCCGTTGTGCAAACCGAGCACTGTCATATACGGTTGATGAACGATTCCCGCTGGCCGTGGATCATTCTGATTCCAGTCGACGACGAAATCGCTGAATTGCATCAATTACCCACTGCGCTGCGACACGCATTCATGGATCAGGTCAATCAGGTGGCCACGTGTCTGCAGGACCTAACCAAATGTCGCAGTATCAATGTCGCGATGCTCGGTAACGTCGTGAGCCAGCTCCACTGCCATGTGATCGCCCGCGACGAGCGTGATCCGAATTGGCCCGGCCCGGTCTGGGGGTTTGGAGAATCAGTACCGTATTCTGAGCATCCGGGCTGGCTTGGCTCGCTAAAATCGACGTTGGGCGGAGACCTTGGGGCATGAGTACGGTAGGCTACAAGCTTACTGACATAGCCAAGCCAGAAAGATGATGCCCCGGATCGACATAAACCACGATCTCATCAACCGCATGCTGGATGCCATTGAGCACGATATTCTGCCAATCACTGAAGCGGCAGTCAGGCGTGGCAACAAGATCTTTGGCGCCGCTTTATTGAAAAAATCGGATCTTTCCACCTATCTGGCTGAAACCAATAACGAGATCGAGAGTCCCTTACACCATGGGGAGATGCACTTGCTGAAGCGTTACTACGAGCTACCGGTAAAATCTCGCATGGCCCCTACTGACCTGATCTTTCTATCGACACATGAGCCTTGTAGCCTTTGTCTGTCAGCGATCACCTGGGGTGGCTTTGATAATTTCTTCTATTTTTTCAGCCATGAAGATTCTCGCGACTCCTTTGCGATCCCGCATGACCTGAAAATTCTCAAAGCCGTGTTTGGTGTTGAACCCGGCGGCTACCACCAACAGAACGAATTCTGGGAAAGTTACTCAGTCAAGGCATTGGTCACATCACTGGCTGACGATCTCGACGATGAAACTCGTGATTCTTTTCAGACTCATATACAACGAATCGAGGCACGCTATGCAGACGCCTCCGCACTTTATCAGGGCGAAAAAAGCAACAACAGCATTCCATTGAACTGACGACCGACGATGGTTACCTTCAAAACAAACTTCGAGCAATCAGCGGAGAGAAGACCGCACAGCATCATCACGGCAACCTTGGCGGGCATCCTGTCCTTGCTGGCCACGTCGATATCACAAGCGACGGTCACCGTCGGCGACGCGGAGATCTCTGTGGCACTGTATACCGACAACTCCTGTCTTGTCACGATTGACAAGACACCACGCATAGGACACACCACGGTTGACGTCGATGTGGACGATGCCGGCTCACGAGTACTGATTCATTGCGATACCGAGGATGCACGGCGTCTGACACTACTCGCCCGGGGCGACACCCTCAATATCAACGAACGCGTTGACCTGTTGTCTCGAGAGGAAATTGATCGTGAGGCAACAGGGGTCACGTGTTGGTTGACTGGAAGTGGTGTGCACTACACCGATGACAGTGTGCCACGCCGCTATGTCATCCACGGATCGGTCATCTTGCGCGCCATTCCGGCAAACGAAGAACTGGGTGATCCAGTCAACGGACATCGTCAGGCGTTTGGTCATTTGACGGGTTTGCTCGAAGCACTGATCAAACCTCAGGATGAAGCACCGAATGTTGCCCCAATAGAAGAGAATTGAAATCAGCTCAGAGCAAAAGTCCGGACAAGACATCGGCTGCCTCTGGAGCAAGTTGTTCTGCGGTCATCGGACATTGAAGATTTGCAGCCGCCTCCCCATGCACCCAAACAGCGGCAAGTGAAGCCTCAAAGCTGGGCATCCCCTGCGCGATCAAAGCGGCAATGATCCCGGCCAATACATCACCGGCACCGGCGGTCGCCAACCAAGGTGGTGCATTGTTATTGATACTGACGCGCCCATCGGGGCACGCTATAACCGTATCGGCTCCCTTAAACACGATGACCGATCCCGTTTGGGCAGACGCTGCTTGTGTACGAGCAATTTTTGTCGCAATTTCTTGCGGCGTACGCTGATCATTGCCAAATAGACGTTCGAACTCACCAGCATGGGGCGTCAACACCGGTGTCTGCCCCGCATTGCCGAGAGCGGCGTACAGTGATTCTCGGTGCCCCTGCCAACAGGACAAGGCATCCGCATCGAGGACACAGCTCAGCTTTGATGACAAGGCTGCGAGTACGGCATCACGCGTTGCTTGATCAACACCATTGCCAGGACCTAGCACCGCCACACGCCAACGCGTATCATCAAGCAGCTGCTGCCAAGCATCATTGTCATCGCAGACCACAAGCATCACAGCGGTCAGATGTGCAGCGTTGATCGCTAGAGCATTGCTTCGTGTTGCTACAGTGACGAGACCCGCACCACAGCGCAGCGCGGCACCAGCACTTAGCCTCGCTGCTCCTGTACATTCCATGGGCCCACCACGAACAAGCACCGCACCACGCGAGTACTTGTGTGTATCGACCGCTAGTAAAGGAAGATGCTCGGCAAAATCAAGCGGAGAATTGAGCCTGACATAAGCCACGTCGCTTTGCAGATGCCGTCGCGTCAATCCGATCTGACACAAGACGATGTCACCACATTGCTGTCGCCCCACACTGACGATATGAGCAAGCTTGTAGCGAAAGAATGTTACGGTCGAATCTGCACGCACTACGATGTCTTGCGAAATAAGTGAATTTCCATCAAGACCACTCGGCAAATCCACCGCAAGCACATGCACATCACATGTATTCTGCACCTTGGCAAGCTGCTGAATCAGCAAACGATAGCTACCAGTTATGGGCCGAGCCAACCCGGCGCCAAACAAGGCATCAACGATGACATCCGATGTCGCCATTCGCGAAACCACATCATCAGGTAATTGATCGACATCAGCGGCTATTCCAATAGTGGGGCTGGGACAACTTGCCTTTGCCCTGGCTGCATCGGAACCCGCTCTCGGTGCTCGCGCCAAGCCGATGATCATGACATCGCACCCCAGTCGACTTAGCTCGGTTGCGGCAATATAGCCATCACCTCCGTTGTTTCCCGTCCCGACAAGTATCGTAATGACCGGGGCACGCGGTGCTATTGCCAGAACCTGATTTGCCACTGCTCGTCCGGCAGCCTGCATCAAGGTATACGTATCAACACCCGACTCGGCAGCCCGCCGATCCACTGCCTGCATCTGTTCGGCGCTGAGCAGCTCTGGCATATTGCCTGGCATCAGTTCCTGACGGTACCTCGCCCACTGAGAAGCGCACTGATTCGTTCATGAGTCTCCGGTGTTCTTGCCAGACTGATAAACGCAGAACGTTCATTGTCGTAGAGCGTCTGTTCACTGGCATCACACTCCACACCATCGGCACTGCAAATAATCGAGGCAACAGCCATTGCGACCGTTTTGTCGTGCGGATAAAAATCACCTTTGGCAATGCCCTTATCCATAAACGCGGCCATGCGCTCAAGGATGTCACCACCGGCCAGGCGAAATTGAGGTTCAGGCAACGGCGCATAAGCCTCCTGCATTGCATCGAGCTCACGTATTGCGAGGGTATACAGTCGGTCCCGGTTCATCACGGCAATATCATGATCCGCTCTGAAATACTGCATCGGTACGCCAAGCTCGGGGGAGCTGGCCGTCGCACCATAGCCTATATTCATCCAAGTCTTCCAGGCAGCTTCTGACCAGTCGCCCGTTTTTTGATACCAGCGAAGATAGGTTTCCTTGACGCCGCCACCTCCCGGTACCAGCCCGACAGCCGACTCAACCAGACCCAGCACCGAGTTGGTGTGCATGACAAGCTTGTCCGCATGCATCAACACTTCAAAACCACCCCCAAGTGCAAGACCCGATGGCGCGCCAACCACAGGTACCGGACAGTATTTCAATGCTGCGACCGCTTGCTGAAAACGATCAAGAAACGCATCGATGCCTTCAAAGTCGTCCGCATCGATCATGGCAAGAAACGCATTCAGATCGACACCGGCTGAATAATGTTGCGCATCGTTATGTACCAATACGCCACGTCCATGGTCCTTGGCGGCTTGCAGGACAACAGCCATCGAATCATCAGTCAGTGCATTGGCCTTTGAATGAAACTCGATAAGCCGATAATTATCACCTATCTGGTAGAGACTTGCTGCCTTGTTCGAAAAGAGCGCTTGCCGTGTACGACGCTCAAGTGAAAAACGCACCACACCTTCTGGCAGAGCCACTGGATAGTATTGTTTGTTCGCATGACGCACTTCAAGCGTGTTGCCCACAGGCTGATAAAAGGGGTTTTCATCCTGAAGGGCCGCCGGAACCTCAGCACCCGTTGCCTTGAGTAATGTTGCAACCGTACTTGATCCCAATGCATCAATCATCTCGAACGGTCCGCGAATCCAGTTGAACCCCAGCTTCATTGCATCGTCAATAGCCTGCGGTGATTCAGTAACCTCACCCAGCAAGCTCGCGGCATAGCCCAATACACGCCCCAGGAAATTCCGACAAAATTGCGCTTGCGTGTCATCGCCCGCAATCAAGCCCTGTAAAGGCTCATCAAGATTCGCGATGGCCGTTGCCGCTGCCATAGCCCGTTCAGGTAGTGCATTGCCTACAGGCACATATTCACCGTTATGCAACCGCTTGGCGAGCTTCTGCCCCTCAGGGCCTTTTTTATAGAACCCGCCTTTGCCCTTGTTGCCGGTAAACCCATCCTCGATCATGGCATTGATCATGTCGTTCTCTGCGCCAACCGCATGGAATGCGTCATCGGCGGGCAGAATGCTGCGTAATGAGCGCACTACATCGGCCATCAGATCAATGCCGATCAAATCATAGAGTCCGAATACACCGGTTTTCGGAATTCCCATGGGACGTCCCATCAGTGCATCGGCTTCTTCAATCGGCAACTGCAGACGCACCGCTTCATCAATGCCTACCTGCAAGGCAAACACACCCACACGATTACCCAGAAAACCCGGTGTATCGTTACACGTGACAACCCCTTTGCCCAGTTCGCGATCATTGAAGTCAGCCAGTTTCTGCATGACCTCATCAGCTGTCGCATCACCCCGAACCAATTCAAGTAAACGCATATAACGCACCGGGTTAAAATAGTGCGTGATGGCAAAGCGCTGCTGAAATGACTCAGGCATCTCCGCCACCAACAAGCTGATCGGGATGGTTGACGTATTGGATGTCACAATACAATCGGGCCGAATGACATCGTTCAAACGTCGATAAAGATCCCGCTTGATATCAAGACGTTCAACGATGGCCTCGACAACCCAGTCGGCAGTGGCGAGCTTGTCGAAGTCATCACGAATATTGCCCGCTGTGATGAGCGTCGCCGCTCGGCTGTGCATCAGTGCGGGCGGTTCACTGTTTATCAAACGATCGACAGCGGCGCGACTGACGGCATTCGGTTCATCATCTCCCGGCAAATCGAGCAGCAAGACAGAATGACCTGCGTTGGCTATCTGGCCGGCGATTCCGGCGCCCATCGTGCCGGATCCAATGACTGCAATTTGTTTGAACATGCTCGTTGGTAGTGTGACTAAGGTTCGCGGGCCTCAAGGCCCAGAGCGGCAAAATCAAACGGTATATCGACAATACTTGCCTGCACCCATTCGCCGGTTTTCAGATGTACGGTAGCATGGGGTGCGCTGGCCAGCGGCTCCTCCAGCATCGCCAGGCCGAGCTGCTGTCGGTACCGGGGGGAATACACCTGCGCACCCAGGTAGCTGCCATTCGACTCATTCAAGTGTACCGAATACGCAGTCTCAAGATCAGCATGCGCCAACGGCTCGTGTTTGACAAACGGATCGGCGGCAAGCGGGCGCGCACCATTCGGTGCGTCGACCAGCAAGCCACGTAACCGACGCTTGGCACCCGCAGCCAGCTCAGCTCGCAACGCGGCGTGCGACAAGGTATCGAGGTCTTTGTCGAGATCCATGAACGCCCCAAGGCCCGCTTCGATGGGCGAGTGGCGTAAATCCATGTCTCCACCATATGACAGCAAGGTACTTTCGATACGCTCGATCAGGTTCGGGTTGCCAGGTCGCACATCGAAATCACGTCCCTTTTCAAACAATTCGTCATACAGGGCCTGACCCTGCAAAATATCATCAATATAAATCTCATAGCCGCCCTGCTTGCTCCAACCGGACCTGGCAACAATAAATTCATGCCCGCGATAAGGGAGTTTTGCATAGCGAAAAAATTTGATGTCCATAACGGCATCACCAAACACGCGCTGCATCAAGGTATCGGCAAGCGGACCTTGAACGGCCAGCGGCCAGACATCGGGTTCGATGATCGTGACATTCAGGCCTGCACCGCGAGCCAGCCCACGCGCCCAAAGCAATACGTCGGAGTCTGCGATGGACAGCCACCAGTGATCGTCTGCGATACGCATACCGATCGGGTCATTAACGAGCCGGCCATTCTCGTCAGCCAACGGCAAATAGACACAGCGGTCGTTGCTGACACCACTGATGTCACGCGGTGTCATCCATTGCACCAGACGATCCGCATCGGGTCCACGTAAACTGACTTGTCGTTCGCAGCTGACATCCCAGACCTGCACAGCTTTGCACAGATGCCAGTACTGGGATTCCAGCCCCTGAAATTCGGTCGGCACCAAGGTGTGGTTATAGACCGAAAAAGACTTCGCACCGTCACGGAGTATACGAGAGGTGAATGGTGTCGCGCGCAGGCGCCGGGACATGCCCAGATAGACAGGTGTACTCATGACGTTAAGACCAAAATCAGAAATAATCAGACATTTCCGATCATAACCATCTCATAACCATCCGGGGATTTCGGACTTAGCTCACTGCGTCAGGTAGTGCTCAGGAACGCGCACTGCCAGCGGCCAACAATAAAAACGCAGTCATCTCCCGAACTGTGAACAGAGCTGCATCTACCACATCAGATCGGTGGCGCCGGACGCGCGGTAATCAGTTGTCCGGCGGTGACTCTCTCCCGGTGGATCATATACAGCCCGGCACCGATAATTATGGCAATGCCCATTAGGCTCAAAGCGTTAGGGAAATCCTGAAAAACCAGGTAGCCGAACAAGGTCGCCACCGGTAACTCAAAATACTGTAGCGGGGCCAGCGTGGTCGACGGCGCTAACGACAATGCGTAAGTCATCATCATGTGGCTCAGTGTGGCGAAGAATCCAGCGCCAAAGAGCCACAGCCAGGCAATTCCTTTTGGCCAAACTGGATCAAGTAATTCAAAGCCGGAGCCTTGAGCCAGAAGTAGCACGGGTATGCAAAACAAGCTGGCGATCAGGCCGGTATGGAATTGCAATGCCACAGGATGCATCCGCTGCGACAGCCTGCGCGTTACAAGAATGTAGAAAGCGAAAGCGACTGCAGTACCAAGCGGGATCAGCGCCACTGCACCAAAGGCTGCGAAGCTGGGTTGGATCACGAATAAGACGCCAATAAACCCTACAAAGCACGCGCCGATGCGGCGCGGGCCGACATCTTCACCCAGGTAAAATTTACCGAATAATAAAACGATAAAAGGTGCCACGAACACAATCGCCAGTGCATCGGCAAGTGGCATCACACGCCTCGCAGTGATAAAACAAAAGGTGGCAAAAAGCAAAAGTAACGCACGAAAAATCAGCGGCAACCAAAGCTCGCGCGCCACATTCAGGGATAGTCGCATAACCGCGATAACCGGAGCCATCAACGCGCACTGCACAACAAAGCGCGCCGCTGTAATCTGACCGACAGGCACGCTTGCGGATGCCAGCTTTGCTGCCACATCCAGTAGTGGAGCAGTCAGGCAAAAACCTTGCATCAGCGCGACACCGGTAAGAACTTTGTCTGTGGAGCGAGTCGAAGAGGGTGAGTTTGTCATGGCTTTTGTTCGCGTTTATCCCGGAACAAGTTCCATGGAGAATCGGTTCCGCTAAGAATCGACGTTTACGCCTTGTTGTCACATCGAAAGCGCAGGTTCGATTTTATCAGAGCTTCACTACCCGCTCGCCATGTTTGCGTCAATAATCATTGGATGATCTGGCCCAGTCAGTTGTGATGGTTGTTGAACACCTCTTTGTCGTTTTACCAGATCACTTGAAATCAATAAAACTTATCTAAATAATCTATCCCGATTGAACGGTTCTTCTATTTCCATCATGCAGTAACAAACGCATGCGATCGTGTAAGCAGGTGCCTTTGGGAGCAGAAGTTACTAATAGAGCAATGAATCACGTTCACATTTCCTATTTAGCGATGTCTGCTCCCATTGCTTAGAACTAGAATTCTGGTTTATGCGTTTTTTAAAATGGGTTTTCGTTTAGATTTGCTGACCGAATCAAACTTAAGCCTGCCAACGCAAATAGACCGGCAACGACTCCATCAATCCATCTACGAAGTCTGACATAACCATTCATCGCACCACGAGTGGAAAATACCAGTACGTATCCTGAATAAATCAAAAAGCCCAACACCACACACAGCAATGTTGCTGAGATCACTTGCCAATAACCATTATTGTCTCCGATA
>CALDSR010000029.1 GCA_937924505.1 uncultured Granulosicoccus sp. | reverse complement strand
GCAAGCATCACTGATGGTCCGAAATGCCAGTGATGCGGCAGCCAACTACTTTCTGGCAACGCGCATTCGTCAAGAACACGGGGTTTATGGTACTCACGATGCACCGGAGCTCTCCAGTCGTATTATTGATGACGGTCTCGTCTTTAAACATTGAGTTAGCTAACGCTAACCGGTCTCCGACGATGGGCACAATCAAGTTTAGGTTGCGAGGCATTTGACAAAAACTCCACATAGCCAGATCAAGTCGCCCGTGGAAGGTGTAGACACGTCTGGCAAGCGGTAGCAAACACCGATAGGATTGATTATTCCGCTGTAGTCGAAAAAAGATTCAAGGGGAACGCCCATGCCACGCAAAGACCGACCACATACACAAGACGGCCGCTATCTGGTCGCCAAGGGTGTGTTCAGGCGTTGTACCAATCCAGCTCTTGACAATTCGACCCGCAGAAACGCCCTGAAAAAATTGATGCAGGCAAGGATGAAAAAAGATCGCCCTGCCGTCATTGAAGCTAAAAATCTACTCGGTGAAGCAGGCCCTGTCTGGTGGGATGATGATCAACCCGACTACAGTGGCGAGCAACCATCAAATACACCTTATGCAGCCTGGTGGGAATCGTTGACTGACAGGCAACGTCAATCAGGCATGTAGTGGTCGATCAGGCATGTAGTGCAGCGGCTGATTACTCTCAACAGACAGAAACACACTAGAAATTCGTGACACCGCACGGGCGCTCTTACCGGTTTTTAGAGCTTGGTACGTAAAAATCGCGAACAGGATTTCTTGACTATTTCAGCATAGGTTGGATAGGCAAAAATGGTATCGGCAATATCTTCTGCTTTGAGACCGAGTTTCACGGCAAGCGTCAGACACTGCACCCACTCACCTGCATGAGCACCGATGCCAGTGGCGCCGAGTATACGGTTCTCCGAATCCATAACGATTTTCAAAAAGCCGCCCTTTTTACTATCGGTAATAAATCGATCAGTTGCGGCATCGACCTTGAAGGTCTGTACACCCTGGTACTTTTCGCGTGCTTGTGCTTCGGTGACACCCACATGACCGATCTCCGGATCGGTAAAAATGGCCCAAGGCAATGCAGTCAGATCAATCGTGTTGTCGCTCTGAACGTTCAGTAGATTACGTACAACGCGCTCGGCCTGATAGTTGGCCACATGACTGAATTTCGCTCTTGAGGCGACATCACCAACAGCACAGATGTGGGGAACGCTGGTTTGCATTTTCTCGTCAACAGACACACCGTGACGCGTATATTCAATACCCGCCGCCTCCAGGTTCAAGCCATCGAGATTCGGCACTCTGCCAATTGCGACAAATAGCTCGTCCACCAGCAATTGGCTTTTATTGTCTTCGCCCTGCTCGATGTCAATACAGATTTTTCCATCACTGTTTTTTGAACAGATACTGGCATTGGCACCGGTAATCATTTCAATACCCATGTCGTTGAACACGTTTATCAGATACTCGCTTACATCCGGATCAATGGCGCCAAGGATACGATCGTTACGGTCGATTATTTTTACCTTGCTACCAAAGCGCGCCAACGATTGACCTAACTCTGCGGAGATCACGCCGCCTCCCAGAAAAGCAATACTCTCCGGTTGTTCTCGAAGCGCCCAGAAGTTCTCGTTGTTGAGCATCTTGACCGGGTTATCAGGATCAGTTGGAAGTAGCCTCGGTCCGGAGCCAGTGGCTATTATAAATTTTTCGCCTTTGACTTTTTGCCCACCAATCTCGACAGTGTGATCATCGATAAACGACGCACCGGACTCATTGATATAGGTATCAATACCAAGATCATTAAAACGTTCGGGCTGTTCGTGCGCATAGACCCCATCAATAATACCTTTTACATGCTCCATCGCGCGTTTGAACTGAAAATCGCTCTTTACATCGACAGCATGCAAGCCGTGCGTGGTTGAGTTACTGATGCTGTGGTAATTTTTTGCGACATCTATCAGCGCTTTCGAGGGGACACAACCGGAGTGAGTACATTCACCACCAATTTTGTGTTTTTCCAGCAAGGCCACTTTCGCGCCACGACGTTGCGCTTCAAACGCCGAGGTTATTCCACCACCGCCAGCGCCGATAATAACCAGATCATACATAGTGTTCATTCAGAGACTCCGTATAAATTACTGTGGCGTCCCCATCAACCCCTTCCACCTGAAAGTAGTTCATTTCACCGAGTGCGCCTTCAATAGTGAGTATGCCAAATGCGTGATGGTAGTGATCACCATCGTGACCAAGCTGGCAGTCGAGATTTATTTGTGGCGCTGAACTGAATTGCTCAGGCAACGCCAGATTCGGCAACTGTTTATAGGGCTGCCACAACAGAGCAACCGGAATAGCACCAGAGCCGATACACCGGCCTCTACGAAGCCCTGCGTAAGGTTCAAAGGCCACCAGATTATGCTCATGCCCCCATAGCCATAGATCTATATCAGGCAAATGGGAGTTGAAAGCATCGTAAAGCACAGGGTTAAGCGCCAGGGGTCGATTGTCCGCTGTTCGACCGATATTGCCAGAAGCCGTAAACAGCTGATAGTGCGACAACATGACTGTCTTGCGCCCATCCGCAGTGTCAAGCTTGTGCTGATGCCAAGCCACCTCTTTCGGCTCGATCGCTGGTATGGCAGATATCGCATTGATCGGTTTGCCCACTTGTGGCGGCGCGCCAATAGAAAGAATTTGCCAATGTTTGTTACGCAAACAAAAATAGCTCGCTGGCTGACCTAGTTCGTCGAGCAACCAATAGTACCCGGCCCCACCCGCATACAAATCATGATTACCTGCCAGATTAAACACTCGGGTATGTTTGGGCAGACAATCACGAACGATAGACAGAAAGTGATTGCGCATCTCTTCCTTGGTTCCAGAGTAATAGACATCACCGAGATGAATCACGATATCCGGGTTTTGCTCACCAATACAACGCATGACATTCTTCGCTAACGGTGTGCCGGTAGCCCAATCAGACACGAAAGCAATTTTTACTTTATCCGCATCGTTGTCAACACCACCCAATGGCAGCACAAAATCATCCAATGACTCATAGTGGCGGTATGGAATTTCCTGATGGTTGTTATCAAATTCGAAAAGCGTTTTAGCCCACAGTGGATCGCAAACGGAGTATCTGATTTCTGATTCAAGTTCACGAACACGTCGCTCATTACCGCTGAACTTAGCGGCCGCCAAACCCACGTAGAGGTGTGCACACTTGGAAACCAGCGAACCTTTGGTAACAACCTCAGCGATATCCACATTCTCTTTGCCCTCAGCAATCGCCGCTTCAAGCTGACCACATGCATCGCAGCTGGCTGTCATTGCATCGTGCTCTGACGATAGACAATCTTTAACTTTTTTGTCCTGTTGCTGCAAAACTGAATGCAACGCAGACTGCCAGCGCGACATGAATGACATGCCGTAGGTCTTTATGGCCATATTTTTACAGGTCGCTAGATTCGTCTGCGGATACCGGGATTGAAAAAACGCTCAATTCTTGCCAGAGCAAGAGGCACCCTTGCTGCAAGCGCAAAATTCACACGCCCCAAGTATAGGCATAAATACAAATGCATATGGTCATGGTCATGGACACGCAACGAATGGGGCACGTTTACCTGTCGGAACGGCTCCCAAGCAAGACCCTATTGTGTGATGTTATCGGGAACTGTTCCGACAGATAGTGTCGAAGTTATTACTTATATTGCTAGCCCCGGCGTTGACCCACCTCACGCTGGACCCTTTGCCCTACCGACGGGAGCCATACTGATGCAACGCCAGCCCCAGACATCAAAATCATCTGAGATCACGGAAACAACATCTGTGGCAAAGCCTAGGCCCCTGTTTCTCAAGCCGGCTGTTTTCAGACCTGTGCTGTTGTTTTCGGGACTCATGCTGGCTCTCGGTTATCACGCGCTGGAGCTGTTCGGTGGCGGCTCTCCGGCTGTCGCGTCCGAGCAGCAAAACGCCAATCCGGCCGTAATCGAATTATTTACTTCCCAGGGCTGTTACAGCTGCCCGCCGGCCGAGGCACTATTAGGCGATTTGATCGAGTCCAATGATCGGGAAAATCTTGTCGCGCTTGAGTTCCACGTTGACTACTGGGACACCCTGGTTTACGGCAGCCATGGCACGCACAAGGACCCGTTTTCGAGCCCTGACAACACCCTGCGCCAGCGGCTATACAACCAGGCAGACCTGCGCGGGCAAAGCGGTGTGTATACACCACAAATGGTGGTTAATGGTCAGTATGCGGCAGTAGGGTCAAAACGGCGTACGGTACTGGAAAGCATCCGCGTGCTCGAACGGCCAGCCGTGAAGGTCAACGTCGTCGAGCAATCGATGACGACTAACCTTGACCCAGACGAAGCCGGCCTGCGTATCGAATTGACTGGTGACTTTTCCGCGGTGCCGGACGAGACACATGTCTGGCTCGCGGTCTTTGATATTGAGGAGACCACCAAGATTACCACCGGTGAAAATCACGACAAAACACTGACCAGTCACCATATGGTTCGACAGCTGGACTTGCTGTCGCCACGCGGCGGCTACACCAAGCTTGAAGCCTCGGAGAGCGGTGTCCTGCAACTGGAAACAGGGATTGTATTGGGCGAGGGTCAGGGTTGCGCGGTGCTATTTCAAGGATCCGAACTCGGTACCGTTCACGGCGCCTCCTATTGTCCAACGTCTTTATGGAAGCCGAAGAACGTCTAGATTGAAATTATCGGAAACTGACTTGAAACAGTACAACCAGTTAGAACTTTCTGAACAGCTTCGTGTTGTCAAAAATACCTTCGAGTGCCTCCAGCCTTTCCCTGGATTGATCCCAATTTCGTTCGACAACCTCCGCGACGACAATTTCCACAATCAACATCAAGGATATATTTGAATCCCATGCTGAAGGCACAGTTATATGGTTGGTAAATCGAACTGTGGAAAACTCTGCAACCGGTGAAACCCATTGATCGGTAAACAGAATAATATTCGCCCCTCTCTGACTGGCAAGCTCGGAAAGTTTCAAGGTACTGCTTTCGTATCGTCGGATATCAAAGACAACGACAACATCTCCAGGTCGAAAGTCGAGTAAATGATGTGGCCATGCATGCAAGGTCGATGCGATATGAATAACGTTTTCACGAACAATCTGTAAATGCAGATAAAAATAATCGGCCAATGCACGCGTAATTCGTCCACCCACGACAAACACACGTTTGTCGGAACTGCTCAATAGATCACAGGCTTTCTCGAATTCGACCGGGTCAATTCTGGACAGAGACTGACCAATGTTTTCAATGACCGCTTTGGTAAATCGATTCAGTATGTGTTGATCCGGCGCTTGATCTACCCAGTTCTCACGTTTGGTCAGCGGACTCGAGATCTTCTCATCCAACTCTGATCGCAATGCCTGTTGAAATTCGGGAAAGCCTTTGTACCCAAGCTTCTGAATCAATCTGGCGACCGTCGGCGTCGATACCTTCGCCGTTTCCGCCAAGGTCGTAATGGTGCCGAGGCCGGAGACCGGATAATTCTGCAGGATGACATCGCACAATTGACGCTCAGAGCGGGTCAACTGCTGCGCATGATTTTCCAATCGCTCTGAAACCGTTCCCTCGAGCCTGGCCACATTCAATTCCTCTGATAACCGATAACACTTTTAACCGGGATAACACTGTCGACGGCATGCACCGTAACGCAGCATCCTGACCTTTATCCAGCTTGCGTGTGAGATATTTTGTTAAATGATTGACATTTGTCTGGTTATTGAAGAATATTATTCAAACTGGAGACTATATTGACTCTGCAGCATGAAAGAGCTGGCCCGGATTTCGGCGACTATGTCGAAGTTACCAACCCCGATGGGCAGCATGATGTCGTGCTCGTCTGTGAACATGCCAGTGCCGCCATTCCGGAGCAATTCGACGATCTGGGTCTGTCTAGCGACGCGCGCTACAGCCATATTGCCTGGGACCCGGGTGCGTTGCTCACCGCACAACATATTTCTCGATTACTTGATGCCACGCTGGTACACAGCGCTGTATCCAGATTGGTGTACGACTGCAACCGTGCGCCCAGCTCACCGTCAGCCATGCCCTCGATAAGTGAAATTCATCCGGTTCCGGGTAATAGTGATCTTTCCGAAGAAGAGCGAGCCTTGCGAGTGCAACGCTACTACATACCGTTTCGAGATGCCTTAAGCGCCACCCTCGCCGCTAAGCGCGGGCCACCAGTTCTGGTCACCATGCATAGTTTCACGCCTGAATACCATGGCAGTCAGCGAGAGGTCGAAATAGGAATCTTGCATGATCTCGACACACGCTTGGCTGATGCGGTGCTGGATGTCGCGGTCAAAGACGCGACAAAAAAGTATGTCATCCGACGTAATGAGCCCTATGGGCCAGATGATGATGTTACCCATACCTTACAAAAGCATGCCATACCAGCCAACTATTTAAATGTCATGATTGAAGTTCGAAACGATTTACTGACAACCCCGGACGATTGCGAAATTGTTGCGCAATCTCTCGCCAGCTGGATTGACAAAGCAATCGACGAAATCCGCAACGCGGGTGATGTGCCATCCGGATCTACGGTGAAGGAACATTTATCACGATGAAATGGCTACGATATTTCATCAGTATTGTTGACGCCATCAACTATCGCCTTGGTCGGCTTGCCATGTATGGCATTTTCGCGATCATGCTGGTTTTGCTGTGGTCGACCGTCAGTAAATATCTCGACAAGCCATCCTTATGGACCCTCGAAGCGGCGCAGTTCGCAATGATTTTCTATTTCTTTATCGGCGGCTCCTATGCCATACAGATGGGGTCGCATGTGCGCATGGATCTTTTCTATGACAACTGGACTATCAAACGAAAAGCAATGGTTGATTCGATAACCGTTTTTTGTCTGATCGCTTATTTGCTTGTATTACTCTGGGGCGGCTTGAGTTCGACCGCATACTCTCTCGGGCATTTTGGTTCAGACTCCCTGACGTTTTTCTTTGGCCTTCTGACCGGTCAGCAAGAAGTCGGTACGCTTGAGCGTAGCCGAACCATCTGGCGCCCCTATCTATGGCCGATCAAATCGCTAATGTGCGCCGGTATCCTGCTGATGCTGTTACAGGCGATTTCAGAATTGTTCAAGGACATATTACGCCTTCGTGGTGAGGAGATCTGATCGTGTCCTACGAACTGATCGCCCTCCTGATGTTCACGTCCATGATGTTGCTGCTTTTCAGTGGGCAACGAGTATTTGGTGCAGTTGGGTTTGTTGCCGTCATCGCCGCTCTGGCGCTGTGGGGAGACCGCGGCGGCTTTGATATCGCGTTTTCGCAGAGCATAAAACTCATGCGATGGTACCCCTTGCTGACGGTTCCCATGTTCGTATTCATGGGTTACATCTTGTCTGAAAGCCGGATCGCAGACGATCTGTATCGAATGTTTCACGTATGGATGGGGGGCTTGCGAGGTGGCCTGGCTATCGGCACCATCGGTTTAATGGTGTTGATTTCCGCAATGAATGGCTTGTCAGTTGCCGGCATGGCCATCGGCGCCACCATCGCCCTGCCCGAATTGCTCAGGCGAGGTTACGATAAACAAATGGTGACCGGTGTAGTACAGGCGGGTTCATCACTTGGCATTCTGGTACCGCCGTCTGTTGTACTCGTTCTTTATGCAATGATCGCGCGTCAACCTGTCGGGCAACTTTGGCTCGCTGGCGTCATCCCCGGGCTGATGATGGCAGCAATGTTCATCATATATATCGCTATTCGCTGTAAGTACAATCCGAGCCTGGGCCCCGCGTTAAGTGAAGAAGAGCGCAATATTCCAAAGGCTGAAAAGTACCGCCTTCTGCTCTCGGGCTTGCTTCCCTTTGCCATATTTTTTGCCATGATGATTCCATTTGTAAAAGGCTGGACGTCACTGGTCGAGAGCTCTGCCATTGGTGCTATGACTGCATTTACTGCAGCCTGCCTCAAAGGACGCATGAACTGGAACGTATTTGAAACCTCATTGAAAAATACGTTGGGCATTACCTGCATGTTCATGTGGATCATCCTCGCGGCACTCGCCTTTGGCGCTGTGTTCGATGGATTGGGTGCGGTCAAGGCCATCGAGAGCCTGTTCACAGAAAAGCTCGGCTTGTCACCTTGGATGATCCTGATACTGATGCAACTCAGCTTTATTCTCATGGGTACATTTCTGGATGATACAGCCATGCTGGTTATTGTCGCGCCGCTATACATTCCGCTTGTCGGCGCGCTCGAGTTCAACCTGATCTGGTATGGCGTTCTGTATACCATCACCACACAAATCGCCTATATGACACCACCATTTGGATATAACTTGTTCCTGATGCGCGCTATGTCACCACCAGAGATAAGTTTAAAAGAT
Organism: uncultured Granulosicoccus sp.; assembly: GCA_937924505.1. The sequence continues at coordinate 51,683 of CALDSR010000029.1, read as the reverse complement.
ATCTATCGTTCAATTATTCCGTTTGTAGCCGTCATGGTACTCGCGTTATTGATCATCATGGTCTTTCCGCAAACTGCATTGTGGCTGCCGCAAACCGTTTACGGCAATTAGTGACAACTAAAAGCCGATATAAAACAGGCGACAAGAGAAGCGCAACGACAAAGAGTTCAACCCAGCAACTGGAGTTTTAAACGATGAGTACATCACGAAGAAAATTTATTCAAGGTGCCGCGGTAGCGGCTCCCGCAGCAATTTTGGGCGCACCGGCGATTGCACAGTCAACAATAAAATGGCGCATGCAAACCTACGCAGGGGCAGCCCTGGCTGAGCACGTGGTTAAACCGGCTATCGACACCTTCAACAAGATCGCTGGCGACAGAATGCAAATCGAACTGTTCTATGGCGACCAACTGGTACCAACCGGCGAGCTGTTCCAGGCCATGCAACGTGGCACCATTGATGCCGTGCAGTCTGACGATGATTCAATGGCATCACCCACCGAAGTGACGGTTTTCGGAGGCTATTTTCCTTTCGGTTCTCGTTATTCACTGGATGTGCCTGTTCTGTTCAACCAATACGGCTTGAAGGAAATCTGGGACAGCGAATATGAGAAAGTCGGTGTCAAACACATCTCGGCAGGCGCGTGGGATCCATGCCATTTTGCCACCAAGGAACCCATCAATTCCTTGGCTGATCTTAAAGGCAAGAAAGTATTCACCTTCCCGACCGCCGGCCGATTTCTCTCGCAGTTTGGCGTCGTGCCCGTGACCCTGCCATGGGAAGATATTGAAGTTGCCGTGCAAACCGGCGAGCTTGACGGCATCGCCTGGTCAGGTATCACTGAAGACTATACGGTTGGTTGGGCGGATGTCACCAACTATTTCCTGACGAATAATATCTCTGGCGCGTGGATCGGTCATTTCTTTGCAAATATGGATCGCTGGAATGAGCTACCCGAAGATCTACAGGCCCTTCTCGGTGTTTGCATGGAGCAAAGTCATTACTATCGCCAATGGTGGTACTGGGGCGGCGAAGCTGATCTTCGTGTCAATGGCACCAAGATGCAACTGACTTCCATTCCTGATGAAGAGTGGGCCGAGGTTGAAAATGCCGCGGTCAAATTCTGGGACGAGATCGCCTCGGAATCCGAAACCAAGGCAAAGATTGTCGGCATATTCCGAAAATACAACGATGATATGCAGAAAGCGGGTCGGCCTTACCGTTACGGATAGTTCAATACCGGCCTTATCGTAAAACAGAGGGGCGCTTTGGCGCCCCTCATACCTGAACAAGCGTTAAAGAGTCTTTAACAATATGTCTAGCCCACTCAGCTTCAATGCACTCAAGGAAATGGCTACGCAAGGGTCCATCGACACCGTTCTGGTTTGTCTGATAGATATGCAAGGTCGCTTGATGGGCAAACGGTTTCATGTGTCCAATTTCCTGGAAAGTGGGTACAAGGAAACACACTGTTGCAACTACCTTTTGGCGACAGATCTCGAAATGGCAACACCCGACGGATACGCATCAACCAGTTGGCGAAGTGGTTACGGGGATTACATCATGAAGCCGGATATGAGCACGCTCAGGCTTATTCCCTGGCTTGAAGGTACGGCGATGGTGTTATGCGACGTTCTTGATCATCACAATCATGAACCCGTGCCACACTCCCCCCGCCAGGTACTCAAAGCGCAGATTCAACGGCTGGAATCCTATGGTCTGACAGCCATGATGGCAACAGAGCTTGAATTTTTCCTGTTCAAGAAATCGCTTGATGAAATGCGCAGTGACGTTTACCGAAATCTCGAAACACTTGGTCCGTACAATGAGGACTACCACATCCTGCAGACCACCAAAGAAGAGCACGTGATGCGTCCGATACGCAATCATCTGTACGCTGCTGGCATTCCGGTTGAAAATTCCAAAGGGGAAGCTGAAATCGGCCAGGAAGAACTCAACATAAAATACGCCAATGCACTTGATTGCGCTGATCACCATACGATCGCCAAACATGCAACCAAAGAAATTGCCTGGCAACAGGGACATTCAGCTAGCTTCTTGTCGAAGTGGCACCAGGATCGAGTCGGCAGCGCAAGCCATGTACACATGTCGTTGTGGTCGAACGGCGAAAATGCCTTCCACGATCCTAACGGCGAACACGCCATGTCAGATGTCATGAAACATTTCATGGCAGGCATTATCAGCTACGCGGCTGACTGCACTGTCTTCTTCGCGCCTTACATCAACTCCTACAAGCGGTTTGCCAAAGGAACATTCGCACCAACGAAAATTGCCTGGTCCGTGGATAACCGCACTGCAGGATTTCGGTTGTGCGGCGCAGATACTCGGTCGGTTCGCGTTGAATGTCGTATTCCCGGTGCAGATATCAACCCTTACCTGGCGCAAGCTGCCCTTCTGGCTGCCGGTATTCAAGGAATGGAAGACAAACTCGCGCTTGACCCGGCGGCAAGCGGTGATCTATACAGCAACGATGAAGTGCCTGATATACCCAATACTTTACGCGCAGCAACAGATGCGCTCAGAGAGTCTTCGATGCTCAGAACAGCGATGGGGGATGCTGTCATTGATCACTACACCCGCGCCGCCGAATGGGAACAAGAGGAATTCGACCGCATTGTGACTGATTGGGAAATCGCACGCGGATTTGAAAAGGCTTGAATACAGTGAACAAAACCATTACGTGCATATCGCCGGTAGATGGCTCTGTCTATGCGACACGCCCCTGCCTTGCAAGCGAAGTAGCCCAGGAAAAGATAAACCGTGCGAAAGCCGCCCAAATTAACTGGGCTAGCAAATCGCTCGATGAGCGAATCGCCTATGTAAACAAAGCCATTGCATCAATCGGTGAAACCACCGAGCGTATGGTCGAGGAACTCGCACATCAGATTGGAAGACCCATACGTTACGGGGGTGAATTTGGCGGCTTTGAAGAACGAGCGTCCTATATGGCGTCCATCGCTGAACAAGCGCTTGCACCGATCATCGTGGAAGAGTCCGACAACTTTCTACGCAAGATTGAACATGAGCCCCGTGGCGTCGTACTCGTGGTTGCGCCGTGGAACTATCCATATATGACTGCCATCAACACGATTGCTCCAGCGCTTATCGCAGGTAACACAGTCGTGCTGAAACACGCATCGCAGAGTATTTTGGTCGGTGAGCATCTCGCTGATGCGTTTGCAGCCGCTGGCCTTCCACCCGATGTCTTCAGTAACGTGGTTCTCGATCACGATGTGACATCCAGGCTGATTGCCGCAGGCAATTTCGGTTTCGTTAATTTCACCGGTTCTGTCAGTGGTGGTCAAGCAATGGAACAAGCCGCGGCCGGAACCTTTACTGCAGTTGCCACCGAGCTCGGTGGCAAGGATCCAGGTTACGTGCGAGCCGATGCTGATCTTGATGCCGCCGTTGATACCCTGATTGATGGCGCCATGTTCAATTCCGGCCAATGCTGTTGCGGCATTGAGCGTATTTACGTACAGGAAAGCCTGTATGACGCTTTTGTTGACAAGGCCGTAACACTGGTAAACAGCTACCAGCTCGGAAACCCGTTTCTCGAAAACACCACAATGGGTCCGATGGCCAATGTTCGGTTTGCCAAAGAGGTGCGCGTGCAAATCAATGAAGCCGTTGAGGCGGGTGCCGTGAAACACATCGAGACCATGGCCAACGATGATGGAGGCGCTTATTTGACACCACAAATCCTGACCAACGTTGATCACGATATGCGAATCATGCGAGACGAAACCTTTGGCCCCGTGGTTGGCATCATGTCGGTGAAAGATGATGACCAGGCGATTGAGCTGATGAATGACAGCCAGTTCGGCCTGACCTGCTCACTCTGGACCCAGGACACGCAAAAGGCGCTGGACATAGGTCGCCGCCTTGAAACCGGCACGATATTCATGAACCGCTGCGACTATCTCGACCCCGCGCTTTGCTGGACCGGTTGCAAGGACACTGGACGTGGTACGGGACTCTCGGTGCTAGGCTTTCAAGCGTTGACCCGACCAAAATCCTACCATTTGAAAAAGATCATCTCATGAACCTGAACGCTAACTGGAATTATCCGAACCCCATCCGCTTTGGTGCAGGCCGCATTAGTGAGATAGCTGAAGTATGCAAAGCGGCGGGTATCACCAAGCCACTACTCGTGACCGACCGGGGATTGGCTGACATGGAAATCACCCAGCGTACGCTTTCACTCATGAAAGAAGCCAGTCTTGGTGCTGCATTGTTTGCCGATGTTGATGCAAACCCCACCGACAAAAACGCCGAGGCTGGCGTTGCAATATATCAACAGGGTGGCTTTGATGGGGTTATCGCGTTTGGTGGAGGCTCGGCACTGGATCTCGGTAAAGTAATTGCCTTCATGGCCGGACAAACTCGCCCGATTTGGGACTTTGAAGATATCGGGGACTGGTGGACACGGGCCAACGCCGATGCCATTGCTCCGGTTATCGCAGTACCCACCACTGCTGGCACTGGATCCGAGGTGGGTCGTGCAAGCGTTATTACAAGCTCAGATCTGCATGAAAAGAAAATTATCTTTCATCCGAAGATGTTGCCCGTGTCGGTGATCGCTGATGCCGAACTGACCGTTGGCATGCCGGATTTCATCACCGCCGGCACCGGTCTTGATGCCCTTGCCCACTGCGTCGAAGCTTTTTCTTCGCCTCATTATCATCCAATGAGTCAAGGGATTGCACTCGAAGGCATGCGACTCGTGAAGGAAAATCTGCCACGCGCCTATGCTGACGGAAGTGATCTTGAAGCTCGATCCCATATGATGAGTGCCGCTGCGATGGGCGCAACAGCATTTCAGAAAGGTCTCGGCGCCATACATGCACTGAGTCATCCGATTGGTGCCGTGCACCACACACACCACGGCACGACCAATGCTGTCTGCATGCCGGCGGTACTCAAATTCAATGCACCACTTATTCGAGATCGTTTTGACAAGGTTGCAGCGTATCTGGATATCGATGGTGGTTTTGACGGTTTTTGCACATTCATCGACGAGTTCAATGCGCACTTCGGCATTCCGAAAAGCTTGTCAGAGCTGGGGGTCAAGAATCCCGATCTGGATGCACTGACAGATGCCGCATTACGAGATCCAAGCACCGGCGGTAACCCCGTTGCAATGACCGCTGAAAATACCAGAGCCTTGTTCGAGTCAATTCTCAGCTAACTGGTTCACTTGGCTGTTGTTGATCTGTTTGTTCACAAGCTATTCACACGCTGTGCAACGATATCGCTGGATACTCCGGGCGTCCTCAGCGCGACGAAAACGACGATATTTGATCACACCGGCGCCGGCGCAGCGGGGGCAATTCGGGTTCATTCCGTTGAACCTCCCTGTTCGACAGATTACAAAACAATACCTGAATAGTCACAACCACACTGAAGTGTGGCCAGTTAGGTTCAAATCAAACATCACACATGGCGTGCAGACGTAGCAGTGCTATTTTGTTGATCTCATCGAGTGCGCGTGCAAATTCGGTCTCCGTATCATTCTCGATGCGAGACTCGAATGCCTCCAGTATAAGAAAGCGATTGGCACCTCGAACGGCCATGATAAAGGGAAATTGAAACTTGTTCTTGTACTGGCCATTCAGCATATGAAAACGCTCAAGCTCTTCTGATGTACATTGATCAAGCCCGGCACTGGACTGTTCGTCACTCGAATCCTGCGTCAGCTCACCTTGCTTGGCTGCACGGCCTGCAAGATCCGGATGCATCAAAATCAAAGCCAGTTGCTCATCTCTACTAGCACTGGCGAGTGTTTTGGCCATCGCAGTAGCCAAGCCTTCAACCGTATCTTCAGAGGGTGTCAGTCCGCGTTTCCAGGTACGCAACGCTACCCAGGGCGAATGCTCGTAGATCGCACCATACTGTTCAACAAACGCGTCTGAAGGCTGCAAAGACGGAAAGGGCTCTGGCAATTTCAACTTATCTGTTCTCATCAGGGCGCTGCAAGCATCAGCGATCAAAATCGAGTAGCTTAATGAGCTATAAAGAGACTCGGACAGGAAATCGTACTTCTTGCACCAACGACAAATCAGACGTCAACGCATGGTAGCGGAGCCACTGTCAATAAAACGAAGATAAGCATGTTACTTCTAGTATATTGACGCCAACGATTCACCACGTTTTTCAAGCGACTTGACTTGCAATAGTACCAGTATCGGAAACAGGATTTGATGGAAAGTTATATCGTCGAATGGATCAACCTCCTTGCGAGATTTGCCCATGTGATCACCGGCATTGCCTGGATCGGCGCATCGTTCTATTTTGTCTGGCTGGACAATCATCTCCAGTACCCAAAAAATGAAGCTGACCTAGAACAAGGTGTGGGTGGGGAAATCTGGAGCGTTCATGGCGGTGGCTTTTACCATGCACAAAAATACACCATCGCTCCGCCCGAATTGCCCGAGACACTACACTGGTTCAAGTGGGAGGCCTACACCACTTTCATGACGGGTTTGTTCCTGCTCGCCTTGATGTACTGGTACCAGGCGGAGATCTATCTGATCGATCCTGGCGTCATGGCCATCGGCAAACCAATTGCCGTATCACTAGGCATGCTTACGATCGCAGGCGGCTGGTTGGCTTACGACCTATTGTGCAAATCGGTTTTGGGCAAAAATGACACTGCTCTCGCAGCCATCATGTTCGTATTGCTGACGATCACTGCCTATGCGCTTTGTCAGGTGTTCAGCGGACGCGGTGCCTACATTCATTTCGGTGCCATGCTGGGGACGATCATGGTGGCCAATGTTTTTTTCGTCATCATGCCAGGACAACGCGATCTGGTAGCAGCAAAAAACGAAGGCCGCCCACCTGAAGCCATCCATGGAATAACAGCCAAACAACGCTCCGTACACAATACCTATTTCACACTACCCGTTTTGTTCGTCATGATCAGTAACCACTATGCCATGACGTATTCCCACGAATACAATTGGGTGATTCTAATTGGCCTGTCAGTTGCCGGCGCATTGATTCGTGTGTATTTTGTACAGCGCCACAAAGGCCGGGCATCACCGATCACGCTGGTTGTAGCTGCACTGCTGATCATCGGCATCATCTGGTCAATCAAGCCCGATACACGGCCTGCAACAACTGATGCTGCCTCAACGGATTCTTTGTCAGCACTCGCATTGCTGAGCAACCACGAACTCAATACCCTCGCCAATGAAATAGTAGTCAACCGATGTGTCAGTTGCCATGCTGAATCCCCGTCACATCCCGGTTTCATGTCTGCACCAAAGGGAATATTACTGGAGACGCCTGAACAACTGATTCAGCAGGCACAATCGATTTACCAACAAACGGTCATCACCAAAGCGATGCCAATCGGTAATCTCACCGGCATAACCGATGAAGAACGATCTCAATTAGGTGAATGGTTCACACGGTCGGCCTGGTTACCCTGACACCCCGATCACAGTACCGACACAATACACAACGCTATACTACGGGACACAGGTGAAAAAGGTAATGGCTCAACGATGAATGCAGACAACGACATGCGCTACGCGATTCCTGTCGGAGGCCTACCTGCGCAGACCGACCTGATGAGCCCGACAGATCGTGCTGTCGTTACCAATGCCTACACCTTTATACCGGGCGGAGTTCATCGCGATATCGTCACGATGCGCCTACCACACTGGCAAAACACTCGCTTATGGGTATTGGCAAAGCCACACGCCGGGTTTGCCACGACGTTTTCTCACTATCTGATGGAAGTGTCTTCCGGTGGCGGAAGCCTGCAGCCAGAAGTTGATTCACGTGCCGAAGCAGGCCTGTTCGTAACCAGCGGCTCGCTTGAACTGTCCATCAATGGTTCACCGCATACGCTTCGACCCGGCGGCTTTGCCTTTTTGCCGCCAGGATGCCAATGGACATGTAAACAAAACAATGAAGCACCTTGTCATTTCCACTGGATACGGAAATCGTATATTGCAGTCGATGGCATCGATATTCCTGAGCCCTTTGTTGTCAATGAACTCGATATCAAGCCCAGTGCCATGCCTGATACCGATGGTCAGTGGACTACGACAAGATTTTTCGATATGGACGATGTGCGTTACGACATGCACATTACCGTTGTCACGCTTGGCCCGGGTGCGGTAATACCGTTTCTCGAGACTCATGTAATGGAACATGGTCTATATGTTCTTAATGGTAAAGGAGTCTATCGCCTGAACCAGGACTGGGTCGAGGTAGAGGCCGGTGACTACATGTGGCTACGCGCCTTCTGCCCACAAGCTTGCTATGCCGGCGGCCCTGAACCATTTCGATACTTGCTTTACAAGGATATGCATCGCCACTGCCCACTACAGATATGACGCCACCATTAGCCAAGCCTCAAATAGACAGTCAGGCTGGCGTCCATACTGGTCCCGTATCGTCACCCGCTAACACGTCAAACAGCTGCGAACCATAACACGCGCTTTCTCAGGCGGCTTTCGATTGGCCGGACTGATCATCACCATTACTTTGATCCGCTGATTCGACCTCACCTGACTCCATAACCTCATCAGCGTTATCTGAATCAACCAACGTTTCCAGAGAATCATCATCAATGCTCCCGTCATCATCCAACGCACCAAGAATAGGTAAGGGGTCAACAAATCGCCATGCTGGCAAGGCCGACAGCATACTTCCCATCAAGGTACCACCACGAATCAACCAAATCACATAGCCAACCGAAAAACCCGATGTTAACGTCGCAGTCGAACCCAAAACTTTTTGTCGAAAACTCAGCTCTTCTGAAAATTCCTCTCGTTGATTGTCCAATGCGTCAACAAGGCCTTGAAAATTTCGCGAAAAGGATTGTGAGTCCGCTTCCAGTAAATCTGATAGATCCATGACATTCAAGTCGTCTGCAATGTCCGCAGATCCAGGATTGGAATTAAATATCTGAACATCAGTCTCCAACACTTCTACCTGTCTGAATTCCACGCTGTTTTCCAACCGCGGAATCAAGGCTTGAAGATCAACCGGCTGAATCTGAGCGACATTCGTCTTCTTGTTGTCAGCTGCTTGAGCCAATGTGGGCTCTGTCGTGGTTGTATCCTCCATTCCAGGTTCTGAATCTGCAACCGTGAGCTCCTGGCTGACAGCAGCTGATGGAACCTCAGCCGGACGCTCAACATCAGGCATCTCGACAAATACCGTTACCGGTTCAGGTTCAGGTTCAGGTTCAGGTTCAGGTTCAGGCTCGGGCTCAGGCTCGGGTTCAGCCGCTGCTGGTGCGGGCGTCGGGGCAATCGCCAATGACAATGGCAATATCGCACGTTCACCGATTGAGTCCTCCGCAATCAAAACGATGCTGATTTCTTCAATAGAAGCGGGCACATTACTGCGTATGATGAGCTCTCGCTCATCCGTAAACTCAATCCAGTTGGGCAATCCCGAGCCATCCGCAAGGGTTGCCGAATAGGTAATCTTATCTGACTGATCTTGATCAATAAAGGTGTCTACAGGGATCTGTACGGGCACATTTGGCTGTAACAATGGAATGACAGGTGTTGTCTGCAGCACCGGTGAATCATTGCGATCATCTACATTGATCGTAACCTCTAGACTCGCCAATTCACCTGCCTCGTCTGTCACAGAGATGGTCAGGTCTATTGAAGCCTCTTCTTCATGATCCAATGCCACGTCAGATCTGAGAACAAGCTCACCCGATATGATTTCAAAACGACTGTCATTAACGGAATATGTCAGCACATCGTTGACATCAATATCACGCGCACTGACAATACCAATAGCTGCGCCCGCAATATTTTCGTCAACATTTCGACCAAAGAGCGACAACGCTTCAGGCACGTTGTTTGTGTTGTGAATTTCCAGATTAAATACCAAAGGAGTTGAGTGTGTTCCAGCCTGATCTGTGGCTGTGACACTCAGCGAAATAACACCGACATCGTCATTTTGAGGCGTGCCAGAAAGCGTCCTTGTATTGCTATCAAACGTCAACCAATTCGGCAATGCAAAAGTTCCGGTCTGCACAACACTTAGATCAAGTACATCGTCAACGTCGTTATCAGACCATAAAGCACTATCGATAGTCAGATGAAACAATTGACCTTCTTGTGCAATCTGTTGATCAATTGTTCCAACGAGTGTCGGTATATCATTAATTGGCCGAATTAGAATATCGAGTGATGCTGACGTCATACCGCCATCAGCATCATGAACTGAAAATCGCACATTTTCCGGAACGGGTTCAAGCCCACTATGAGAATAAAATATTTGACCATCCGCAAGCTCTTGCTGCGTAAATTCGGTTCTGACAACACCATCGATATCCTGGATGACTCCGTAGCTCAGCGATGTCACATCAATGACATAAAGAAGAGATCGGCTATCAGTTTCTTCGTCTACAGCAGAAAGATTCGACAGTAGAATTTCTGTGGTCGACATTTCGTCAACAATTAATGTACTTGTAGTGATCTCCGGTAGATCGTTGCCAGATTCAACCGTTATCGGCAACTGTGCCTCTGCGATGCCACCAGATGGGTCAGTCACCCTTATCAATAAAAGCTCATCATCGGTTTCGAGGCCATTGTGCGTATAGCGGACACTACCAGAAGTCAATTCAGCGCCAGAGACGGGACGATATTCACCACCGTCAATCGCAATAAAGCCATGACTCGGATTGATAAACTCCAGAGTCAGTGACTCGAGTGGCGTGCCATCTGGATCACTGACTGATACGACAGAAGCATCAATTTGTAGTACCCCACCCTCGGCCACAGAGGCTGCTCCAAGCACAATCACAGGTAGATCGTTTTCCGGAGTCACATCGATATCTATTATCAGGGGGGACGCTGATAAGTTCCCGGCTTGATCTTCAACGGCCAACTCCAATCTGTCAGGAAGGCTGAAAGAAACTCGCTCTTGCCCATTTTGTCGATATATGAGCAGACCATTATTTATGTCCTGCTGAGTAAACGTGTCGCCAACTGTCAACGCCACATAGGGATCTAAAGCGGTCGATGCGGAATCCAGTCGAAAAAGTCCCGCTGGCTGGTTAACAGGAACTGAAGATTCCTCATCTAAGGGCATTGAAACTATCGTGAAACGTAACTGATCCGGTGTATCAACAAGATCATCATCGGTGATCAGCAAAATTCCACTATTTTCTGATGACGTCAGATCGCCGGATAGTTCTAATTGGCCATTTTCGGCTACAGTCCATGGACCCGCCTGCTGTACGACAGGTACGTCTTCAACGGCCGCAACATCAATTTGGATGGTAATAGGTCCTGGCGAATTACCTGTCGAGTCTACAACTGTCAACAAAACGCGGTCATCTGACGTTAGAACATTTGGTTCCTGACCGTTTTGTCGATATTCCAAACGACCGTCACTGATATCTTGCTGGGTGAAACTATCGCCTAATTCGAGGCGATCGAAATTGCCTGTAATTTGGTCTTCGAGATAAAGGCCAGCCATTCGATCTGGATCTGTCTCACCCGTCGGACTTGTGGGCAAGGCATTCAATGTAAAGATTATTTCCGACGGATCGTCCACCAGATCTTCATCCTCTACCAACAATAAGCTAGAGTTGATTGACAAGGTACCATTCTCGATCACGGTCCAGGACTCAGAAGTTATCAGCTCCGGACTATCATTCAGGTCAGAAATTACAATGTCGAGTACAATCGCTCCTGAAGTGGCGCCTGATCGATCTCGGGCCGTCAGCTGTACCTGATTATTGGCCGCAATGGGATTTCTTTCTTGCCCATTTTGGCGATATTCAACACGCCCATCGTTAACATCTTGTTGTGTAAATGTGCCACCAATCATGACGCGACTAATCAACCCCGTAAGCTCGTTTTCAACATAGAAACCAGCCAACTTATCCGGATCTGATTCTCCGTTTACACTTATCGGCAATGAATCGACAGTAAATTCGATTGTTGAGGGATCATCCGCAATATCCATATCAGTCACTGACAATAATGCTGAAGTGATCTGTACCCTGCCAGTCTCGCCGACAGACCAACCAAGGGCTGTATCGACCATTGGAGAATCATTTTCAGGGATGACATCGACAGGCAATGTAATTCCGCCCAAAATCGGTCCTGAGGGCGTTTCAACCGACAGATCTACTCGATCGCTATTACTTGTTGGATGGCTCTCCTGACCCTGCTGCCGGTATTGAACACGACCATCGTTTACATCCTGTTGGGTAAACGTATCACCTGATTCGAGTCTTGTATAAACAAATGATGTAGCATTCTGCAAGTAAACACTCGCTTGAGGCGCGAGGGGATCAACAGGGTTTTCAGGAACATACTGGACGGTAAATACTATTTCTGAAGGTGCTCCAGTACCACTGTTGTAGCTTACGTCCAATACAGAATCATCAACATCCCGTACTCCGTTTTCATCGACGGTAATCTGATTGGATGCCACTAGATCCGGTCGGTTATACGTCGTAGCCAAGGCTATGCCTTCGGGACGACCATCGCCACTGCTTAATAATGTAATTTCATTCAGGGAAGCATCAAACAATGTTATTGTCTGCGCGAATATTGATGCGCTAACATAACTATCCGCCACTTCATTGTAATCAAAATTCTCACCTTCCACCGACGACGTACCAGGAATGACATTTAAAGAATAATCATAGGATATTGTCTCATCGGCAAAATCATCGACTGTGGTAATTACCTGAGTCTGCGTATTGATGGCTAGTCCATTTAGCAAAGCAAAATCAGTAACACTTGCTCCAGGAGATCCGTCCGGATTGGCCGTTATTACTTGTTGCGGAAAATTTATAAAACCTTGCGTCCACACCAGCAAGCCAGTAATAGGATCAATTTCCAGATCCCTGACTCTGGTTGTTTCAACCGTACCAAATCTGTTTGCGACCGATCCGGCCCCTGCATCAACATCAAACCAATCTATTGGACTATTTGTACCTGAGTATGCGACATAGAGTCGATTTGACACGTTATCAAAAGCAAGACTTTTGGCACTCAGTCCAGTAAACGCTGCAAATACTTGTACATTGCTACCATCAGTATCGCTGAAAACGATGGATGAATTCGAGCCATTGGTTTCTATCCAATAGATTTTTTCGCCGTCCATGTCGACCACTATATCTCTTGGAAATAAATCGTTATCTGCGGGCCTTCCATCGACGATGATCTGCTGAAAGCCTGATAGCAAGTCGCCGCGCAGCACACGATTCTGGTCGTCAATCGAATAATATATAACGGAGCCCGTCTCAGCTTCATACGCACCAACGTCTGGCAATGCATCACGCACAACACCGCGGGAATCAGTGTTGCCGGATTCAGCGCTTGCGCCTGTGTTTATCAACACACTATCAGGCAACAGAGGATGGCTTGCAATACCTCCTTCATTGGGTGTCAGGACGTCAAGCCCAAAATTGGCACGTTCAGCGTTCGAAGGATTGAGCTGGTCCGTATCTGTCTCTATTATTTGATTGAATCTGGCCGTAGTAAAATAATTGAATCCCAACGAATTGAGATCTTCCCTGACATCGAAGTCGTTAAATATCCCTCTAGCCAGATTCTCATAGAAAACTGAACTTCCAACGGTCACTTCTTCTTGAGCTCGTAGCGCCCCACCTCTATCGTCCGCAGTGTTTTTATAAAATGTCCCGTGCTCTATAGAATATTCTGATTCTGAATAAATGGCACCGCCGTCATCAAACGCATGGTTCTCACTAAAGGTTACATTTATTAATACTGCATCTTTGGCATCATCGCCCAGAAAAACTGCACCACCAACAAACCCTTCGTTCTTAACAAACAATACACGGGTCAACAAAACATCATCAGATAAAACGACAATCCCACCACCGTTGCTATTGTCGCCAGGTTGACTTTGCACTGACCTATTCTCAGCGAAAGTAACCTCCTCCAACATGGCATCGTCAGCATCGTCGAGGAGTAAGACGGCACCACCGAAATTAGCTACGTTTTCGGTAAAGGACACGTCGTGAATCATTGCTCCCGGTGTGTTTACCGAAAGCGCACCGCCGCCACTATCGCCGACCGTGCTTGCACCGCCACCGCCACCGCTATCATTTAACGCACTGTTAAAACTAAAAGTCACATTATCCAGACCAAATGAATTTGCGCCGTCAACATTAATCGCCCCTCCACGGCCCAAAACGACATGATTATCCGTAAACATTGAGTTCGATACTGAAAGAAATCCACCACTGTGAGTTAGTGCACCTCCAGAACGCTCAGCAGAATTGCCATTAAAGTTTGCATCATTGATCACAGCATCACCGACGGAGAAATAAGCGCCACCAAATTCCGCAGCATTATTATCTTCGACCTTACCGCCGTCTTGCGTGAAACTACCCAGAGCTACAATCGCGCCACCGGAAATACTGGCACTATTGTTGGTCATATCTGTCTGAGTCAGAATCAGGTGACTCGTGTCCGCCCCATAGATTCCGCCGCCTTCGGAGGCCTGGTTGTTTCTGACCACGGAATCAATCAGCTCGATAGTACCTTCGCTATAGAATGCACCACCCATGCTATTGGACGAATTCAGGTTCTCTACGATCGATTGACTGATGATAACAGTCGCATTTTCGTGGACAAAAATGCCGGCACCTCTGACATCATTGCCAACACCGGTAAGCGTGACATCGTTCAACCGTAACACGCCTTGATTAAGCTCAAGAATACGTGCCGTACTTGTTTGATCAATGGTTACTGCTGAACTCGATGTATTGTTTATCGTTAATTCGTCTGTTGACGACACCATGGAAATATCTAGATCACCAAACAATCCAATTTCATCTTCACCGCTGCGAGAGAGGGAGTAGGTCCCACCAGAATTCAGTTCGATGGTGACATCACCCGGCGTATTCATTGCGGCAATAACAGCCTCTCTCAGCGTTGGATCAGGACCCAGGCTTCCTACCGTTGCGTTAAGATCTGGATTCACCAAGTCTGACTGATTTGAAACCACGATGGTGGCAACGGGGGGATCGTTCCGCCATTCCAGACGAAGTTCATCATCGTCGTATATTGCGGAGTCAATGTCACTTTCCGCAATCGCCAGATCCCAATCGGCGCTGAGCAATGTATGTCCTGCAAGATCGTCACGGGCCGCGACATCGGCTTCGCTTAGATCCGCTATTCGAGATAATAAATTGCTGCCATCTTCCTCGCTGGCAAAATCACACCCATAAATGAAAATATTGGCGTTGGCATCAAGTGCTTCCGCCCATGATTTGAACTGTGCCTCAACCTGGTCAATGGATTCACTGTCGAGCGAAAACGCCCCAAGTTGCAGCTCTGATGGTTCCCCATGAGAGACAATATGCACCGTATCCAGATCGTTTAACTCGGCGAGCGTCTCGCTGATAATCTGAATACCATCGTCAGTAGACGATATCCAAACAATATCAATACCTGCCCGATCAAGACCAGACGCTATTTGTTCCGCCTCGGGAAGATCGGACATGACAAAGGCAATTTGCGTGGGTAGCGTTGCTGATTCTGTCTGCCACGACTCTGGAAGCGGCAGTTCGGCACCCAACTCCTCGGCATCATCTACTGCCAATAACGCAAGAGGTCCCAATGCGTCAGCCGAATACATTACCCGCGGCTCAAGCAATTCAGCAATCACTCGCTTGATCCGAGGCTTGTGTTTTCGACCAAATATAGCCATGTTTTCCGAATATCCACGCTTGCCGGAGCGCATCGGACAGGCCGCACCGGATTGAATTTACAGGCAAAAATCGCCTCGATTCCGTGATTACACGGCCAATATGTGAGGAATCTAAACTGTCTTTGTGATGCAGTCGGCAGTTGTTCAAGCCTCTCGTGGGCGCAGAACTTCAACCAGAGACGCCGAAAAGATCAAACACGTTCTTGGTAGCTCGATCAGAGCAATCCCGGGATTTGGCAAATCGCACTTGAGAATACCGCCGTAATGACCTCAAGCGTCAACAGGAAACTTATGGTTACCGGAGGTATCAGGGAGGCTCCCTACAACCACCAAACAACGATCGTTATTCAGGCAGGCGAGACATGGAGCCAGGCCAACATCCACGATAACCTGCAATTGAGTCAAGTGCGGGTTTTGGCGTAGCCAGGTCCTGTGATTGGGTCATATTGTCGAGTTCATCATCACCTCAGGTGTGCGCGATATAAGCCAGGAGGTTTAGGGCTCGTTTGTGAATTCACACTGCTGTTCGTATTCTGACAAAGGCGAATACTGCAATTAGACGGAATGAAATTGCCCCGATCAGAATCAGATTGATAATCTTTGTAAAATCAAGCTGCGTCGATAGACCTTGCGGCAAGAATTTCATCAGCTGCAATTGGGCGTATGTCAGATAGGGCTAGCGCTTGCAGCGCTTGCGTTTTTCAAGACCCGGTAACAGATCAAACTTCCACGCCATTGGGTTCATAGAGTTCGACTACAACTCCAATATCTCCTGATTTCTGCCCACTCTCCGGTTGGGGAGTTTGCTATACCACAGAATCAAGAACTTTCAATTTATCGTCAGTCTTCGGGATACGTCGTAACAGGCCTTGGGCAGCTCTGTCCTTTTATAATAGTCCAGACGGTCACGCAGTAGCGGAAGGTAAAATTACCCATAACCCCTGATACGCAATTTACAGCGGCAACTCCTATGATAACCTTGTTACATCGTTGACGTTGCAAATGCGCTTCTGTTCCTCGATTTAATGAACGCGCATACTGAGTCACTTCATTCGAGTACACAAATATGTCTTCTATATCCTCAAAATTTTTTAATTTTTCAAAACCTGCATTTTTACTGCATACAATTGCGGTGGTATTGAGTACTTTCATTCTATCTGCATGTTCGGGTTCAGGTTCAGGTTCAGACTCAGGTTCTGTTTCAGGAGCCGCGCCTGGGAGTTCTCAAGAGTTGGTTTCCGACAATCTGAATGACGCGGAAGTTACTCCTCCAACAGCTGACGACGACACTGTCGAGGATAATGAAACACAAGATGTCGTGACACCTTCTGATGATTCAAGCGAAGTAACGACAGCTCCAATCACACCACCAACTCAAACCACACCGCGACCTCCTGAAATAGAAACCATTACAGAGGCAACGACAGAAACTCGCGTTGTCTTCGACATCATTGTTCCTGATTTCGTCTCAAATGAACTGCAACTTCAGCTTCGTTGGGGCGATAAAACCATTAACGCGGCTTGGCTTATTGATGAAACCTGGAGAGCAACAGATATATTCCCTGTCGACACTGATAACCGTTTAAGCGTAACTTTTTTCGATGGTAACGGGGCACTAGTTCTTGGAACTTATGAAACTGACTTCAGTACAGGGACAAGCCCAACACAGACCCTTGAGATATTTCCTGATCAGTTTGAGACCGTTCAGTACGATGCAGATGGTGATGGCTTTAGTAACTTAGAGGAATCCCTATCGGGAACGGATCCACTTGCATTCACGGAACCAGCCTTGCCACCTTCTGACCTGGTCAGTGTGTTTTTTGGTGTAACGGTGCTACCTGTCATGTCAGATTCTTTGCAGGTAAAAATTACGTGGGGTGATGAAGAAGTACTGGCCACTTGGATTGGCGATGAATCGTGGACAGCCGTGATGGATTTACCAAAAGATACTCAGCAACCGTTAAACGTACTATTTTCCTCGGAAAATGGGCGCCTCCCGCTTGCGAACTTCTCCACAACCTATCGAACTGGAACCAACAGCGCGGAAAACATCCAATATGTATCTCAGCGCTTCAACTTCTACCATTTTGATGAAGACCTCGATGGTGTGAGCAATTACAACGAAGTACGAGCATCCACCGACCCATTAGTCGTCGATTCTTTAGTGCCAGTAACGTTTACTTCCGTTGCAAGTTCATTTATTGAGCAACGTTGCACACGTTGTCATACCGAGTGGGTAGATAGTGAAGTTCTGTTTACAGATCTCATGACGCGAGTATCGAGCCAGGGAATTAATTTCGTTACACCATATATCGTTGATGAAAGCTCTATAGTATCTGAGCTTGAAGGCTCTCTGCGAAACCTTGGTGGCCCTGAAATGACTGAGTTGATGAGGGCTTGGATTAGGTTAGGTGCTTTTGACAACTGAAGCACCGAGGATAACCAAGGTGCTACTGGGTTACTCAATGGGTGAGTAACCTAGTTGCTGTCGAGGGCTGAATCGGGCGAGCTTCCACGAAAATCCTTTGGTTTGTGTTTGCTACTTTACGCATTCAGACCCCACTCTGACCAAGACCCGTCATACAGGCGTTGCAAACCATAACCTGCAACTTCAAGCGCAAGCGTGATAACCGCAGCAGTAACTCCAGAACCACATGTTGTAATAACGGTTTGCGTGTTCATCGCTATTTTCTGTGGCGACACTCCGAGAGACTCCAGAATGTTTTCAAGTGCGGCTCGATCACGTAGGTGACCATTTTCCAACAAATCGGTAAATGGCAAACATTGTGAGCCGGGGATATTTCCTGATACGAGGCCAGCACGTGGTTCGGCTACCTCGCCATTGAATCGCGCAATTGACCGGGCATCAAGTATAAGAACATCCTTGTCATTACTGGCCTGTCGCACATCGATTTTACTGGCGACCCGATTCTGCTCAAGAACCGCTTTGAACAACTTATCGGACTCGACCTTGTTTGGTGCCTCACCATCAGACTCAAGCTCCGGACACGCGTCGTAACTAACCGGCCCAGCAGCATCCAGCCAGGCTGGCATCCCGCCATCCAGAACCTGAACTCTGGCGTGTCCGAATACCCGGAACATCCACCAGACTCGCGCAGCGGAGAACAAGCCCAAGGAGTCGTATACAACAATGTGAGAATCAGCTGTTACACCAAGTTTGCGAACCGCGTTTTCAAACCATTTCGCTGAAGGCAGCATGTGCGGTAAAGTCGAATCTGGCTTGCTTATCAAATCAATGTCGAAAAAGCGGGCACCATCTATACAAGCGTTGGCAAACTCTAGCTTTGCGTCACGATCTGACGTCGGAAGATGCCAGGAACAATCCAACACGACAAGATCAGGATTTGCCGATTCTTGTAGAGCCATAAGCTCGCTAACATTTACAAGCGGTTTAACCTTGGCTGTCTTTACGTTCATGCCACTTTCGCCACGAAAGCTATTGACGACACATCAGTGTTCATTCGGCAAGGCTATTGTCTATCGATACTGATTTCCGGACTGAGACAATTCCTCTGGACGGGCTAGCCCTGCAATGATCTGGTCCATCGTAATACTGCCAACAATATTTTCACCTTCGCCCAATACATTGGCTGATTTGGATTCGGTAGCTGCAACCGCCTGCAAGGCGTCTTCAAGTACCATATCACCCGCGATATCAGGACCTTGGACGCTACCATCAGTGGACATCAAGGTTCTCACCTGCAGAACACGCCCACGGTTTATGTCCTTGACGAAGTCGAAGATGTAGTCATCAGCCGGCTCAATTATCAACTGCTGTGGATCACCTTGCTGTATCAATTCTCCGTCACGCAGGATGGCGATCTTGTCGCCAATACGCAGTGCTTCGTCGAGATCGTGAGTGATGAAAACAATGGTCTTGTGCAACTCTTTCTGCAAGTCCAGCAATACATCCTGCATGTCGGTACGGATCAGTGGATCGAGCGCTGAAAACGCTTCGTCCATCAACAATATTTCCGCATCGGTAGCCAACGCTCTAGCCAAACCCACCCGCTGCTGCATACCGCCAGAGAGTTGCACCGGGAAATGCTCTTCAAAGCCTGCTAGCCCTACCCGCTCGAGCCACTTATGACTTTGCGCCTTGGCTGATTTCATCGAAATCCCTTGCACAACCAAGCCGTAAGCGACGTTCTCTGCAACTGTACGGTGGACATGTAATCCAAATTTTTGAAAGACCATCGATGCCTTGTGCCG
This sequence comes from uncultured Granulosicoccus sp., assembly GCA_937924505.1. Next base: position 31,736 of record CALDSR010000029.1, on the reverse strand, counting down.
ACGAAAATCGATCAGTTGGCTTTTGTTCATTTCCAGAACATCCTCGCCGTCAACCACCATCCGACCTGAGGTGGGTTCGATCAATCGGTTGATATGACGGATCAAGGTTGATTTACCCGAGCCTGACAAGCCCATGATCACCGATATGCCACGCCCTGGAATATCGAGATTGATGTCTTTCAAGCCCAGGACATGACCATGTTTTTCCAGGAGTTCTGTTTTCCCGACACCCTGCTTTACGTGTAAAAGTGCATCTTCAGGTTGCTTGCCAAAAATCTTGTACAAGTTTTCTATTATTATTTTTGAATCAGTCATGATGTTCCCCATGGCGATGGCGCTGCAGTCGCTGACCGTAACTCTGGGAGACACGATCAAAGATGATGGCAAGTGCCACAATCGCCAGGCCGTTCATGATACCTAACGCGAGATATTGATTGGAGATGGCACGAAGCACCGGCACCCCAAGGCCTGCCACACCGATCATCGACGCTATAACAACCATGGCCAAAGCCATCATGATGGTCTGGTTTATACCAGCAAATATATTGGGCAATGCCAATGGGATTTGCACACCGAACAGGCGTTGTCGGTAATTCGCACCAAATGCATCGGCAGCTTCAAGTGCTTCCTTGTCGACAAGGCGTATACCGAGATTTGTCAAACGCACGACCGGCGGAATGGCATAAATACATACGGAAATCAGACCCGGGACCTTGCCTATACCAAGCAACATGACAACCGGTATGAGGTATACAAATGCTGGAATCGTCTGCATGATGTCCAGCACCGGAGTAATGACTGCCTGCACCCGATCTGATCGAGCCATCAGAATTCCTAATGGAATGCCCACGGATATGCAGACAATTGTTGAAACGGAAATAATGGCCAATGTCGACATTGTGTCTTTCCACATGCCGAAATAACCGATGGCCAGAAACGACAGGACCGAGCCAATAACAATCCCCCAGCTGCGCGAACCAAGCCAGGCAAGACCACCAATAACAAGGATTATAACTGGCCAGGGGGTCGCCAACAGGAGCTTCTCAAACCACACGAGAAATTCGAGCAAGGGGTGAAAGAAATCCTCCAGGGATTCCCCCCAGGTGCGGGAGAACACACGAAACTTTTCATCGATGAATTTTTTCAGATCACGAAGATCTGTGCGCCCCATTGATGGAAACTTGTTGGTCCAGAATTCCACTTAAATCATGCTCCAGATGCTGTTGCCCTGAAAAAAAAAGCCCATCCGCATAAGCACGGACAGGCTTTGAACATATTTACCACTTGAACAAAAGAAACCTGATCAGTTAAGCGCAGACTTCACTTTTTCAGCAACATCCGCACTAACCCACTGCTCCCAGATATCACCCTGGGTGAGCAGGAATTCAAACGCGGCATCTTCACCACCGGCTTGATTGTCACCCATATAGACGAGCATGTCATTCATCACTTGACCAGGAAATACACGATTTGTCAGGTATGTCATAACTTCATCGCCGGCATTGGCCTTGAAGTCATCGGTCACAACGGTATGCACTTCAGATTCTGTCCAGGCAGAGGGCTGGGGATCAGCACAATCCTGTTCAGCTTTTGCAATACAGCCATCCCAGTTTTCAGAACCGGCAAAAGGCACACCGAAGTCAAGCTTGACCATTTGGTGTTTGCCTATCATGGCAGTCGGTGACCAGTAGTAGCCAAACCAGTTTTCACCGCGCTCAACAGCTTTGGTCATTGAACCATCAAGACCCGCTGCCGAACCGGGATCAACCAGTTTCCAGCCTTTTGCTTCCATGTCGAAAGCTCGGAACAGGTTTGCGTTGGCCAATTGGCAGCCCCAACCCGCCGGGCATCCGATGAACGCACCTTTGGATGGATCTTCAACATCCGGGAACAGATCCGGGCGCTCAAGAACATCAAGTACTGTCTTCAACTCAGGATGCTTTTCAGCAGTCGCTGGGGGTATCCACCATCCTTCGCCCAGCTCTGTTATGGGGCCACCATTGGCGGAGATCAATGAGCCTTCTTCAAGTGCTTTGTTCAATGGTTCACGGACCGCGTTGATCCAGAGCTCACCAGCGATATCAGGCTGACCTTTCTCGTTCATTGAAGCAAAGGTTGTCGTTGTTGCACCGGGAACGAGTTCAACCGTGCAACCGTAGCCGGCTTCGAGAATAAGTTTGTCAACGTTGGCCATCAGTTCACCTGATGCCCAGTTCCATTCAGCGATCTGAACATCACCACACTCGGCGGCAGCAAAACCTGAGCTCAATAACATCGCAATACCAACAGCAGCTTTTTTCAATATAGTCATAAATCCTCTAATTGTTCGTATGGATTGCAGTTCATCTATTTACAGAATACCGCGAAGAAAAAAATCCGAAGCGGAGACAAACCTAGCCTCCCCATTTTACTAAGTTATTACCCCGCATGACGAAAATTCACAGGATTGTTTACATTCACCGGAGAATAAGCCGCTGACAGGCTACTATTTACCCGCTGAAAGGCTGGAAATTAACGTTAGTTCACAGAATTCAGTTAAAATTGCCCAATTGGTCAGTTTTTTCACGACCCAGGATATCGCCTTTCTTGTTGAGTTACCTGATCAAACGTCTGCTGCAGTCCGTGCTGGTCATGCTCGCCGTGAGCTTGTTAGCGTTCACATTGTTCCGATTTGTTGGTGACCCCGTCGCGCAAATGGTCGGCCAGGAAACCTCACTCGAAGATCAGGCGCGGATTCGCGAGAATTTGGGTTTAAACGATCCTATCCTGACTCAATTCGCGAGTTTTGCTAAAAATTTGGCAACTGCCGACTTTGGTTATTCCTACCGCACACGACAACCGATCGGCGAGATGATTCTAAGCCGTTTACCAGCCACACTGGAACTCGGCATTGTGTCCTTGCTCATTTCGTTGCTCGTCGGCATTCCAGCGGGAATCTACACCGCCTTGCATCGAGGCAGCATCGCCGCCAATATCATTCTGGTTACCACTTTGATCGGGGTATCCATACCCACCTTCGTCATCGGTATATTCCTGATTTTTCTTTTTGGCGTACATCTCGGCTGGTTACCCACGTTTGGTCGCGGAGACGTGGTTGCCATCGGTTGGTGGAAAACGAATTTTTTGACTATTGATGGCTGGCGTTCCTTGGCCCTGCCTGCGCTTACTCTCGGCGTCTATCAATTGACATTGACCATGCGCCTGGTGCGCTCGGAAATGCAGGAAGTGTTAAAAACAGATTTCATCAAATTTGCTACCGCCCGTGGCATTGCCTACCGATCAGTGCACTATCGCCATGCTTTAAGAAATACCTTGGTACCTGTCATTACTATTATCGGCTTGCAATTCGGCGGCATCATCGCTTTTTCCATTGTTACTGAATCCGTGTTTCAGTGGCCAGGTATGGGCTTGTTGTTTCTTGACTCTATTCGTTATGTCGACATTCCGGTCATGTCGGTATATCTGGTGTTGATCGCTCTAATGTTCGTCATCATAAATTTGATCGTTGACCTGTTATACGTCGTCATCGACCCGCGTGTTCGCATTCGTACGCACAAAGACTGACATGATCGCGCGCATTAAAAGATTTACCCTAGAAAACGAACTCGCCTATCTTTTTTTGCATAGCCCGGTTGCAATGATTGCCGCGTTAGTGTCGGCTCTATGTATCGGTGGTGCCTTGCTGGCTCCCTGGATTGCGCCGACAGACCCCTACGATATCGCGAGTTTCGATTTAATGGATTCGTTGATCCCCCCGCTCTGGAGTGACACCGGAGATGAACGTTTTCTGATAGGTACTGATGATCAAGGGCGAGATCTTTTTTCGGCTATTCTCTACGGGACTCGCTTGTCGTTGTTGGTCGGCATTCTATCCATCAGCTTTGCGTGTATTCTTGGCGTCACCGTCGGTGTCATGGCAGGCTACTTTGGCGGGCGATTCGATGCGACAGTCATGCGTATTGCTGATGTTCAGCTAAGCCTGCCGGCCATTCTCACCGCCTTGCTGATAGACGGCATCGCGCGTGGCATATTGCCACGAGAAACACATGATCAATTGATGGTGGTCGTGTTGACTATTGCCATTGGCTTATCGTTATGGGTCAACTTCGCCAGAACCGCACGCGCGTCCACCTTTGTAGAAAAGAACAAGGAGTATGTGCAGGCCGCCGAGATCATGGGCATGCACCCAGTACGAATCATGCTGGTTCAAATTCTGCCAAATATTCTTGGCCCTATTCTTGTCATACTGACTGTGGATCTTGCCGTGGCAGTACTTCTTGAGGCAACCTTGTCATTTCTTGGAGTTGGAGTTCCGCCCAATCAACCGTCACTAGGTACATTGATTCGCATTGGAACTGAATATCTGTTTTCAGGAGAGTGGTGGATAGTCATGTTCCCAAGCTTCACCTTGATAATTCTGATTATCGCCATCAATACACTCGGCGACTTTCTGCGCGATGCTTTGAACCCTCGCCTGCGATGAGACAGGCTACAGAAACAGTTGAATCAGCCAAGCCACGATTACTGGACGTTGAAAATCTGAGTGTTGTTTTTCCATCACGTTTCGGTGAATTCACCGCGCTGGAGAAATTCAATTTATCACTCGAGGCTGGTCATATTCATGGCCTTGTCGGTGAATCAGGCGCAGGAAAATCGACCGTAGGTGCCGCGATCATTGGACTGATCCCCTCGCCCGGCTATATTCATCAAGGCGAAATCACCCTTCATGGAAAGCCATTAAGAGGGATCGATGATGATGAATACCACCGTTTACGCGGTAAACGTATCAGCATGATTTTTCAGGATCCGCAAACCAGTTTGAACCCCTTGCTTACGATCAGCGACCAACTGATCGAAACGATCATGCAACATTCCCCTCTGTCGAGCGCTGATGCGCGAGGCAAGGCTATCGATCTTCTGACTGAGACTGGCATTCAGAATGCTGCTGCACGCATAGACAGTTATCCACATGAGTTTTCAGGCGGCATGCGTCAGCGCGTCGTCATCGCATTGGCACTTTGTAGCGATCCGGAACTGATCATTGCCGATGAACCTACAACAGCGCTCGATGTCGCCGTACAAAAACAGATTCTCATTCTGATTCGCGAAATGGCTGACTCACGTGGCGTCGGCTTTATTCTGATCACTCACGACATTGGCGTCATCGCTGAAGTATGCGATTCGGTGACTGTTCTCCGAAATGGTAACGTCATGGAATCGGGTAGTACGCGCAAGGTACTATCAACGCCGTCACATCCCTACACGCAAGCTTTGATGGCCGCTGTCCCACGGCTGGATGTCCGTCTGGAGCGTTTTACGAATATCGTTGAAGACGATCCGGCTATCGACGGCACTCCTTGGGTAATCGAAGGAGCAAGTGCATCGCTGGCAACCCAATGGCTGATGGACAGTGGATCTGGCCCAGAGGCTGATACGTCTCACACGGTGACAACACAGCCGGTTTTATCAATCGGCAATCTTGATGTGGTATTCGGCGGCGGAAAGCGTAGCTGGTTCACTGACTTCCCCAGCGTCCACGCCCTGTCCAACTTGTCCCTTGATGTACAAAAGGGTGAGGTTCTTGGAGTCGTTGGCGAAAGCGGCAGTGGAAAATCGACACTGGCCAAATCAATTGTGGGGTTAGTGCAACCGAGCTCTGGCATCATGCATTTTCAAGGCAAGCCGTTGCCTTACGCACGTAAACGCAGTCGTCATCATGAGTCACGACGCAAGATACAGATGATATTTCAAGACCCGTACTCATCGTTGAACAATCGACGAACGATCGAAAAAATTCTCGCTGAACCTGTTCGCTTGTTTGCAAAAGAACAAAGTACAAGCGATATACGCACACTCATTGCATCGATACTGGAGCTTGTGGAAATGCCACAAAGCGCGCTGTTGAAGTTCCCGCATCAATTCTCGGGTGGCCAGCGTCAGCGGATTGCAGTCGCACGCGCTTTGCTCGCTAGACCTGAGTTTCTGATTTGCGATGAGCCAACATCAGCGCTTGATGTCTCCATTCAAGCGCAAGTGCTGAATCTTCTCAAGGATTTGCAGTCGACACTTGGACTGTCAATCCTGTTTATCAGTCACAATCTGGCTGTAGTGCGTCAGATGGCTGATCGTGTCGTCGTTCTTAAACAGGGTAAATTGGTGGAAACCGGTAATGCCGACGAGTTCTTTACGAACCCTAAAGCAGCGTATAGCCAATTGCTGTTAAGAGAGACGCCGTCCCTGGCGATGCTATCTTCCACATAAGGCTTCAGACACATACTGTCGATCTAGTTGATAGTCACCCAGCGCAATATAAAGAAATTGTCAGTACGCTGAGTCAGGCTGATGTTGTCTTTGGACGCCCAGATCAGTGGTTGAACATACATCGGAATATACGCGACATCGTCCTGCAACGTACCGGTAACCTCATCGATCATACTCTGACGTTTCGCTTCATCGAGCTCAGTTTGAATCATCGGCAAAAGCTCATCGACACGTGCATTGGAATAGTCGCCAAAATTCCAGCTACCTAGTTTCTTCTCAGCATCAGGTGTATGCGCCAGAAAACGAATCGGGTGTTCTGCATCAAACGTACCTGGCGACCAACCCAGGAGATACATGTCGAATTTATCTTCTCGAAGCTCTGGCCAGTAATTTCGAACCGGCATGCTGGTTAGTTTGGCATTCAAGCCAACCTTCGCCATCATGCTAGCCGCAGCCTTGCAAATGGCCTCATCGTTAATATATCGGTCGTTTGGACATTGCAGACCGAAACTGAAACCGTTCTCGTAGCCCGCGTCTGCCAGCAACGCTTTTGCCGCTTCAGGATCATAATCCAATCGTGTATCCATGCTTGACGCAAAGCCTTTCATGGCCGATGAAACGAGCTGCGATGCGGGCTGAGCGTTGCCGCGCATGATCTTGTCGATCAGCGCGTCTACATTGATGGACTGATAAGCCGCCTTTCGCACGCGAACATCCTGGAACGGATTGACATCAGCCGTTTCATCCGAGAACATCAGCGCATCGGACTGGTGGGCAAATCCGAACATCAGTACGCGGGCCTCCACGCCTTCATGAACGGCAAAGCCGTCGCGTTGTTTCATGCGTGGCACATCCTGTAACGGAATTGGCGAGATAAAATCGATCTCGCCAGACAACAATGCAGCCATTCCCGTTGCACTCTGCCCAATAGGTGTGAAGATCGCCTCGGTAATATTGCTTTCCATGGAGTCCCACCACCCTGCATAGGGCTCAAGTACCGTCCGAACGCCTGGATCACGTTCCGCAATCATGAAAGCACCTGTGCCATTGGCGTTGCGTGTGGCAAAATTTTCAGCTTCTTTAGAAGGCAACAAGGCATCATTGTCAGTCGCCCAATCGCGGTCCAGAATCATGAAGTTGGCGATAGAATCTGGAAATAACGGATTTGGTGCTTTGGTTAGAAAGTCGATGGTATGGTCATCAACCACTTTGACTTCACTGACCGGCGCAAACCAGGAACGAACATCTGATGCTTCGGAGGAAGCGCGCTCATAGGAGAACAAAACATCGTCTGCCGTGAATTCTGAGCCATTCTGAAATTTTACACCTGCGCGCAAATTAAAACGCCAACCCTCGGCACCGATAGGCTCCCAGCTAGCTGCCAGTGCGGGCTCAATCTTCATGTCCTTGTTACGTCGAACCAGTCCTTCATAAACATTGTTCAGAAATCCAAGCACTGGAGCCGTGTTTGTCGCATGCGGGTCCATCGTTTGGGGGTCAGTTGTGCCAGCCCACTTGAATGTTTCAGCCTGTGCCGACATGCTGAATGTCAATCCGCTGAACAATGCACTGAGTAAAGTAAGCCTCATTGTTCTTTTTGTTCTTTCCATCGGTCGATCTCCGGTAGCGAGTGTCGCCGTATCACAAGATTAGTCGCGTAATCCGAGTCTACGGAAACGATGCTGCCAGATTACCGGAAATCGCTTAAGGGCGCATCAACCCTGTCTGTCACGACCAAACAGCCCCGTATCACAGCGCATTCAACAGTGACCGCGAGTGCTAGCTGAATAGCTGATAAAAAATCCCAACTTATGTCCAATAAAACACCAGCAAGCCACAGTGGAGCGATCACAGCGCCCCCATGCCAAACCTTGCATACTGGCCTGCTTGGTTACGGATGAACTGAAGTGATCTCCTTGTCCGGTGCCAGACCATCAGAACACCAGACGTCGAGACCATGATCCCTGACCGCCTTTCCAAGCGCCGCAGCCTTTTCATCGCTCATCCCGAGCAGGGACACTTCCACACCATCAATCCCGAGATCTGCACCCGTTTTTAACATCAGCGCAATCTCATCCGTCCATCGAGCCATCCAGAGACTGGCGTGAAGGCCAAATTTCCTGTCAAGTACTCATTCATGAGCTGAGCATCCAGAGCGCTTCTTGCGGCAATGCAACTGACACTGAGTCGCCAGCGTTCAAACTATCAACATCGTTTGGATTAGCGACCATATGCAGTATCTCCTCACCCACTTTCAGTTGTAACCGTGTCTGAGTGCCAAGATAAAATTTCTCGTGCACAGTCGCCTTGATCGTGTTGTCATCATGCGCCTGTGCGATTCGTATATTTTCTGGTCTTACCGTCAGCTTGCCAGAACCACTCGCTGCGTCAGTGGGTAAAACCAGACGACCGAAGGATGCTTCAAAGACACCGTCTCTTGCCAGACCATCGACAAAGTTCTGGCCCCCAAAAAAACGCGCCGTCGCCTCATCCACAGGCCGTGAGTAAAATACCGATGCTTCATCGTATTGTTTCAATCGGCCATCGAGAATCAACGCAACCTTGTCAGCCAATACCACCGCCTCTTCCTGATCATGGGTAACAAAGATCGTGGTGATACCCATCTCTTGCTGCAGGTTGCGGATCAGATCTCGCATTTCGAATCTCAAATGGGCATCAAGATTTGACAAAGGTTCATCTAGCAGCAGCACATTTGGTTGAACGATCAGTGCACGTGCCAATGCCACACGTTGCTGTTGTCCTCCAGATAACTCGCTGGGCTTGCGCGAGCCGAGCTCTGGCAACTTGACCAGCGCAAGCATGTCCTTGACACGTCGATTAATTTCACTTTTATCGATCTTGCGCATCTTGAGGCCAAAGCCGACATTGTCAGCGACGCTCATATACGGGAACAACAAATAATTCTGAAATACCATGACCACGCCCCGATCCTCAGGCTTGTCCTTGAGCACCGAACGACCGTCAAACGTGACATCACCCGATGTTGGATTTAACAGCCCGGCGATCATTTTCATCGTCGTTGTCTTGCCACAACCTGATGGGCCAAGCAAAGCGGTCAGCTCACCGGACGCTATCTCCAGCGAGAGCTGATCCAGCGATGGCTCCTTGGCCCCGGTATAGACCTTGGTCAGCTTGTTGATGGATACGTGTGTCAAATTTGTCCAAAGCCTCCGACCGCGCCGCTACGTCCGGACAAGTGCCTGGCAGTCAGCAACAAGATGACGATGCCCGGCAAGATATAGATCATGCCAATGGCACCCGTAATATCATTACGACCGGATGTCGCGAAATTAAACAACAATAGCGGCAGTGTCACCACTCGTCCGCCACCGATAAGCAAGGTCAGTATGTATTGGCTCCAGGAAACCAGAAAGGCAAAGAGACCACCCACAATGATGCCGGGCATAATAGCTGGCAAGGTGACATACCAGAATGTCTTTAATGGAGACGCGCCGAGACTCCTTGCCTGCGCTTCGAAGGCGGGATCATAGTTGGAGAATATCCCGGACATCACCAGCACCATATAAGGCAGTGTCGGTATCAAGTGAACGAGGATGACACCGGTCACGGTGTTGTTAAGACCCATCGAGATGAATACCGAATGAATACCGAGCACCACAGCGATGCCAGGAACAATAATTGGCGCCAGAATCATCAGTTCGACAAGTTGCTTACCACGAAACTTGTACATGCCAAGTGCTCGCCCAGCCGGAATACCGACAATAATCGACAAGACAGTTGCGGCCAATGAAATACCTATTGTCAACCACAAGCTGTCAATAACGCCTGCCGTATCGGAAAACGTATATTCCCATGCCCGCATTGACCAGTTCTTTGGCAGGATGTCCGGGAAAAACCAGCCTTTGGCAAATGACCAGATAGCCAATGGTATCAGTGGCAATACCAACCACGTGATCAGTAGGAGACCGGTAAGGAATCGCATACTGCGTAACGGAAATGACTCCCGCTCATTCATCTCAGGTACGAATCCTGCGGCGCGAATAACGAATATAGAAATAGATCATGAGCGCACTCAACAACGCAATAATGATGGCCATCGCCATCGCCTCGGGACGAGCGGCCAGATCTACATCGGTATATTTTCGATAAGCCAGTACCGGCAAGGCCGCCGGGTAGCTTGAGCCGAGTATCGCGGGGATTTCATAAGCGCCAAAGGTAAACGCGAAGACCATGACCGAAGCCGATAGCACGCCCGGGAAGATCAATGGCAACAGGACATGTCGAAACGACTGCCAACGACTGGCCCCCAGGGAACGTGCAACGCTTTCGTAGTCTTCACCGAGTGACTGCATGTTCGCGAGAATGATCACACCGATAAACGGGACTTCTTTCCACACGTATTGCAGGATAATGCCAATTGCATAGGGATCGAACACCAACGCCGGGAAATCACCCGGGCGAGCAATCATTCCCCACTCCGCCGCAAGCCTCGCAAAACTTCCCGATTGTGAAAAGAGATACAAGATACCAATCGCGCCGACCAGATGTGGAACTGTCAAGTTCAGTTGAAACAGAAAATTGACTATCGCCCGACCGACAAACTGCCGACGTAACAACAAGGCCGCACCGATGGCCAGAATTGATGAAATAACGGTCGAGGTAAAAGCGATATGAAACGTCAACAAAAAGGAGAGATAGAATTCCTTGTCAGTAAATACCGCTATATACGCACTCCAATCGGGATTGGTCAGACCAATGACCGGCATATAGTTGAAGCTTCGCATCAAGCCGACCGCGAGCCCCCCAAAAAACAGAATCACGATCAGTGACATGGCAGGGAGCAACAGCAGGAATATTTTCAGGCGATCGGACATGAACCGGTGCTAGCGTGATCCCAAGGTTGGCATCGAACCGCAGTGTGCTCTTGCACTGCGGTTCGATAGAGAATAACCATCAAATATTCTCTTGGCGTGAATTTCTGACTCTAGTTACCCACGTTCTCCAACCAGCCTTTTTCAATCGCCGATATCCAGGAAGCTTGTAACTCAGGTAATGCAGCCTTGGCAAGTTCCGCCGCTGGTACCACATTCGGATGAGATTTGATCGACGCGAATTTTTCCTGTATCCCGGCGCTGGTGTTAGCTACGGTAATGGCCGTCGCGGCACCCCATACATCCGGACGCGCTTTTTGGTATTGCGCTTCACCTGATAACAATACGTTTTGCAGAACCAGTGCTGCAGCCTTGTTTGGCGAGTTGAACGGGATTATCGTATAGTTGGTGTTTCCGATCGTGCCATCGGTCAGTCCATAGCCTTGAGTCGTTGGTGGGAATACACCGTTTTCGATGTTCAAGCCAACACCCGATGGCTCATAATTGAACGTCAGATCCACTTCAGAGTTGGCATATAACTGCTCCAAGGCACTTATCGATGCCGGATAGGTTTTACCTTCGCGCCACAAACTGGGTTCCAGATCGTTAAGAATTTCCCAGGTTTTTGCGGCTACCTCATCGAAACGAGCTTGATCGAAGTCACCAAGCAGGTTCTCTACCCCGCCAGCTGCATGGTAAAAAACATGTCGTACGAAAACAGAGCCGTTGAAATCGGGCGGTGCAGGATACGTAAACTTGCCGGGATTCGCTTTTACCCACTCAAGTAATTCAGGAATGGACTTTGGCGGCGAGTCCATGCGGTTCGTGTCATAGGCAAAGGCAAATTGAGCTTTTGACCAAGGTACTTCGCAACCATCTACCGGAACACCAAAATCATTGGCAATCGCAGGATTACCCCAATCAATCAGCTTATTGTTTGGCAGCGTATCGGTATAGCCACAATAGGCCAAACCACCTTGTTTCATGGTGCGAAAATTTTCACCATTAATCCAGATCATGTCTACCGAACCCTTGTCCGTGACACCCGATTCCTTTTCACCAAGCACGATATTGACCGCTTCCACCGTATCGCTTAACCCGACTCGGTTGAGGCTGATATCGTACTGATCCTTGAGAATACCGCCGACAAATTCAGTGACATATTGATTGATATTGTCAGAGCCGCCCCACAAGAACCAGTTCACCTCGCCTCCTTTGGCCAGCGCGGTGATTTCGTCCCAAGGTTTCCCGATCAGAGATTCACCATCAGCCGTATCGGCAAAAGCTGCCACCGGCAGCAAAGTCAGACTGGATGCTACGAGTCCCCACTTGATTGTCTTCATTTTTCCTCACAATCTTGCTTAATTTTTGGATACCGTCAATGATTCGCGATCAGTGCATATTCCACTCATCGTATACCGTTTTCGCTCTGACCAAATTCTGCCAGAGACGCGGCAACGTCAAAGATTAGATTATTCGACGATTTAAGTCTCGCTGAATCTTCGTCAGATAATATATCGAGAAACGTCTTGTCGGGTTTAAGCGCATCCCGGGCCGACAACATCGATACGGCAGACACTTTGAAATGCTCAGCTACCACGATGACGGCGCCTGTTTCGAAATCGATTGACTCAATACCCGTATTCGCTCAGTCATCACACATCTCGTTGGATTTCGCGAACAGGCCAAGTGTGATGTCATGTTCTGCGAGTGTCTACACCATAATCGCTCAATAATCTTTTGGCCGACGCAATCCATTTATTCCGGTTCCCTGTAGTACAGCCACGCTGCTGACCGATACAGGCAGCGGCTCAGTGTACGAAAACACTCGATGACCGACAGAATACGGCTACGAGGCGAGCTGCAACGCCGGCTCGACACTCTCCAGCAGCATGGCCATCCAACCCTGTGTCTCTCGTCCACGGCGCGAACCCTGAGCTGCCGTTTCAAGACTCACCTTCAGCCAAACCGTTGCCAGATCAATGGTCCATGAATCATAAACGTCTATCGACAACGCCTTGAACCCGCCTTGTGAGTTACCACCGGGACGATCAAACAGCTCGAATTGCCAACCATCTTCAAGCCGGGCGAGCTGATCAATAATCAGACAGGCAAACGATTGATAGTCGATAGACCCGTCATCAGCCAACCAGTGCCCTGAAGCCGCGCCACCTGGCGCCATACGGTAGTAACAATGTTCACCATCAAAGCGCACATCTCTTACACAAAACGGACGACCCAGATTCTGACCCGAACGCGTCAGGATGCCCGTTGCGCGACAGGCACGGGTGGCGGACTCTGGCTGCCAGATGGGCTTCAGGACCTGATTGCTGGCAATCTGTATTTCCATGATGATTCTCTTTGTGATGAGTAGAGATACAGAGTAAGCAGTCACGGAATTCGACTGGTGATCGATCCAACACGAATTATGATCAATTCTGACAAGCTGGCAAGATCTGCCCACAACGCTTACGATTGGATCATGAAGCCTCTGATGCAGCAGTACCCGACGATAGACGATCTCGCCGTGCGTTCGCGCAAGCGATTGCCCGCGTTTTCGATCAGTTACCTTGAAGGCGGCGCCGGTCGCGAGACATCGCTTGCTCGGAACACGAACGCATTCGATGCCATTGAGCTGACGCCACGTTATCTGACTGACGTCAGCAAGGTTTCAACCAAAACCACATTGTTTGGCCGAAGCTGGGATCAGCCTTTTGGCATCGCACCTGTGGGCCTGTGCGGCATCATGTGGCCTGGAACCGAAAAGTTTTTGGCAACAGCGGCGAAGCGAGCAAATATTCCCTATGGCTTGAGCATTGTCGCGACCCATGACATTGAATCCATCGGCGCTATCACCAACGACGATGCTGGACACAATGGCTGGTTCCAGATGTACACACCGATTGATCCTGACATCAAGAAAGATGTGCTCGCACGAGCAACGGCAGCAGGCTTTGACGTCCTGATACTCACCCTCGATGTACCGGTTCCCGCCCGACGTGAGCGTCAGATTCGAAGTGGCCTGAATATACCGCCACGAATGGATCTACGTAACATTTTACAAACGTTGTTACATCCCTCATGGGCATTAGCCACAGCCAGGGCCGGACTTCCGCGTTTTCGCACACTCGAGCGCTACAGCTTCGGCCACAATCTGAACGACACCATGGCATTCCTGAGTACGCAACTCACTCAACCCATGACCCTCGATGAAATTAAACGTATCCGCGATCTATGGCCTGGAAAATTGGTCGTCAAGGGCATCATGCATACCGATGATGCAAAACAAGCGGCCAGTGTTGGCGTCGACGGCATAGTCGTTTCGAATCATGGCGGGCGCCAAATCGATTCATCACCGGCAACGATACCGTGCTTGCCCGCTATTCGCCAAAGCGTCGGACCATCGGTATCCGTGCTGGTCGACAGTGGTGTCAGAAGTGGCCTTGATGTGGCCCGTGCATTGGCTTGCGGTGCTGACTTTGTTCTTGCTGGCCGTCCATTCCTGTACGGTGTTACCGCGCTGGGTGAGCCGGGCGCTGATCATGCCGTTCAGATACTCGGCGATGAGCTAGTCAACACGATGAAACAAATTGGTTGCGTCGATACCAATGACCTGGATCAACGATGGTTGAGTTGATCTGGAAAACCACACGATTATCAACGCAGAACTACGCTCCTACACCGAAGACAGCGAACGATTTATTCATCACTGGGATGAATCTATTTCCCAGGATCATTGTTCAACGACATTGACCCAATTCTCCCCTGTGCAAGCTCGAGTGCAGGTGCAGCGCAACTACACGCGTAGGTCCAGGTGCAGCGAGGATACAAGCGTTGGTGCAAACTCGGCCGCAACGACACATCCAGCCGAGCCTGCACCCACTACACTTGATTTAAAACTTAAGTGTCTATCAGCATCAAGACAGATTACTTTTGAAAAAGGCGATGGTGCGTTCCCAGGCCAGATTCGCAGCGTCTTCATTATAGCGTTTGGTTGAATTGTTATGAAAGCCGTGTCCCGTGCCCGGATAGAGATGCCGCTCGTAACTGATATTGTTAGCCTTCAACGCGGCTTCGAAATCCGGCCATTGTGCGTTGATACGATCATCCTTCTCCGCGGCTTGAATCATCAAGGGTGAATTGATACTGGCGACGTTTTCGGCAGGGGGTGCACTACCATAAAACGGAACACCCGCATGAATGTCAGTACCCATCTTGGTTGCCAAAAAATTTACAACACCACCGCCAAAGCAAAAACCGACGGATCCGAGCTTGCCTGTAGATGACTCATGCGCATTCAGATACTTGGCGCTGTTATGCATATCGATCATGATCTTCGCTCGGTCAAGTTGCTTTTGCAGCGTGCGTCCATCATCATCATTGCCCGGATAGCCTCCAACCGGATGTAGTGCATCTGGCGCCAGTGCAAGAAAGCCTTCAACCGCAAGACGCCTGGCAACATCTTCGATGTAAGGATTCAAACCACGATTTTCGTGCACGACCAATACGGACGGATAGGGTCCGTCAGTTTGTGGCCTGGCAAGATACCCGCGCATTTCTCCAGAGTTGCCACCGGGTGATGGGTAGGTAACGTACTGAGCTTTCATGCGTTCATCGGTAAAAGAAATAGTCTGCGCTTGCGCGTATCGGGGGAACAGGGCCTGAGCCATCGTCAAACCGGATACACCTGCGACCGTGATCGCGCCGGCACGTTTTAAAAATTCGCGTCGATCCATGAAACCATGACAGTACTTGTCATAAAGGTCATAGATACGATCATCTATTTCAAGATCTTCACTGTCAACCTCATGGTTGGCGACAGGATTCGAAACTGTGTTCATTCGGCTGTTCCTCGTAATGAATGGAGTAAATCTTAAGTTGCCAGGTGCGATCCACATGAATCCGCACAAAAAATGGCGACAGCGATGCCCGAGCATACCGTTGATAATACGAAGTCATCTATTTTTCCGATCAATCAATGACGTCAACTCTGCTGTTTGAAATTTATCAATGCCAATCCGGTGATAATGATCAAGATAACGCATAACATGGATTTGGAGACGATCTCCATCGTCCCCTCTACTTTCATCGCATGAACAACACTCCCGATCACGATAACGCCCGCCAGGCTTTTGTGGCTCAAGCGCCAGGCGCGTAAGCGAGTACGAAATTTTCGACGATACAAGGCCAGAATGGCAGACGCGAAAACCGCCCACATGGCAATCACTCCCCAGTTCGAAAAGGGTGTTGGCGAATCGAAAATTAGCGCGTCAACCACGTCAGGTGGACTCGTGATCCAAAGACCCGCGATGTGAATGACCAGGAACAAGACCAAAGCGCTTCCAACCCAGCGATGCAAATGTCGCCCCCGTCTGATAGAGAGGCCAGGCAAATATCCGCTAGCCAGTAACGGTTGCAAAAGCATAAGCGTAATGGCGATTATTCCGGCAAATCCTGCCACGATGTAAACAGGCTCGCGCCACGTAAGTAGCGGACTCGCCGCCGCCAGGCCAATCGGTAATAACGCTATGCATCCAAGCACGATGTAGATAAAAACGAAACCGATTCGGCTCATCGATCCGAACCCGACGCATTCAAACCGGCTGCAAGACGAAGTCCACCTTCAGACTTGTATCCTTGGCGCTCGCCATGACCGGACGGAGGAAAACCGTTTTGAAATCGTCACTGTCATAGGCAAGGTGGCCATGTGCCTGCCCAAAGGCGGGTACGATCTGCGGCATTTCCAAGCGAAACTCCCCATTGGCATCGGTCAGTGTTGCACCATGACTGTGCCAATCGCGCTCATGGCCTTCAGTCGTGTGCGCCCATATTTGAATCCGTTGACCTTCAAGCAAAGCGCCATCGCCAGCCCGACGCACGGTCCCCGTCATCCAGAAGCCCCCACCACCAATGCGATCAACGATCGGCGCACCCGGTGTGTAGTTGTTTGCTCCGCCGCGCATGGTACGAGATGGTGCAAATTTATCCTCCGCTCGTGCAGAGATAAATGGCGCAGAAACACCGCAGGCTATTGCCGCACCAGTAGCCGTCAGGAATTTACGTCTGGTGTACTGCATACTTTTCATCTGGACTTCTCCGATCAAACTATCACATCTTTCTTCTGTGCAATCAGACCTCAATATCGCAAAGATGTTCAGTGTTGGCAACATAAAAGTCGAAACTCCACATTGCGTCCACCTGTCGACCAAGCCGTGAAGCCAAGAGCGCTCACCAGTAAACACGCAATGGCAATTCTGGCGAAAAATCTCGCGACCGACCCAACTTGCGAGAGTTGAATTCGATTTCAGCGAGATGCGGTTTTCCAACCAGAATTTCAACGCCTTCACACTGGGAAAAATGATTCAACACTGAGGATGGTTCGTTGCCCGGCATACTGATTCTCAACGCGGTCATGACCCATTCTTTATTACAGGGTTCTGGCGATGACACGGGCTTTGGCAACAACGGCGGCATGCATATGCACATCGGTTCTTGAAGCGCGTCACTATTGTCACCAATCAGAAAAAACAGACCGGCAGGAAAGTAATCGGGTTGGTAGTGCCAGTTTGAAAATGGCGCATCCAGAGCATTAGCGTCGATTCGCACAACTAGCCCAAAGGGTGATGCTCCATCGCGCGCTCGTTCAGGGAATCGTAAGCGTTTCCCCACTCCAGTAACAGCCTCTTCGCGGTCCCTCACATACAATAACTCTATCGTTGTATTGGCACAGAAAAAACGACGATTTGCTGTCCCCTGGCCTGGATGATCGTTTGATGTTCCTTCCAGCAGACCGATTTCCTTTAGCCGATTTCCCTCCGGAGCGCCATATGCGGTCATGATGAAAAAGTGGTCCAGTGTCAATTTCATATCAGACATCCTTAAGCCAGGTAACATTTCGCGACTGAATCGCGACCATTAAGATAGGGGCAATCCTCCCGCTTTGGTCCTATCATCATTATGGCTGGACGGCATTTGTCGTTATGTTGGCAATAATTGGCTCGTTATCACAATGTCCACTCAGAACCCTTGCTCGTGCTTCGCCAAGGCCCGTCCGAGACTCTCGCGAGATCTACAAGTAATCTAAAGTAACCCGATCAAGAAGCCTTTAGTACTCCGCGGGCAATTTGGTCGGCCTCGATGGATTCAAATAACGCTTTAAAGTTACCTTCACCAAAACCATCATCACCCTTGCGCTGAATGAATTCAAAAAAGATCGGCCCAATGACCGTCTTGGAAAATATCTGCAGTAGAATACGAGTCGTTCCACCATCGACAACACCCTCACCATCGATCAGAATGCCATGCTGCTTCATCCGCTCGATCGGCTCCTCGTGATCAACAACACGCGTCGTTGATTGGTCGTAATAGGTATCCGGTGGACCAGGCATGAACTTGAGACCACGTTCGGCAATCGCATCCGTAGATGCATAGAGATCATCACTACCAACAGCAATATGCTGAATGCCTTCGCCTTTATAAGCCTTCAGGTATTCCTCTATCTGACTCTTGTCATCCGCGCTTTCATTGATTGGAATACGAATTTTCCCGCAAGGTGACGTCAAGGCACGACTGAACAGACCACTCGCCTTTCCTTCGATATCAAAGAACCGGATTTCCTTGAAATTGAACGTATCAGCATAAAAGCGGTACCAGGTGTCCATATTGCCGCGTTGGACGTTATGCGTCAGGTGATCGATATAGTGAAAACCGACGCCTTCAGGTTTCGGATCGACATCCCCAAGCCATTCAAAATCTGCATCGTACGGTGAGCCCTTGTCACCATAGGAATCAACAAAGTACAGCAATGATCCACCAATGCCATAGACAGCAGGCACATCAAGGCTCTTGCCGTCCCCCTTGTATTCAGTTGCGCCCAGTTCCAACGCACGCCGCAAGGCATGCTGACTATCAACTACCCGCCAAGCCATCGCCGGTGCACAAGGACCATGTTCGGTGACGAATGTTGCCGCATGCGTATCGCTATCGCGATTCAGAAGGTAGTTGATGGCGCCTTGTCGATACAAGGAGATGTTGCGCCGCTTGTGCCGCGCCACTTCCTGGTAGCCCATCTGCTTGAACAGAGACTCGAGCGCCACAGGATCCGGGTGCGCAAATTCGACAAATTCAAATCCATCGGTACCCGCAGGATTAGCGTCGTCAATAACTGAAACTTCGGCGTTATGAGGATAAGGGCCCATGAGAGATCTACCAAATGTGACGTGAATGCATAGAATAGCCTAAAATATGCGCCGATTTCATGCATATCAGACGCTAATTCCATATAAAATACACACATCACGCATAATATGACATTTTTATACACGAATAAAACATGAATGCTACTGACATCAAAATTCTGACCGCCTTGCAGCGAGATGGCCGCCTGAGCAACCAGGAACTTGCTGATCAAATTGGCCTGTCTGCCTCCCAATGCTCGAGACGTCGCGCGGCCCTGGAGCAATCCGGCATAATCGAAGGCTATCGGGCGAAATTGTCAGCGAGTGCACTAGGACTCGAGCTCGTTGCTTTCGTCGAGATTTCCTTGTCTCGCCACTCGCCAGAACTTGGGCTCGCCTTGGGCGAATTGCTGGATTCACTGCCTGAGGTACTGGAAGCTCATGCACTGACCGGCGATGCAGATTACCTTGTCAAACTGATCGTGCCAAATCTCAAAAGCCTGTCACACATTCTCAACGACGTACTGCTTGGACACGAGTCAATTTTAAAGGTCAAGTCATCAGTAGCGCTCACCACACTGAAAGATACCGATGAGCTTCCGCTGTCCTGAAGTGTCGCAACAATTCAAAACCAGCATATATCCTGTCAAAGACAAACTCACTGCTTGGACTCAACCGCTAAATGCAATCAAGTCCACCCTATACAATATTTACGGGGTGAGGTCTGTCAACATCCGGGGAGTACGTGTTGATACACCTTTCCTGGATTTGAATGGCGATGTCCTAGACGACGCTATCGTCGTATTACCGCTCGGTGATATGGATACGGCCGTGATGGCCCGCTCGGATTTCAGGAACGCAACACCGACAGTCGTCGGCGACACCTTGTGACTACCGTATATAGTTAGGCTTGAACCTGAGGCGTGGAGTCTCCCCGACATTCAGATGCGCCATCAAGTGCTTGTAGATGGTTCCTGAGATGGCAAATATGACCAATGTAATTGCCAGAAAGTAAGCTCCCGCCACTGTAAAATGCAGAAACACGTTGTAGTCTCGCTCGAACAGTTCGCCGGCCTTGTTCATCAGATCCTTCTGGTCATTGATAACCGGTAGCGTGAAATACACCAAGGAGGTTGCATGAAACAGGAAGACAACCTCGTTGGTGTAAGCCGGCCAGGCAAGTCGCAACATGTTTGGCCAGGTCACGGTCTTGAATCGTTGCCAGCCATTCATTCCGACCGCTTTAGCGGCTTCAATCTCACCCAATGGGACTGACCGCATCGCCCCATAAAAAATTTCAGCGGCATAGGCACTGGTATTGAGAATCAGGACCAAGGGCCCGATAAACAAGGGGTGCATGACAATATGATCGATTCCCATCGGTTTCCAGTGGCTCAAATTAAAAGCCAACATCAATGAATAGAACATAAAAAATTGAATGAACAACGGTGAGCCGCGAAACGCGTAGATATAGAGTCGAGCGATGCGCGAGACCCAGCGAGTGCGACTGTTCTTCATCGCCGCGAGCATTACCGCCAATGGAAAACCCAGAGGGATGGAGGCCAGCGCAAAGTAGATATTGAACAAGGCTGGTTTGAACAAGATTTGGATATCTTGCAACACAGCATCAAGGGAGAACCAGTCCATTAACTGTCCTCCCGTTCAAGCGCCATGCCTTGACTGGCTCGTCGCTGCAACCATTCGAACACGCGTTCGGAAATAACGGTCAGCAGAATGTAGAAAAGGAATAATACGAAGTAATATCGCCAACGCCAGTCCGGGTGCACCATGCCCACTCGGGCGAGATAGTTGGGTGCACCAAGTCGATCTGCCCACTGAACAATGTCAGCGATCTGCAGCAATGACAGAAACGAGGTTGCTTTTAGAAGCAGCATCCAGACATTCGACAACCCCGGCAAAGCATACACCCACATCTGCCTGACGTGGAAATGCCAGAAGACCTGACGACTGTTGAAACCATAGGCACGGGCCGCTTCAAGTTGCCCTTTTGGTACGGCGTTCATCGCGCCATGCACGACATTGGCGGCGAACGCGCCGTAGACAATACCCAGTGATACACAAGCCATCACAAAGTACTCAAAAGTACTGAGATACCATTGTGCGGCCTGGCACGGAGGCCAGGCAGATGCGGTAGCCAGTTCCTCAGGCGTGCACAACTGACGTGACATGATGAATTCGACCAACTGCTCGAAAGCCAGCGGAAAGAACAAAAAGAACAATACATCCGGGATACCACGCACCATGGTCGTGTAGATGGTACCAATCCAACGCAATGGCGCAATCCCCGAACGTCTGGCTGCAGCGCCCAGCACACCGAAAAGAACCGCCAGCATGGCGCCAAAAATCGCGGCAAAGATCGTGTAGCGAACGCTTGCATACCAAGCGAGATGCTTACCATTGGTCAGGTAGTTGATCCACTTGTCCCAATCGATGGACGCCAACTCGGCAAACCATTGCGTCGCCGTTTCAATCAGCACTAAAGCACACTCTGCAAAAACTGCCGACAACGCGCTGATGCGGGATTCCCGAAAACCTGCTCCGGACTACCATCCTCTTCGATGCCCCCGTTGTGCAGAAACAAGGTTCGATTGGAAACCTCACGGGCAAAACCCATCTCATGGGTCACCACAATCATCGTCCGACCTTCGCGCGCCAGGTCTCGCATGACTTTTAGCACTTCACCCACAAGCTCCGGGTCAAGCGCAGAAGTCGGCTCATCAAACAGCAACACGCGCGGCTCCATTGCAAGCGCCCGCGCAATAGCGACTCGCTGCTGCTGTCCACCTGATAGCTGAACCGGGAAAGCATCTGCCTTGTCGGCGATCCCGACCTTGTCGAGCAACCCACGGGCATGGTCCTCGGCAGCCAATTTCTCGGTACCCAGTACTCGCTTCGGCCCCTCGGTAACATTGTCGAGCACCGAAAGATGCGACCACAAATTGAAACTTTGGAAGACAAATCCAAGCTTGCTGCGCAGACGCTCGATGGTTCGTTGATCAGATTTGGACAACTTCTTGCCGGGTCTGACAATAACCTCGTTAGAGCCTAGCGCAATGCGACCTTGATCCGGCGTTTCGAGAAAATTGATGCAGCGCAAAAACGTGCTTTTGCCAGAGCCTGAGCTGCCAATAATCGAGATCACGTCCCCTTCATTAGCCGTGACACTTAGACCACGCAAAACCTCGAGATCACCGAAGCGTTTGTGAATATTTTCGGCGACTAGCGCAGCGGACATGAATTTTCTTTTAATCGGGTGGAGACGGCGCAGAGATAGTACCAAAGGCGGCAGCATTTGCCTCAATCGTTATCACTGACTCCTGCTCCCGCGCCTCGGCTACGTGATTCCTCTGTTGCTGGTGCATAGGTCCGTTGAGCAAACTGGTCCAAAGCTGACCAATTCAACGCTGTCACCAATACTCGGGACCGTCGTTTTTGCCAAGCATCGAAGGACGGCCTGTCGGTATTGGGCTTGGTCGAGATGAAAACGTCATCGCTTGCGACTACCAGTGATTCCAGATCTGCTTTTGGCCACGGTGTGATCCACAGGCGTTCGCCATCGGTGTTCATCCGCAGCCCGCCAAATTTGCACTCGATGAGCGCGCTCGATGCCTGCGCCAGCTCCGCCGCAAACGGGAGTAGCAACATCGGATACATGACGTTTCGTGCCGTGATGCCATCAGAGCAAGACTCAGAAATTCCACCATCACTTAAGGCAATACCGCTCAGAACCGGACACAAGACTCCATCGTGTGCCAACCATGTCCCCGACAGCGTCTGCGGCCGAAAGCTTGCCTCGATCGACCGGATTGCGGGAACTTGCCCCCGGCGCTCATCGATTCGCTGGCACAATCTCGCGAGCAGTGTCAGACCCGGCAAGTCACGCGATTCGAGCCAGCCGATCGCTCGCCCAACATCTTCTGCGATACCCCAGCTGTATCCCAGCCCACGCGTCGCAAGTTTGGCACGAGTGGTAACCTCGGCCATCGAGACCTCATTGTATTTGCCGGGCATACGACAGTCCTGACAGCAGGCTTCAAATTGCGCCATGGTACTCGACTGAACGCCGGCAAAGTGGGCCACTCGTTTGATTTTTACCGGCTCAGCGGCGATCATCATGGCGTCAACGACACACAGCACGCGAGTTCCTAATTGTCATGAATCAGCAAGACCTGAAAAAGCAATCCGGTGATTCACCCTTTTGCAGTGATCCTTCGCAGTCATTTACCTTACCCGCCCGTTTTTATCTCGATGATGAAATTTATCAGCACGAAGAAGAATTCATTTTCTTTCGCAATTGGTGGTATTCCGGCCATGTCAGTCAACTCAAGCGCGCGGGTGACTACATCACGACAGAGATTGGCAACCAGAGTGTCTTTATCGTGCGTGACCGTCAGAATGAACTGCGGGCTTTTTACAATGTCTGCCAGCATCGAGGTCATGAACTCGTCATTGGATCGGGGCATTCCAGTGTTATCGTCTGTCCGTATCACGCCTGGTCCTATGACCTCGATGGTAGCTTGCGCGCAGCGCGCAATTGCGAAAACGTCGAAGGTTTCAGCAAATGCGATTTTTCATTAAAACCCGTGCAGGTTGAAAATTTTTGCGGTCTGTTGTTTATCAACCTTGATCTTGATGCTACGCCTTTGTCCGAACAAGCTGCCGGCCTTGAAAAGGAAATCCGCACGTATTGTCCAACGGTCGATGATCTCGCGTTCGCGCAACGTGATACCTACCAGGTAAAAAGCAATTGGAAAGTCATGATCGACAATTTTCTTGAATGCTATCACTGCCATCCGGCGCACAAGGACTTTGTCGATCTTGTCGACATGCAGAGCTACCGCTCGGTCGCCAAGGGTATTTACTCAAGCCATGTGTCGAACGCCGTGAAGTCAACTGACAACAAGGCATTCAAATTCGAAAAAGGTGACGTGGACTTCGGTTATGCAGGATGGTTCCTATGGCCCAATTTGACGATCTGGGCCTATCCCGGCGATGCCAATCTGTCAGTACTGCAGATGATTCCCGATGGCGCAGGTAACACGATCGAATATCAAGACTGGTTTGTTCAGGGAGGATCCCCCAGTGCGCAATTACAGGAAGCGATGGATTATCAAAAAGACATCCTGCAACCCGAAGACATCGGATTGTGTGAAAGTGTCCAGCGAGGTCTCAATTCCCGGGGCTACAATCAAGGGCGCTTCATCGTCGACCGCGAGCGCACTGAACTCTCGGAACATGCCGTCCACCATTTCCAGGCAATGGTCGCAAGTGCGTTGGATGCCGAACTTGAATGAATGGGTGTTTTACGGGGTAGCCAGTAACGGATAGGGCCAGTATTCGGCGTCTCCGTGGTCAAGTTCTTCGGGATAAGGCGCGTCGGCAAACATGCGTATCCGTACCCAACGATCCGATCGTGGATCAAAATGAATAGCGCCAAAGAACGACAATTTGCAACGCAGCATATCTATCGGTAGCAGAGACTTGTCAATCGTGTTGTCACGAATTTCTCCGTAGGGCAACGTCGACACCTGCTGAACGCGTCGGACCGAAGCTCGGTGTTCCGGGTGCTCGAGTAAAAATTCGGCAATGCGTGTGTCATCGGCGAGCGGTTCCAATGCATCGTGCAAGCGAATGGCGTCTCGGGCCGGCGCTAGAGGTTGCTCGTAGTCAGCAACAGGTTCATCGTAGCGTTCACCAAGTCGTGGCTCAAGCTTTTCTTCGGATACATACCAGACTCGTGCATTGGCATCGACGGATTGCCAATCAACCGAACGAGCCCAGTCATAGGTTTCACGTATCTTGTTCCGAATCTCGGCAACACTCATTGCGCCATCAATGATGGCGACATGTGTCTTTTCACTTGACATACAAGCGACAAACCCATCGATCAGGTGGCCATACGGTTCGAGCATCAAAGAGACGATACATTCCTGCCCTTCAAGGCTCAGGTTTGATTCAGCAAAGCGGTACAAGCGATCCCAGGGGTTATTTCCATCAAGCGGTTTTTCAGCTAAGTATTCATTGACGATTTTCAGATCGTCGCGATAGTTTGCAATACGCAACCGTTGATCGTCGTGATCCGTGTGCCAATGTTCTGCCGAGAGCATTACCCGTTGCAACAAATTTTCGAACAATAGACGTTCACAATTCTCTATGGTTCGCATGCCTCTGACTAAAGCCAGTGCCTCTTCACGCGCGCATATCCAGTTGTTGAACAAATGAGGATGATTGAGGATGAACGGCGCCATACCAAGACCAGTAGAATTACCGATGCCGAGCGTACGAGCGATATCCGGATCGAGTGCGGCAGTCGTTTCGCCACCCTTGACCTTTGCGATGTGCTGCACAAGATCTCGCACAAAGGTACGAATCAGATAGACCGACAGCATTTCAACCTGAAATGGCGGCTGGCACTCTTCTCGATCGGCGATTTCGGATCGATCCGCTGCGCCAAACTTGCCAGACCCATATACGGCAGTCGTGCGCATGAGGTACCCCACTTTGCGCACCTCTTCAATATCAGGTTGCTGACCATTGGCGAGCGATTCAACGACATGTGACCACAATCGGACCGAGCGATTGGCTCGTGACAAGGTGAGTTCGCTGCTGGCTAAACGACCGCCTTCCTGATAGGGCACATTCTCGGATAAACGATGAATATCATTTTTGGTTGGAATACCGTCGAACAAGGCGAACGTTGCATCCCATGCGTCAGCGATGACCCGATCAGATCGTTTCTCATCAGGCAAATCGTGAGAAAACGCAATCAAAGAGTAACTGCGTGAGGGCCCATGGGCGCTATATACCGCGTGGCCAATGCCTTTATCATCGATTTCAAACGCGCTTTGTTCAAATTGCCAGGATTGATTTTTCAACTGCCTGGTCAGGACGCGCATAAATGACAAACGACTTTGATGAAACGCGCCCAGTCGTGACAAACGCATAACGAGCGAAGGGCATCGTCGTAACACCGCTTGCGAATTGTCAGTTAGTGAGGCCATTCAGTCATGTTTCGGGAGTGAAATTATTCGCATAGAAGCGATACCAGTTCTTCCCCATCACAGCGGCTATCTCATTGCCATGCATACCGACGGCTGCAAGACCTTGTTCGATAGAACTGAAGTCGCGGTTATCCTTGAACCAACTTGGCATCGGCGGAAAACCCGGCGCGCTGGCAGAACCTTCACCATAGTCGATATCCTTGGTCCAGCGTCCAACACGCATCCATTCCACCACGGAATCGGGCTGGTCTTGACACAGATCACTACCTATGCCGATGTTATCAATGCCAAAACGTTCGGCAGTGTCAGCGATCATGTGGCAGAAGCTAGCCAGACTGCAGTCTGACTTGTCTTTCAAGTGATGCGGGTACATGGAAAAACCGATCATGCCACCGTTATCGGTCACTGCGCGAATGACATCGTCTTGCTTGTTTCGCAGCGCCGGCATCCAGCGATACGGATTCGCATGCGTGATCGCAATCGGACGAGTTGATATATCTGCGGCTTCGATCGTTGAACGGTCTGCCGAATGGCTCATGTCTACCACCAGACCAACGCGATTCATTTCCTTGATCACGGATTTGCCCATGCGGGTAATGCCGGTGTCATTCGCTTCGTAACATCCAGTTGCCAGCAGGGACTGATTGTTATAAGTCAACTGCATGAAGCGTGCGCCCAGTGTGTGGACAATTTCCACCAGCCCGATATCGTCTTCAATCGGGCTTGGGTTCTGGAAGCCGAAAAAGATCGCGGTGCGGTTACTATCCTTCGCCTTGTCTACATCACTCGCCCATTCACCTTTCATGATCAAGTCAGGATACTGCTCGAACCAACGGTTCCATTGCTCAAAATTTAAAACCGTTTCGCGAAAATTTTCATGATAGGCAATAGTCACGTGAATGGCGTCCACGCCACCTTCGCGCATCTGCTTGAATATCTTTTCAGACCAGTTCGCATACTGGAGGTTATCGATAAGCATCAATTCAGCGTCACCAGCTTTCCGGGGTTCATCAAATTGCGTGGATCAAGGGTACGTTTTATATCTCCCATCACAGAGTACGCATCACCATGCTCCTGCAACATGTATTTTTTCTTCCCCAGGCCAACCCCGTGTTCGCCGGTTACCGTGCCACCGAGTGACAACGCAAGCTCATTGATGCTGCCACTTAATGCGATCGCGCTGTCAAGCTCATCCTGTTTATCGGGATCGACAAGAATTGACAGATGAAAATTGCCGTCACCCACATGTCCTACCAATGGCGCGATCAACCCCGACTGTTCGATAGAGGCTTTTGTGTGTGAGATGCATTCGGCGAGCGCAGAGATCGGCACACAGCAATCCGTCACATATCCTTCTGCACCTGGCCGTAGGGCTTTAGCAGCATAGTAGGCTTGATGACGCGCATGCCAGAGACGGTTTCGGTCTTCTTCATGGCTTGCCCATTGAAAACCGGAACCACCGAATTCATCAGCTATCTCGCGAAACAGAGCTGTTTGTTCGGCGACAGAAGCCTCGGTCCCATGAAACTCGATAAAAAGATGTGGTTTTTCGGGTAAGTTAATGTCGGCGCTGTGCAAGTTCATGCCCTTCATCATGACGTCATCCAATAGCTCAATTCGAGCCATCGGCAAACCGGATTGAATAGCGAGAATGACTGTTTGCACAGCATTGTCTATCGAGTCGAAAGCACAAGTAGCCGCGGCTTGTGCTTCCGGTTGCCCGGCAAGCTTGAGCGTGATTTCAGTAATAATGCCAAGCGTCCCTTCCGAGCCTACAAAGAGATGGGTCAAGTCATAGCCTGCTGATGATTTACGCGCACGCGTTCCCGTTCTGATGATGCGTCCATCAGCAAGAACGACTTCGAGCGCGAGCACATTCTCACGCATTGTGCCGTATCGCACTGCATTGGTACCGGAAGCCCGAGTAGCGCTCATACCACCGATGGTTGCATCAGCGCCCGGATCAACCGTGAACATCAACCCTGTTGCACGAAGTTCGGTATTCAATTGTTTGCGCGTGACACCCGGTTGTACCACGACATCCAAATCCTCTTCATGAACATGGAGGATGTTGTTCATACGTGAGGTATCGATCGAAATACCGCCATGTACCGGAATGACATGACCTTCCAGTGAGGTACCGACTCCGAAGGGGATCATCGGACAATGGTTTGCCGCACAAATACTGACAATACGAGCGACGTCCTCGGTGGACTCGGGGAACGCGACAGCATCGGGCAGCACGGCAGGCATATGCGCCTCATCGCTGGCATGAAGCTCACGCACGGAAGCGCCCGTTGACAATCGCTCTCCCAAGAGGGATTTGAGTTCGGCTATCGCTTTGGCATTATCTGCAGATGTCATTAGAAAAAATGTCATGGGCCTGGAATTGATACTATCAAATACACGATGCAGATTAGCTCGAACTGCCGTGAGTTTGATACCAGACTGCGACGCCCTCGCCGATTCAATCCCGAAAAACGTTTTCCAAGCAGGAGTACCAGCCATGTCTGACACCCATCTCGATTCGATGATGAACAATCTCTACTGGTGGGGAATACCGACTCTGTTCCGCTGTAAACACGAACCTTTGGCCAACCAAGACATTGTATTGGCGGGTGTACCGCATTCGACAGGTAACGGCACGACCGAACGTGACCAGCATCTTGGCCCCCGCGCAGTACGCAATGTGTCAGCGGTGCTCAGGCGCATGCACAGCGGGTTCAATATCGACCCATGGAGTGCGGCCAGTATTGCCGATATTGGCGATGTTCCATTGCCCAAAGCCAACGATAACGAGGATTGTATCGAACAGATAACCCGATATTACGCAGCGATTGACAACGCAGGTGCACGGCCGGTTTCTGTGGGTGGTGACCATTCCATTACCGGCGGCATTGTTCAAGCGCTTGGCCAGGGCAAGATCTGCGATGGTGAGCCGGTTTGCTTTTTACATCTTGATGCGCACACCGATGTATTCACCAAGGTTGATCACTTTCTCGGGGCAAAAAAATCAGCGGCCCATTGGGGCGCTTATCTTGCAGACCAAGGTCAGGTGGATCCAAGCCATTCGATGCAAATCGGCTTACGCGGCCATGCCCGCACACTTGACTGGTTGGAGCCCTCCTACGAGTACGGCTACAACGTTGTCACGATGAAAGAGTTCAGACATCGTGGTCTTGAAGATGTCGTCGCCCAAACCAGACAAGTATTACAGGGCAAACCGGTGTACATCACTTTCGATCTTGATTGTCTGGACCCGAGCATCGCCCCTGCCGTATCAAACATTGAACCAGGCGAGAAGGGTTTCGATATTGATGAGGCAGTGGCGCTACTGCACGCAGCCAGAGGGTTGAACATTGTGGGTGCGGACATTGTCTGCATGATGCCGACTAAAGACAACCCAAATCAAATTACCGCACTGACGGCTTCTGCGATCATGTTCGAGATTATTTCCATGATGGCGGAAAATGTCACGGCATCATCGGTTGATATCGATCATTGATTAGCTATGGCGCGACGTAGCGCCTCGTTGTAACGCACACCTAGTTCACGATAAGCCGTGGCACCAAAGTGAATACATGAATTATCCCCACAGGGATACGCTGGTGGAACCAGATCATCAGCGTTGACAGTCGCAGCAAAAGGTATCAAGTTGGGGAAATTACGATGCGCATCGTCAACACGCTGTTTTACTTCACCAAAATAAGAAAAGCTGGCGCGTTCATCATCACCACGCGACATGGTTCCGACAACAAAGGGAATTGATGCTTGTGATCCACGAGCCTCCTCACCGCGAGCATCCACAAGCGCTTCACGTCGAAGTCGTTCAGCGAGTTTGATGAGATTGCCCTCATACCGCTCCGCACATATCTGATTGCCAGAATCCGCTTCACCCTGATGCCATAGAATACCTCTGAAGATTCCATTGGTATCTCTTAAAGTCATGTTCAGCCGTGTCAGCGCACGTTCGACCAGCAATGTTCCACCAAGCAGTGGCTCGTCGGACAGTTCGGCATTCCATGACACGGGGGGATCATCGTTGCCACAAAAGCCGGTAGCGCCCCACGCGGACGGCACGAGATAAATATCTTGTGTGGTGTTAACAAGTGCTGCTTTCGCAAACGACAGACCCAACCCGATATGAGTGCCACCTTTTTGCGGTTGATCAGCAAAAAACGGTTCATGCAGGGGGTCTTCCGCGGTTATGAACCTTGGTATCAACGCGGTAAATGATTCATCGGTAAACAGCTCTGGTCGATCAAACAAGCCACGGTTGTTCTGGCGTACATTTAACTGCCGTATACGCGGTTCGCGGGCATCAGCGCCACCCAATGACAAGTCGCGTGCATTTCGTTCGCTGCTACCAACCATATTACTCTGCCCGATTAGCAAGTAAACATCTGGCGCCGATATCGGTTTTACGTCAAACTCAAACGGAATTTCATAGCTGTCCACGCCGTCATTGGCTCGCACAACAAAGGACCGTTGATGATATTTGATCGGCGCAACGGCAGCCGCAAGCTCTACGCGCCATGAGGTATAGATTTCATCACCGGCAAGCTCTGGATTTTCCAATACATCTGCAAGATTTTCCAAAGCGCCGTCCGACGTCGCGACAACGCTGATGCTCACCGGTCGCACATGTCCAGCAAAGCGCTTCAGATGAATCGGCACGGTAACGCCATTTTCATTCGCTTCCTGCAAATCAAAGCGTGTGACATCGAGGCGAAGCTCGAAATAGCCCAGGCTCAATGGATCGATGGCGGGAGGCTCAGGCTCAGACCCGGCTTCTGACCCGGCTTCTGACCCAGCTTCTGGCGCGGCTAACGGACCAATTTGATCTCCGCTCGGAGATACATCACCGAGCTGCGGATCCATCACCGTATCCGGGTCTGCAAAGACAGACACATCCGACTGGCTGCCCCCACATGATACCAACAACAGGCAGAGAACAAGAACGATGGCTTTCACGATTGGGTCTACTCGGGTTTTGCTTTACGCCGGTCCACAGCGTGCACGGAATGATACTTAAACACGCACAGTCATTTAGCCGCTCGGACTGACTATTTACCGGAATTCACTTTTTCGACGATGGCGGAATTTTCGACGACGGCGGAAAACGGGTATTTTCAGCCTCCACGATTTGGCCCGACCGAGACGAATATAGTTGAATTTGTCGCGACAAATCATCGGGACGCGTTTTCAGAATTCCAGCGTGTCGGTCCAGGTGACACTCTGATCGCCGTTTCAACGAGCGTTGTCGGGTTCCTGCGATTGCCGTCCGATCCAATCGGGCTTTTGGTCAACGCGCATTACTTTTTACGCTTGCCAGGCTTGACGACATCGACGGCCGTGCCAACAACATCGGTCGCAATGTCCACGGTACCGACCACGACATCTTTGGTCACACCGACCGCAGT
>CALDSR010000028.1 GCA_937924505.1 uncultured Granulosicoccus sp. | reverse complement strand
GTGTCAACGTTCAAGGTTCCAATCCCCGCAACCTCAAGCGTCGCATCAAGCTGATCAGCAAAGCAGGGAACGTTTTCAACGACAATGCGTTCGGCTTTGCCATTTTTACAATCAGCGCGAACACGGACCAGCCCGCCAGGGGCTTCCAGTGTCATTTCAGTCACTGGCTCCCGCATTGGAATGATCCCACTGTCGAGCAAAACGGTGGAGACGCAAATTGAGTTGGAACCCGACATCGGTGGTGTGTCTTCTGGCTCCATGATGATAAACGCAGCGTCAGCCTCAGGGTGCTTTGGTGGTACCAGAAGATTTACGTGTCGAAACACACCGCCACGGGGTTCATTCAATACGAAATTACGCAATGTATGGTCGCTTGCTATGTGGTTACGTTGTTCCCACAGAGTGTCGCCAGGTGGAGGGTTTACACCACCGACGATTACGTCACCGACTTCCCCTTCCGCATGGCATGAGATGATATGGATGGTTTTTGAGCTTTGCATAAGTGTCTGTACATTAAGGTTTTTGGTATCACGCCAAGCAATTCCCTCCTGCCTCATCAGGCCTTGATTTCGTATAAAGAAGGAATGAAAAAACAACATCTACCACAAAAGACATGCCCGGTCTGCAAACGTCCTTTTTCTTGAAGAAAGAAATGGTGAGAGAAGCGGGAGAGTGTAAAATATCGCAGCGAACGTTGCAAAAAAATCAAGAATAAATGAATCAGACACATATCGTTTTCCCTCACCAACTCTTTCAGGATTGTTCTTTTTTTGAGGCGGGCGTCGCTGTCTATCTGGTCGAAGAAAATCTATTTTTTAATCAGTATCCCTTTCACAAGCAAAAGATAGCGTTTCACAGGGCCAGTATGAAAGCCTACGAAGCCTATCTGGAAAGTAAACAGATAGAAGTCCACTATGTCGAATCCCTAAGTGATTTATCAGATATTCGAAATTTGATCGCTCAGCTAAAACGATACGGCGTAACACATGTCAACTATATAGACACGACTGATAATTGGTTGCAGCAACGAATTCAAACCTCCTGCGAAGAAAATCATATTTCGAGTACAGTCTTCGATTCA
Organism: uncultured Granulosicoccus sp.; assembly: GCA_937924505.1. The sequence goes on along the minus strand of CALDSR010000028.1, from coordinate 47,533 downwards.
CCCTTGTTTTTAAATACCAAAAAGGATTTATCTGTATTTTTCAGAAGCAATAAAAAAAAGTACCATCACACGACATTTTATACCGAACAGCGTAAACAGAGAAATTTGCTGATCGAGCCTGATGGGAAGCCCACCGGTGGGAAATGGACGTTCGATACGGAAAACAGAAAGAAATACCCTGCCAGGAAAACACCTCCTTTCATAAAATTTCCAGACATCGATCCGTTCTACACGGAAGCGATAAACTACGTAGAAACTCACTTTTCAGACAATCTGGGAAGCCTGACAAAACAGTCTCATTATCCTACCAATCATCAGGCCGCCCAAGTCTGGTTCCAACAGTTTCTGGAGCAGCGCTTTGGGGAATTCGGTGCGTATGAAGATGCTATTGTTTCGGAACACTCCATACTTAACCATAGTGTATTGACCCCGATGTTAAATGTCGGGCTAATCACGCCTGATGAAGTGGTAGAAAAAAGCTTAAGGTATGCTCAGCAAAATGATATTCCTATTAATTCAACCGAGGGTTTTATCAGGCAGATCGTTGGTTGGCGTGAGTTTATCAGGGGTATGTATGAATGTCGGGGCAGTGACGAGCGCACGCTCAATCATTGGAAATTTACCAACAAACTCCCCGCCTCTTTTTATGACGGTAGTACAGGAATAACCCCAATAGATCAGACGATTAAAAAGATATTGAAAACCGGGTATTGTCATCATATTGAGCGTCTGATGGTTCTGGGTAATTTCATGATGCTATGTGAGATTGACCCGGACGAAGTATACCGATGGTTTATGGAGTTCTTTATTGACGCCTATGATTGGGTCATGGTTCCCAACGTCTATGGAATGAGCCAGTTTGCCGATGGCGGTTTGATGGCCACAAAACCGTATATAAGCGGGAGCAACTATCTAATGAAAATGGGTGATTATAAAAAGGGGGAGTGGCAGGCAGTATGGGATGGGCTTTTTTGGAGATTCATGGACAAACACCGCGCCTTTTTTCTCCAAAATCCTCGGTTGGGAATGCTGGTGCGTATGTTTGATAAAATGCCACAAGAAAAGAAGGACGCGCATCTTGCAAACGGTGAGCATTATTTGCACAGTTTGAATTAATCAGATGCTGTGATATTTCAGATTTTCATCGGCCATGACTTGCTGGAAATTCTGTTGGGCCAGTTGTCTGTTGGGTCAGTTGCGTTGCTGTTTCTGGAGTTGCTCCTCGAGCGCCCAGTCGATATGTTCGTCAACCATCTCTGAGGTTTTCCCACGTTGATTCTCCAGCGCCGCGGTAATCGACTCACTGTAGTTTGCGTTCCCCAATGCAATGGCGATATTTCTCTGCCAGCAGGGAAAGCCTATGCGCCGGATTGCTGAGCCTGCAAGTCGCTTGTTGAAGTCGTTCTCTGTCCAGTTGAACAAGGACAACAATTCGGCAGCGTCCAGGTTATGTCGTACCGCGAAATCATCTAGTTTGGTCGGTTCGTTGAACTTGTTGAACGGGCACACCAGCTGGCAGTCGTCGCAACCATAAATTCGGTTACCCATGGCACGCCTGAACTCTAATGGAATGGAATCACGTAACTCAATCGTCAAATAAGAAATGCAACGGCGTGCGTCAACACGGTAGGGTGCGACTATTGCGTCAGTTGGACAAGCCTGTATACAGGCTGTGCAGGTTCCACAGTGCCCACTTGTCCGTGGCGGATCGATTCGCAATGGCAGGTCAGTGTATAGCTCGCCAAGAAAGAACCAGCTTCCCGCATCTTCAACAAGTAGATTGCTGTGCTTGCCAATCCAGCCAATGCCAGCTTTTTCAGCGATGGCTTTTTCCAGAACTGGCGCGCTGTCAACAAATACACGATACCCAAAATGACCAATTTCATCACTGATTCGAGTAGCGAGTTGTTGCAACTTCTTGCGTAGAACCTTGTGGTAGTCACGTCCAAGTGCGTAGCGAGACACATAGCCGAGCATGGGATCGTTCATCACTGAATTGGCGTCCTTGGCTTCAGGCGGGAAATAGTCCAGACGAACTGAAATAATTCTCAACGTGCCGGGTTCAAGCTGTGCGGGTCTGCTTCGTTTGAGGCCGTGTCGTTCCATGTAGTTCATGTCGCCATGAAATCCATCGGACAGCCAGTTCAGCAAATGGGTTTCGTGTTCGCCAAGATCCGTATCGGTAATTGCGCAGTCCTGCAGTTCAAGTTCTTTCGCCCATTGTTTGATGTGGCTGCTTAATTCGTCGAGTGGTTCAGTCATGGCGAACACACCATAACGTAGTGTTCACGTCGGTGTGTCGAGAAAGTGACCATTCTTGTAATAGACAACCGTACCGGCATCACCGCCCCAGGTCTGCCAGGATGATTCTGGATTACGCAGCCAGCAACCTCGCGTGTAACTGGCAAATTCATCGTGCAGGGTTCCTCGGAGCACCAGTATTTCTTCTCCGCGCGGATCAAGTCGTGGTCGAAAGCGTGTCGGTTCGTTCCACCGGATCAACATAACGTTGCCCGTTCCATGACCATGTAGTGGCAGGACTTCAGTGCCGGGTGTGGGGCCGGGCAACCAGCTTTGTGGATCGTCGGTACCGATATGTCGTCGCTCGGTATCGGTTTGCAGCATCTGGCCAGCGCTGACATAGAGCTGCGCGGATCGATCATTCTTTGCATGCAGGTTCAGACTTTGCTGCGTTTGTGCGTCGGCAGTGGGTAATCTGAGATAGTGCCCTTCGTCATACAGTTCGTCGCGTGTCGCTATGTACCCGCGCTCGATAAGAATCTCCAGGGGGTGATTCTCGCCCAGGTTTGCCGTTGCACGATCCTTAAGCAGTTGCACCTGTGCGGTAAGCAGTGGCGTTGCGCGATTATCAAATTCAAGAATACGGACACGAACACCGTCAATGTGCGTTGGCTGCCACTCGGCCGCTTCGGCGGGCTGCACCACACGCAGGTCGAATTCCACGTTGACCGGCGCATCGGGCACGATGAACCACCAGGGAAGAATCTGCAGCCTGGGCTCGGCTGGGACCAGTTTTTGAGGATGATCGATCATCGGCTGCATGGTGCCATCACAGGGCCTGCAGGTGTTAACGGCAGATTCATTCGAAAACCGTTGAAATTTCTCTAAACGTTCTCTATGCTGAATAGAGAATATTTGGAGAACATCTGTGAGCGCCAATCCTCCGTTAACTCATCTCGAAGCTCGTGTTCTGGCGGCAATCGAGCGTTACATCCGTGGACAGGGTGTCGCACCAACGATTGCCGAGCTGACGGCCGATCTACGGCTGAAGTCAAAGGGTACTGTACATCGATACGTCCAGTCGCTGATCGCCAAGGGGCGATTGGAACGGCATGGCAATGGCTGGCGTGGGTTGCGCATTGTCGGCCTTGAAATGCCCGAAATGTCGCCAAAAATAAGGCGTCTGCCGCCCCCGGTACGCGCCGGCACACTCAGCCACCTGACACCGGACAACCCAATAGGCAATGTTGGCCAACCGATCCCGCTGCCGGTCGAGCCGTCGGAAACCTCGGATACGACCACGGGAGATTTTCGCATTCCCTTGTTGGGGCGCATCGCAGCGGGTCAACCCATCGAAGCCATTGAGGATGCCAACTACCTGGACCTTGCGGCATTTTTCATTGGACCGGATCGCTATGCCTTGCGCGTCACAGGTGAGTCGATGACTGATGTCGGCATTCTTGATGGCGATACGGTGATTCTACGCAAACAGAATACGGCCAGGACCGGTGACATTGTTGTCGCTCTGATCGATGGCCAGGAGGCCACGCTGAAACGCCTTGGTAGTACTCGCGATGGAACGGTCGAGTTGATTCCTGAGAATTCATCGATGGCCGTCATGCGTTACAGTGCGGCTCGAGTGAGTTTTCAGGGCGTGCTGGTAGGGCAGCTACGCAGTTATTGATTCAATCCCTTGGTTTTTTGAGGATCCTGTTTAATTCAACAGTTGAATTAATCCCCGAGGGTCAGTTGTGCGGCTTTTGTTCTCCAGCGCGCAGCCTTTTCTGCATCGCCATTGTTTTCGCTGATGCGCGCAGAGCGCTTGAGTATGTTGGCGTCAAGCGGGTTGAGCATCATGGCATTTTCAACAGAGCGAACCGATCCATCCATGTCACCGACCAGCTCCTGCGCCATCGCCAGCGTGATGTGCGCATAGCCACTATAGGGTGATAGTTCAACGGCTCTGGCAGCTGTTTCCAATGAAAGGCTGTGATCTGTCGTGGCATTGGCAGAATCGTCGTCGTAGTCCGTCAGCATCTTCCACGCACGATACACCAGCGTGGATTCCGAATCGGACTCATCGCTTTCATGAGTTAATGATCGGCAACTGTCAGCTTCAGATTGCAGATCAACGGCGATAACACCAATGTAGCAAGCCATTTCTTCGGTGCGACTCGTCGCGTTTATATGGTAATCCCTGATAATCGGGCCATCTGACTGCATCCAGCGCGCAGCTGAATTTTGCACAAGGATATAGTCCGCCTCTGTTAACTCCTTACTCGCGTCTGCTTCCAGATGGAGCGTTTCGCTATAGGCAACGCGAGAGCTTTTGGCATGTATCAGCTGGACATTGACGTCGCTGCGGCCCGCAATTGTTGCGACGTGCAAATGAATCTGATAGTCCTCTGGCCAGCGCTGAGTACCAATGACCCTATCGTGTCGTCTGTGTAAATCTACATGGTCAAAACGCGACACGACTGTGCTGACCGTATTGAGGACAGCGCGTCCGAGTGCTGTGTCAGCACTGAGATTGACGCCGACAATAGTGAGCTTGTCTGGACGGGGACGAAATTCTGACGATGCTTCAGTGCTAAGTTCAGTAATGGGCATGGCCGCACCCAATGGCAGTGCCTGTTCATTGTCCTGCCCACCTGCGATCGCGAACCAGATCAAGCCAGCAAACAAGCCCATGGCCAGGGCAGGGCCCGGAATGGCACGTACCCGATCCAGAAGGGTCGGTGCATTGAGAGCGGCCTTGTTAACCGTTCCAGGTTCAGAAGCATGTTGTTCATGATTACGACCTGTAGCCGTATTCGTGTCATCAAGCTTTACATCCTGGGCGCTTACATCAAGACTCGCCTGATTGCTCGGTTCTCCGAATTGAAAATGTGTATCTGTATCGGTCGTCGATGCCTGAGAATCTGATGCCTGTGTGTGCAGCAGTGCCGGGACTGTAATTTGAACCGATGCAGGCTCTGTGTTTGACAGCAAATCCTCATCCGAGGCTGCAGTCGGCGAAGTGCTTTCAACGCTCGCACCCATTTGCGGTGTGACTACTCGCGTGTCGGCAGGCGTTGCGGCAATAGCTTCGGGAGTCGATGGGGGTGTCTGCAGGCCCGATGTCGCGCGAGCGAGTGCGAGTGCAGCGGGATTCAGGGGTTTGAGGGCGTCCTCCGTGTGCTTCGCTTGTGTTGCCAGGGCGGGTTGAACGGTTGATTCGACCGCCGTTGCAGGCGTCATTTCAACGACATCAGATACTTCACGACAAACGAAGCGCGGGACATAAGAGCCCGCTTTCATTTCAATAATAATCTCGGTAGTGGGATTATTTTCATAGTAAGTGTCCAGAGAACCGCGCAAGCGTTTTGCCAGAACTCTGACAGACGGGTCGTTCTGCGGATCAAAAGTGGGGGGTTTGCCAAGAGCATCCACCGCCACTGTGTAGGCCTTGATACGTGAGGGATCCTCATACAACGTCTGAGTAACGACGTATTTTAAAAAGGCTGACATTTGCGGAGCGGCGGCAAACTTGTCGTCTAACAGCACAGCCGATAATGCTTCTTCGACCTTACTGTCAGTTATTGATTCAGGCGTATCCATAATGTCTCGGTTTCCTGTCGTTTTGACAATGTTTTATTGATGTAGTGAACTGAAGAGCAAATATGAAGCGCACCTTGGGAGTTACATAACCGTTAAATTGAAATTCGATGAAAAGTTACATGATTACCACTGTGTTTCATGATCCCTGAAAGCACATCGAATGGTATTTTTTAATTTATTTTAGGAAGAATAGTTGTAACACTTACGAATGATTAATTAACCCTGCCAATTTTCTCAGGTAATGAAACGCGAAGGAGTGTTAGTTGGCAAATGTTAGGTATATATACCTAGTTTGTTTGAAGACGATTTCTCGCTGTAACGGTGTCGCATCGTTGGCAAGTAACAAATTTTTGTCTATCGCCGTCAATAAAGCGCGCGCTGCGCCAGCGTTTTTTTTTTTTAAAAAGTAATTTCGTTACTCCCTATTTTTCAAGGGGATTATTGGGGGTTTTTATCTTGGGGGTATTTTTGAGATTATTTATCTCATTTATATACTTACTTGATTAGTTACCTTGTTGATTGACGAGTTCCTGACACGCCGAGCCCTGATGTCTTACGTCATTGACGTAAGCGCTGACCGGTTGCACACGTACGGCGTCGTTACTTGCCGGCCCCATCAAATCACGAATATCGTTTTCATCCGTATCCGTTAACCAGGCAAGGGCGTCGTTGCTGTTGAGCAGTACTGGCATACGATGGTGGACGGTGGACATTTTTTCGTTCGCCGTCGTGGTTATGACACAGGCGCGGTCCGAATCCGTGTTTTCACCAGCCGGTTGCGATATGCCAGCGAGTAGCAAAGCAGGCTCATTGGCGGACCTGATCAGGTGGGGTTGTTTCGAGTTGCCTTTACGGTACCACTCGTAAAAACCCGTAACGGGAATGATGATGCGGTGCTCGCGGGCCAGTTGCCGAAATGTGGGTTTTTCAAACAGACTTTCCGCCCGCGCGTTAATCAAGGGCGCGGCGCTTTTCCCGGCCTTGGCCCAGGGCGCCTTCAATCCCCATTGCATTTGCGCACAGCTGGGTTTGCCAAGGGTGCTTGCCACCACTACGTCCAGGCAACTGCTGGGGGCCACGTTGTAGCGAGGATCGCGCGATGGCCACACATCCATGCCGAGCATTTCCAATAGTAATCTGACGCCTTCGTTATCGGATACGTTGATTCGTCCACACATGATTGCCTCCACTTAGCCGAAGCATTCGCTATATTGCGCCAATGAATGCGAAAAAACGACTGGAAATTTTTCAGCGCTTTCACAAAGCCAATCCTGAGCCTAAAACCGAGCTTGCGTACCGCAATCCGTTTGAGCTATTGGTCGCCGTTACCCTGTCGGCGCAAGCGACGGATGTCAGTGTCAACAAGGCAAGCAAGGGCTTGTTCGCCGCCGCCGGTACACCGGCGGCGATGGTCAAGCTGGGCGAGCGCGGAATTATTCGTCATATCAAGACGATTGGTCTGTACAACAACAAGGCAAAGAACGTCCTGGCTGCCTGTCGAATGCTGTGCGATATTCACGGCGGAGAAGTGCCACGCGAGCGTGAAGCGCTAGAGGCCCTGCCGGGGGTTGGTCGCAAGACTGCCAATGTGGTCCTCAATACCGCCTTCAGGCAGCCCACGATGGCAGTTGATACCCACATATTCAGAGTGGCTAATCGGACCGGAATTGCACCGGGCCAGACGGTCCTGCAAGTCGAAAAGCAGCTGCTCAAACATGTGCCAAAAGATTATCTGCTCGATGCACACCATTGGCTGATTTTGCATGGGCGCTACGTCTGCGTTGCACGCAAGCCGAAATGCCCTGATTGCCTGATCAGTGACTTGTGTGATTTTCGTCCAAAGACGAAAAGTTGACCGCCACGCCGAATCAAGGCTAGGGTGGTGTCAATTTGGGACATTTGATTCGGTATGGCATCCACAGCCTCCAGAACTATTGACATAACGGCCAAGCGATCCGGAGCGACGCCGGGTGCAGAGTCTGGCATTGTTGACAAGATCGAGTTCGACAGGCTGTTGCAGAGCGCGGCAGTGCTGGTGGTTGATGATGAACCGGGCATGCGCAATTTTCTCAAACGGGCCCTGGAGTCGAGGTGTGCCTTGCTCGAGGTTGCCTCCAGCGCGGAGGAGGCTGAGGCACTGCGTCTCAGATTGCATTTTGATTTGATGCTTGTCGACATTCGCTTGCCGGGATTGTCCGGTCTGGAATGGTTGCGCCAGTTACGTGATCGCGGCGTCCTGACTCATGTTATCTACATGACAGCATTTGCCGATCTGGAGATGGCTATCCAGGCGTTGCGCAACGGTGCTGATGATTTCGTCATGAAACCGTTTCGCATCGATCAGATGTTGCATTCCATGCAACGTACATTGAGTCGACATCAGATTGTCCGTGAAAATTCGCTGTTACGCCTGCAGCTTGATCAGCTGAAAAGTGATCAAGGTGTCGTCGGGATCAGCGATGCGATTGCTGAGGCGCTTGCCATTGCGCAACGCGTTGCACCGACGCAGTCGACCGTTCTTATTCAAGGCGAGACCGGGACCGGTAAGGAGTTGTTTGCGCGGACCATTCATGCCAGCAGTAAGAGAAGTGGCCCTTTTGTCGCGATCAATTGCGGCACCATCGCGCCGGACCTGTTCGAAAGTGAATTGTTTGGGCACATCAAGGGTGCGTTCACCGGCGCCATGCAAACGCGTGATGGCTTGTTTGTGCACGCCGACAAAGGCACCGTTTTTCTTGATGAGATCGGCGAATTGCCGGCATCGATGCAGACCAAGCTGTTACGCGTGTTGGAAGAGCGTGTCATACGACCCGTGGGCAGTGAGCGAGAAATCCCCATTGATGTTCGAGTCATGGCCGCAACCAATCGTGATCTTGGCGAACTCGCTGAAAATGGAGAGTTTCGCGCAGATCTTTTCTTCAGACTCAATGTCTTGCCGCTAACGGTTCCCGCCTTGCGTGATCGGCTTGAAGACCTTGAAAGTCTGGTACACCATTTTATGGATCAGTTGAGCCGCGACATGCGCCTTGCACCACTTGAACTGATGCACACTGATTGGCAACGTCTCAAGGCCTATCACTGGCCAGGTAATGTCCGCGAATTACGCAACGTTATCGAGCGCACCTTGCTACTGGGTCGGTTGCCGGCTGACAGTCTGCGCAGTGAAAACGTCGATCCCGCGCCGCCCATGCCGGGTTATCCGCTCGACTGGAATGCCGACCAGGTTGAACGTGCGCATATGGAGTCGGTGCTCGCGTCGGTCAACAACAACAAGTCGGCGGCCGCCCGAATCCTGGGTGTGTCGCGAAAGACGCTTGAACGCAAGCAGCAACTGTGGAGTAGTACATCGTCCACGGGCACGCCTCTAGATTCCGCGGAGTGAGGGACTCGACGGCAGCCTTGTTCGATCGACTCGGTAACCTTCGGTACCGACTTCTCGCGTTGATCCTGGTGCCACTTCTGCTGTTGACCGGTACCGTGATTGCGCTGGCCGCAAACTGGTCGACCGATTACACGTATCAGCAGCTCTTTACCAAGGTCAACACTGATCTCCGCGTTGCACACGACAGCTTCTTCCGTATTCAAACGGACTTGCAACGCGAGCTTCAATCCCTGGCCAACAGTTCGGCACTTCGAACCGAGCTGAATCTGAACCATAACGACGGCTTGCTCGAATTGATTCAGGCGGAACGCTCTTTCGGTGAATTCGATTTTCTGAACCTGCTGTCCAGCGATGCGACCAAGCGCCTGACGGCCAACGGGTGGATGAATCACGAACTTCGCGAGTCGCCGCTAACCCAACGAGTGTTGAACAATGAATTTCAATTGTATGCCGGATCGAACTCGACCGGTATCGAGGTTTACAGCAGCGACGACTGGCGACGTGAATCAGCCATCAATGAGCAGAAAGTAGTATTCCCGCTGATCGATACACCGCGCGCTGCGCCAAGCTCACAAGAGGCTGAGGATCGCGCCATGGTAATTCGTTCCTTGCTGGCGGTGACTGATGCGAAGGGCGAGAGGGTGGCCATTCTTGAGGGCGGCCTGCTACTCAACCGGAATTTTGCTTTTGTCGACGAGATACGTGATCTGGTTTACGGCCCTGGCAGCCTTGCGCCGGGCAGTCGCGGCACGGTGACCGTCTTCCTTGATGATGTTCGTATCTCAACCAATGTGCCTCAGTCCGATACCTCACGGGCTTTGGGTACTCGGGTGTCGGCCGAGGTACGCAATACGGTTCTGGAACAAGGTGTGCCTTGGATCGATCGTGCCTTCGTGGTTAACGACTGGTACATATCGGCTTATGAGCCGATTGTTGATGTCAATGGCCAAAGAGTGGGAATGCTCTATGCGGGTTTTCTCGAAGCGCCGTTCAAGCGAGATCTGATGAAAGCACTGGCCTTGTTGTCGGTATTGGTGCTTGCGGGGTCCTTGTTTGCTGTCGTGCTCGCGATTGTCGGCGCCCGTTCGATTTTCAAACCCATCGAAAAGCTGACCTCAGTTGTCCGGGCTACGGCAGCTGGTCAACGCACCCGAGTTGGCGGCATTCATGCCGGCGGAGAGATCGGTGAGCTTGCTCAGCAGTTTGATGTCATGTTGGACACGCTTGAATCACACCGTACCCGAATTGAACAGGATGCCCAGCTGCTGGAGGAAAAAGTACAGAGCCGAACGGTTGAACTCAAACAACAGAACCAGCGTCTGACTGATTCGATCGAGTTACTCAAACAAACACGGCAACAATTGGCGACTGCAGAAAAGCTCGCAGCTCTTGGGGAATTGACTGCGGGTGTCGCCCATGAAATCAATAACCCGACGGCGGTCATTCTCGGCAATATGGATATCATTATCCATGAGATCGGTGATGCCAAAGGCGATGTACAGGTCGAGATCGACCTGATTGTCGAACAGGTTTATCGCATTCGATCCATAACCGACCGGCTCTTGCAGTACTCACGCTCGGAAATAGACATGCCAGCGGCTGTGCCCGAATCAATTTCGGTCGTGAACCTGGTCGAGGAAACGCTCGGTTTGCTGAGTCATGAATTTCAGGACCTGGAGTCGCGAGTATCAGTGCAACACCAGTCCAATTTGCTGCTGCGTATTGATTATCACGAAATGCAGCAAGTGCTATTGAATCTGTTGCGTAATGCCTTCGAGTCAATATCCAATAATGCGCCGGTTGAAATTCATACCCGGGATGTGTCACCAAGTGAGGTCGCGATATCGATCAGGGATCATGGGGCGGGCATTGATCCACTGCATTTGTCGCGAGTTTTCGACCCCTTCTTTACCGCGGGCAAAGAGCAGGGGACTGGGCTCGGCTTGTCGGTCAGTTACGGGATCGTCCGGCGCCATGGTGGACGTATCGATGTTGAGTCCACACCGGGCAAGGGTGCATTGTTTACAGTTCATATGCCGGCTCGGGAACAGAGCTCGATAGCGGGAAAAGCCCGCTCCGACGCCAACTTGTCTGTCGTCGGCTAGGCAGGTGAACATTACCGTCAGGCAGTAGGGGAATACGGTGGTTTAAAAAGTGCTCGGGGTTGCTATTCTCCAAGACGTAAAGCTCATCCGGAAAATATCGTGGCGCACGCTTATCCACTAACCGACCTCGTCAAGCTCGTTCGAGCTTATGGTTTGTTAGCTGGCACTTCAGATCGGGAACGTGTCATTGCCGGCACCTTGTCGAGGCGTTGGATTGCCACCGAGGTCGAGCATCTCGTGCCCTTGTGCACACTGCCCAAATCCTTGTTCAAGACGCTTCGCGGTCGGGACCTTCTGGCAGCTGAACTGTTTGCCGATCAAAACATCGATCCGACGACCATTGATTCTGACGGGATCTCCATCGATGAAATGGGCGAAGGGCACTGGATCAATACCAACCGATTACCGAAATTCGAGCCGATTATCCATCAAGCGGTATTGGCAGCGAATATGCTTTTGGGGGTCAGGCTGTATGGAGCCCATGGCAAGGGTGACCCGGATATCTCGCACGATCTGATCGTCGCAGCCATGTTGCAGGATGCGATTGGCAAGCAGCATCGGTTCAGTGCCATTTCGTCGAACGAGTCCGAATACGTGGATGACAACTACATCCTGACCTGGTTTGGCGACTCGGTCGCTGCACGGGTACGTGAACTGTCGGACTACCTGGTTCAGTTTGACGAGGCAATCGATTCATCAGACGCAGCACCAGCGCCACCGTCACCCCAGATTGCGACTGCCATTGCGGCCATTCAGGCGAGTCGCTTGCGTCTGGTCGCAAGAGCGGCCGGTGACAAGGTCATCAGTTTTCTTGACGACGCAGGCCGAGCGGATCTTGAAGGGCAAGGCATCGACTGCTCGGGTGACTTTCCCGAACGTGTGTTCATGGAGCGACACTATGCCTTGACCACCGCGGCATTCAGCCTGCCCGGAGTGGATTACTACGCGTTGCGTGAACCGCTCGACAATACCTTGTTGATTGCGGTTCGCGATGCTTTGGATGATCCGAATAAACGTGAGCGTCTGTCCGGTCGACGTGGCAAGGCTGTTCATGAAGTGCATATCAATCTGCCGGTGATGGAGTATTTCGTCGTTGCGGAGGCATCGAATTCAATCGAAGCTGTACACGTCGCCAGTCTCGAAATGATGCGATCGCTGGAAAAGGGGCGTCGCAAGTCTGTGAGTACGATGTCTGCCCATGCGTTTCGTATCGCAGCCATCGCTGAGCGTGTATTGGGTCGAGCACTCGAGCCGCTGATCGTGACATTGGCGATGCTGCACGATGTCGTTGAGGACGGTTCCGAGCATGTCACAGGCTATGGCCATTCCTTGCGAAAGATACAGTTTCGTTTTGGTGGCCCGATTGCCGCGATGGTGTCAGAGCTCACTGACTCGACGGTTCAGGCGGCAGGGGCCAACAAGGCAAACTTGACGCTCAAGCAACCGCATCTTGTGTTGCCGCAGGCGCAATACAATATCGGGCGATTTACCGCCATGACGGTCACGGCAACCGAATCCGATGTGCCTTATACGCTGGCAGGCATTGTCATCAAGCTGCTCGACACCGTCGTGTCTCTGGAAGAAGGTATTCGTGATCCGGACTTGATGACCGGGCACTGGCGGCATAGTGGTGCGCGCATCTACTGGGCGGAACGTGACCGAGGCGACATTGTTCATCCCTTGATCGAGCGATTGCTGATCGAGCTCAAAGCCAGCCAGGCAGATCCCAAATACAACTCTCGCCCGCATCACATCAGTTCGGTTCGACTGCGAGCGGGGCTGGCCATGCTCGAGACGGTGCTCGCCTACCTGGATATGTATGCGATTCAGAATCTTGCGATTCTCGCGGATGAATACGCGCTCGACACGGTCGAACGTGCAAGCCTGATCAGCCTCTTCCATGATCGAAACGTCAACGAAGCGCAGTTTAGTGAACGCGTGTTGCGGAAGTTACTGGATGACTCGCGATTGAACGATGCCGTGATGAGCGGGCGAGTACCTCGTATCGGCTATACAACCTTGTTTCCCAAGGACGCAACGCTTGAGTCGGCGCGAGATGAGTCTACGTTTCTTGAGTACCGTAGCAGTGCTCTCAGGCGGCAGGCTATCCGACACGAACTGAAACTGGACACCAGTGACAAGCTGAATGCCCTGATTTTTCGTCAGGAACAATTGCTGCGGGAGTTTGATCAGTCGCGCGGTGTGGGTGATGCTGCCGAAAGGGATGCAGCCGCTGACGTCGTTGAAAAGACCAATGAAGTGAGCGCATTGGCAAATGCCGAGTGGCTTGACGATGCGTTTGCTCCGGTCAAGTTGCGCCAATCAAGCTAGCGTGACCAGATTCAACGTTGAATTGATCTTGTAGCCATCGAGTCGCGTCGGGAGTTGATCGGTTTCAAGCGTTTGGATACGTCCGAGGAAATCCTGCACAAGCGTGCGGAAGTACGTTTTTTGTGACATCACGAGATCAAGCGCCACGTCGGCAATCGGCAGGTAACGCAGACCAAATTCAAACGCGGTACTTTGCACGCCACAGGTGATGTCTGCCGCCCCCATGTTAACGGCAGCCACTGCACTGCGTTCACTATTGCACTCGGTGCTGACCCTAAGATTTGCAACACGTTGTCCATGCACTGAACACAGGTCTTCAAGTAGCCTCTCGGTTCCCGAGTCGTCCTGACGCATGGCCCAGCGCAACTCCTGACAATTGATCAAATCCGCTGGCGAGGTATCAGGATCCTGTTCCAGTGTCTCGCTGAGTGCCTGACTCAACACAAAACCCTGACTCCGTTGCAGACAGCGCACAATGACCCAGCTCGCGTGTCGTCGGTAGCAGCGCAGTAGTCCAAGGTGTCGTCGGGCGTTGTCTTCAATCGCGCCCCAGTTGATAAAGCAGGCGTCAACCCGGTTACTGTCGAGCATGCGCAGCCCATGGCGAGTACCAGCCGGGCTGTAGCTGACCAGCGCATGTTGTTGCCAGTCGATAGCTGCGTTGCTGCAAACATGGTGGATCAGTCGATCGTCGCTTCCGGCAATCAGCAGACGATCCTGCATCACACCACCGTGGCTGTTTTCCATCAGCCAGTCTTCGATCAGACTGCGCGGAAATATCCACTTGCCCGTGATCTTGGTGCCGGGGATTTCACCGCGGCCGGCAAGCTGGTAAATCTTCTTTTCGTTGACGTGCAGCAGAGACGCAAGCTCGGGCACGCTCAGGAAGCGGGACTCACTTTGTCTGGATACGGTTCCGATTGATGCTTCCTTGTCAGTCATGCGTCAGCTTCATGATGCACAGCGATCAGGCGAGATCACGCATTCCTTTGGTCAGCGGTGGGATCCGTCGTTCGGGTGGGATGGCATCGAACGTGACGTTTTCAGTGCCGTTGTAAACCAGAAAATGTTTACCTTTCGCGCGCGCGATCATCGTCATGCCGATCTCATTGGCGAGTTCCAGGCCCATTTGCGTCACACCTGAGCGAGACAGTAGGGTGGGTATTCCCATAAAGGCTGTTTTCATGACGATTTCGGACGTCAGTCGCCCCGTCGTGTAGAAGATCTTGTCACTGCCATCAATGCCCTCAAGCCACATGCGTCCCGCAATGGCATCGGCCGCGTTGTGTCTACCGACATCTTCGATATGCATTATTGAGTCGGTCGTGGTACACAGGCCGCATCCGTGCACAGCGCCGGATACGCGGTAGACGTCATTGAGCCTGCTGACGTTCTTGATCAACTCGTAGATGTCGGATTGTTTCAATGACGGTGTCTTGAGTTCAACCTCATACAGTTTGTCGACAGTGCAACTGAAAATTGTGCCTTGTCCACACCCACTGGTGATGATGCGCCGCTTCATTTTTTCCTGCCAGTCGCTGATACCAATGCCGGCATGGGTGGTGACATCAACCAGTTCTCGGTCCCAATCCACGATGACTGATTTGATATCGGCAATGTTTTCTATCAGTTTCTGGTTGTGGATATAACCGAGGGTCAGCGCTTCGGGCTCGGTGCCGAGCGTCATCAAGGTAACCACTTCCATGTCATCGACCCGAATGGTCAGCGGTAGCTCGCCAGGAATATGCACATCGACCTGTTCGCCAAATTCGTTGGTGGCGCTGATGCCATGGGCCGCTTGCAGGCCCGCCGATGTCATTTCCGGTCTAGCTTGTTTTGCAACCATACATAACGCCTCTTGGTACATTCTGACTTTAAGAGCCTTTGGCTCCAGTGTGTAAACGATTTGTTATCGGAATACCGTGAGATCCGATAAAATCGAGACATTTTGTACCATTTATGACAATTTGGGCCGATTTGACATGATCTGATTTGTGACAGGTACTTTCAACAGTCGGGATGCGCATGCAATAGTAGCCAGCGTGAATGTACCCACTGACCCTATTTCGACTGACCGCTCTGAGGTTACGGCTTCGGCTCCGGATCTGGATGGTGATCAGGCCTTCAACCCGGCCTCCAGCAGGGTACACCTGCCGGTGTCTGTGTTGCTTGAACGCAGATTGATCAAGCGCTCCTTTTGGAGCGCACCGTCCTGGTATCTGGCTAATGTGGCGGTTGGCAATAATTTGCATGCCCGCTTCAAGCCGGGCGAGCTGGCATACCGAACCGACGCGGGTGATGTATTTGCGTGGTCGGGATTCACGATCACCTTGTATCGCGACGCCTGCGAGCGTTATTGGCATGCACTGATTGGCGACAAACCTCAGGTCTACGTCATGTGCCGAGAGGTCGAGGACGACGGCGAAGCCGACGACAGGGTGCGGGACACCATCGAACCGATTCATGTGACCATCGATTATGACGATGCCTCAGCCTACGCGGAAACCGACCAACTGGTGTTGTCCGCGAGCATTCCACCCGAGTTATATCGTTATATGGAAAAATTTGTGCTGACGCACTACGAGCCGAAAGAATTCAAAAAGCGCAAACGTCGAAAATGGAGTGAGGGCGATGAACAGCGCAATGGTCCGCGTAGCGGGGCCAGGTCATGAGCCGCCGAGATTCCTTTATCCGGCGTTGGTCGGACAAAAAGCAAGCTGTCCAACATGGACAAGACAACCCGGCTGCAGTCGAGTTTGTTGAAGAGGCTGAATCCACCGCCCGCACACGAACCTTGCCGAGTGATACAGAAGTAGACGATGCGATAGATGGCCAGGCGATCAATTCGTCGACGGTAGATTCAGGTGAGTGTAAAGATGACGTGCTTGTCGATAACACTCTGGCGGGCAGTGAAATTCACGCCTCGGTCGACGGCAGTGCATTGACCGATCAGGCGTCAAGCGATGATGCCGCGACTGATTCAGCAGTGCAGGAAGCGCTCGAGCCGCTGCTGACGGATGAAGATATGCCGCCGATCACGACACTCAGTGCGACCAGTGATCTGACGGGTTTTTTTAACCGCGGCGTATCGGCGACACTTCGTCGCGCGGCCTTGCGTCATGTATTTCAGCTACCGAGCTACAACGTTCGTGATGGTCTGAACGACTACGACGATGACTTTACCTACTTTGAACCGCTTGGCGATACCGTGACGTCAGATATGAAATGGCATACCGCGCGCAAAGAACGCGAACGTCTCGAACGCGAAAAACTGGAAGAGGAGGCGCGTCTGGCGGAAGAGGCCAAAGCCGCGGAATCCGAAGACGAAACAACTGCCGTTGAAGATGAAACAGACGAGCCGCAGTCTGCAAAGGACGCTAAAGACTCGACCGAAGAACTGACGGATGAGCCATCAGGCGAAGAGCTCGATGGTCCGCGTGACGTCGATTCAACAGATGCGGATTCAACAAAGTTGGACACAAGCGGCGAAGCACCATTGAATGACATCGGAAATGATGATAACCCGCATGCAGAAGATAAAATAAATGATGCATTGCTGCCTTCGTGAACGATCAATTGGTTTTTTGAACAATGAGCGATAGTGAACAAACCATAACGCTGGTACGAACGCCGGATGAGCTCAAGTCCGGTACAAATTTTTCTACCACCTCGCAAATCAGCTACTCCTCAAGTGGGCACACGCTTGTTATAGGCGATGTTGAAAAAGCCTTTGAAGCGGCAATGAAACTCAAGGTGCAAGGTGCGACAGTGGTTCACCGCGACCCTTCGATAAAGAGCATCGAAAAACAACTGACCGATTCAGGTATAGCGGTATTTACCGTGCCTCAAATGATCCTGACCGGACATCTGGGTGCTTACAAGGCGCTTGCAGTTGATGCCAACAAGGATGTCGATCTTGGTGTGTCGGTCTACCTGGAAAGTGGTTCCTTTGATCTCGTACTCGATCTGTCTGAAGAACCTCTGTTAAGTGCCGCGTTGAAGCCGTTTGGTTACTTGCATGTTCCTGATCCTGACGATCTGGATGAGGCCATCGCATCGCTCGGTGAGCTTGTTGGTGAGTTTGAAAAACCGCGTTACTTTGACTACAAGCGCGATATCTGTGCCCACAGTCGCAGCAAACTTGACGGCTGTAATCGCTGCATCGATGTGTGCACAACGGCTGCTATCCGGTCTGATGGCGAAGGAATTGTTGTTGATCCTTTTCTTTGTCAGGGCTGTGGAAGCTGTGCCACAGTCTGCCCCAGTGGCGCGATGAGCTATGCCTTTCCGCGAGTGGCGGATGCGATTCATCGAACACGTGAGCTGGCGGTAGAGGCCGATACCTTGTTGTTGCATACAGAATCCCAGCAAACTGCGGTCGATGAGGCACAACTTGTAACGACGACGGTGCCCTTGCTCGTCGAGGAGGTATCCGCGTTCGGCCTTGACTACTGGCTGAGTCTGTTGGCAGGCCATGTTGGTCGAATTGTACTTTTGCACGATGGCGACGCAGAGGATGCAAACCGTAATGCCCTGGTTGAACAGCGTGAGTTATTGCACGCCTTGTTAAACGGGCTGGGTATCACTGAATCAGTCGTGCATATCGTGCCAACGACTCAGTTGGCGACACTGGACGAGCTGCCGGCACCGAGCCACGTACTGATGTCCATGCCTGCAGCAAGTTTTGCGGCGCCCGTCGACAAGCGCCAGACGATTCGGATGGCGCTTGATCATCTATCCGATGCGCGAAAGCCGGCAACTGCCATTTGCGAGCTGCCGGCAACGGCACCGTTCGGGCATATCAATGTCGACACCGCGGCCTGTACCTTGTGTATGGCTTGTGTGTCTACCTGTCCCGCCAAAGCGTTGCTCGATGGCCAGGACACCCCGGCGTTGCGGATGGTCGAAGCAAACTGCCTGCAATGCGGATTGTGTGCTGAGGCCTGTCCAGAGTCGGCGATCACACTGGAGTCACGCTACCTCTGGGATTCGGTTGATGCCCGACGAATCAAGACAATGCATGATGAAACCCCGTTTCATTGCATCAGCTGCCATACCGCCTTCACCACGCAACGCATGATCGAGACCATGACATCCAAGCTGGCAGGTCACTGGATGTTCACGGATGACAAAGCGAAGCGGCGGCTCAAGATGTGCGGCGATTGTCGTGTCAAGGATATGTTCGAGGATGATGCCGGTGGTATCTCGGTTCACAAGGACGATTGAGATGGAGCATATTGTCCTGAATCCGGGCAATCGGGCGGTGGAGTGGGACATTTTGTCAGGAAGTCTGAAATCAGGCAGTTTTGTGCCAGCTAGCTTTGACCTTGCTGGATCTTGTCAGTCTCTGTTGCCGCGAAAAGCGGTCTGTCGGTTGCTGACTAATAGTTATGAGCGCGACCGTAATGACCACTGAACCCACGATTTCCCCAACCCAGGGAAACTCTACCCAGAGAAAATCTCCCCCGGCCATACCCGTGAAGGATGAGCACGCGTTCCTCAATGACCAGGCGCAAGCCATGCGCGCTGGCGTCTATCAGCTACTCGCCCGCTTGTTTGCCCGAGAGCCGGATCAGGAGCTACTCGACACGCTTGCTGGTATTGGCGAGGTAGACACCAGCGAAGGCAAGGTCGCGATGGGGTGGGAGCTGTTGAAGCAGGCCAGTCAAAAAGCCGAGCTCGCGGCGACGCAACAAGAATACTTTGATCTGTTCATTGGTGTTGGCCGTGGCGAACTGGTGCCATTCGGCTCCTGGTATCTGACCGGTTTCCTGATGGAAAAACCAGTCGCATTATTACGTCAGGATCTGGCGAATCTCGGCATCGAGCGCCAGGAAAATGTGGCGGAGTCTGAAGATCATATCGCCGCACTGTGTGATGCGATGGCGCTGATCATCCAGAGCAGTGACGAAATACCGTTGCAAACCCAACAAATTTTTTACAAGGATCACATCGAGCCTTGGGTTAGCCGATTTTTTGATGATGTTGAAAATGCCAACAACGCCCATTTTTACCGTGGTGTTGGTTTTTTCGGCAATGCGTTTTTTGAGTTTGAAAGTGAAATGCTGGCCATGCAGAGCTGACGACGGTCAACTCGATGTGGCATGGGTGAATGTAAGTTGGACAACTTAAATTGATATAGGCAGAAGTATTATGAGCAATCAGGAAAAGCCGAAATTCATTGACGCCAAACGTCGCGGATTTCTCCAGGGTGCAGCTGTCGCAGGTGGTGTTGCCGCAACGGGGGCAGCAGCTGCGGCAAGTGATGTGATTGAAAATGCGGTTGATTCTTCAGCACTGGAAACCGCCGCAAAGGGCAAGGGTTACGAGCTGACCGATCACGTCAAGAAATACTACGCAAAAGCGCGGTTCTGAGACGCCGTTTAACGATAGGGATCACGCAGGAGATAACTAATGAAACTAACGCGAAAGTTGAACGGTGTGCCCAATGGCACCCAGACAGGTTCAGCGACAAACGGATCGCACACGCTCCTCGGGAGCTCGGTCAATCGTCGAACCTTTTTACGTAACTCAGGGATCACTGCAGGCGGCGCAGCACTCGCCGTCGCTGCGGGTCCGAGCATGCTCAAGAAAGCCAGAGCGGCGGATACGACCTACGCAAAGGCGGGGGTCCCAACCGAAGAAATTCGCTCCATTTGTACACACTGCTCTGTCGGTTGCGGCGTTATCGCCGAAGTACAGAATGGTGTCTGGACCGGTCAGGAGCCCGACTACGATTCACCGATCAATCTGGGTGCTCACTGTGCGAAAGGCGCTTCGGTTCGTGAACACGGGCATGGCGAGCGTCGTTTGAAATATCCGATGAAGCTTGTCGATGGCAAGTGGACCAGAATGGATTGGGACACAGCGGTCAATGAAATCGGTGATCAGATGTTGAAGATTCGTGAAGAATCATCACCGGATTCCGTGTATTGGCTGGGCTCGGCCAAGCACAACAATGAACAGGCCTATCTGTTCAGAAAATTTGCCGCGCTTTGGGGCACCAACAATGTTGATCATCAGGCGCGAATCTGTCACTCGACAACCGTCGCCGGTGTAGCCAACACCTGGGGCTATGGTGCGATGACTAACTCCTACAATGACATGGTCAATTCCAAAGCCATGTTCTTTATCGGGTCGAATGCTGCCGAGGCGCATCCGGTTGCGATGCAACACATCCTCAAAGCGAAGGAAAACGGCTCCAAGCTGATCGTCGTCGATCCTCGCTACACGCGCACCGCAGCTCACTCTGATCAGTTCCTGCAGATGCGTCCGGGTACTGATGTGCCGGTAATCTGGGGCATTCTCTGGCATATCTTCGAGAACGGCTGGGAAGACAAGGAATACATTCGCCAACGCGTTTACGGTATGGATGACATCCGCACCGAAGTTGCCAAGTGGACCCCGGAAGAAACTGAGCGTGTCACGGGAATTCCTGAAGCGCAGCTGAAACAAGCGGCGCAAACCATGGCCGAAAATCGTCCCGGTACGATCGTCTGGTGTATGGGTGGTACCCAGCATACGATCGGTAACAACAACACACGTGCCTACTGTGTCTTGCAGCTAGCGCTGGGCAATATCGGCAAGTCTGGTGGCGGCGCGAACATTTTCCGTGGCCACGATAACGTGCAAGGCGCAACTGACTTTGGTGTGCTTTCACATACGTTGCCTGGCTACTATGGTCTGTCTGCCGGATCGTGGAAACATTGGTCTGGCGTTTGGGGCCTCGAGAACGATTGGGTCAAAAGTCGCTTTGACCAAGGCTCTTACGAGAAGAAGGGTGACAAGGACCTGCAACCCATGAACACCGCTGGCATGCCGGTTTCCCGCTGGATCGATGGTGTTCTTGAAGACAAGGAAAACATCGCACAGAAAGACAATATTCGCGCGATGGTGCTGTGGGGTCATGCACCGAACTCGCAAACACGTGGACCAGAGATGAAGGCCGCGATGGAGAAGCTGGATCTACTCGTTGTCATAGATCC
Organism: uncultured Granulosicoccus sp.; assembly: GCA_937924505.1. Next base: position 25,889 of record CALDSR010000028.1, on the reverse strand, counting down.
TTACCCGACACATACGGCAGTCCTGCCTGATCGAAAGGACGGCATGTATCTGTTGCCAGCGGCAACGCAGTTCGAGACCTATGGCTCAGTGACTGCGTCCAATCGTTCACTGCAATGGCGTGACCGGGTAATCGAGCCTCTATTCGAGTCACTGCCTGATCACACCATCATGTACAAGCTCGCTGCAAAACTCGGGTTTGGTGAAGAGTTGACCAAGAACATCGAGGTCAAAAATGATGAGCCACTGATCGAAGACATCACCCGCGAATTCAACAAAGGTATGTGGACGATCGGTTACACCGGTCAAAGCCCTGAACGCATAAGGGAGCATATGGACAATCGCAAGCACTTCGATGTCACCACGCTGCAAGCGAAAGGTGGACCGAACGATGGCGAGTACTACGGCATGCCTTGGCCATGCTGGGGTACCGCTGACATGAAGCATCCCGGTACGCCGAATCTTTATGATCCGAGCAAGCCGGTTGCTGAAGGAGGTCTTAACTTCCGTGCCCGATTTGGTGTCGAGCGAGACGGTGTCAACCTGCTTGCGGAGGACTCCTGGTCGGTTGGTGCGGAAATCGAGGATGGGTACCCTGAATTTACCGCCGACATGCTCAAGCAGCTCGGCTGGTGGGATGATTTGACGCCGGACGAGAAAGCAGCTGCCGAAGGCAAGAACTGGAAGACCGATGTATCCGGTGGTATTCAGCGGGTTGCCATAGATCACGGTTGTGCGCCGTTTGGTAACGCAAAAGCGCGGGTTAATGTCTGGACCTTCCCTGATCCGGTACCGGTGCATCGTGAGCCGCTATATACATCGCGTCGTGATCTGGTCGAGGACTATCCAACCTACGAAGATCGGAAGTCGCATTATCGACTGCCGACGCGTTATGGCTCTATTCAGGCCGTTGACTATTCAACTGACTTTCCACTGATCCATACCAGTGGGCGATTGGTTGAATATGAAGGGGGTGGTGAAGAAAGCCGATCGAACCCCTGGCTTGCTGAACTGCAGCAGGACATGTTCGTCGAGATCAATCCGGCGGATGCCAATGATGTCAACATCCAGCACGATCAGATGGTCTGGCTCGAAGGTCCTGAAGGCGGCAAGATTAAAGTCAAGGCAATGGTTACTGATCGAGTGGCACGCGGCGTAGTATTTACACCGTTCCACTTTGGTGGTCATTATCAGGGCGAAGACTTGCTGGACAAGTACCCGGAAGGGGCAGCACCGTATGTACGTGGTGAGTCAGACAATACCACGATGACCTATGGCTATGATTCCGTCACCCAGATGCAGGAGTCGAAGTGCTCGCTCTGCAAAATAACCGCAGCTTGATCACGAGGAGAACAACATGGCAAGAATGAAATTCCTGTGCGATGCGGAACGCTGCATCGAGTGCAATGGTTGCGTCACCGCATGCAAGAACGAAAACGAGGTGCCCTGGGGTGTGAATCGACGACGTGTCGTGACACTCGATGATGGCAACCCGGGTGAGAAGTCAATATCGGTCGCGTGCATGCATTGCACGGACGCACCGTGTCAGGCGGTTTGCCCGGTTGATTGCTTCAACACCACTGACGATGGCATTGTCTTGCACGACAAGAACTTGTGCATTGGTTGTGGTTACTGCTTCTATGCGTGTCCGTTTGGCGCGCCGCAGTATCCACAGCAGTCGTCGTTTGGTGCACGCGGCAAGATGGACAAATGTACGTTCTGTGCTGGCGGCCCTGATGAAGAAGATCTGTCCGACGCCGAATACGAAAAGTATGGTCGTAACCGGATAGCAGAAGGCAAGCTGCCACTGTGTGCCGAAATGTGTTCGACGAAGGCCCTGATTGCCGGTGACGGTGATGAAATTGCAGATATCTATCGCGAGCGTGTGTTGCGTCGTGGTGGTCGTCCGCAAACCTGGGGCTGGGAGACAGCGTACAGCGAAGGCTAGGGGACTTGGATGCAAACCATCACGTATGACATGAGGCAACAATCATGAAAAGTGAAGCGCAATTGAAAAAGCGGCGCAAGCATCGCATCCTGGCCTACAGCCTGTTGGCGATTTTCGGTATGGCGATTGTTCTGCCATTGATGAGCTACACAGCGCACTTTCTGGGTTACGAAGCCGTCGCTCAGGATAGTGGTACTGCGGGCACCAATCCGCGCTCCAATTTTTGGGGTGCGGTCAAGGATGGCTTGTCGGGTTACTCAGCAGTTAAAGGTCCCGAAACCGGGATGTTGATTCAGCCGGGTAATGGAGGCACGCAGTGGCAGCAAACACGTGCTGGTGACTTGAGCACCAAACTGCCGTGGGCGATCGCAGGTATGGCAGGCATCATTCTCCTCTACCATTTGATCTTTGGTCGCAAGAACAAGTTGCCGCCACGACGAACCGGTCGCAAGATCAAGCGCTGGAGCTGGTTTGAACGACTCGTGCATTGGACGACGGCGATTTCCTTTATTGCCTTGGCGATAACGGGTATCAGTATGTTGATTGGCAAGACGGTTCTGATACCACTGTTGGGCAAAGCCGGCTTTGCTACATGGGCGGGCTTGTCTATCCGGATCCACAACATCCTTGGACCGGTGTTTACTGTTGGTGTGATCCTGATGATCGTCATGTGGGTCGCGCACAATATTCCAACCGCAACAGACTTGAAATGGCTGGCCAAAGGCGGCGGCTTGTTTGGTAGCAATCATGTTTCCGCCGGGCGCATGAACGCCGGTGAAAAGATCTGGTTCTGGTTGTTGGCAACCGTTGGGGTTGTGGTTTGCCTGACCGGTGTCGGGATGGTCGCGCCAATCTACGGCATCACACTGCCAGCGGCTCTGGATATTTTGCCGTGGATCAGTGGTTCCCGTGCAGATATGCAACAAGCCAATCTGATCCACGGAGCCTTGGGAATAGGCTGGACTGCGATAGCACTGGGTCATATCTATATTGGTACGGCAGGCACTGAGGGTTCTCTCGAAGCGATGTCTACGGGCTATGTATCCGAAGAATGGGCGAGAGAACATCACGATCTCTGGTTCGAGAAAATGCAAGCTCAGGACCGTGTTATGGATGCGGATGAATACGCGGGAATCCGCGAAGGTCTGGCCCGTGCATCCACTGGTGAGGGTGCTGTGCCAGGAGCCCGTTCAAGGGCGTAGTTTGCACCTGCACGCTAGCTGGCAGCTTCGAGACGAGGTCGCTGCGTGTATTTTGTCTGGCAAGACGGGTTCGGTTCACAGACACCGACCCGTCTTGCTGCTGAGCTGTGTGAAAACTGCTAAGTTAACAGTCATTACCACCGGCTGAATCCTCGCGTGACCCAGACCCTGGAACGATTTCCCGATGACGTCATCGTGGCATTGCACAATGCCAACGTCACGCTCAGTTGCATACCCGTACAAATTGATCATGGCGAGTGGATCGCAGCGCTGTTTTTTGTGGTGGCTGCTGATGCAGCCTGTCTGGCAAACGGTAAGCTCGACGATGGTCCCTTTGCGATCGGATTCGAAGCAGACCTGCATGAGCATGAGAAAGGGACACTTGTCGAACTTGCGATAGAGATAGGCACATCACCGGAACCCTGTCACGGCATGGTGATGTTTTTGACCGGGCATAGCAGCGCGCACTTCGATACCTTGAAGCTGTTGACCGAGCGCGATGAAGTCGTGTTGTTTCTTGGTAACGAATACTGCGAAGTGCTGTGGCAGCAACGGGTGCCCCTGAGCGATGTGTTACGCAGTGGTTTACGAGCCTTGCTTGATGAAGCGGTTGGCAAGGACGCGATTATTCGCATGACGGGTCATTATGATCCGGACACCGCCTTCGCCGATGTCCTGGCGCGCACAGGCGTTCAATGATCCGGTTGTTTGTCAGGCTGTTTATGAGGTGGTTAGTTGGATCATCAGTTAGAGTGTCAGTCAGGTCGTCAGTCAGGTCGTCAGTCAGGTCGTCAGCTAGGTCGTCAGCTAGGTCGTCAGTTAAGTCGTCAGTTAAGTCGTCGGTTAAGTCGTTTGTGAGATCGTCAGTTAGGTCATGCGGATCTTGCCTGTACACGCACCCGGCATTGGCGGCGATTCTGGCGATTTTGATTTGTTATTCAATCCTGAGCCGTACTGTCGACGCCGGTGAAGCAGGTTCTGCTCAAGCAGCCTGGGTTAGTGCCATTGGCAACGATCGCGCTGACACGCTCGCACGTTTGCTAGGGGAGTATTCACCGGAGCTGCTGTTGCCGTTGACGGCATCTAATGGCAAGACTGCGCTGATGGTCGCTGCCAAAATCGGTGACAAGGCGTTTGCCAGAACGTTGATCGCGGCTGGCAGCGATATCAACGCGCGTACGGTGACCGGCGGCACGGCCTTCATGTTTGCCATATTGGGCGATGAACTCGAATTGGCTCGTTGGTTCAAAACGCTTGGCGCTGATGTTCATGTGCAAGGCACAAATGGGTGGACTGCGGTGACCATTGCGTCAGCCAAAGGCTTCACCGAAACACTTGAATGGCTGCTTGAGATCGGGGCGGATGGACGAGTTCCGGATGTCTATCGATTTACGCCACTGATGCGAGCGGTAGACAATGGCCACTTGTCAGTAGCACGCTTACTGATTGAAAAAGCAAAAGCCAATGTCAATGCAGTTGACGAATACGACAATACGCCCTTACATCATGCCGTGTCTGTCAGCCTTGAAACAGGTCAGACGGACATGGTTGAATTGTTGTTGAATGCCGGTGCCAATGCACTGAGTCGAAACCGCGAGGGGGTGACTCCACTTGCGATTGCATCGAAATCGAAAGCCTTATCGTCGCTTCTGACGAGTTCAACATCCAAGTAGATACAGCATCGAAGTAGGTACTGCATCGAAGTAGGTAGTGCATCGAAGTGGAGCCGGGAAGTGGAACGCTGCTAGTGCGTTTGCGTCATTGTTGCGCGCATTGCCACAGATTCATCGGATTCCTGGTGCACCTCATCAGGTTCACACAAACCGTGACGGGCGAGTATCCGGCGTGCTTCCTCATAACCTATTTCACTGATTCGTTTATACGATTTGAAGTCCAGCAGTGAAATGGAGCGCACATTCGGTTCAATCAGAATATCGAGCATCGCTTTGGTTTCATTCATCCTCTCAATTCCCTTGATATCGGTTGAGCGTAGCAAGGTCTCGGCAATGCGTGGAACCCGTATACGTTGTGAAAACGGATTGACGCGTGACAACAGCACAGACCAACCTGACAGCGAAGTATCAAAGTCGTAGTAACAGAATTGTTCCGGAATATGACTGACATTGACGCCGATGATTTTACCCTTGCTACCCAGTCGTTTGACCATGATGTCAACAGGGAAGGTATTGAGAACAGCACCATCAATCAGAAGATCACCATTAGGCGTCGGAACCGGCGAAAACACACCTGGTATTGATATCGTACTGCGCACGATTTTCCACAAAGGGCCACGATCATGCACCACTTCGCGGCCATCAGCCAGATTTGATGACACACAGAAAAACGGCACCCATAGATCTTCAATTTGCAAATCGCCATAAACCTCGCGACAGAATCGCGTGAGCTTCATCGACTTCATCAAGGCAACGACGGGCAAGGTGTAATCGAACAAGGCCTGTTTGTTGGCGAAAATGGCAGACAAGGCATCGATTTCCGCAAATTTTCGGCCCATTGCCATTGACGCGCCAAGCAAGCCACCCATACTTGCGCCACCGAAGTAGTCGATCTCTATGTTTTGCTCTTCGATCAAGCGTTGCACACCAAGGTGGGCATAGCCTCGCGCACCGCCGCCGCTGAGAACAAGCCCTCTCGCCTGTCCCGACAAGCGGCGGGCGAGGCGGGAGAAATGCGTGTCGTCACCCATGCGTACATGATGAAATGCATCGAGTTGGCGGGATCGAAGCCAGCGAGAAGTATGTTTTGGATTTAGCGTTTCCGGCGCATGTAGCAAGACGAGATCGACCATAGGTCGAATGCGTGAAGCCGCGAAGCGCCCGCTCAAATTCGCTTCTATGTCGCGGATCGATTCATCATTGTCGACATCTGCGCTGGCCAGATACAGGATGCGGTCGGCACGATTTACACAACGTCTTGTCCATGGCGTCCACTTGGGATCTGCCACATAGATAATTGAATCAAACCGATTTTCCTTGTCGTCCAGCCATTCGGCGACCGCCGTGTTGAAGATATCTTCAAATTCGGTTTGTGCTGCGTTGGCCTTGCCATACAAGGTGTCAAAGCCATGAGCGTCGAGTGTCAATGTCGTACCGAGCTTTCGCATCTCGCGTTTGAGCTGTGAAACAAAACGACGTAGTGGCAAACCATTGTCGAGCGGGATCAGGACAAAATTCTGATCGGATGAGTATTGAGATACCGCACGAACATTGGCCACGTGACGACGAACGACCAGTCGTGACAGAGACATCAACATGTTTGCATGTGGTGCGATCAATGTGTTGAAACTTCCCTTGTCCAGGCGGGCAACGCTGGATTCGCGGGCGGCGATAACTGTCGCACTACGTCGGGTATCTGCCAGCAAGGCAAGTTCGCCAACCGTTTCCGGGGCTTTGACTACGGCCATGCGTTGCTTTTGCCCTTCGGCATCGGTCGTCTCGACACTCATCCGGCCCGATAACACGACATATAGCCCTTTGGCTTCTGCCCCTTCCTCGAACAAGACCTGGCCGCTGTGGTAATGGTGCACCGTGGTGACTTTCAGGAGCTCGTTCATCGTGTCAGTATTGATAACGCCAAACAGTTCGAGAAACGCTCGCGACAAGGTCACGCTGCGTGACAAATTGGCGGCGACATCATATACATGGGCGAGAATCTTCGGGTCCAGGTCAGCCAGACGTTCGAAGGCTGAGCGAGGAAATGTCGCGACACGAGTCTTCTTCATGGCGATTGCATTGACCAGAAGTTCACCGCCGTTAAGTACGGCAAAGTCACCTGCGGTATCGCCCTTTGAACGTGACTGCAAATAGAAGTTGTCGCTGTGATCGTTGTAGGGTAAGTACAGACCAATCTCACCATCCATGATCAGATAGAGATCATCTGACTTGTGTCCCGCCTTGAACAGGGTTTCACCGGTGGCGAGGTCACGCGATTCGATATTCGGGGCGAGTCGTTCCCAGAGTTCCTTATCGATCGACTCCAGCAGTGGCAGTTTTTTCAGCTGCTTGACAAGGCGCGAGTTGATCAACAGAGCACCTGTTGTTTTGAGAAATCGGCAGCAGCAACAACCTTCGTCGTTTCACCAGTACGAGCGCGCACATCGGTAACACCATATTCCAGCGCAAGACGGAAACCAAATTTGTCCAGAAAGCGATCGTATTGATTAGGGCCGACACTGCCAACCGCGCTCAGTCTGCCGTTCTCGTCGACATCCAGCGCAATCGCGGCGAGCGGCACTGGCGCTGGACCGCTCAAGACTTTGCCCGCATTGCTTGGGTCATACACGCTCCGTTCCGAACAACAACTGATCATGCCGGATTTGTCCTGACGATTGCCATCCTTGTCATAAAACGTCACGGGTTCATGCCGATACGAAATATGGCTGATTGGCTTGGCTGGGTGTGACATCTTGTGACTGCAGATCGCTGAGTAGGCGACAACGGAAAAGTTGTCATCGACACCACCCGGCCAGGAACCTGCAGCCGTGGCGGGCGTTGACAATTTGACCAGAAAGCAAGGGGTTGTTCGGTAGGGATAGCTAAAAATGAATGCATCACCCGTCTGCAGGGTTTCTAGCGTAACCGGTGAATCATCCTCGAAAAGTAACTGTGTAGCTTGATAGGGCGTATTGGCCGCTGCGAGTTTCGGCAGACCCGCCGCGCCACTGGCGGCATAGCCGAGCAGACCGCCGCACAGCTTGTGGAAATTCCGTCGGTCCATAGTTACCGTTGCACCTGCTAAACGCTACGTGTTTCATCATTATACGGGGTGAATTATAGGGGGCAGGAAGGGTAGCGTACGGTTCAGCATGGTCCAACATCGACTAAATCGGTACTGATTGTCTCTTGGAAGGACGCTTAAAGGTCCGAGAAGTCGATATTGCCAAACCACGCAGTTGCTGTCTGATCGCTGTTGTCCCCGTCAACCATGACGGCAAAGCCGCTCAGTTCCGTGATGGGTTGATCGAAGGCCGCCGCGAAATCCTCTGCAACATTCCGCCGTTGGCTGATCCACTCGCCGACGTGAGTATCACCCGATTGGACCGCGATCATGACCGCCTTGTCTGTATAGGGATTCGGCCAAGTGGTACCGGTCGGCACGTTGGAGGCCCAAACGTAGTTGACAGCGAGTGTTTCCCAGGGCAGGAAGCCGACTTGTGCCACGACGTAGAGTCGGGCTGGAAAATCATCGCCATCCGGGGCTTGCTCATTGATGTCGGAGTAGGTTCTATCGACTCGCCATGACCAGTCAAGCCATGGTGTCTTGGCCAGATCGATCGTTTGTTCTTTGTACAAAACAGAGGCTTGGCCGGCGGTGCTGCCCCGTAAAACCCGGCGGCCTTCTTCGTCGACCAGATCGTATTCAGTGTTGCCACTGAAGCTTTTTTCACTCCAGAGACCTAGAGTGGCATCCGGAAATTCACCCGGATCCGATGGCGGCGAGTTTGCTTTCGCCACACTCGTCAGCATCAGCGACGCGAGTGACAGCACGATCGGCACGGCGATCAGAGCGGCGAATGCAATAAGTGCAGGCCCGAGGAAGTATTTTTTTGTCGCATTCTGGTACATGTTTCATTGGTCCCGCGTGGGGTGAGAAAAGTTCACCGGGACGCGCTTTGCGATGCGAACTGGTATTGGGTCAGTGGAATGCCGTTTTAGTCAGAACGCCGTTTGACGTTTGCTGATATTGTTCCGGTTTAAACGGCTTTTCTGCACGATATCGCGGTGCATGTCAATATGGATATGAATCTTTGATCCACGATTTGCCTTGGGAGCCATGAAATGAAAGTGCTGGTTGTGGGACTTGGCAACATGGGACGCAGTCATGCGCTTGCGTATCACAGGCAAGTTGGCTTTGACATTGTCGGGCTCGTCAATCGTTCGATGACGGAAATTGACGATGAATTGAAACCATACGCACTGGACAATGACTTCCATCAAGCACTGAAGCACTACCAGCCTGAGCTTGTGTCAGTGTGCACCTATACGGATACGCATGCCGACTATGCGATTGCCGCGATGGAAGCCGGCGCTCATGTTTTTGTTGAAAAGCCGATTGCCACCACCGTCAAAGATGCTCGGCGGGTTGTTGATGCAGCGGTTGCCAACGGTCGAAAACTGGTGGTTGGTTATATTCTTCGACACCATCCGTCCTGGACCACCTTGATCGACGAAGCCAGAGCGATGGGCGGCCCCTATGTGTTCAGACTCAATCTGAACCAGCAAAGCGCTGGCGCGACCTGGGATACACACAGGAATCTGTTGGATTCACTGTCGCCAATCGTCGATTGTGGGGTTCACTACGTGGACGTGATGTGTCAGATCACGGATGCCAAACCGGTAAAGGTGCGTGGCATGGGGCTGCGGCTTGCTGATGATATAGACGTCGACATGTACAACTATGGACATTTCCAGGTGATCTTTGATGATGGCTCGGTGGGTTGGTATGAGGCCGGTTGGGGACCGATGATGTCGGAGACAGCATTCTTCGTGAAAGACATAGTGTCGCCCGCCGGATGTGTGTCGATTGAAATGGCCGAAGGCGCAAAATCCGATGATATGGACACCCACACAAGAACCTCAACCATACGTGTGCATCACAGCGAGCTTGATCGACAGGGCAATTTTGTCCATGCCGACAAACTTCTCTCCATGGCAGACGAACCCGGGCACCAGGAACTCTGCGATCGCGAACAGGCATTCATGCTCAAGGCAATCAACGAGGACATCGACCTGACCCGTCATATGCAGGACGCCATCAACTCGCTCGAAGTCTGCCTCGCCGCCGATGAAAGCATCCGCCGCGGCACCGAGGTCGTTCTGGGGGTCTGACCCCGCTAAGTGTATGATTTGCAAGTAATTATCTGTGAGAAATGCGTTGATTTCGGGCTTATATGGCTGTTTTCCGCATGAAAAACGGTGTTCTGGATTGATCGCGATGATCCTTTCCTGGTGTGAATGACAGATCCTAGTTAAACCGTCGAGTGAGCCAGTCCGTATCGCGTATCATCACACCGTTTTTCGTCAAATCTGTTCCTCATGTCTGACAACGCAATCAACAACGCATCTGGCGACACTTCGGACAGTGCGCGCTATCGACGGTTCTGGTGGTGTGCTGTTGGTACGATCGCCACGATTTATGCGCTGATACTGGTTGGCGGGATTGTGCGCGCAACCGGTGCAGGGATGGGATGTCCGGATTGGCCGACCTGTTTTGGGCAGTGGATACCCCCAGTCAGCGAGTCTGAGCTGCCGTCGAACTATCAGGAAATATATGCAGATAGAGGTTATGCCGATACGGTCTTCAATGTGCGCAAGACCTGGACGGAATATCTCAATCGACTGCTCGGTGTCTTCACCGGATTCACGATTCTGCTGACATTGATTTTCTCCTACCCCTTACGCAAGCGCGAACCGTCGGTGTTTTGGTTGTCGTTGGCAGGATTCATTCTCGTCGGTGTGCAGGGATGGTTAGGTTCGCGGGTTGTCGCGAGCAATCTTTTGCCGGGAATGATCACGATTCACATGCTGCTGGCGCAAGTCATCGTCGGGATTGTCATTGCCGCCTGTATTCATTCGGCACGTCATCGATTTCGCTTTGCCGACATTCAAGATTTGTCGAAGTGGGTGTACCCGATGTTGATCGTTGCGATGGGAGCAGGTTTGTTACAACTGGTAGTCGGAACTCAGGTCAGGGAAGCGGTCGATATGGTGGCCAGAAGCCGCGATTATCAAAATCGGCATCTGTGGATCGACAACTTACCGCTGATTTTCAGCTTCCACAAATACTATGCGATACCGGTATTACTGCTCAATGGGTGGTTGATTGCCTCCATTCTCGGTGCGACCCAGTGGCGTTTGCTGCGCGGCCTGTGCATCGCTTTGGCGGCCTTTCTGATTGGAACCATTGTCATCGGGATGAGCATGGATCGCTTGAATTTACCGATGTTCGCGCAGCCTTTGCATCTATGGTGGGCGTCACTGATTTTTGGTACTCAGTTGGCGTTGCTATTGCTGCTCCAACATTGTCGGAATCAGCAGAGTACGCCCGTCGGCGGCTTGCAGTTAAGCACAGGCCAATAGCGTTCGCTAAGCGCGGCCACACCTGCTTTGCCATACTGTTTTCTGGCTTTATCACGGGCATGGTGGAAGGTAGTCGTCAGGCTGGGTGCAATTAATCTGGCAGAGTGCAACGGGTAACGAGCAAGGCGAACTGACAGCAATTCATGAGGCCTGTATTGCCTACCAGTAGACGCCTGAATTTGTCTTGCACAGGTAACCACTCACAGGCACAGTGCGTTTGTCATTCACGACAAGGACGTCACGATGTATCTCCGCCATTGCTTCAGGCTTTATTCGCTGCTGTTGTGTCTGCTTATGGTCGTCATGCTTGTCGCGACAGCGCACGCCGCGGACAAGGTCATTGACATCAATCGCGCAACGATTGACGAACTGGCTGAAGCGCTACCGGGTATCGGTCCGAAAAAAGCTGCGCGAATCGTTCAATGGCGACAGGATCATGGCCCTTTTCCGACCATAGATACCTTGATCGAAGTGCGCGGTATCGGTGAGCGTACGCTGGAAAAGTTGCGTAATCTTGTGACCGTTGGTGAGCTGTCACCCAGCGCGCTATTGCACACCAAGGAAGGTAAAGCGATGCGAGCAGTACAAGCCGTGGTGTCTCTTGCCAGACGGGAGGCGGAGAGACACAACAACACGCGCGACGAGCAAAAACCGCCGTAAAGTAAACCCGCTGTAGAATGCTAGTCGCCAGCAAACTCACACAAAGTGTGCACCGAGACGTCCATGGCTTCGACGCGCTTGCGCCCACCGAGATCGGGCAGATCAATGACAAATGCGGTGCCGATAACATCAGCACCGACGCGTCGAATCAGATTGATCCCTGCCTCACAGGTGCCGCCTGTCGCAATCAAGTCATCAACCAGCAACACCCGTTCACCAGGTTGAATGGCGCCCTCATGCAGCTCCATCGTTGCTTCCCCGTATTCAAGCGTATACGCTTCCGCCAAACGAGGCCCCGGCAGCTTACCGGCCTTGCGGATTGGTACGAAGCCGACGGACAGCTGGTGCGCAATGGCGCCGCCGAGAATGAATCCGCGTGCCTCCAGGGCGGCGACCTTGTCAATCGGTATACCGGCAAATGGGTGCAACAGCATATCGATCGCCATGCGGAAGGCGCGTGCGTCACCGAACAGGGTGGTGACATCGCGAAACTGGATTCCGGGCTTGGGAAAATCCCGGATCGTACGGATCGTGTCTTCAATCTTCATGGGTGAGTGGCGAGAGGTGCGTGATACCATAAAGGCTTGGATCCTGATGATGAATCAAGTATGAAAGTCATGCAACGTCTATTACTACTCGTCGCTGTCTCCCTTGTTGCTTCGTGCACTGCGGCCAAGTACAACGCGCTCGAAAAAATCGGCATTCACAAACGTGATCTGCTGGTGGCAAACGTTGAAGATACGCGCGATGCACAACAAGAAGCGCAGGAACAATTCCAGGATGCACTGGAACGTTTTGGCACAATTGTTCAAATTGAGGAAACCGGGCTCAAGAAAGCTTACGACCGCCTGAAGGATGAATACGAAGACAGCCAGGACGCGGCCGAAGAAGTCTCCGAGCAAATCGCTGATGTCGAACGCGTCGCTGAAGATCTCTTCGAAGAATGGGCAGTTGAAAACAAGCAATACACCGACGCCAATCTCCGTCGCGACAGCGAAAGCAAATTGAAGGATACTCAGCAACGCTACAAGACGATGCTGGCTAGCATGAAGCAGGCCGAAGCCAGTATGCAACCCGTACTCAACACCCTGCGCGACAACGTTCTGTATCTAAAGCACAATCTGAACGCGCAGGCAGTTGGGTCCCTACAAACGACATTCAATAGTCTTGAAGGTGATATCGAAACCTTGATTCAACAAATGAATCAATCCATTGAACGCTCGAATGCCTTTATTTCTCAGATGAAACCGTCCTGAGTCGTATGAGTGAGGGTGGCGAGCTTGAAAGAAAAACTGACAATCACAGCGATGTTCAGCCTGAGCAATCTCTGCATGCGCAAATCAATGGCGAGACTGCCATAGTCAGCTGGCAAGAACTGGTGCGCCATTTTGCCCGCGGTGTTGTCGTCAAAGTCAGTAAAGAGGTCGATTTGATAGAGGCGGCTGCTTGCCTGGCTGAAGATAACACCACACAGCTGCAAGTCTGGCTTGAACGTGAACATGTCACACGGGCAACGGACGACGATGCCCGTGACTGGACGGCACGAGAACCTGACTTCTGGTGTGTCGTAACAGCACCCTGGGTACTGGTCCAGGAAAAGCGTTAAGCCTCCAGCAAACCGGAGATTACTCGTGTTGTAAAGTTCACCGACAGCACCCGGCAATCTACGCGGCACACCACCCGACAGACCACCCCACAGAAAGCGTCGGCGTCGCTTAATGATGTGTTGCTGAGTAAGCGCATTGGCAAGGTGGTGGTAAAGGTTGACTGATCAAGCTTGGTCTTTTTGCCAGGCGTTCAGCAGCAACTCGGCGGCTTGTGCCACCGTGATTTTTTGCGAACGAACATCTGATTCGACTGATGCGCCCAGCGGTGTCAACGCCTCCGAACGATGAAACGAATCCAGTACTGCCTGATCAACCATTGACCATAACCATCTCACTCGCTGACTTTCGCGCAAAGCAACAAGTTCGCCTGAGTCGATCAGTAAACGACGATGGGCGCGCACGGTTTCCCATAACTCATCCAGTCCATCCCCGGTCAGGGCACTACAAGTGAGCGCTGTCGGCTTCCAACTACCGCTAGGTTGCAAAATCGACAAGGCTCTTTGATAGGCGGCTTTCGCCTGTTTCGCATCAATCTGTGATGAGCCATCAGCCTTGTTCACGGCGATGATATCGGCTAGCTCCAGCACACCTTTCTTGATTCCTTGCAGCTCGTCGCCAGCGCCTGGCAGCATCAGCACCAGATAACAGTCCACCATATCGGCGACGACCGTTTCCGATTGCCCAACGCCCACTGTTTCGACCAGTATCACGTCAAACCCCGCCGCTTCACACAGTAGAACGGATTCACGCGTTACCCGAGTAACCCCGCCAAGGTGACCACCGGTAGGAGAGGGACGTATATAGCTTGCATCGCTTAACGCAAGTTTTCCCATGCGGGTCTTGTCGCCAAGAATACTTCCACCGCTTCGCTGACTGCTTGGATCAACGGCGAGCACGGCGACGCGATAACCTTGTTGTATCAGACGTTGTCCGAGTGTTTCTATAAAACTGCTTTTACCCACACCGGGAACGCCGCTGACACCAACGCGCATGGCCTTTCCGGTACGCGGGAGTAATGCCTGCAAAACAGCTTGCGCCTGGGTGCGATGATCTTCACGGCTGGATTCGGTTAGCGTGATGGCACGCGATAACATTTGCCGTTCTCGGCCGAGCACCCCATCTATAAGAGTCTGCGTCGCAAGTGCTGTCACGTTGACTTGCCTGACGCAGATCCAGCATGGCCTAGTGATGCCGCGAGGGTATCCAGTAAATTCAGTGCGGCATCGGCGATGACGGTTCCTGGTGGAAACACAGCGGCTGCCCCCGCATCAATCAGTTCAGGTACGTCTTGTGGTGGTACGACACCACCGACCACAATCTGAATATCCTCACGCCCCAAGGCTTGCAAGGATTGTTTCAATGCCGGTACCAAGGTCAGGTGTCCAGCGGCAAGTGAACTTGCACCAACCAGATGAACGTCGTTGTCGACGGCCTGTCGAGCGACTTCATCAGGCGTTTGAAAGAGTGGGCCAATATCAACATCAAAACCCAAGTCTGCGAAAGCGGTGGCTATTACTTTTTGTCCTCGGTCGTGCCCGTCCTGACCCATTTTCGCCACGAGTATGCGTGGACGCCTACCTTCCGCGGAAATAAAGGCCGCAATACGCTTTTCGATGACCGGGAGAATGTCATGATTGCTCATCGCTTTTCTATAAACTCCCTCGATAGTCTGGATGCTGGCGGTATGGCGACCAAAGGCGGCTTCCATTGCATCGGATATTTCTCCAACGGTGGCCCGCGCTCGCGCGGCATTGACGGCCAATGCCAATAGGTTAGCTGAATCGTTGCGTGCGCCATCGGTCAACGCCGAAATAGCCTGTTTATGTGCGTCATTGTCACGATTGGCTTTTAGCGTTGCCAGACGTTGCAGCTGTTGCTCACGCACTTTAGCGTTATCAACCTTCAATACATCGATCGACGTCTCGCGACCCAGTTGCAAGCGGTTCACACCAACGACAGTTTGCTCGGCGCTATCGATACGAGCCTGGGTACGGGCTGCTGCTTCTTCAATGCGAAGTTTGGGAATACCGGCTTCAATCGCCTTGGCCATGCCGCCTTGTGATTCGACTTCCTCGATATGTTGCCAGGCACGTTGCGCCAGCTCACGGGTCAAGGATTCCATGAAGTAGCTACCACCCCAAGGGTCAACCGTTGCACAAAGTCCGGATTCATGTTGCATGAACAACTGTGTGTTGCGAGCGATGCGCGCAGAAAAGTCCGTTGGCAAGGCGAGCGCCTCATCAAATGCATTGGTATGCAGGGATTGCGTATGACCACCCACTGCTGCCATTGCCTCGATCGATGTACGAGTCACGTTGTTGTAGACGTCTTGAGCCGTCAGGCTCCAGCCCGAGGTCTGGCAATGTGTACGCAAACTGGAAGAGCGGGGGTTCTTGGGATTGAATTGCTTGAGCAAGCGTGCCCATAACATGCGGCCCGCACGCAGCTTTGCAACCTCCATGGCATGGTGCATGCCGATCGCCCAAAAAAACGATAGTCGCGGTGCAAAGGCATCAATATCAAGACCTGCCGCGATGCCGGTGCGAATGTATTCAACGCCATCGGCCAGTGTATAGGCAAGTTCAAGATCAGCGGTCGCTCCGGCTTCTTGCATGTGATAGCCCGAGATACTGATGCTGTTGAACCGTGGCATGTGTTCAGCGGTGTACTTGAAAATGTCGGCAATTATGCGCATCGATGGTTCTGGTGGATAGATATAGGTATTGCGCACCATGAACTCTTTTAAAATATCGTTCTGGATAGTGCCGGTCAGTTTTGCCTTGTCGACGCCTTGCTCTTCCGCGGCAACGATGTACAAGGCCATGATCGGCAAGACTGCACCATTCATTGTCATTGACACGCTCATCTGATCCAGTGGTATCTGATCGAACAGAATTTGCATGTCGAGTATCGAATCGATGGCAACACCTGCCATGCCGACATCGCCAATAACACGTTCGTGATCGGAGTCGTAGCCACGATGGGTTGGCAGATCAAAGGCGATGGACAAGCCTTTCTGACCGGCGGCGAGGTTGCGCTTGTAGAAGGCGTTGCTGTCCTCGGCGGTTGAAAACCCAGCGTACTGGCGCACCGTCCACGGTCTTGTGACGTACATGGTGGGGTAGGGCCCGCGTGTATAAGGTGGTAAACCTGGATAGTCGACCTTGATGTTGCGGGCTTCGATATCAAGCGCATCATAGGCGGCCTTGATATCAATGCTCTCTGGCGTGACGTGGCTGATGCCAGCTGCAGAGGGTGAGACTCCCGGAGTCTTCCAGACAGGGGGCGCTGCGACTGCCTCGAATGCAAAGCGATTTGCTGATTCGCTCATTAGCGTTGCTCCTCGAAGTTCTCGCCATCTCGCACCGGCTGCAATGTCGATGGATGCGTCGATGTAACCGTGGGCCTTGGGCTTGTCCGGTCCGATACGTTGTCGTCAGAACGATAACGATTGACACCCACCATGACACGTTCGTTTGATTGGAGTAGTGCGTTACGTGACAGGTGACTTTGAAAAAGTGCTTCCCGCCACTCGCCACTTATGACCGTATCGAACCAGGCATTTGCTGTCTTGTATTTGCTCAGTGCGGTCCACACTGCCGCACAGAGATCCTGACAAAGATGCTCGATTGCATATGAGCCTGCGAAAGGATCCTGTACGTCCGTCAATCGGCTTTCTTCTGACAAGATGATGGGGAGGTTGCGCGCAACCCGCAAACCGATGTCTGTTTCTTCGTCCAGGCACTTCCCGTCAATCATATTGTGTGGATGAACGATGATCGTGTCAGCGTTGGCGAAGGCGGCTGCTGATACCGCAGCGGTATTACGCAGATGATTAACCCATGGATCCAACGCAGACAGATGACGTTTGGATGTTTCGACCACGAGTAATGGTCCAGTGACCGGAAGATCCAGTTGAGCAAGCAAGTGTTGCCACAACATTTTCAGGCTGCGCAATTTGACTACGCCCATCAAGGTATTGGCATCGGCACTCATTTGTACCTGTACCGTTCGGCTGATCAGCGCCGGATCAATGGTTGTATCTTTTAGTGCTTCCAGATAGAGGCTAGCTGTCGCAATTACGGCAAGCAGTTCCTGTGTGGCTGTTGCCCCGGCATTGTGATGACAGCAACCATCAACCAACACGGCTGGAACTGTGGGGAAGCGAGACGTTGTATGTTCGACAAACGCTTGCAGTTGTTGCAGCGATTTATCCAGTGAGAAGGCGCTGCTGGTCTGGCCGCGAAGATGATCGCCAGCCGGGTCCATATTGAAGGCACCTTTGGCATTCTTTGGCGCAATGCGCGCCGCATCCCACAAATCCATCAAGACAGCAGTGGTGTCCGAATTTATTTCCGGAACACGCAGACTGATTGCTGCTGCGTCCAGATAGACGCCCTGTAACGCGTCGGGTAAGCCAGTTGCTGACCAGCCAGCGTGATCACCTAGATGAAGCTCGATAGAGCTCGCGCCACCTTCCAATGCCGCAAGTATGGCTTCGTTTGCAAGTTCCGGTGTACACATCCACACCGTGACGCGGTTATCCCATACCGGTGTTTCAGTGGAAGAATCGTCAGCGATCGACAGTGCGACGTTATCGGCTGATGGCGTTGCATTTGGCCGATCGCTGTACAGTGCCTCGATAGATCGACCGTCGAGCGTGATACTCCTCAGGTTGTCCAGTGTTTGTCCATCGGACAAACTCTTTTCAGCCAGTGCCAGCCAATCTTCGCGCTGGTGGCTATCGAAAGCGTCATCGAGTTTGATTGTCATGGGGAAAGAGTATAACGGTCATTGCCGACGCTTAAGTTCTCGAATCTGGAATCGCACTGGACTGATCAAGCTTGAGAAGTACGTGAGTGAGTCGCTCGCTGTGTCCATGTCGAACAGATAGTCGGCGAGCAAATGGGCGCTATAGGCGCTTGTCACGATTCCACGAGAACCAAAGCCTCCGAGTACCATCAGGCGGGGTATCGTTGGAAGCGTGGGATAATGCTGCTGAGGCCGCCCATGATGAAGGCCCCGATAGGCATCCGCGGTCGCTGCATGATCTGGCACTGGCCCGACCAGCGGTAAGCGATCAGGCGTGGTAGCCCGTACACCGGCGTATCCATGAATTGGTGTTGCGTCAAGCTCAAGTCCGGGCAACAGTTCACACAAACCCTGGTAGTTCATCCGATGTTCATCATCGCGAAGTTCTGTGCTGCAGTCGTCGCGCAAGAACGTGGCTCCGGTGCTAAGGCTGTCTTTGCCGGGAACCACATAGCGTTTACTACTGACAACACAGAGCGGAACGTCACCTGAGGCAGGGAATCGAAAATCACTGGTCTGACCGCGTGCCGGTACAATGCCCAGGTGTTGTGTCGCAGGGAATGTTGTCAATGCACTTCCTGTTGCCAGAACCACAGCGTCAGCTTGCAAGCGTTGCCTGTCACTGATCTCGATGTATGCCGATTGATCGGAGGTATCAATATGCAATACCTCACTGTTTGCAACAACGGTTATTAACGGATGTTCAAGCAGTGCATGGCACAGGGAGTGCGGATCAAGATAGCCACCATCATCGAACCAGAGTCCGTGGCTGAGGATAGTGACACCCGCGCGTGCACTTGCCTCGGCGGGAGTCAGTGTTCTATACGTTTCCCGTTTGGGAAAGGGCTCATGACAGAGTTGCAGAACACCGCAGGGTGTGAATCCACAACGTTCATTTAATTGCCAGTCGTTCAAGCGACGTAATAAATAGTCGTACGCTTTGTAATAAAAATAGTCAATAAACCCGGGCGCACGTGTTACATAAGGTTTAACGACACCGACTGCACTGCCTGATGCGCCAGACCCAATGTCGTTTGAATCGAGCACGGTTGACGAGATTCCGCGTTCGGCCAGCGTTCGCGCGAGCCAAGCCCCGCCAAGCCCCGCACCAATGATCAAGACCGTAAATGAACTGAGTGCAGACGTCGGGGATTTGGGCAATGAAAACCAGGGCGCTGTCGCAGACATGTCGCTCGTCAGTAGTGACTCTCGACATATTGACTGACAATCGTCTGAAATTCTTCGGCGATATTGTCACCCTTTAAAGTCATGGCTTTTTCGCCATCGATATAAACTGGCGCGATAGGACGTTCACCAGTACCCGGCAAACTGATTCCAATATTGGCGTGTTTGCTTTCGCAAGGACCATTCACGACGCAGCCCATAACGGCAACCGACATATCTTCAACACCCGGATGCCGGTTTTTCCAATCCGGCATGCTGTCGCGCAGGTAGGTTTGGATACGATTGGCCAATTCCTGAAAGTAGGTGCTGCTGGTGCGGCCGCATCCGGGGCAGGCGGTGACCATGGGCGTAAAGGAACGCAAGCCCATGGTTTGCAGGATTTCCTGAGCAACAATAACTTCGCGGGTGCGATCGCCGCCGGGCTCAGGCGTTAGTGATATCCGGATCGTGTCGCCGATCCCTTGTTGCATCAGCACGGCCAGTGCCGCAGTCGATGCGACGATACCTTTGGAGCCCATGCCTGCCTCGGTCAAGCCCAGGTGCAAGGCAAAGTCGCTCAGTGATGACAAGCTTTCATACACTTGGA
The DNA here is from genome assembly GCA_937924505.1 of uncultured Granulosicoccus sp. Next base: position 5,795 of record CALDSR010000028.1, on the reverse strand, counting down.
CAAGATCCTGCACGCGACTCATCTTGCACGAAATGATGATGCGATTACGCGGGAGCCCAAGCTCAACGGCACGCTCTGCACTGTCCAAGGCTGATTTGATCACGGCTTCGCGATTGATCTGATCCAATGGTTTTGGATGAGATGCCGCGGCGTTCTCGTCAAGCATGCGTGCGAGGAGGTCCTGATCAAGACTGCCCCAGTTCGCACCGATACGTACCGGTTTGTCCTCACGCGCTGCGATTTCGATCATCTGCGCAAACTGTTCATCACGCTTGGCGCCCCGCCCGACATTACCGGGGTTGATACGATACTTGGCGAGCACCTTGGCGCATTCCGGAACTGCCGAAAGGAGTTTGTGCCCATTAAAATGAAAATCGCCAACCAGTGGTACATCGATGTCCATCGCCAGCAATCGCTCATGAATCTCAGGAACGGCGCGCGCGGCGGCTTCGGTATTGAAGGTGATACGAACGAGTTCGGAGCCAGCTCTCGCCAGATCGGCAACCTGGGCTGCCGTGCGAATGGCATCTTCGGTATCGGTGTTGGTCATTGACTGCACCACAATTGGGGCACCGCCGCCGACCGCAACCGGTCCAATATGAACCAATTGGGTGAGTTTTCGTGGCATTTTTGTCGAACTGCTCTTGATCGATTGATCGATGGCGCTAGTTTATCGTTTAATGGCGGTTGAGACGCATACCATCTGTGCACCCGGACATATCTTATGACAGCCAATTCTGCGTTTGATTTCACGGAACGCGAACAGCACATTCTGAAGGTTCTCGTGGATCAGTACATCCAGCAGGGCACGCCTGTTGGTTCACGCACGTTGTCCCGCCTGCCTGGCATCGATATCAGTGCGGCATCGGTACGTAATGTCATGGGTGATCTGGAACAAATGGGCCTGTTGAAATCCCCGCATACGTCTGCCGGCCGCGTGCCGACCTCAGCGGCTTTTCGGGTGTTTGTCGATTCGCTTCTCGAAGTACAGCCCCCCGATAACAACATGGTTGAGCACATCCGTGACTTGCTCGACCCATCCCTGAGCGATCAAGCCCTGATTCAGAATGCGTCCAATTACCTGTCCGGATTCACCCATATGGCCGGCATGGTCACGGTTCCGCGACGCGAGGACAAACCCATGCAGCAGGTGGAATTCCTGCCGTTGTCTGACCAACGCGTACTGGCCATTCTCATCATCAACGATGATGAGGTGCAGAATCGCATCATTCACGTAGAACGTGATTACTCCAAAGAGGAGCTGGCAGAGTTTTCCCGGCTACTCAATGCGGAGTATCTGGGCAAGCCACTGGCTGAGGTGCGGGATCAGTTGCGCCAGGATTTACAAAACACGCGTGCTGACATGAGCCACACCATGCAGCTGATGATCGACATCGCCGGTCAGGTGTTCGATGAGGATGTGACGGATGAAGAGGAAATGGTAGTGGCCGGAGAAACCAATCTGATGGCGCATGCGGATCTGAGCGATATGAGCAAACTGAGGGATTTGTTCGATGCGTTTCAACAAAAGCGGGATATCTTTCATCTCCTCGAACGTTGTGTGTCTGCGGAGGGCGTGCAGATCTTTATTGGCCGTGAATCCGGCTACGACGCGCTCGGTGATTGCTCGCTGGTCACTGCCCCTTACGATATAAACGGCAAGGTCCTTGGCGTGCTGGGTGTGGTCGGGCCCAAGCGAATGTCTTATGCCGACGTTATCCCGGTTGTTGATGTGACGTCAAAATTGTTGAGCGCCGCCTTGAATCTTCGCAGTTAATCTGCATATTTCTCCAATTGCCCCTATCATGTGCGCCGGCTCAGTCCAGCGCTCACGAGCGCGGCTATCTCCGATTGGCTTTAATTTGTAAGAGACCCCATGTCATGACGGCGGAAAAAGACGTCAATCCAGCGCAGGAAAACGCGCCTGAAACCGATGCGCAAGCGTCAAAAACAAACTCTGGTGCCGCAGACGATCAGCGTATCGAACCGGTTGGTACGCAAGAATCCGAGAGCAAGATGCCAAACGATCTCCCCGACAATGACGATCCACTGGGCTTTGCTGAAGAGCGCATGGGGGGCGATGCCGATGAGCTGGCGGCAGCACGTGCCAAGGCCCAGGCGACAGATGACGAAGCGGGCGAGGAGCTGAGTGAGGTCGATCAACTACGTGCCGCTCTCGAGGCCTCTGAGGCAAAAGTGGCTGAACATTGGGATCGCTTGTTGCGTCTGCAGGCCGATATGGAAAATCAGCGCAAGCGCGCCCAGAACGAAACCAGCAAGGCGCGAAAATTTGCGCTTGAAGGCATTGTCGCCGATCTGTTGCCGATCAAGGACAGTCTCGAACTGGGCCTTCAGGCCGCCGATGGTGTCGAGCCAGACGTCAATGCGCTCAGGGAGGGGTCCGAACTGACGCTAAAAATGCTCGCTCAAGTCTTTGAAAATAATAATATTTTAGAGATCAACCCGGTGGACGAGAAATTTGATCCTGAATTCCATCAAGCGATGTCGATGCAGGAAATCGAAGGCAAAGCGCCCAATACGGTCGCCGCGGTCATGCAGAAGGGTTACACGCTGAATGATCGTCTGGTGCGACCAGCTCTGGTGATGGTGTCGAAATAACCGATAGCTGAGCCGCCCGTGAGCGGTTTTTTCACCAAATTTGCTTGTAAAACTATTGAATTTGTAAGGCCGCACCACATCATCAACGCATCGAACGGAATGCCTCACATGAGGGTTCCGGATTCCACAACCGATCCAGCAGTGAAGGACTGAAAATCATGGGTACCATAATCGGCATCGACCTTGGCACGACGAATTCGTGTGTTGCGGTCATGGAAGGGGACAAACCCCGCGTAATCGAAAATTCTGAAGGCGATCGCACCACGCCCTCCATCGTCGCATTTGCTGACGATGACGAGGTTATTGTCGGTCAGCCGGCCAAGCGCCAGGCGGTCACCAATCCACAAAACACCCTGTACGCGGTCAAGCGATTGATCGGCCGCCGCTTCGAAGAAGATGCAGTGCAGAAAGATATCGACCTTGTTCCTTACAAAATCATCAAGGCAGACAATGGTGATGCCTGGGTTGAGGCTGGGGGCAAGAAAATGGCGCCGCCTGAAGTAGCCGCGCGTGTTCTGATGAAAATGAAGCAGACCGCCGAAGAATACCTGGGCGAGTCGGTCAGTGAAGCGGTAATTACGGTCCCGGCGTATTTCAATGATTCACAACGTCAGGCCACCAAAGATGCAGGTCGTATTGCTGGCCTCGATGTCAAACGCATCATCAATGAGCCTACGGCTGCCGCGCTCGCTTATGGCATGGACAAGCAGCGTGGTAACAAGGCTGTGGCTGTCTATGATCTGGGTGGCGGTACGTTTGATATCTCCATCATCGAGATTGCTGAAGTCGATGGTGAGCATCAGTTTGAAGTACTGTCGACCAATGGCGATACTTTCCTCGGTGGTGAAGACTTTGACAACCGACTTATCGAATACCTTGCGGAAGAGTTCAAAAAGGAATCCGGTATCGATCTCAGCAGCGATCCACTCGCCCTGCAACGTTTGAAAGAGTCGGCTGAAAAAGCCAAGATCGAACTGTCAAGTACGCAACAGACTGACGTCAATCTGCCGTACATCACGGCTGATGCATCGGGTCCGAAGCACCTGAACATCAAGGTGACTCGAGCCAAGCTTGAGTCGCTGGTTGAAGATCTCGTCGCACGTACCATCGAGCCTTGCAAAACAGCCTTGAAAGATGCAGGTTTGAGCGCCTCTGAAATTCAGGATGTGATCATGGTCGGTGGCCAGACTCGCATGCCCAAGGTGCAGGAAACGGTCAAGGACTTCTTTGGCAAGGAACCCCGCAAGGATGTTAATCCTGACGAAGCGGTCGCGGTTGGTGCGGCAATCCAGGGTGGTGTACTGGGTGGCCAGGTCAAGGACGTTCTGTTGCTGGACGTCACGCCATTGTCTGTCGGTATCGAGACACTCGGTGGTGTCATGACCAAACTGATCGACAAGAACACCACGATCCCGACCAAAGCGCAGCAAGTGTTCTCCACCGCTGACGATAATCAGGGTGCGGTAACGGTTCATGTTCTGCAGGGTGAGCGTGAGATTGCATCGGCCAACAAGTCACTCGGTCGTTTTGACCTGGCCGATATTCCGCCAGCGCCACGCGGTGTACCACAGATTGAAGTCACTTTCGATATCGACGCGAATGGCATCATGAATGTTGGTGCGAAAGACAAGGCGACGGGCAAGGAACAATCCATTGTCATCAAGGCGTCCAGCGGATTGTCTGATGAAGAGATCAATCGCATGGTCGAGGACGCTGAAGAGCATGCGGCTGAAGATGCCAAGCTGCGAAGCCTGATTGACAAGCGCAATCAGGCCGAGCAGATGATTCACTCGACAGAGAAGTCGTTGACCGATCTTGCCGATCAGGTAGAAGATGGCGAGAAGGCCGACATCGAAGCCAAGATCAAGGATCTTCGTGATGTATTGAGCGGAGAAGATGAAGAAGCGATTGATGCGAAGCTTACGGCGCTGGCAGAGTCTGCTGGCAAATTGGCCGAACGAGCCTACGCTGCGCAGCAAGGTGGTGAAGACGCACCAGCGGCTGACGGTGCTGAGCAATCGGCTGCGGCTGATGACGCAGTGGATGCTGAGTTCGAGGAAGTGAAAGAAGACAAAGCCTCTTAATATTTCGAGGCTTTGTTTTACGGGTCGGGGTACCGAAGATCGCCAGCAACTGTAACAGTGGCTTGGCAGGATTCGGACCTCGGCCTTTTGAGTTTTTACGCACAGGCTTTGACGCTCTTTAGTTTTATGAAACAAGAGTTTGTAAAACGAGTTTTCAACGCTTGCGTGGCGGCACTGTTGACCGCACGGTATTTTGCATAACGGTTATTGGGTTGTCTGATGGCACAACGGGATTACTACGAAGTTTTGGGCGTGTCGAAAGATGTGTCCGATGCTGACCTGAAAAAAGCCTACAGAAGGCTTGCCATGAAATATCACCCGGATCGCAATCCGGATGATGAATCCGTGGCCGAAAAATTCAAGGAAGCCAAGGAAGCCTACGAGATCCTCAAGGACTCGTCCAAACGCGCTGCCTATGATCAATTTGGCCATGCCGGGGTCAGCAATCAGCCCGGTGGTGGTGGCTTCGGCGGTGGCGGCGCTGATATCAATGACATCTTTGGTGATGTCTTTGGTGATATTTTCGGTGGTGGCCGCGGTCGCGGTGGTGGCGGTGGCCCGCGCGTTTATCGCGGTGACGATCTGCAATACAACCTGGAGATTTCACTGGAGGCGGCTGTCGGCGGCACCTCGACCGAAATCAAGGTACCCAATCTGGTCAGCTGTGAAGTCTGCGATGGCAGTGGCGCCAAGCGTGGCACCTCTCCGTCGACCTGTTCAACCTGCCATGGCGTAGGTCAGGTTCGCATGCAGCAAGGATTTTTCTCTGTGCAACAGACCTGTCCTGCCTGTCGCGGCAAGGGTAAGGTCATCACCGATCCGTGTCCAAAGTGTCGTGGCCAAGGGCGTACACAGAAAGATAAAACCCTGTCGGTAAAGATCCCGGCCGGCGTTGATACGGGTGACAAAATTCGTTTGTCCGGTGAAGGGGAAGCAAGCGATAGCGGTGGACCGGCGGGCGACTTGTACGTCGCCATCATGGTGAAATCCCATCCGATATTCCAACGCGATGGCGCTGACCTTTTGTGCACGGTACCCATCAATTTTGCGACCGCCGCTGTCGGTGGTGAACTGGAAGTACCGACACTCGAT
>CALDSR010000027.1 GCA_937924505.1 uncultured Granulosicoccus sp. | reverse complement strand
TACAACGAGCCTTGTCCTATCCATGAATCTGTAATCTCGCTAAAGCTGACGTGAAACATCAAAAACAACAAGATATCCTCTTTTCAGCCAGACAAGGTAGAAAATTGACCCAGCGGGGAGCCACTTTCAAACCTTACCTACTGGCCCACTTGATTACGGATTAACTGAAGCCCTGGATAACGCTCATCGGCGAGCCAGGTTTCGGTTTTCGCCCGGGCTCTTTCCGCCAGAAACGCGATTTTTCGTGCCACGGTATTACGCGCACAACCATGCTTGATCGCGATTCGGCGTTGCGCGGTTCTGCTGGCGATATCCAGTTCAATCAGGCGATTGAGACGTCGACGTTTTTGCCGCTAAGTGGGGGTAAAGGTGGCGGTGGAAAAGCGCTTTTCACAAGCCGCAACGATATCGCTGGATACTCTGGGCGTCCTCAGCGCGACGGAAACGACCCCATTTTGATAACGCCAGAGCCGGCGCAGCGGGGCAATTCGAGTTCATTCCGTTGAACCTCCTTGTTCGACAGATTACAAAACGATACCTGAAAATATACAACCACACTGAAGTGTGCCAGTTAGCATCGATTGGGCTGATAGCTGTGGTACCAGAGGTGTCAAAGACTTTATCGACAAGCGCCTGGCTGTCTTGTGTCAAGAAACCGTAAAGGTTTTTACAGGGTCAAACCATCGAGAGGTTATTGTTGTTCAAGTCGGCATTTAAGTCAGTTCTGGCTTTGGTCTGGTGATTCGAAAAGCTGTAAAAGTGTCGATAAAAAAAGCCGCGTTATATTAAATTGGTTAGAATTAGTTATAAGTCTGTTTCTCAGTTATATACCACTCGATAAAGAAAATCGCTCACGGCGAAAAAACCTGCTATTTCTTATGGGATTGGATTACTTGTCAATTTGTTTCTCTTGTTCTGACGAGCGATGGTTCGGACGTAAATTGATACATCCTCTACTTACTGATGTGCAACACGAACTTTCGTATTACAAGGGAATCCCTGTCCAGATTGAAAAACGATACAATAAGCAATGAGCCCGGTTCCGGAACGGAAGTACCTCTCTGATGAAATGAACGTTCTGCTATATCCTCGCTACCACGATTAAAAACATGACCAACAGGATTTTCCAGAAACACCCCGACCACGGAACTCGTGAATTCGAGCTGGTTGACGATGCGATCGAATATCGCATCACCAGTCCTTTTGGTGACGAGGAACTATCGGTTGTACTATCAGTGTTGTCGCCTGAGCCAGTTGTGGATGGTTCGATGATGTATTTCTTGAGTGAGATCAATCGCGAGGCATTGATCAAGATGTTTGTCGATCTGCCAGATGCTGAGACGTTTGCAGCATTTGTGCGCACTTTGAAGCGGCGTATCAAGGAAGAGGATTTCGGTAAGCTCAGTGCGGACAACCGCAAATCTCCGATCACCCAAGAGCAGGTCGACATCACGATCCGCATGCTGGAAACCTATGTGGATCCCACCAGCATCGAACAGCTGCTTTCGGCCTTGCGTGGTCTCTCGGAAGCGCCAGATGACCACGAGCAACTTAACCGGGTTGTTGAAGCATTCCATGGTCTTGGCGTGCAGCAAGGCGCGGTGCTAAGCTATGCGCCGTTCTTTACTACGCTACTTTCGAGTACAGATCTAGCTGCTCTGAGCTAAGATCCGGCTGGCGATTGGTTTCGAGAAACCGCGGGAACAAGATATGTCAGCCCAAGTCGAAATTTACGGTACTAGCTTCTGTCGTCATTGTCTGGCTGCACGTGAGTTGCTGGACTCAAAGCAGATTGAATATACCGAATACCTGATTGATCTTATGCCGCTGGAGCGTGGTGAGATGCTGCGCCGCTGCGGGCGAAAGAAAGTGCCGCAATTATTGATAAATGGCGAGCCAATTGGCGGCGATGAGGATTTGATGGCGCTGGATGCTAGCGGCGAACTTGATCGGTTATTGCAACCAGACTAAAACACTTGCCGCATACATGCCACTGCTGCAATGAATTGCCGATTCAACAAGGGGGTAAAAAATGATTAAAGCCCGTTTTCTTGTCATCGATGGTCTCGGCCACTCCACGTGCTTGCGGGAGTGCGAATACTTAACGAGCGCCGTACGACTTACTCCCCCTGTACAACACCTTGACTCTCCGCATAAGATATAGGCGGGTATTTGGCTGGATTTTCATCACTGCAACAGGAAGGGACGCAAGTCATTTTGTAGTGTGGGTTTGCATTGAAGAAAAAGGGTATTGAATAGCGAGAAACCGAGCTGTCGTTGTTATTGGCAAAGTGACGGGTGCTCAGAAAGCGATCGTTGGTCCATTGCTTCAGCAATTCGCCAGTGTTGACGATAAAGGCGCCGGGAATCATAGGTGCGTTTATCCACACTTTTCGACGTTCACTGTAAATCACAAGCCCCGGTTGATTCTGGGCCAGTATGGTAAAAAAACTGGTATCCACATGAGGGTTGATGCCGAAACGGTTTTCCGGGTCTATAGCAACGGCCGGATAGTGTGTCATCCGCAAGCGATAAAGCGGCTTAACAAAGGCTTCATTGAAGAAATCTCCTGGCATATCCAGCGCATGGGCATACACCGGTAACATTCTCTTGCCCAGACTTTCCATACTGAGGGCATATTTCTCAACTATTTGGCGAAACTGTGGCAGGCGCTGGGCTTGTGGCCACTGGTTGTTGTCCATGCCAAGTTGATCATCGATCTTTACGATAAAGGCTTCGTTGACATTGCCATTATCACGCGCTGGCAACTTGCGATTCTTTAACGGCAAATACCCCATGCCACCGACCGGCCATTCCGGCCGATCCATTAAGATTTCCTGCTTTGTTTCTAGCGGTGAATCATGAAACAGCTGTGTTTGCTCAAAGGCATCATCAATCTCTGATTGAGGAACACCGTGCCCGATTATTGACAAGAAGCCGGTTTCCTCGCAAGCTTGACGCAGTTCCTGCGCTGCGCGATCCAGTGCTTGCCTGTTACCTGTCTCAAAATACTCTTGCAGATCGATAAGCGGAATATCACCTGGTTTGGCATCTTCGGGTGTGGAGGTATCCCAACTCGTAGACTCTTCGCGCAATTGCGCTTCTTTGGCACTTGCATCAAAGGTATCAGTGTCGGGTTCTACAGGATCGGTTGTAGTCGGGTTAGTCACGGATTTACGGCCTCGCCTATATCAGTGATCTATTGTACCAAGCGACTGGGCTGGCACAAGTGGTTGCGTGGACAGAATCAAACTCTATCGGTTACGTTTTATTTCGCCGTTCACTTTCCGTAGAGATGATTCAAGAGTGATCCACGTGATTGTTCTTTTGGCTGTTTGGCAACCAAATGGAGTAATTAGCCTTCATTGCTCAGCACGGAAAATGTGGATCAATGCATTTTCCGATTTCTGCCCCTATTGCTGAATTACTGATATTGATTGTTGCCTTTATCTTAAATAGTGAAACATATTTTAGAAAGTGCAGGAAACCTAATCCTGGCCTTGCCCGCTATAATTAACCGAGATTCTAATCGGAAAGCTCCTCGATGCAAAAACAATCGGATCAAACGCTTGGTCGCTTTGACAAGTCCTTCTTGATCCTCATGATCCAGGATTTTTTTCTTGTTTTACTCTTGGTCACGATTCTGGAATTTGCCCTGAAGGCCGGCAAGGTGTATTGGGATTATGAATCTAATGGGGTAGCCCAAGCAGAGGAGGTGGCCCAGGAGCTGGCAGATAATGTCATTTCGATCATGAAAAACTCCGGTGGTCCGGTCGCTGCGAGTGCTTTGTATCCGATCCTTGATCAAAACTGGCGAGAACTTGGCTACGAGATCGCTATTGAACCATCGCCCACAACCTCCGCCGCCATTGAACAGAATTTTGGCTACTCACCCGTAGGCATCCCAATCGCCGTTATGGCCGACGGTGTACACAAAGCGGCTGCGGTTAATATTGTAGCTGAGGCCACGTGCACAAGCTGTCACTCCAACGCGGAACAGGGTGACGTGCTGGGTACAATAACTGTGCGTAATTATCTAGGCCGCGATTTTGAACTCTGGTTCGAGGATGTCAAGCTCACACTCGGTTTGGCGGTAGGCAAAATCATTATGCACTCCATACTGCTTTTTCTGATCTTACGTTCGCGGATGGAGCCTTTACTGCGTTTACGCTCAGTGGTCAGCTCATTGTCCAAAGCCTACACTGATCTAGGTCAGCGCGCTGAGGTGCGCACCTCTGACGAATTCGGTGTGCTGGCACGTGATCTGAACGTTTTTCTTGATCGCATCGGACGATTGGTCGAGGAACTCAGCCTGGTACTGAACCGTGTCGTTGACGTTAATGACGATATACTTCAGGTCCAGGGGGATTTGCGCACGCAAGTCGATGGTGTCGTGTCCCGCTCTCGATCGCTTGAACGCGACGCAATGTTTCGGGCAAAACGGGAGCCTCGACTATCCAACGCCTGGTTCGACTCGGTCAAGCAATCGATTGCCAACCTGGACGAAACCGTGTCAGGACTCAACGCCAGCCCGGAAGCATCCCAGTTACTGGAGGATCTTCGTGCGGTGGTCGCTAATGCAGAAGATCAAATCTCAAATTCTGAACACCTTTATCTCTCGTTGGGCAAACTTGGCGATGAAGCCGAAATGTTGAAAGGTCCTTTGGCGGAAATGACACGCCTGGAAGAACGTATGCTGGGTATCATCGAGACTGGCACGGGGCTGGTAAGCCGCTTAAGTCCAAAAGATAAAGCGACAGGGCGCTAAAGGGCGCAAAATGTAAAAGATGCTGGCTGATGACCTGTACCAAATTTGCTCGAAATCATCACTTACAGCACAGTCAATGCTGAATCATTTGACCCTGAGCAGCCTGTAGCTACTGATACCAGAATGACACGGACAGTAGAGACGCGAAGTAGCTCTATTTGTGATTCGATGTTTTGTTTATTGTCTCGAGTAAGCTCGGGTAAGCGTTACGACGTATTGCGTGCCTCTCCTGAATGGATGAGGCACGCTACAACATATACAGCGCATGTATCAAGAATCAGCAGGCACTGTTAGCTCGACAGTCAGCCGACTAATCTCAGCGCCTTGTGCTTCGGTGACAAGTTCGAAGATGAAAACTCTGTCTTCGTCAGACGCTGGAAGTGCTGGGAATAGGTTGACCTGAAAATTAATTGATCGATCCTCAGTCAGATTCAGATCGACTCGATCTGGCTCTATTGAAGTGACAAATTCAGCGCCATCACCGATCGGCTTCATGGAAACCTCTACGCTAGTAATAGTGGACGCGACGGCCGACTTTAATGTGGAGACCACTTCCTGGCTCGCCGAGCCGAGATTAGAAACCGTCCCACCGGTCGCCTCTGCTATCAGATTCGACTCAACATCTGCTGAACCGCTGTTCAAGAACAGGATCGTTGTTTTCGTTTCACTGGCAAGATTAATGACATCCTGGACGGTTGTTTGATAAGGATAATTGGAATCTGATGGTCGATGGAAACTGGCGTCAGTAGAGACCAATAAAAACTTCACTCGGTTTTCATCCCAACCGGGATTGCTTGCCATGATATTTGCAAAAGGTGAGCAACCGGGGAATCGCGTGGCATCTACAATATGTCCCTCGCCGGTCATTGCTTGGCGCATGGCCTCCAGTTGAGCCTCTGGTTCATCATTCCCAAAGCGGGTATCCAGCTCGTTAAGTGTCTCTGACAGCATGCCCGGTGGGCTCATTGGCAGGTTAAGTTCATAACCGAAGTCCGAGTCCGCTCTTGATCCGAAACCTTCGCAGGGTGCGTCGATGAAACTTCCGAGACCGATGCGGAAATTTGAGAAACTGTCCGCCAAGGCCAATTCTATTTCATTAACTTCCCGCCTGAATGTATTCAGGTCATCATCGAAGCTGCCACTTCGATCAAACAGGATCATAAAGTCTCCGCCCAATTCGCCTGATTCAGGATCAGGGACGCCAACAGATACACTTAGCACTCCTGAATCTCTGTTTGCGACTGTTATTTGAAAGTCACTGGCTCCAAGTGGCGGAGTCGGACCCTCTGCAGGATCAGTGGTATCAGCAATAAAAGGATCGCGACCAGCCCTTAGTTCTTCAAGGTTACTGGTACCGTCGCCGTCATTATCCCAGCGCTCCGAATCGAATTGATCCGCCACGACCTGAAACTCCTGTACTGCGTCTGAGGTGGTTCGAAAACGGGTCTCGTAGCTGGCAAGTGTTACCGCTCCGTTG
>CALDSR010000026.1 GCA_937924505.1 uncultured Granulosicoccus sp. | reverse complement strand
AAGCAGCTCTAGGCGATGTCAACGTCGTTCAACATCGCTCGGTGCGAGGTTCTCTGACCGGGCAAGGTGAATTGAAACGCACGGGTTGGGATCCGTTATTTTCGGTCAACCATACGCTGGCGATGATGCGGGACAATATCAAGCGCCTGACTCGACAAACGTGGTGCACGACGAAGATTCCACGCGGCCTGGAAGATGTCATCGCGATCTATATCCACTTCCACAATCGTCGACTCGTTAGCTGAATCAACCACAAAAATTATACGAAAACCGGATCTTAAAGATAGGTGTCGTTAATCAATGCGATAACAACAGCCAAGTAAACCAGTTAGGATATAGTGAATCATATTCGCTATGACGTGGTGATCAGCAATGAATGAGCCAGCGAGTGCATTCAAATCGATGCACGAACAAAATACCTTGTTTGTCATGCCATGTGCATGGGACCCGATAAGCGCCATCTTTTTCGAACAAGCGGGATTTTCCTGTGTTGGTACCACCAGCGGCGGCGTCAACTGGGTTCAGGGAAGAAAGGACTATGTTTACAGCACGCCGGCAAGGCAAATGTTGGATGCTTATGCGGGCATTGCGCGTGCAACGTCGCTGCCGGTCAGTGCCGATCTGGAAAACGGCTACGGCGAAGATCCCGAGATTGTAGCCAGCACCATTCAAGGTGCGATTGCGGCTGGCATGGTTGGTGGAAGCATAGAGGATCAGCAGTCAGTGCCAACTGACAACGCATTTACTAATGGATCACTTTTCGATTTTGACGTCGCGGTGGAACGCATCAAGAGGGCGCGGCTCACCGCGGATGAAACAAGCGCTGTATTTACACTTACTGCGCGTTGTGAGGTCTACTACACAGACTGTGAGAAGCCGTTCCAAGTTGCCGTTGAGCGATTGAATGCTTATCGTGAAGCCGGAGCGGATTGTCTCTTTGTACCCGGCCTTAACGACCTTGATCAGCTTGCAGAACTGGTGCGGGAAGTCGATGGGCCGATCAGCTTTGGCATGGGGGCAACGCCTGAGCCGATATCGTTACCTGCACTCGAAGATATCGGCGTGCGTCGTGTGAGTACGGGTGGTGGTATTGCACGCGCAGTATTTTCAATGATACAAGGTGTGGCAGCAGGTCTTTCATCTGCCGGTAGTTTTACGTACCATGATGATGCTATTGCCGAATCTGAATTGAATCGTGTATTGGATCAAGTATCACCATCTTGATAGGTAAACGACTGTTGATTGGTAAGCGACTATTGTGGTGCTTGTGTATGCTGTCTGTGAGTCCCATGGGTATTGCATCCTGTATTGATCGTTTACCTTTCTAGAGGTTTTAGAGGTCTGAAAATGAAGCCTGTCATTCTGTTTGATCCACATTGGCGCACAGTTTCCGAACTGTTTTCAGTATCAATGCTTGCTGATTTTCAGAATCGTTTTGATGTTGTCTGGGGAGAGAATGCGCCGATTCCGACGGATGTATTTGAGCAATTTTGGCCATCTGCGTCGGCCCTGGTTGCTGCGACACCGGTGGTAACGGCTGAGATGCTCGCGAATGCACCGTCGCTTAAAACAATAATAGAGGTGTCTGGCGCATTCCCCGATTCGATTGATTATGCCGCTTGTATAGAAAACAACGTCGAAGTGCTTTCCTGTTCACCCGGTTTTCGTACATCGGTTGCCGAGATTGGACTGGCCATGGCAATCAGTGGTGCGCGTGGCTTGTTCGTTGAACATGAACTTTTTCGCAATGGCAAGGAGAACTGGCTTGAGGATAAGCCCGAAACGGATTTCACCCTGCATGGCTCTCAGATCGGATTTATTGGATTTGGTCAGATTGCTCAGGAGTTGAGCAGACTGCTTGCGCCTTTTGCGCCTAGGATTAAAGCTTATGATCCGTGGCTGCCAAACCAGCGGGCGGAGGAATTCGGAATCGAATTGTGCGACTTCCATGAAGTACTGCTTTGGTCGCGATGTTTGTTCGTGACCGCGTCGCCGACGACAGAAAACGAGGGGCTGCTCTCAAGGAGTGCTTTGTCAAAGCTGAGCGACAACACCATGGTCGTGGTGTTGAGTCGTGCTCATCTGGTGGATTTCGATGCGCTGACTGCCGAAGCAGTTTCGGGGCGGCTTCGTATAGCCACTGATGTTTTTCCGGAGGAACCGATGCCGGCTGATCATCCGATTAGGCTGGCCGCTAATGCTCTGCTATCCCCGCATCGCGCCGCAGCAATCGAAGGAGGGCGCCAACTCATCGGAGAGATGATTGTTGATGACTTGACTGCGATATTCGCTGGGAAAACTGATCGGCGCCTTGCAAGCGCTGATGCGAAGACGATAGCGGCGGTTACTGGTGTGACTGACGCCGACCGGGTTGCCGATATGGCAACGTCGAGAAGGACCTGATCAAAATGGAAATTCTTTCCTGGAACATTCAGGCTACCATGGGTTGCGATAATCGTTTTGACGCATCTCGAATCATTCTCGAGATAAGCATGTGAGTTACGTTGGATAGTATATTGGCTTACGCCGGCTGGCTGAGCCGACTCCTGCTTCCGTACATCAACACCAAAGCTGCGCAAAAGGCAACGGCCACTGCTATTTGAATAACGGTCTGAAAACTGGATACTTGTGCGATAAACCCGACTGAAGGGCCAGCCATAAGTCCGCTGACC
>CALDSR010000025.1 GCA_937924505.1 uncultured Granulosicoccus sp. | reverse complement strand
AGGCCTTGTCCGGACATGTCGTTTTAGTCAATTCACTTATTAAACGGGTTTCCGTTTTTAACCCTTTTCACGCACTCCATCTCGAAACAATGCCTTTGCCAACGCAATGCACATCAGCCCCATCACCATGGTAAACGGCAGTGCACCGATAATCATGGCGCTCTTCAAGGCTTCCATGGGGTCGGCGCCACCACTGGTTTTACCGGCAACCAGCAGCGTTCCAATGACCAGCGTCAGAATCAATCCCCAGACAATACGATGCTTGATGCCCGTTTCCTGCTCACCACCAGACATGATGGTGTTCATGACTAATATCCCGGAATCAGCGGAGGTCACCAAAAAGGTCATGATCAACACAACGCACATAATCGTGATGGCTTGCAAGAATCCACCGGAGATCATCTCACCTAGCGTCACAAACAGCTTGGACGTGTTGGACGCGCCGATGATAGCGCCGTTCGCACCACCAGTAAGCTCGAGATCTATTGCCGTTCCTCCGAGGATCGTCATCCAGGCAAAACACACCATTGCCGGCGCGAACACACAGCCGACAATGAACTCTCGCACAGATCGTCCACGCGATATTCGCGCAAGAAACAGCCCGACGAAAGGTGAGAATGCAATCCACCAGGCCCAATAGAATGTTGTCCAACCGGCTTGCCAGGCGAACTGTCGACCGGGATCACCCGCGGCATAGCTCGCTTGAAGAATATCTGCTGGAAGGCTTGCCGCATCACCTTCAAGACCCGTACTAAACCCATCAAAAGAACCCCACGGATTCGTTGCGCCGCTGTACAACGCTTCGGCGAACGGTGCTGCTTCTGCTGGAATGGCAGCGGCAAAATCAACGGCTGATTGTGGACCAAATGCGCCAAAGCTTAGAGAGATGAAATTAATGACGTAGTCAGCAAACGCTGTCGCGTAGGTAGTCATGGCAAACAGAAAGGAGCCAAATATTATAAACGTACCCAACAAAATCAATGACAGCACCAAATTAAGGTTTGATAAATACTTTACACCTCGTCCGACACCTGACACCGCTGAGATGATCGACAGGCCCATGATTGCAGCCAAACCCGCCACCAACCCTACAGTGCTGGGTGCTGGCACATCCCCAGTCATATCCATCAGCCATTCCATATTTGTAATGGCATATAAGCCGTCGACAAATTGAGAAACACCAAATCCGATCGTGACTGAAACACCGAGAATAGTGGCGACAACTCCCAGTACATCAACGAGGTTTCCAAGAAATCCGTTCATCAATCGACCGAACAGCGGCGTTAACGCAGTTCGAATGGTTAATGGCATGTCTCGCGTATAGGCATAGTATGCAAGCGATAAACCAGTGACCACATAGATCGACCAAGCGTGAAAACCATAGTGAGCAAAGGTGTAGCGATAGGCTCCCTGGAGAGCTTCTGGACTATTACCTGCAACGTCGCCACTAACGACCAATGGGTTGGAGCCCCACAGCCCCAAAGGCTCAGCAGTTGCAAACACCATCAAGCCAACACCCAAGCCCGCGCCGAACATCATCGAGAACCAGGAGAAGTTTGAAAAATCCGTCCCCTCACCAGGACGTCCCATGATCCTTTTACCTGTTTGCGGTAGCACCGCAACAATCAACAAAAAGAAGGCGAACAATCCAACAATCACAATGTAAAACACATTGAAATTTTTGAGCAGATTTGCATTCAGATTGCCCAACACACCATTTGCATTTGCAGGCCAAACGAGCGCCCAAATGACCAGCGCAACCATGATGCCTTTACTGAGTAACGCAATCGAGACGCTATTGCCTTCATAAAAGCCCGCGTCGGATTTCTTTATATCCAGTTGAGTAAACGGTGGATTTATCGCCATATCCTATTCTCCAGTATTGTCATTTTCGCTCCAAGTGATTTTTGCCCAGGTTTAAAGATCGTCTTATTCTGGGATCGCCTTATTCTGGCGTTCCGGTTGCAATGTATGCCGTTTTTACTGTTGTGTAAAACTCAGCTGCATAACTTCCCTGTTCACGGGAGCCATATGAGCTGTCTCCACGCCCACCAAACGGCACGTGATAGTCAGTTCCAGCCGTCGGCAGATTTACCATAACGCAGCCAGTACGCGCATTCCGTCGGAAATGGTTGGCGCGCGCGAGATTTGACGTCATGATGCCTGACGTCAATCCAAAACGAGTATCGTTAACCACTGACAAGGACTCCTCGTATCCATTGACCCTAATCACGGCTGCTAGTGGTGCAAACATCTCTTCACGGTTGATTTTCATTTGATTATTCGAATTTACGAATATGCCTGGAGACATGTAAAAGCCCTCAGTCTCCATTTCCAACCGTTCACCACCACACAGCAATTCAGCACCTTCAGATTTGCCGATCTCAACGTAGGCCAGGTTTTCCTCTAATTGCTGCTCGGATACCACTGGCCCTAGTTGTGTATCAGCTTCTAGTGCGTGCCCGACTTTCATGGATTTTGCGCCTGCAACAAGTTTGTCGACAAACTCGTCATGTACCGAGGCGTGTACAACTAATCGTGATGACGCAGTACATTTCTGGCCAGTTCCACCAAACGCCCCCCCTAGAGCGCATGCCACAGAATGATCAATATCTGCATCATCCATCACGACCAGCGCATTCTTTGACCC
Source organism: uncultured Granulosicoccus sp. (assembly GCA_937924505.1). Next base: position 1,840 of record CALDSR010000025.1, on the reverse strand, counting down.
CATCTCTAGTTGTACTTTGGTGAGATTCTGTATTGCCTCGGCTGCAATCCCTTTTCCAACCGGCACAGAGCCCGTAAACGTAATGGCGTTTACCCTGGGACTCTCAATCAACTCTTGTCCAACGGATCTACCTGACCCCATGACCAATGAAAAGAGACCTTTTGGAATATCCTGACGATCAATGATTTCAGTGAGTGCGACTGCGGACGCAGGCGTAGCGTTAGCCGGCTTCCATATCACCGCATTGCCAAAGGCAAGTGCGGGCGCTATTTTCCACGACGCGGTCGCGGTCGGAAAATTCCAGGGTGAAATGACCGCAACCACACCAACTGGTTCGCGCCGTACATCGATTTCGATGCCGTCGCGTACTGAGTCAGCGGTGTCACCGATTTGCCTGAGTGTTTCAGCAGCATAGTAAGTAAAGAACTGACCGGCGCGATACACCTCACCTCTACCTTCCGCCAGTGGCTTACCCTCCTCGCGAGACAAGAGTCTGCCCAGCTCCTCAGCACGGGCCATCAGTTCCGTACCGATCGACATCAGTACTTGATATTTTCGCTCGATTCCATAACGTGCCCATTCCAATTGTGCGGTCAGGGCTTGATCCAGGGTTCTCGTCAACTGATCAGAACTCGCCTGGGCGTACAGGCCAATGAGGTCTGATGTATCGGACGGGCTGCGGTTTTCAATGTGGCTGTCGCCGGACATCCATTCCCCACCAATGAGATTTAACCTGGTTTCTGCCACGAGATAACTCCGGATAGGAATATGTGTTGAGGGTACGGAGTATGGACCCATGCCCTTTTTTCAGTCAAACTGTAATACTTGAATGCTATTTCAGTTTTACTTAAATATGACGCTTAAAATTGAGATGCTGCGCAGCTTTGTGGCAGTGGCGGAATGTGGAAATCTGGCCGACGCCGCCAAACAATTGCGACGATCACCGGCTGCTTTGTCCATGACGCTAAAACAACTCGAAGATCACTTGAAAAAATCCCTCTTTGAGACAGATCGAAAAAACAAACTCACGGCAGTCGGTCACTTCGTACTTGAGCAAGCACAAATTGAATTAAGCCAATTCGACAGAACCGTGCAAGTGATTGAAAACTACGCTCAGGGAGGCGCCGGAATGGTTCGGATCGCATCAGTGCCATCAGTGGCAGGAACCATCCTGCCGATCGCCCTCGAGAAATTCATCGCGGCAAATCCAAAAGTACATGTTGAATTAAGAGACATGGATTCCACCAGCGTACTCAGTGCCATGCAACAAGAGCGCATTGATATCGGTCTGGCAACCGTTCCAGATGCTGTTCAAGGATCAGAGTGCACTCCATTGTTTAACGACAGGTTTGGCCTCGTATGTTCACACAATCATCATTTGGCTCGGTCGTCATCACCGATGAAATGGACAGAGCTTAAAGGTGAAACATTTATTGCTAACGAGCTGTGCGGAACCATTCGTTCACCGGTCTTTCAATCCTTTTACAAAAAGGCAAACCTTAACGTCCACAATATTGTGTCGTTGCTGGCCATGGTAAAAGCAAACCTCGGCGTGACTGTATTACCGCAAACGGTACTTGAGCTTCAAACAAGTGACATTACTTTTCGACTAATCGAAGATACTCAAGCACTAAGGCAAATAGATATGCTTCATCGGCCCAACAGCATTGCATCGCCTGCCGCTGAGGCTTTGAGCCAGTGTATTCTTACAGCCACTCGTATGCTTCTTTCCACCAACTCCTAACTGCCCTACTTGGGTGTTGATGAGCTCAAAGCGACCTTAGGTGTCGTTTATCAATGCAATAACAACAGCGAAGTAGACCAGTTATTACTTGCTGTA
>CALDSR010000024.1 GCA_937924505.1 uncultured Granulosicoccus sp. | reverse complement strand
TTTTCTGCCCTGTTGGTTGCCATGGCAGGGGCACTGGTTCTGGGTATGGGTATGCCAACCCTGCCCGCTTATCTGATCATCATTCTCGTGATGGGGCCAGCGATTCAAGCCCTTGGTGTATCGATGCTAACGGCTCATATGTTTGTTTTTTACTATGGCGTCGCCTCCTCGCTGACGCCTCCAGTGGCAATTGCCGCCTATGCCGCTGCGCCAATCGCCGGTTCCAACCCTCTCATGACAGCATTCATGTCGTTTCGTCTCGGCATGGCGAAGTTCATCATTCCGTTTGTATTCGCGTTCTACCCAACGATTCTGATTGTTGAACAATTCAACCTGTGGGCATTTGTCTGGATCGTTCTTCGCACCTTGTTCTGTATTTGGCTGTTCTCGTCAGCCTTGTCGAGATTTGATCGTCGAAAACTATCCTTGCCAGAGACGTTTCTGCGTTTCATCGCAGCGTTTGCAACACTGGCCATCAATCCGATAGTGCATGTGCCAGCCATTGCGATTGGAATCGCGTTGATCTATTTCGACAAGCGAAGCGCGGGCGCATCAGATAACAAAAAAGTACAAGTTGACGTATGAGCAAGCAACCGAACTTCTTATTCATTATTACGGATCAGCACAGGGCGGACCATCTTGGGTGCTACGGAAATACTGTCGTTCAAACGCCTGGTATCGATTCGCTGACACGCAATGGTCGTCGCTGGGAACGGTTTTATGTGGCGAATCCGATTTGCATGCCCAATCGCGCGTCAATCATGACAGGACGCATGAGCTCCTTGCATGGCGCTCGTCATAACGGCATTCCATTGTCAAAAGATCACACAACATTTGTCGAACTATTAAAGGATGCTGGCTACCAGACAGGGCTTATCGGAAAGTCACACCTACAAAGTTTCACAGGCTTGCCCGCAACCAATACCTTCAAACCCGAGCCAAACAAACATTTTCCATCAGCCCAACTGAGAGATGCCTACAAGAATAATCGACACTCCAAAGACTATGATCTGGAGATTGTTGGCCAGTGGAATGAGCCCCTGGCGGAACGGATTGACGGTGATTTCTATGGTTTCGACCATGTAGAAATTGCGGCAGACCACGCAGATAAAGCTAGCGGTGACTATCTCCTGTGGGCGAGGCAACAACGCAGTGATTTTGACCAACTGGTTGGTCTGGAAAACGCACTTGCACATAAGCGATCGTCTGCACCACAGGCCTGGCGAACAGCAGTTCCCGAGGAACTCTACTCGACAGCATGGATCGCTGATCGTTCAGAACAGTGGTTACAGGAGCGGCAATCAGACCAGCAGCCGTTCTTCCTGCAAATGTCTTTTCCTGACCCACACCATCCGTTCACCCCACCGGGCAAGTACTGGGACATGTACGATCCGGACGACATTGAACTTCCCGCGTCATTTGGACAAGGGACATTGCCTCCGATAACTGCCATGCACCAGGCGATGAAAAATGGCACGGATCCAAGAGACAACCAGAACCCTTTTGCCGTTACTGAAGACGAAGCACGAACCATCATCGCGTTGACCTACGGCATGATCACCATGATTGATGATGCGGTTGGCAGGGTCTTAACCAGGCTCGACACGCTAGGGCTTAGAGACAATACCGTCGTCATCTTTACATCCGACCATGGCGACTACATGGGTGACCATGGCTTGATGCTGAAATTACTGCTTCACTATCAAGGTCTTGTACGCGTCCCCTTTATATGGAACGAACCCGAGGGCATACGGGGTGACTCAGTCGATCGGGGCCTCGCTTCATCGATTGATATCTCATCCAGTATTTTAGCCAGAGCGGGCATTCAGCCTTACAACGGCATTCAAGGTAGAGATCTTTTTTCAAGCAAACCGCCTGAAGCCATTGTTATCGAAGAAGACAGTCAGAGAACCATGACAGGATTCGATCGTGTGCAACGGGTCAGGACTGTCGTCACAGATCGATTTCGCATGTCGATGCGTGAAGGCGAGAGTTGGAACGAGTTGTACGACCTGCAAAATGACCCGAATGAAATGGTCAACCTGTATGACGATCCAGCCGCGCAAGACATCCGTCGCGAGACGACTGAAATCATGCTGCGTAAAACAATCGAGCTGCAAGATCGATCCCCGTTACCTGCATATCGGGCTTGATTGCGCATTCAGCCGTTAACCCGGACAACCAGACTCATTCAATAATTCGACCGCCCGCCTCTGCGATCAGTTTGACCAATCCGGCCTCGACAACGGCAAGCTCTTCGACATCAGTACCACGCGCCACCAATGAAACTCGGAAGCCGGTTGAATCTTTGCCGGGATAACTACCCAGATCCACGTTCGCGTGCGCTTCCTGCAAGGCACGCAGCGGTGCCGCGAGTGTACCTTCACCCAAATTGCAATTGACCGTGACGCTATGGACCAGGGGTCCCTGCTCAAGCGCGGGCAAGACTTCTTCCAGCATCGCCTGCATGATCTTGGGTACACCCGCGAAAACAAAGACGTTCTGCAAGCGAAAACCAGGGGCCGCTGAAACCGAATTGTTGATTAGTGTCCCGCCTTCCGGAACCCGCGCCATGCGCAGGCGATCATCATTCGGTTCGATATCACGTGACTTGAAATAGTCGAGCAGAATTTCCGTCGCCTCGGGATGATGCGGCAGTGCCACGCCAAATGCCTTGGCTATGCAATCAGCGGTTATGTCATCATGGGTGGGGCCGATACCACCTGTGGTAAACACGTAGGTGTGTTTTTCGCGCAGCTCGTTTACCGCGGCGACGATGACCGCCTCATCATCGGCGATGACACGCGCTTCGCTCAAACGAATACCGCGACTGGCCAGTCGAACGGCAAGGTGTGCAAGATTCTTGTCTTGCGTACGACCGCTCAGGAGCTCATTGCCGATGAGCAGCATGGCGGCGGTCGGTGCTGGAACAGCTGGTGTTGACTGACTCACGTTCTAAACGCTTACCCGCTAGGTGACGCGTTCAGAATAAGGTAATTCTAGCCCGCTGTCCTTGCGCAGGTAAACGGATAGTCGCGTTCAGCGAGGTTGGCGGACAACCACAGGTAGCGACCGAGTATGGATCGCAAATTGAAACCGACATTACCGAGCGAGCCATCAAAATCGGCCTCGCGAATCTGAATTACGGGAACCAGACCCGCGGAAGAGCTCGCCGCAGGAACACCGTCAATGTTGAATATCACATCATCCTCATTTGTCAGTGGTGTAACAGCTTGCTCGATAATCACGATGAACGGCGCAACCGCCACTTGGCCAGTACAGCTTTGCATATGCTGCCATTGCCTTTCAATGTAGTTGGAGTCCACTTCGCTCGACTGATCGGCGGCTGTATAGCCAACACGAATACCGCTATCGGCGAGCGTCTCGGTCAGGATGACATCGGGCAGTGCATTGATCAGGTCCTCGGTGTCGTCGAATAGCAACTCGTCGGACGCGGAACTGACAACTTGCACGGGTGCATTACTGGCATCAGCGAAGGCTTGTGGAACGGAATCGAGCGGCGTACCGCCGTTACCGCAGGCACCGAGAATCAGCGTCGATAGCGCGAATGTAAGCAATCTTGTCATCAGAGCGGGACTTCTATCCAGTTAACGAGACCAGTGAGTGAGGTCAATTGCGTCGCAATCGCTGCGCCAATGCGCGATTCACGGCCCGAGATGCGGCCACCAGCCCGAAAGTACCTGTTACATAGCCCACAGAACCGTAACCCAGTTCACAATCGAGTCGAACTCCCGGCACCCCGGGCTTCGCATGCGTCACCCGACCGTCACCTGAGGGATAGACCGGCTGCTCGTGGGAATAGACACATTCGATACCAAATCGCCGTTTTGGATTACTGGTAAAGCCATAATCACTGCGCAGGCGGGAACGAACCTTGGCGGCCAGCGCATCGTTCCAGGTTCGCGACAGATCCGCAACGTCGATAGCCAAAGGGTCAGTTCGCCCCCCGGCCCCACCAGTCGTAATGATGCGTATCTTGCGGCGGCGGCAGAACGCGATCATGGCGGCCTTGAAACGGATATTGTCGATGGCATCGATGACCACATCGAACTGTCGATCGAGATAGTTTTCAAGATTGTTCTCCACCAGGAAATCGTCTTCTGCCTGGACGTCACAAGTGGGATGAATATCGGCTAGTCGCTCTTTCATGACCTCAACTTTCGAGCCACAAACAGTGCTGTGTCGCGCATGCAATTGACGGTTGATATTACTCACTGCGATATCGTCATGATCTATCATCGTCAGATGACCGATACCGGTCCGCACCAGAGACTCGGCTGCCCAGCTGCCGACGCCGCCCAAACCGACGACACAGAACCGCAGTTGCGGTAACAACGCATAGCCTTCGGAGCCAAAAACCCGTGCCAACGCGCCAAAAGAAGCCTGGTGCTCAGCGTCGACGATCGGGGCAGAATCAGCATTCTGACGCGGTTGTGGTGGCGTTGAAGTCATCGCCCCCGGCCTCGACAAACAAGGCCGGGGCCGCAACCGTCGATAATGATCTCAAGGCTTGGCATGTCTATATTCTACGTTGTCGTGATGACAGTCTGTACACCGGCATCACGACCAATCTCGAGCGCCGACTGACGGAACACAATACAAGATCCAATGGTGCCAGCTATACCCGCGGCAGACGTCCGGTGACACTTGTTTACAGCCGTAAGATGGCTGACCGAAGCAGCGCTTCCAAAGAAGAATGGCGAATCAAGCAATTGACACGCGGGCGCAAGGAAGCGTTGATCAGATCACCTCAAACGCCTAGCCATCGTCTTCGCTAAGGAGTACACTGTGCTCCAGCTAAGGCGTGGTTCAGCTCAGCCAAAGTCACCAGCAGGAAGCCTGGACTGGCGCTGTCGAGTTGAACCCATGGCTCACTCGTTCCTGCTGCATCTGCTGCTTTCCACGGTTAGTCCTGATAGTGAACCACCTGTTGGTGTGGTGGTCTGTCTGGTCAGGATGAGCTTACGCCGCAAATTAATAATGTCGAGGTTGATTAAGTGAAAAAGATGTTCATTGGTGGTCTGCCACTGGAGTCGACCGAAGAAACCGTTACGGACTTGTTTGCCGAATTTGGCAAGGTGCGCTCGATCAAGCTCGCATCCGATGTCTTCACTGGCAAGTGCAAGGGCTTTGGTTTTGTCGAAATGGAAGGTCATGAAGCACGCGCGGCCATCGCCGGACTCAATGGCAAGATCGTGGGCGACAAATCACTCAAGGTTCAGTTCGAAGAACCACGCAAGGGTGGCAAGAAAGGCGGTCGCCGCCGCTAGTTTTCAATTCGCGGAACTGCCTGCCAGACATCTGTTGGCAGGCAGTTGCTGCGAACCGATTTACCCTCGCGCTAACTGATCAGTCCTCGGCGAGGTCATCATTCATGGTATTGGCTTCATCTCCAGACTCGATTTGAGCCTATCAAAGACGGCGACACGCCCTCTGGTTAAGCCTATACTTGCCTTGTAATCCGGCAGGAAGAACTTGCAAGCGACAGACATCAGTCACAGACTCACGGGCCGATCGATTCGGAGTTTTGTCGTGCGCAATGGCCGCATGACGCAGGCCCAGTCAGATGCCATCGATCGCTTGTCGAGCACCTATGTGCTGCCCTACCAGACTTCCCTGATCGATACCGCCGCAGCATTCGGCAACGAGGCACCCATTTGCCTCGAAATCGGATTTGGCAACGGCGACGCGCTGCTGGAAATGGCGCAGAAAGAACCCGACATGAATTTCCTCGGCGTCGAAGTACATAGTCCGGGAATCGGTCATGCCTTGCTTGGTATCGAATCCGCGAACTTGACCAATGTGCGCCTGATCCAGCATGACGCTATCGAAGTGCTGGAAAACATGCTGGGCGACGCCTTGCTGGAAAGAGTGTTGCTCTTTTTCCCTGACCCCTGGCACAAGAAGCGTCATCACAAGCGCCGAATCATGCAACAGGATTTTCAGGACGCGGTCGCGCGCACCCTGACCTCAGGTGGCATTCTGCATTGCGCAACCGACTGGGCAGAGTACGCGACGTGGATGCTCGAACGTCTTGAGGACGATGAGCGTTTTGTTAATCAGGCGGGCCCCGGTGAAGCATCACCCCGCCCTGAGTGGCGGCCGGTCACCCGTTTTGAACGTCGTGGCACTCGCCTGGGCCATGAAGTCGCCGATCTGATCTACACGCGAGAGAATCGTATGAGAGCAGAACCAGAATGATTGATCAGCTCGTCCTGAGTGTTGAGATGATCGTCGTGCTGGCGCTACTTGCCATTACGATCGTTTTGTTTGCTTTCGAGATTGTCCGCGTTGATGTCGCCGCCATCTGCGTCATGGTGCTACTGGGTATCAGTACCATGGTTCCCTGGATCGAACCACTGATCTCCCGCGAAGACCTCTTTTCCGGTTTTTCCAGTAACGCTGTCATCTCGGTCATTGCCGTCATGATCATAGGGGCCGGCCTTGATAAAACCGGATTGATGGGAAAGCTTGCCGCGCTCATCCTGCAAAAAGGTGGCAAGACCGAGACGCGTATCATTCCATTGGTGTCCGGCACGGTGGCTTTCATTTCAAGCTTCATGCAGAACATCGGCGCCGCCGCACTCTTTCTGCCGGTCGTCTCGAGAATCTCGGCGCGAACCGAAATACCGATGTCTCGTCTTCTGATGCCAATGGGTTTCTGTGCGATTCTCGGTGGTACCGCGACCATGATCGGATCCAGCCCATTGATTCTGCTCAATGATCTGCTGCTGTCATCAAACAAGACACTGTCGGCTGATCAACAGATGGAAACCTTCAGTCTGTTCTCGGTCACACCCATCGGCATTGCACTGGTCGCCACCGGCATTTTGTACTTTGTTATCGCTGGGCGTTTTGTGTTGCCACGCATCAATACATCCGACACCGCACGTACGTCCCGTGCCTCGGAGTACTTTGAAAAAGTGTATGGCATCAGTGGTGAACTTCTCGAAGTTCGCGTCACAGATGACAGTCCGCAAGTCGGTCAGAGTATTCATCAAGTCGAGGAAAACAATCCCAACACCCCGTTGATGCTGGCACTGTACAGCGGCGACGTCGTCAAGGTACCGCCAGATCGCGAAGAGATGATCTGGGTCAATACTCGGCTCGGCTTGATGGGCGACAAGCGACAGATAGAACAATTTTGTGCCGAGAACAAGTGGGAAGTCAAAGGTGAACCGGATCGCTTTGCCGATGTACTCAATGCACAGCATGGCGGTATCGCCGAAATCGTTGTACCGCCGGGCTCTAGTCTGATTGGCAAGACAATTGGCGAAATAAAACCTCGTCGTAGCTACGGTACGAACATCCTGCAGATCTATCGCACCGAAGAGGTGATCAAGCGCGGTTTTCGCGATCAGATATTGCAAGCAGGTGACACACTGGTGGTACACGCCAGCTGGAAAGATCTGAGCGCACTGGCGCGCAATCGCGATTTTGTGCTGGCAACCGATGTGAAGTACGAGGACGTTCGTACCAACAAGATCAAGGAAGCACTGATCTTCTTCGGCCTTGCCCTGGGCCTGTTTCTGTTGACCGACAGCTTGTCAGTCTCTTTGCTGACCGGCGCCGTTGGCATGATCCTGTCGGGCGTTTTGACGATAGATGAAGCCTATGAATCAGTCAGCTGGCAAACCGTCTTTTTGTTGGCGAGTCTCATACCACTCGGTATTGCCGTAGACCAGACCGGTACGGCAGCCTGGATAGCGCAGGAGATACTGACGCTGGTCGGTGATGTACCCAACTGGGTCTTGCAAGTGGTGATCGCCTTGCTGGCAACGTTCTTTACCCTGGTGATGTCAAACATTGGCGCTACCGTGCTACTCGTGCCATTAGCCGTCAATATCGCCATCGCCATTGGTGCCGACCCGGCGGTCTTCGCGTTGACCGTTGCAATTTCAACATCAAATTCCTTTTTGATACCCACCCATCAAGTCAATGCCCTGTTGATGGGGCCTGGCGGCTACAAGGTCGCAGACTTCATGCGCGCTGGTGGCATCATGACGATGCTCTTCCTGATCGTCAGTCTGCTGATGCTCAATCTGCTGTTCTAGCTGTCAATCGCAGCAGCCTTGTCAATGCGCCTGAAAGCGAGCACGAGACACAGCCACGTCAAAAAAGCTGAAACGAGAACAACCACCGTAATCAACAACCCGTTGGTTTGCCAGGTGCTTGCGGCCATTGTCAATTGACTGTTGTTATCGTTACCTGCGTTGATATTGAGATTCGCTGAAGCCATTCTCGGAGTGTTTTCAATATAGAAGCTCGCGGCATCTTCAATGTCCAATACCGCACGACGGTAAGCCGCAAGATCCTGCCCGGCGACTTCATCAACCTTGGTTTCGTAATGCATCGCTACCGTCAGTCGAGTCCCGCTCGCATCAACTTCATGGGTTTTGCTGAAGCGCATCCATTCATTGTCAATTTCCGCATCAAGTTCATCGAGACGTAACATCGATGGCATGGACACATGCCATGTTTCATCCACGACAATCGGATGCCTCAGTGCATAGGACTTTGTTCGGGTCGATTTTTTTTTCGCCTTGTCCAGATAGCCAATGATTTCATCACCATACACCCAGAGATACTCAGCAACATTTTCGTCATCAAGCCACATCTGATCAATTTGGTAAGCTTCAGAGATCTCGAGAAGACCGCCGTCGCGTTCAGTGAAAGACGGCAAACGGTGAGCCAAAATGCCGTCAAAATAATCGTCGTAATACGATTCGTATTCTGAGCTGAGCGTTCTTGGACCGTCAGTGTCAAGGCGATAGCGTATGGATTCAGCCAACGATCCGATGCGGTGTGTTTCAACCGCGAGTCGGTGCGGTTTATCGGCATTCGGGGCGACAGTCAAAGTCTTGGTGACTTTCAACCGTTTGCCGGACAGAGCGGTGTTCATGGTGGTCAGCTCTGTGGTATCGGGTGACAACACCAAGGCTCGTCCATAGTTGGGTTCATGAAACTCACCCAGTGCACCCCGCTGATAGCCAATGGTTGGATCAATGAAGTGAGACTTTCCCGCATGCGAGACATGCACGATGACATGATTAAAAGCATGCAGACGCAATGGGTAATTATCGGCTTCCAGACTCCGATTGGTATTCACCAAGGCAGCTTGTGCGTCGATGTCGAGCTCTTTGAGTAACGCCATCAGCAACAAGGTCTTGTCTTTGCAGTCGCCATAGCGCCGACCGAGAGTTTCCTGAGGGCGTGACGGCCAATGCGAGTTGGTCCCGAGTTCGACACCAAAGTAACGCACTTCATCCTGCACCCATTTCAGAGCAGCACCAATCTGCGCTGCCTTGTCATCATGAGCCGAGCGAATCTCACTGGCAAGCGCCACCAGCTCAGGGGCTTTGTTCTTTGGCAACTGATACATTGGCAAGGCCCAGTCATTGACGGATTTCCAGTCAGCCATATCACTAAAGACGATGGCCCCACTATCGTCATGTCGACTGGGTACATGATCTTCGAATTCGGTCTCAGCAAGGCCGTACTGGTCAAGCACCACTTCTTCAACAAGGTTGTTTTGTGTGATCGTCAGCGGTAATTCTGGCCCGCGAACACGACGATGCAGCGGCCTGCTTGTTGAGCTCAGTATGCGAGTGTATTGCCGATCGAGTGCGACGGTTCGTTCAGTGCGAATCATGATCTCGCGGTTATCGGCAAAAATGGGATTCGCACCCGCCAGGCTATAGGCATAACGCACGGTGTCGCCGACACGAACATCGTCAAGCACGATGGCCAGCGTCTGTGTGCCGTCATAGATCAGCGCATCAAGCTCTTGCTCACGTTGTAGTACGGTACGACGCGATGTCGGCAGCTTGTCGATGATTTCTGTTCCTCGCAGCACACGAATCTCGTGCAAGGTCAGTTTTTCGTAACTCGGATCGAAGCCGATTTCTATCGTCGAATAGTTTTCCACACCATAACGGTTGGTCAACTCGAATTCATTCGCAAAATACGATGCAGTCTGGTCTCTATGTACGCCATTATATTGATAGTCTTGCAAACGACTTCGAAAACCATAGCTGTCTTCGGCGCTACGTTCGAGATCAGGGTCAAATGCTGTGACAGGTTCTACCCAGGCTGCTGGCGCACTGATCCGGTACGCAAGTTCCTCGTTGCCATGCACGCCACTGTGCAAAGAACTCGTATCGAGAGTTGCCAGACTCGCATAGGTCTCGGCACGGCTACGCAGATCGTCGTTAGCATGCGCGAGTGCGCCGCTTAGCAGAACTGCAGCAGCACTGAGCCTGAACAGCAACGGTGTGCGCAAGACGCTGCGAACCACCTGGGTTCGGACACGTTTGGGGAAAGTAATCAAATCGGCGCAACAGTTTTCATCTTCATCTGTTGCTTTGGCGGCGGATTTCGCCAAATACTGCCAAGTTTTCGCGCTTTACGTGAGCCGCGACACGTCACCGCGCAACCAGCCGAGCGGATCCTCGCGATCCACGCCATCCATAAAGGGTTTTCGCCGCTCGCGATGGGTTATCTGGTACACCAGACCGATCCAGTTTCCAACCATAGCTTCACCGCTGTCATGCCAGGTATTGTGAAGTCGATCACGCAATAAATGTTCTGGAAAGTCTGGTGGGCGTGTGCTCTCTTCACGTGACTCGATGACTTGCACGCGGTATTCATCAAGTAAGGCACACGAAAACTGGTCGAAGTAGTTCGCCGGAAACGGAGGATAATCATCGATCTTCCAATTGATGTACAAGCCGATTTCACGCTTGTATTCCTTGAGCAAGCTGATCGAATCATATTCCGGGTGCCCCTGAAAGAATATCGTCCTGAAACCATCGGGACTCACTGCAAGCTGTACACCGGGCTCCTCCCCGACGATCAAAACGTGCAAGCCCGCTGATTCAAACTGGGCTCGGGTCACCTCATTGAAACGTGAGTGCGGCACCGACAATCGCGTATTGGTATCACCTACCAGAGGGTGATCTCGCCGTACGACTTCATGCTCGAAAACACCCCAGCATTTGCGTTCCAATTGACGTCGCTTGAGTTTATGGCGTGCCAATACAACCGCATGCGTTGCCAGACAGGAACACAGTGTTGACGTGACATGCTCATCGGCCCAGTTGATCACATCCAGCAAGGGCTCCCAGAAAACCTCCTGATCAAGATGAGGTTGGGTCACATTGGCACCGCTGATGATCAAGGCATCAAGCCCCTGCTCCTTGATCGATGATAGCGGTTCATAAAACGCATCAATATGTTGTCGTGCCGCTTCACCGCGTGCAATTTCGTCAAGCGTAAACGGGTGCACATAAAATTGAGAAATCGGATTGCTAGAACCAATCAAGCGGAAAAACTGTCGCTCCGTGGCCGCCAGCGCGGCATCCGGCATCATGTTCAACAAGCCGATATGCAGGCCACGGATGTCCTGCTCACTCGCTCGACTGGGTGAAAGTACACGATAGCCTTCGCCACGAAGACGTTCGTAAGTGGGTAACTCGTTGTGGGCGACCAGTGGCATCAGTTACGTCGATCAGGAATACAGGGCAGTGCCAATCAGAGTCAGAAATTCGTCTGCATTGCTGACCTCAAACGCATCACGTGCCTTGATCGCATAACCATATTGCTTTGCTATGGCTGCATAACGTGGCACTCGCGCTCGGAACAGATGAGGAAAAACCCAGCGTACAAAATCAGCCGGATCAATTTCAGTAGCAAATTGCAGCCCGCGCTCACTCATGTAATTGGTCAGATGCTCATCCAGAAAAGCCTCACGATAGTACAGCGGTTTTGGATCGGCAGCCGCCCGTTCAATCAATGCTGCCTCATCTTCAGGGCTGGCCTCGATATAAATTATCAAGGTTTTATCAGCGACGGATTTGATCACCGCCGCATCGTCAATCTCGCAAAAACTGCCACTCGCATCATTCAGAAAATGATCATAGCCATAGATGGTGCGAGCCTTGTCGATAAAGGCTGCCGTATCTCTTGTCGCCTTGATCTCCGCATCGAGGTGCAACGCCTGGCGACACTTGAATTCCTCAAGGGCCAGCCCGCCTTTGTCCGGGCTACCGAGCATGCCGAGGAAGGTGGACAATGGCTTGAGATTATCCACCGTGATGTTGTTACTGATGTAAATAGAATCAGACAACAGCAGTTCACGCAGAAAAGGTACCTGCATGGCCTTGGTTTTTATATTGTCAAGGATCGGCTCATCGAGATAGCGGGTGCCGATACGGTAGTCAACTGAATAGTGAAACCAGTCGTCATTGCGCAGCATATTGGCCAGACGTGTCTTGCCAACGCCCGACATGCCAAGCAAGGTGACACGCTTGCGCGGCCACGAAAGGAACTCCTCGCGTGTCATTCGCATGGGTCAATTGAACGTGTCGCATTGGTTAGGATCACCCGTGTTCAATCCACGGTAAAGCCACTCCTGACGCTGCTGTGACGAACCATGCGTGAAGGCTTCAGGGCGTATCTGCGCACCGGCTCGACTCATCAAGGCATCATCACCGATTCTGGCCGCCGCATTCATGCCCTCTTCCAGATCGCCCGGTTCCAGCAATTGATTATCCTTATGGGCGTGATGGGCCCAGACACCGGCATAGCAGTCAGCCTGTAATTCGGTCAGCACCGACAGGCGGTTAGCATCGGTCTTGCTGACTGAACGCTGACGTCGCTGGACTGCCATCGAAACGCCCAGGAGATTCTGCACGTGATGACCGACCTCATGCGCCAGAACATAGGCCTGGGCAAAATCACCTCCAGCACCCATTCGCTGTAATTCACGAAAAAAATTAAGATCAATGTAAACCTTGGAATCACCGGGACAATAGAACGGACCGGCCGCCGATGAAGTGTATCCACACGCAGAATTGACACCACCATCGAAGATACGCAGCTTGGGTACTTGATATTGCTTGCCGTTTTGTTGAAACAGCTTCGCCCAGACATCTTCGTTATACGCAAGCATGGTCGAGACAAAGGCTTTCGCCTCGTCATCACCACGAACTTGACCGGCCGCCCCGGGCGATAATTGTGGCCGCTGGCTAACCTGGCTACTACTGCCACCACCGAGCATACCGGTGAGGTCAGTGCCAAAAAACAATCCAAGCAGTAACAGAATGATCCCTGCACCACCCCCGATTTTCATACCGCCGCCACCAGGCCTGCCGCGTCTGCCACCGCCCATGCCACGGGTATCTTCAACGTTCGTACTACGGCGCCCTTTTCTCCAACGCATAGTTGCTCTCCGAGTCCTTTATTACCACGCCGGAAACTGTCTGGACAGTTCCGCTACGATGGTAGATTGTTACACGTTTCGCGATGAGTATCAGGTCAGTTGCAGACAATGCCTAACCAGTCGACGCCCGCATTAATCGATAGCCACGTTCATACCGACGATGAACGCCTGAAAGCTGACAGACCCGCGATGTTGCGAGCGGCCCGTTCGGCCAACGTGGTGGCTCAGGTGGTACCGGCCATCAGTCACCGCCTGTGGCCGCGGGTGCAGGCGGTGTGCGCCGAACACAGCGATCTGTACGCCTGCTATGGCTTGCATCCCTGCTTCTGCGATGAACATCTGGATGCGCACATCAAGGAGCTGCCGCTATGGCTCGGTCGAGAGCGCCCCGTCGCCGTCGGTGAATGCGGACTCGACTATCAGATTGTCGACGCGGACCGCGCCAAACAGCAACACCTGTTCAGTGCCCAACTCGCACTGGCTCGCGAATTTGATCTGCCGATCGTGATCCACGCTCGGCGCGCGGTCGAAGATGTCATCCGCATGATCCGTTCATCGGGGCATTATCGCGGGGTGGTACATAGCTTCAATGGCTCCACACAACAGGCCAGTCGCCTGATCGATCTCGGTTACAAACTGAGCTTTGGCGGAGCGATCAGCTACACCCGGGCCAAGCGTTTGCGCGAGATGATTCGTGGCTTGCCGCTCGACGCCATGCTGCTCGAAACCGACGCCCCTGATCAGCCCGATCAAAAGCATCAGGGACAGCGTAACGAACCCGCCTTTCTCGTTGACGTGTGGCAAGCGATCAGTGATCTTCGCGATGAAGATGCCATTGAAATTGCCCAAGCGACAACAGCCAACGCGATTGAGCTGTTTCGACTACCATTGACTCTCGAAGTCGATTCACTCGCGGTTGAACATTGATCGAGATCAACCGATCTGACATCTTGATTGACGTCGAGCAATTGCTTGAACAACCCGCTCGTCATCCCCGATAAGGGAATCGATCCTTGACCGTGATCTCAGCCATCCGACCTTCAATCCACTGCTGAGTCTCAGCCAGAATCGTTGCTGAATCCTTTCCCGCACTCGTGATGACAGGCCCAATCGTGACGGTGATTTCGCCTGGCCATTTGATAAAGCCCATGCGCGGCCAGAATTCTCCTGCGTTCATCGCAATGGGTAAGACATCGTATCCGGATTTTTCAGCAACAATGGCGCCACCAATTCGGTAGTTGGGTTCTGCACCTACCGGCCGTCGGGTGCCCTCGGGGAAAATCAGCACCCAGCGCCCCAGCGACAAACGATCGATCGCTTGTTCTGTCATTTGCTGGATAGCTGAACGTCCAGACTTTCGATCTATCATGATGAATCGCAACACCACCAGCACCCAGCCAAATATGGGAATCCATTGCAGAGAACGTTTGGCTACATACACCGCCGGACTAAACGTCATGGGCAGGAAGTAGGTTTCCCAGGTTGACTGGTGCTTGCAAAGAACAATGCAGGGTTTGTCCGGAATGTTTTCTCGCCCTTCCAGGCGCCATTTGACGCCACAGATGTAGCGCAATCCATAGATGTTAAAACGATTCCAGTAAACCGCCAGGGTATAGCCCCAACGGTATGAAAAAAGGCCGACCAGCAATACAGGGGCGCCCATGGCCAAGGTCACAAAGATCTGCCAAATCCAGAAGACTAAACTTCTGAACGTTAACCAAAGTCGATACATGTCAGGCGTCTTCTTCGTCTACGGGTGCGAGCAAGGTATCAACGTAACTTAACAAGTCATCGTATGCCGGAATATGCTCAAGTCCCTTGTTGCTGTCGAGAGTGGACTGCCCTTTGCCGGTTCGCACCATGATCGGTTGCGCGGCCGCCGCCATCGCAGCTTGCATATCACGCAAAGAATCACCGACCAGAACCACTGTACTGAGATCGATGTCCAGTCGTTCACTGATGCTGTACAGCATTCCAGGGGCAGGCTTACGGCAGGTACATTGGTTTGCATCGCTGTGCGGACAGAAAGCCACCACATCAATGCGACCACCCGCCTGATTAACCATTTCATGCATTTTTTGGTGGATGGCCTGCAGGTCATCAAGCTCCATCAAGCCACGGGCTATTCCGCTCTGATTGGTCGCCACTGCCACATGCCAGCCGGCCTGATTCAAGCGGGCAATCGCTTCAAGACTGCCGGAAATCGGTACCCAATCATCGGCCGAGGTGATGGGTTCACCCCGATCCTCATTGATGACACCATCGCGATCAAGCACGATCAATTTCACGATCTATCCTGCCCTTGCAATCGCGAGATATCGGCCGTCGCACAACACAGCTCATTAACTTGTTTGATCAAGGCAAGCCGGTTGTCTCGCACAGCCGCGTCATTGTCCATGACCATGACACCTTCAAAGAAACTGTCCACCGCTTCCCGCAAGCTCGAGGTCACTTTCATGGCCGAGGCGTAGTCTCGCGATTCAAGATGATCATTAACCAGGCCGGATTGTTTATCAAGAACAGCAAACAAGGCTTGCTCGGCCGTGTCGCTCAGCAAGGTTTTATTGACAGCTTCCGGAACCGGGGAGTCGACTTTCTTGAGCAAATTACCGATTCGTTTGCTGGCCGCGGCAAGCGCCGCAGACTCTTCTGTCTTGCGAAAGGACTCGATTGCATCAAGGCGCATCTGCATATCAAGCGGATGTGAGAGCCTCTTCGCCAGAACGGCTTCGACGGCTTCCACCGCGAAACCTCTATCCGCGGTAAAGTAACCACGCAAACGTTCCAACATATAGGAAAGCACCTCGGCGCGAAGCTCGTCTGCCTTCACACCAGCGAGCACATCGCCGTAAGTCTCGATGGACTTATCGATAAGTGCCGACAAACTGATGTCATGCTGTTGCTCGATCAGAATTCTGAGAATACCGAGCGATGCACGACGCAAGGCAAACGGATCCTTGGCACCTGTTGGTTTCATGCCGATGCCAAAAATACCCACCAATGTGTCAATCTTGTCGGCAATCGATACGATGGACGCCGTCGTGTTAGCCGGCAAGGCACCACCAGATTGCTTCGGATAATAATGTTCTTCCATCGCAATGCTGACTTCATTGTCATGACCATCACGTAGCGAATAGTAACGACCGGCAATGCCCTGCATCTTGGCAAGCTCTTTGACAATCTCGGTATTCAAGTCGCATTTACACAAACTGGCAGCAAGAGTTGCCTTGGCTTCATCAGCACCCAACTCACTGGCAAGCCACGACGAAACGCCCTGCATGCGCACGCACTTGTCTGACACACTTCCGAGCTTTTCCTGAAACAACAAACGATCAAGATCGCGGCGATGTGAATCCAGCGTGCGCCGCTTGTCCTGATTCCAGAAGAACATCGTATCGGCAAAGCGCGGTCGAATGACACGCTCGTTGCCATCGATCACAGTTTGCGGGGAAACTGATTCAAGGTTGGCCACGGTGATGAAAGCCGGCATCAATTCACCCTTGTCATCAAGCAGTGCAAAGTAACGTTGATTTTCCTGCATGGTTTGTATCAACGCCTCTTTGGGTATCTCAAGAAACTCGGCATCAAAGGTTCCTGCCATCGCGACCGGCCATTCGACCAGCGCATTGACTTCATCGATCAATTCCTCATCCATGACAGGTTCACCGCCGAGCCTGGCTGCTTCATGTTTGACACCAGCGACAATTTTTTCACGTCGCCTGCTCGCATCGGCATACACGTAAGCTCGCTCAAGCAAGTCCTCATAGTCAGTCGCCTGAACGACAGTTACTGGCCCGGGCGAATGAAAGCGATGTCCAAGACTCGTATTACTTGCACTCAAGCCCAACAGCTCCAGCTTCAATATGTCGTTGCCATGCAGAGCCAGCAACCAGACCACCGGGCGCAGAAATTCATGCGCCTGATCACCCCAACGCATACGCTTGGGCATCGGCATGGTTTTGATGATGTCAGGCAATGCGGACTGCAGGAGATTCTCCAGCGTTTCACCCCGTTGCGTTTGCCTGACCGTCAGCCAGTCACCTTTGGGTGTACTGATGGTTTGCAAGTCGTCGACACTGACACCTGCCGAACGCATAAACCCCTGCAAGGCTTTGCTCGGTTCGCCATCGGTGTAGGCAGCTGCTAGCGATGGTCCACGTCTCTCGACTTCTTTATCCGCCTGACGCTCACCGACATCGGACATGCGCACCGCGAGACGACGAGGCGTTGCAAAGATATCAGGCGCAGCGACCGCAAGCCCTGCATCACTCAGCACCTTGTGTACGCCTTTGCCCAAGTGATTGGCAAGCGCCATCATCGAGCCTGCCGGCAATTCTTCACAACCCAACTCAATCAGCAAATCAGCCACGGGCCACCTCACCCTTGTCGCTTTTGTTTACCGAAGTCAAATCAGCCGCATCCTTCAACAACGGAAAACCCAACGCTTCGCGTTTCGCTTGCCAGGCTTCCGCCACCTGGCGCGACAAGGTTCGTACACGCAGAATATAGCGTTGTCGTTCGGTCACCGATATCGCATGCCTCGCATCAAGAAGATTGAACGAATGGGACGCGCGCAGCACTTGTTCGTAGGCTGGCATCGGCAGTCCCTGTTCACACAAATGTGCACAATCCTTTTCGCACTGATCAAACTGCAGGAACAAGGCATCAACATCGGCATGTTCAAAGTTGTAGGCCGATTGTTCCACCTCATTTTGATGAAAGACATCACCGTAGGTCACCGGGCCTGTCGCGGTGTGCCCCCAGACAAGGTCATAAACACTTTCGACTTGCTGAATATACATGGCGAGACGTTCGATACCATACGCCAGCTCACCCAGCACCGGATTGCAAACCAGACCCCCACATTGCTGGAAGTAGGTGTACTGCGTGACCTCCATGCCGTTGAGCCAGACCTCCCATCCCAGACCCCAGGCGCCCAAGGTTGGTGATTCCCAGTTGTCTTCGACAAAGCGAATGTCATGCTCGAGCGTATTGAAGCCAAGCGCCTCCAGTGAGCCGAGATAGATGTCCTGCATATTGTCAGGTGATGGTTTCATCGCCACCTGAAACTGATAGTAGTGCTGCAGGCGATTCGGATTTTCACCATAGCGGCCATCGGTCGGACGTCGCGATGACTGGGTATGACAGGCATGCCATGGCTCAGGACCTATAGCCCTGAGGAATGTTGAGCTGTGGAAGGTTCCAGCACCCATTTCCATGTCATAAGACTGTTGCACGAGACAGCCCTGCCGAGACCAGTAGTCCTGCAGAACGGCAATCATGCCTTGGAACGTCTTGACATCGGGCCTTGCATCGAGCTTTGCAGCCGCATCGACCATGGTGATTCTTAATCCTCGGAAAAAGTCCGCCAGTGTACTGAATCCTCGGCCACTCGCGGGATACGCTACACTGCCCGCGCGATGTTGCCGCGTGCAGCCAGAATTTTACGGGTCTGCCGAGCTGCACCAAAATAGTGCGTTATTTCATATCACGCACCTATTTGGTGCACTCCCGCATCGCTTCAAAAACTTAACTTATTGATTTTTATAGATTTTGTCTATGTCTAACGCTTGGTACACGCCGTGCACTACTTGCTTGAAGGCCGGTGCAAAGTACACCAGTTATTAATTCATCCAGAGATTACGAGGAAAAAACATGTCCGCCAGTGACGTTCTTAAAACCATAAAGGATAACGACGTTAAGTTCGTCGATTTTCGCTTCACCGACCCCCGAGGCAAGGAGCAGCACACGTCTGTCCCCGTCTCGCAATTTGAAGAAGATGTCTTTGAAGATGGCCAGCCGTTCGACGGTTCATCCATCTCGGGTTGGAAAGGGATCAATGCTTCAGACATGTTGTTGATGCCGGACCCGTCAACTGCGGTGCTCGACCCATTCACTGAAGAGAGCACGGTCAATATCCGTTGCGACATCATTGAGCCTGACACGATGGAAGGCTATGAGCGTGACCCACGCTCGGTTGCCAAGCGCGCGGAAGCTTACCTCGCATCAACCGGTATCGCCGACACGGCCTACTTCGGCCCTGAACCAGAATTCTTTGTGTTTGACGATGTTCGTTGGTCAACTCAAATGAAAGGCATGAGCTATGCGATCGATTCTGACGAAGCCGAATGGAACTCAAACAAAAAAATGGAAGGCGGCAACATCGGTCACCGACCTCGCGTCAAAGGCGGCTACTTTCCAGTACCGCCGGTTGATTCACTGAATGACTTGCGTGCCACCATGTGTCTGGTACTCGAACAGATGGGTGTTATCCCTGAAGTTCATCACCATGAAGTGGGCACTGCCGGACAGTGCGAAATCGGCACCAAGTTCGACACGCTGGTCAAGCGTGCCGATGGCGTACAGATTCTTAAGTACGTCGTCCATAATGTCGCTCACCAGTTCGGTCGCACCGCGACATTCATGCCCAAGCCAATTGTCGGTGACAACGGAAGTGGCATGCACGTTCACCAATCGCTTTTCAAAGGTGGTGACAACACATTCGCTGGTGACCTCTACGGCGGGCTGTCTGAAACTGCCTTGCATTACATCGGTGGTGTCATCAAGCATGCAAAGGCAATCAATGCGTTTGCCAATGCGTCAACCAATAGCTACAAGCGTCTGGTGCCTGGTTTTGAAGCGCCTGTCATGCTTGCTTATTCCGCTCGTAACCGTTCGGCGTCTGTTCGAATCCCTTATGTCGCCAACCCGAAGGGTCGCCGCATTGAAGTGCGTTTTCCTGATCCAACCGGTAATCCATACCTGACATTTGCGTCACTGATGATGGCCGGTCTTGACGGGATCCAGAACAAGATCCACCCTGGCGATGCGTCTGACAAGGATCTCTATGACCTGCCTCCAGAAGAAGCGGCAAATATTCCTCAGGTCTGCTCATCACTGGATCAGGCACTGGAAGCGCTCGATGCAGATCGCAGCTTCCTGACAACCGGCGGTGTGTTCACTGATGATCAGATCAATGGCTACATCGACCTGAAGATGGAAGAGGTGACCCGTCTGCGCATGTCTACGCATCCGGTTGAATTTGATATGTACTATTCCTGCTAGTTGCGCTCAATTCAGCAACCACCTGCGAGACTCCACAAGGAAGTGGATCTCGTTAGGCGAT
This sequence comes from uncultured Granulosicoccus sp., assembly GCA_937924505.1. The sequence goes on along the minus strand of CALDSR010000024.1, from coordinate 672 downwards.
CGTGCCGCGAGTCAACATTCAAGTGCCGACTTTGAAACACGCGAAAAAACCTGGGCACAATTATACAAACTAGAAATGCCACCTCCGGATACCGTGTTTATCCGACCGGATTTTTTTAAAAGAAAAATGCTTGAACAGTCATAGCTAACAGCCCACCGCATTTTCTCTAATAACAGTAATTGAATTAGTCAACTGTCCAGTGGTCTAGTTGAACTATGTTTCTTCGATTCGCCAACATCAGACACAAAATCCATAATCGCGCTTGATACGGCTGATGTGGCTGATGTGGCTGATGTGGCTACCCCACACGATATCGCAACGAAACCGCCCGCGATATAAGAAAAAGCAGACTTGGCTCAACTGATTGGAAGTCGCACCCATTCAGGCCAACACAGGATGCAAAATAAACATTTTGAATCGGGTGTATTCTTGCACTGAATGGAAATGTATGGTTGACGGAACACATGCTGATCGACATCAATGGATTCGCCTCAAAATTAGCGTATCGATTACATCACTTTTACACCAAACCGCTCAGCACTACCGAACACAGAATAATCCAAGACTTGTTCCGCGAATCCAAGGGGATGGCGGCAACACTCATTTTCTGTTTTGGCATCGGAATCTACACAGGTTGGGGCCATGTTTCCAATGCTTACGTGTACACATTTC
>CALDSR010000023.1 GCA_937924505.1 uncultured Granulosicoccus sp. | reverse complement strand
GTCCGATTTCTCGCTGGGCATATTTCTCAGTATGTCTCTGATGAGCATGCAGCTTTGGACAATCGCGGAACTTGCGGGCCCCTTGTTTTTCATTCTGGCACTACAGACAGTCGCCGCTTTCGTATTCATTATTTTCTTTTTGTTCCGCCTGATGGGAAAGGACTACCAGGCAGCAGTACTCAGCGCCGGGTTCGGTGGGTTTGCGCTTGGTGCAACACCAACGGCTATTGCCAATATGACGGCTGTCACCAAGACGCATGGACCCGCCCCCCTAGCGTTTATCATCCTGCCGCTAATATCAGCATTTTTCGTCGACATCACAAATTCAGTCATAATCAAATCAGCCCTGAACTTCTGACTTGAACGGAGACCCATGTGAGAGCGTCACAGCTACTGATTCTTTTATGTGCATTGGCGAGCGCCTGCTCTCCGTATCGTGATCCAACACGTGACAACAATCAATACGAATGCCTTGCAGGTTCCGCAAACGATCCCCGCCCTGGGCTGACGCTAGAGCCTCTGGCTTTCCGCGATATTCATCTGACCGCACAAGGCGCATTGGTTGATCGCTGTCAATGGGATGCACTGATGCTACAGATCAACAATGGCGGCATCAGCGATGATCGATCGAAAATCATTTTGATGCATATTCACGGCTGGCAGCACAACGCAGACCCCGAAGACAGTGAGCGTAAAAGATTCAGAGCCATTGTTGACGGCGTTGCTCAGGAACAGAAGAACAGCCAGAACAATCAAGTGATTGGCATTTTCGTCGCTTGGCCCGGTCTTTCGATGGATTTTGCTGGCCTGCAAAACTTGACCTTCTTCTCGCGCACTACCGTTGCCGATCGCGTGAGCCAATCAGCCATTGTCGGCAAACTGATTGGCAACATTGAGAGCATTTTGAACAAGCGCGAAGCAAAAGGCAGTAACGACGTCTTCATCATGATGGGCTTCAGCCTCGGCGCACGTATCTTGTTCAATGCGACATCACAGGCAGCGCTTTATCAAACACAGCTTGCTGCACCGGTTCTTGATGAAGGAATTTATGACATAGTTGATGGGCCAGGTGATCTTGTGATGTTGCTGAATCCGGCACTGTCTGCAGGCAACTACACGGCAATTGACTCGATCAGAAACGCGCGTACCCAGTTTTCACCTACACAGAACCCTATAATGCTAACAATCAGTACCAATAACGACAACGTGACAAAGTATGCATATCCGCTCGGGCACATCTTACGCTTCAAGAGCGACCGGGAACTTCGCACGGCGATCGGCGAGTATCCCGAGTACATCACCCATCGACTGGAGCGTCGCAACCCTGGTGAGGTCGTCGAAGACGATATAGTTGCCTGGTATGACAACTTCTGCGCAGACGATATTTGTCTCCAACGTCTGCCAGCACAAGAAACTACATCGGACACCGACCCAAACATCAGACCAAGACAACCCTCCAACCCCTTCATTGTCGCCAAGACAACACCTGAAATCATTGACGGACATAGTGGTTTCTGGGATAGCGGGCTCTTTGCCAGCTGGCTTGGCAGGTTCGTACAAAAAACCTTGAACGAAGCTCAGTCCAGCAACTAGATCATGAGCACGCATCTGTTTACTCTGGGCACCATTATCATCTTGCTGACTGTGATTCTTCACGTCTCAGCTCTCACGTTCATCGCAGCCGTATTGAATCGTTACAGTGAAGTGTCCCGTCGGCTACCCGACCTGATCCGGTTTGTTAGTCTCATTATCGTATGTATTTTTGGTGTCATCCTGATTCACGTGATCGAAGCGTGGATATGGGCTGCGATCTACATGATTCTGGGAGAGTTTGACTCCATTGGTGATGCTCTCTACTTCTCACTCGTCACCGTCACCACATTGGGTTACGGTGATCTGACACTATCACCCGAATGGCGATTGCTCAGTACATTCGAAGCAATGGGCGGGTTGATTCTGTTTGGCGCCAGCACAGCGTTTTTGATGACGTTCATGCGTTTTTTACTCAAAGCTGACGAATAGCTGTGTCAATCGGACACTGACCGTGAAGCGATTCCTTACTCTAGCTTGCTCGGTGCAGTCGCACTGACATCGATAGTTTTCGCCACGTTCTTTCTGCTTGCCGATGCTCAATCGAAAAACCGATTCATTTTCCAATTTAGTACCCAACCCCTGACGCCCATCATAGCCAAGAATTTTATGCACAATTTGTTTGTGTCTTCACCCAGAGCGACCGACCCATCAACGCCAAAAGTGGTACTCGCCACACCCGTATACGCCAGCTTTACATTTTGCCGTTCTCGATACCTGCGTCATCGGTCTCAGCCACATCGGGGTGAATCACGTACTGGTAAATCACTGGTCCGATGGTTGCATCATGAACTCCGAGAATTTATTTGAGCGCAACAGGATGACACAAATAAAAAAGGCCAGCGTGCTTCTCGTACTACTGCTCAGTCACACCAGTTACGTAACTGCAGCAAGCTGCGGTGCACCTTCGTCCGAGTTTACAGCCTTAGGGGAGCAATACTTTGAACTCGATAGCGAGTCGAGGAAATTACCCCCTGCGCCTGAGGAGCTTCCTGCAGCGTTGGTCGCAATTCTGACAAACGCTGATTTTTCCAGAGGCAGTGGCGAGCGAACAGAGTGCCACCTCGTAAACGGCGAGTCAGAGCAAACCACCCTCAAGTTTGAACTAGACAATATAAACGTAACAACTCGAGCGGACGAAGTCGTTATCAGCGCAACGGAAATGAATTTGCGCGAACGGCATGAGCATTCAGATTCGATTGCCATTCCGTTAGAAACAGAACACCTGGAACTCACCGACAAGAATCGATTGAATGCCTCCAGGAAACTACGTCAGATTGGCACGTCTGGTTCCTACCTGGAAGAAATCCAGCTTCAGGCAAAAAGATCCAACGATCAAATTGAAATCACGCAATGGCGATACGTTAACGGTGAATTGGCGAACTGGATGACATGGATGATGAGTCCATAAATTTACATCTGGCAGCAACGAGACCGGAGTATAATTTGTCAAGCGTGCTATTCGAACCGCCTCGACAAGAAGGGGAAGCGGGAACTTGCTCACCCCATTCTGGCAGCTCTCTCCAAAGAGTGCAGGTATGCAGGCTCAGCGTAAAAACGGAGCCTGCGAGCAATTCTGCGATAGCTTGTTGCTCATGCAGTGCCTTACGGTACCAAGCCCATGTCATGTTCTAGAAATCCTGCCTTACAACAATTACCTTGAAGTGACTTTCCGACCCAGTCGGCACATTGTGCATGTGACTTTCATTAATGATGTCCATTCGCACTGGCGTTAAACGCTCAATAAGTGTGTCATTGATCGTATCTGCCAAACTCATTATCGCCCCCCGCAATAATTGATTTGCGATTGAACAAGAGACTCTGCAGCTTGACTCGATATCATCTCAAGAACGTCGCAAATAAATGCGATCGATAACGCGTGTGACCGAGTCGCCTTTTCTTGCAGCACGAAGCACTGATTGCTTCGAGAAACGGTCTTCAACCCAGCCTGACAGCACAACCGTACCGTCGTCGCGTATTTCAACCCAAACCGACCCATTCCCGGCAATGGCCGACTGAATATTCTGGCGATAGCTTGGTGGGCCAGATGCGCAGCCGGACGTGGCACCCAAAACCAAAATCAACAAAAACGACATGACAACGGTCAAGCCATTTTTACCACGTAATTTTCGTAAGATCTCGCTATATCTCATGCTCACTGCCCTCCAAGACGTTGAGTTCGCCATCATTTATTGATGTGACAGTGCCTGTTATTCGTTAGTTCACGCCCCTGGTGCACTTGGAATCGGCTTTAACTTGCTCAAGATGCTTTGCGCCTCTCCTGTCAGGTGCCATTCGTAGATCGCCGTGTAGGCCAATACCGCCCTGACATACCGCCTCGTCTCGGTAAAAGGGATAGTGTCGATCCAACGATCCGCGTCCATGGTTTCATCCTGTAACCACGCATCGACGCGATGTGGGCCGGCGTTATAACTTGCCGTCGCCAGTACCTGATGCTCCTCAAATTTGTCGAGAACATGACGTAGGTAAAAAGTACCCATACCGATATTGGTGCCGGCATCGGTCAGGTCACCATCCCAATTATCCTCACCCTGAAGCTCAGCAACATACTTCGCTGTGCGTGGCATTAGTTGCATCAGCCCGACCGCACCCGCAGGCGACTGAACATCCTGTATATAAGCACTTTCGCGACGCATGACGCCGAGAATCCAGGCAGGCTCGATGTCATGTTCAGCTGCTGCCGCAGTCACTTCAGATTGATACAACACTGGGAATCGCAAGGAGATTGCGCGTCGCTGATCGGCTTTTCCGGCACTGAAAATTGCACGATCATGGAGCTCCCAACGTGCCGCCAGAACAGCAGCCTGCGCCATTTCCTCAGGAGTTCGCGCTGGATCCAGCAACCAGTTATTCCATTCACGCCGACTCTCACCCTGCAAGTCGACCGCATGATACTCGCGCGCTCGCTGCAGTGCTCTGGTATCGGCCAGAATCAACAGTGCATCATCTTCTATCGATATCGGCTCGTCCTTGATTGAATAAGCCTGACCAAGCCGATCAGCCGACAAGAAGCCGTGATAGGACTGCAATTTAGCCAGTTCTTGATATATTTCATTGGCCTCTGACTGATTTCCAGCGACTTCATGCGCACGGGCTTCCCAGTAGGCCCAGTGGTCCTCTTCTTGTTCTTCCACAGGCAGGCGATTAATATTTTTCAGCACCCTCGCCCAGTCACCGTCAAGCAGCGCAGTCCGGATTCGCCACTCCTTCAGCTCCAGATCATCATCTCTTGCCGCTATGGCATCCAGCCAATCCGACGCGCCCGACAATCGCCGGTAGGCCCCTCGCATGGCGATCGCCCGGTGTGTGTTGTAATAGCGATCAGCATAGAAAGCGTATTTGTCACGCACCTTCATCCAGTGCGCCATGGCGGCCGGTGTATCCTCCCGGGACCAGCGCACATGCAAATTGGCTATGGTGCGACGATTCAGCACTGTGTCTTCTTTCAATGCACCGCTTTGCAGTAATTTTTGAGGATTCTCAAGAGCTTCAATCCAGGCCATCACAGGTTTTCGGTCACGCGTACCGAGATATTTCAGCATGTCTTCAGCATAGGCCGGCTTACCCTCTGACATGGCGAGGTAAATCCGGTCCCAGATTGCGGTGATCGGCGGTGTATTGTTCTTTTCGAGCTCTACCAGCACATCGGCACAAATTTCGTCGTGTTTCTTTGGTTGAACCCAAAGTTCTAGTGCGGCTTCATCAAAGCCTTCCAGCTGCCCGAGCTCATCGCGCGCGCGCAAGGTCGTGCACGGCATCCTTGCAGCAAGTCGTGATTCCCGAAGACCAAGAAACAAAGACCATTGGTTCGTGGCCGCCAGACGTCGCTGCAGTTGACGCGTCAGTCTGCGAGTCAGCGAGGTGTTGTCTGACGACTGTTCGAAAGCATTGAGATCATTGACGGCCTGCTTGCCCGGCTCCTTGGTACGCCAATCGTGCAGCAGACGCTCCATCTGGAGATGATCGTAGAGAACGTAGCCTTCGAGCTCCGCAAGGCTTGCATCGAAGGCATCCAGATCATTGGCCATCAGCGCCGCACGAGCCAACACGAATTCAGCCCGTGACGTGTCCAAACGAGAGGTATCCGCCAAAGTCAATGCTGGTATGCCACAGATCAGAGCGACGAGGCTGGCCAGTCGCAATCCGCACTTTCCCATTTTCTCACCCGGTTGTGTGTCTATCCATTGCCCATCTTGTGGGTGGAATTATTGTTATGACAGGAATATAGACCAGCGTGCAGAAAATGCCAGTGACAAAACGAATATCACACGATCAATGTTGCCGAATACCTTAAAATGGCGCGATGCAATACATCAACGTCTCAGGCTATCAATTCATCGATCTGGAACATTTGCCTGTTCTGCAAGCTGACCTGCATGCAGCACTGAACTCGATCGGAGTAAAAGGTACCATCGTGCTCGCTGATGAGGGTATTAATGTCGCTCTGACCGGCACGGCGGTTCAGATTGGCGCTGTTCGTACTCTTTTTGCCGAAGACGATCGCTTCGTCCATCTGTGGCTCAAGGAAAGTACCTCAGATACTATCCCCTTTGCCAAGCTCAAGGTCCGCATCCGCCACGAGATCATCGCGTTTGATGGCCCGCGTTCGAACGCCAGACGAAAGGCCAGACCGGAGGCCCCGTCAATCGACCCCAAAACCGTGGCCAACTGGATCCGCGAACATCGTGATTTCGTCCTCCTCGATACGCGCAATGATTACGAGATTGATTCAGGTGGCTTTACGCAAGCGCTGGATCTGAATCTGAAACATTTTCGCGATTTCCAGCGCGCGGTTGATGATGCCCTGGATAGTGGCAAACTCAGCACCAAAAAACCGGTGGTAACATTTTGTACCGGCGGTATCCGCTGCGAGAAGGCTGCGCCGTGGATGCGAGAGCGTGGATTCGACGAGGTCTACCAGATCGAAGGTGGCGTGCTCAACTACTTTGAGCGCACGGGTGGAGAATTCTGGGAAGGCAATTGCTTTGTGTTTGATGATCGGGTCGAAATCGACAAGCAACTTCAACCGACTGGTGCAAGCTTTTGCGAGGCTTGCCAATTGACCATCGCACCCGGAGCGCTCTGCAGCTGTCAGTCTTCGAGGACTGCCATCGAAACTGTGTAGGTCTTGCCCTGCTTGAGTTTCTTGCAGTTACCAAAAACCTCTGTAAAGCTGCGTTTGACGAAACTCCGGAGCCCGTTGATGGTGACCACCACAATCCGTGAACCAGGCCGCATTCGGCGTTTTGCATCATCAAACGTGATCTGAAAAAATTCATTGCCTACCTTGGCAGGCAAATTCGATACAACCAGTGACAACGGCAGATCCTCTGGAACCGCGCTGAATCCATTGCTCAGATATACCTCAGCGTTACTAATGCCATTACGTAATGCATTTTCACGACAGTAATCCACCGCAACAAAATCCTTATCGACAAGATGCACCTGCCCCGCGCTCGCCCGTTTCGCGATAGACAGGCCTAAAGGCCCATAACCGCAGCCGAGATCCAGTACTGTATCGTTGTCGTGAACCTCCAGATGCTCAAGCAACAGGGTGCTCCCCTCGTCAATCGCTCGAGGTGAAAACAAGCCCCAGGTTGTGTGAAAACACAGGGATGAGCCGAACAAATCGGCATTTATGACGAGATCTTTGCGAAGGTGTTCGACAGACATGGGGCAAGTATCGCATTCAGCGGGCATTTTCGTGCAAACAGGAGCAGATTTCGCTACTCTCTCGCCTCATATGAATTTTCCCCGAATGGGAGCCATAGATGCGGTTGATCTTGTTGGGTAGTCCAGGTGCTGGCAAAGGAACACAAGCCGCTCTCATCACTGAGCACTACTCCATACCTCAGATATCGACCGGGGATATGCTCCGTGCTGTAGTCAAATCAGACACTCCATTTGGCGACAAAGTCAAAGGTGTGATTGATCGTGGTGATCTGGTGTCGGATGACATCATTATCTGTCTTGTCAAGGAGCGCATCAACGAGCCCGATTGCGAGAATGGCTTCCTGCTCGATGGCTTTCCACGAACCCTCGCGCAGGCCGATGCACTCAAGGAGGCCGACATACCACTGGATGCCGTCGTCGAAATCGATGTTGACCCTGAAGAAATCATCAAGCGTGTCAGTGGTCGTCGCACGCATGAGCCCTCTGGGCGTAGCTATCACGTGGTGTACAACCCGCCAACAGTGGAAGGCAAGGACGATTTGACTGGTGAAGCCTTGACACAGCGCGAAGATGATAGGGAAGAAACCGTTCGCTACCGGCTCAAAGTGTACGAAGAAATGACCGCGCCGCTTAAAGACCACTACAAGACGTGGCTGGCAAGTGGCGACGCTGATGCACCAAAATACATCAAGGTCAACGGAATCGGCGAAGTCGACGAAATCAGCAAGGCAATTTTCGCTGAACTCGAATCCTCAGCTGAAACTACTCAGTAGGTAACTTGCAGCAGGCCACTTGACCACTCAATTGGCCCGTTTGTTCAACCACTCATCAGGCAAGTAATTCGCGACGCACGATCTGGAGTGTCAATTCCGGCTGTTCCGACAGCATCATATGACCACTATCGGCAATTGTGTCTACCTTTGCTTTGAGTATCGATGCGAGCTTTACCGTTGTCTTCATCGGTGTCATGCGATCTCCATCACCGGCAATGATGGTCACGGACAAATTTGCTGCTTCGATTTTTTTCGCAGCGCTCTCACCACCTTGGTAAGTGTTACACGCAGTCAGGTCGGTGAATAATACATCGGGCGCCGCCTGCTCAAGTAGTGCCATCCCCGTATTCATCACGCTAATACCGGCGATCTTGTTATGTCCAAGTTGTGACGCGAGCGTGTGACTGTAAATCGAGATCATGTCGATTGCGTCATGGCTGTTTGCCTTGGCTGCATCGAGTAACGGCTGTCCAACGATCATCGGATAGCCAACGCCAAACAAAATCAGGCGTGCCAAGGAAGCTGGGCGGCCGCCGGCAAACTCCAGCGCCGCTAAAGCACCCATACTATGCCCACCGACAGTCAAAGGAGTATCGGGCAAACCATGGGATGCTTTCAACGTATCGATCAATGCCCAGGCATGTTCAGCCTGCGCTTCAATACTTCGCAAGGCCTCCCCGTCCGACTCACCATGACCAGGTAGATCCGGCACAATCAGGTTATAGCCATGACGTGAAAAATATCGCGCCAGTAACACCCAGACGGTGCGATTCATACCGGCACCATGCATCAGTAACAAACACGGCCGATCCTCAACCCAGCCCACACCACCGGTGCCAACAAAGATCGACGTTCCGTTGAGCATCACTTTCATGCGACGTTTTCACGCTTTTCAGTGGCTTGAGTTGCGGTGGCTTTCATGGCGCGCCGCAATGCCTGATTAAGGTCGTTGATCAAATCCTTGGGATCCTCAAGACCGATGGACAGTCTGACAAGCCCTGGGGATATGCCTGCTGCAAGTAGATCATCATCATCCATGCGGGAGTGCGTAGTACTAGCCGGATGGATGACCAGTGATTTCGCGTCTCCGACATTCGCAAGATGCGAAAACAGCTGCAAGCCTTCAATAAAAGCGCTACCTGCGGCCCGTCCACCGGCAAGTTCAAAACTGAACACCGCGCCTGATCCCTTGGGCAAGAGCTCCTTGGCCAGCGCGTGATCAGGATGGCTCCGAACTGCCGGGTGATGAACAGCGTTGATTGCCTCGTGACCATCCAGATAATCAACCACGGCATCTGTATTTGCGACATGACGCTGCATTCGCATCGCCAAGGTCTCAAGCCCCTGCAACAAATGAAAGGCGTTGGTCGGAGAAAGACATGAACCAAAGTCACGCAAGCCTTCCTTGCGCGCCCGCATGATGTAGGCAGCGGGGCCAAACTCTTCAACAAAGTTCATTCCATGGAAACCGGCATAGGGCTCACTGAGCTCTGGAAACCGCCCGGATGCTTTCCAGTCAAAACGTCCACCATCAACCAAAGCCCCACCTATCGCGACGCCATGCCCGCCCATGAATTTGGTTAACGAGTGCATGACAATATCAGCGCCAAGCGCAAAAGGATTGACGAGGTAGGGCGTGCTCAAGGTCGCATCGACCAGAACCGGAACACCTTGTTCGTGCGCAAATTTCGCGACCTTCGGCAGATCCAGCACTTCGCAACGTGGGTTCGCAACGATCTCGGCGAATACCAAACGGGTTTCCGGGCGAATCGCCCTGGCGAAGGCTTCTGGATCACGCGGGTCAACGAAGGTTGTCTCAACGCCAAAACGTGGCAAGGTATAGCTGAGCAGATTATGCGTACCACCGTACAAGGACCGGGACGCGACAATATGACTACCCGCGCCACACAGAGTTGCAATGCCAATATGGATAGCTGCCATACCACTTGATGTACATACAGTTCCGACACCACCCTCGAGCATCGCAACGCGCTCCTCGAGTACCGCCACGGTCGGATTGGATATCCGCGAATACACATGACCCGCTCGCGCAATGTCAAACAACGATGAGGCTTTGTCCGCATCATCAAAGACAAAGGATGTAGTTTGATATATCGGCGCAGCTCGCGCACCAGTATCACTATCAGGCTGTTGGCCAGCATGCAATGCCAGCGTATCAAAGCCCAGGTATTCGGGTCCACTCATATTATTTCACTCACGCTGGGTTTACTCATTTGGAATTACCTCGACGAGTTTTCCGGGTATCAGGTTATGCCGAATTCTTCTTCACGTGCGCGTTTTACCACATCGTAGTGCTCGGCCAAAAGCTCGCTCTTGACGACAATCCCCAGAAGTTCGGGTTTCGACGCTCGCGCTCGTGATACGACGGGCACATACTCCACCTGACATTTGGCCATTATCTGCACCGCGGTCACAATATTGGTGTCTGGTGTTATCGCAAATTCAGAGTCAAATGCAGCCTCCATTGCGGCCGAATCCATCCCGTGTTCAATGGCATGCGAGATCAGATGCGCCAAGGTTACACTACCGTGAAAAACACCGTCTTCATCAACAAACATGACCAGGCGTCGCCGCTCCAGCCCGAGTTTCGATTCAAGCTGACCCACAGTGACTCCTGGCTCAGCTTGCAAAAAGGCATCGGAAATCAAGTCTTTAACCCGTCGCGTCATCAATAGACTGATATCACGTCCGCCGGACAAATTTACATTGCGCCGTGCCAGCTGCCATCGAAAGAAAGAACTATGTTCACCAAGCTGCATGAATGTACTGGCAAATGCTGCGGCAGTCATAACGCCCAGCGTAATATTGTAATCATGCGTGAGTTCGAACACGATAAGTACGGTTGATATCGGGGCACCTAACAAAGCCGATGCCAGCGCCGCCATACCTATCGTCGCGTAAACCCCCTGATCGGACAATGGTAGTCCGCTGGCACTCAACACCGCCCACAACAAACCGCCCAGTACTGATCCGATAAAGATCGCGGGACCAAATACACCACCGGCAAACCCGCTACCCAGCGCAAGCGCGACCACAATGGTCTTGACGACAAGCAAGCTGATCAACAGGGTGACAGGCAAGGACGCCTGCAAAGCCAGCAAGGTGCCTTCGGCACCAATGCTCAAAATCAGCGGTAGCGGTATCGCAAAACAGGCAATCAATGCACCAGCAACAGTAGGTCGACACCAGCCCGGCGCCCCACTCCATTCCCATAGTTGTCCGATACCCTGAGTCATTGCGATCAGCGCTTTGGCGACAAACGCACCAAGCACCCCAATCAGGGCAAAGATAATCAATTCCCAATGAGACGAAAGTGTGTGCGCAGGGACTTGAAAAAGTGGTGCATTGCCAAGCGAAAGATCCCGCACGACCATTGCCACCATTGCGGCAATCACAATGGGCGCAAACACACGCAAGGTGTAGTAACCGACGATAACCTCCAACGCAAATATCACCGCCGCGATGGGCGTGTTGAAAGACACAGCAACTGCCGCCGCTGCGCCGCAACCCAGTAGAGCCAATGATTGCTTGCGGTCCAGCCCTAGCCGTTCTGCAAGCCAGGCACTGATCGATGCCCCGATATGCACCGCTGGCCCTTCACGCCCCAGGGGAGCACCGACACCGAGCGATACCGACGCGGCCAACGCAGCCGCAATACCTGATCGCGCCGGCATACGCGCACTATTAAGCGCACAGGCTTCCATAACGTCAGCGATACCGTGATAACGCTTGTCAGGAAGAAACTGCAAAATGACCCCTACCAGCAATCCGCCAAGGGTCAAAACCAGTATCAATTGCCAGGCAGGACGCGCTGCAACTATTTCTGCATAACGCATCTCTGATGCTTCACCAAAACTAACAAACTGAACAAGCAATATCAGCTTGATCAATAACAAGGTACTGAAACCGACAACGGCACCTATAAGGCCTGCAACAACAAAGAAATTCAGTCGCCTGACAAGCGTATCTGTCACCATTCAGTCAGCACTCGCGACCCAAACATCATCCAAGTCCCATGCTGCGGCGCGCAAATCCCTGGCGTAACGGTGCGAATGCATCAAGACCCATAAGCCCAAGCGAACGAGCATGCGACGGAAACCAAGCAGAGCCACGAAAGCTTCTCGCCAACAAATCGGTCAAGCGAACCACGGTTTTCTGGTCACTCTGTCGAGCCCTGACAAATTCCTGTAATAGCGAATTTGCACCGGGATCCAGAGGCTCTGACTCAGATGCGTCACCCAGCAAGGACAGCAAGGTTTCAATATCGCGAATGGCAAGGTTATAGCCCTGCCCGGCAATCGGATGAAGCAATCGGGCCGCGTTGCCCAGTAACAATGAACGTTGGGCAATTTGCCGGGTCGCCTCAATCAGTACCAGCGGTGTAAAGTAACGCGGCCCGACGCGTTTGATGACACCAAGACGGTGACCAAAACGTGATTGCAGGTGAGCACGATAGGATTCATCGCTCAGTGCTTTCAGCGTATCTCTGTCATCCTCCGACACGCACTCGACAAAGCTCATATGATGACTACCGCGTGGCAACATCGCTAGCGGACCTGAATCGGTAAAACGTTCATAAGCAATGTGTCTGTGAGCATCGTATAGTTCGATGTTGCCAAGAATGCCAAACTGCGAATAGTCTGAATGCTGCTGAGCGATGCCGAGTGATTCTCTCACTGCCGAGGTTACGCCATCAGCGGCGATCAATAGTTGCGCCTTGATACTGAGTGTTGTATCGCCTTGCTTGCATTCGACTGTCACCGCCTCCGGGCTGTTGTCAGCATCCGGTACAAGCCGATGAAATTCAGTACCCGGGAGATGTTCTACGTCAGATTTGCTCAACAGACCCCGCAACGCATCAAGCATGCTGAGATTGTTGACAACATAACCCACAGCATCGACGCCAAACTCTTCGGCGCACATACGCGTCGCACCAAGATAACCGCGCTGAGAGACATGCACTTGCTCAATCGCCGTTGCGTCCGACTCCATACCAGCCCAAAGATCATGGGCTGCGAACCATCGCTGCGAACCCAGACTCAGCGCAGTGCACCGCTGATGCAGTGGGCTGGAAGTGTCGTTGGCTCCCACGGTTGCATTCACATCGTTTGACATCGAATCACGATCGATCAATGTGACCGAATATCCTCGGCGACTCAAGGCGAGGCTTAACGGCGTGCCAACCAATCCCGCCCCTATGATGACAATGTCTGTTTGCACGCGAATCGCTACACGTTTGGTATTTTTGCTTGCAACATGACCGCTTCGATACCCTCAATCGACTTCGGCACATCAGCGGTCATGACTTCGCATCCATCCTTGGTAACAACCACGTCATCCTCGACGCGAACGCCAATGTTCCGATAACGCTTGGGAATCTTGCGTGAGTCGTCCAGATACAACCCGGGCTCTATGGTCAGCACCATACCAGGCTCAAGCAATCGCCATTCGTTATCAATCTTGTACTCTCCAACATCATGCACGTCCAGACCAAGCCAATGACCCGTACGATGCATATAGTAGGGCCGATACGCCTGATCCTTGATCAGCTGCGGTAGCTTGCCTTTCAGGATCCCCATATCTCGCAAGCCTCTGGTCAACACCTTTACCGCGGCATCATGCGGATCATTCCAGTGATTACCTGGCTTGACCTTCGCGATCGCCGCAAGGTTCGCTTCAAGCACACATTCATAGACTTCACGCTGAATGCTTGAAAACGTACCACCAATGGGGAATGTGCGGGTTATGTCTCCAGCGTAATGAGCAATCTCGGCACCGGAGTCGATCAGCACCAGCTCCTTTTCATTGAGAACATCTCTGTTTTCAGTGTAATGCAAGATGCAGCCGTTCTCGCCACCACCAACAATAGGGGCGAAGGCGTGACAACCACCTTGTTTTGTATATTCTCCGATCAACACAGCTTCAAGTTCATGTTCTTTCAAGCCCGGCTTGCAGGCTTGCATTGCAGCGAGATGCGCTGCAGCACTAACTCGTGCGGCAGCTTTCATTAACTGCAATTCGCTACGGCTTTTGTAAATACGCATTTCATGCAGGTGATAATCAAGCGATACAAACGCGTCAGGCTCGCCACCAGCAGGCCGTGCTGAACGCGCCTCATTCAACCAGCCCAGCAACTGCGCATCAAAGTGTTGATCCTTGCCCAAGGTATGAAACACTGATTGCTTACCTTCCAGTAGACCCGGCAGTATGTCGTCGATATCACCTATCGGAAAAGCATCATCAGCACCCAGCGCCGCTGGCGCATCTTCAACACCAAGACGTCGGCCATGCCAAGTCTCCATGGCTGGGTCACGCTCACGACAAAACATGATGTATTGCCCCGCCTTGCGATTCGGTACCAATACCATCAAGGCTTCGGGTTCGGTAAAGCCACTCAGATACAGAAAATTACTGTCAGCACGAAACGGGTATTCGGTATCGCGGTTACGATAGGCAACGCGGGACGTGGGAATAACGGCTATCGAGTTGTCGCCCATGGTTCGCATCAGGGACCTTCGACGGCGTTTGAATTCCGCCGACTGCGTCTTGCTGAAAAGCTGAGTTCGTTGGGCCTTGCTCACGACAACTGCTCCTGGCTGCTTGGGCTTACAGGCTTCATCTCCTCGTGAATCAGCAAGACACCCACTTTTACGTACTCCAGCAATTCGATATAAGCATCCTCGTCGGCATTATCTGATTCCTCAGAAGCCCCATTGGTGCTCCCGTCCATATCAGCCCCATCAATGGCCTGAAAATCCTCGACCAGCTCACGGGTATCCGTCGGCAGGGCCTTGTTGCCCCGATTCGCTGTTGCCAAACCAAGCCCGTAGGTAAATCCGGCGCAAAATTCGCCCAAAGCCTGAACTCGAGTGCCGATTGGCGCTGAATCGTCAGGAACTGCCGGTAAAAACTCAAGATCGGCATTATTCAAGGCATCGAGTTCTTCAGTAAACCAGGTGTCGAGTATTTTCAGGTCTTCCGCCCTGGCGCTCACCTCACCCGCTCGCATCTCTGCGGCATCCAGCAATTCTGAAAACCAGCGCGTTTTTGCGACAGACGTCTGACTTGCAGCCAGCAAACCGCACAAAACACCATGTGCCTCGGCGCGAGACAAGGGTACTTTCAGGTGTTCAAGCGCCAAAGCGACAGATTCTGGCTGAAGACTCACGGAGTTATGTACTTGTCTTGAGGGGTCGGCTCAAGTATACAATGCAGCCATGACTACAACGCCGCCTACGAACCGATGAATCGCACCTCGCTGGAAGAAGAACTCGACGGACTCGAAACGCGCCTCGGTGAGCTTGCGGCGCTGTGCACCAAATTGAGAACCGAAAATCTGGTCCTGCGCGAACAACACGGCTCTTTGATGGAAGAGCGGGCTCGTCTTGTGGAGAAAAACGAAACGGCTCGCACCAAAGTGGAACAAATGATCATTCGTCTCAAATCCATGGAGGCAGGTCAATGAATGATGAATCATCAACCACCGTTTCAAGTGGCAGCAAGCCCAAGAAAAAAGTCGCGCAAGGAAAACGGGTCGCACGCAAGACGGCGTCAGGCAAGTCGCCTGCAAGCAATCGCGAAATGAAGCCAGAGAAACTTGGCGAACCACGACCCGTAAAGCTTCGTATCCTGGACAAGGAAGTACAACTTGCCTGTCGACCCGGCGAAGAGGATGATCTGATGCAGGCAGCGGCTTACATTGATCGTTCGATGAACGACTTTCGACGGCGCAATGCAACATCAAGTATTGAAAAAATCGCTATCGTAACTGCTATCAACACCGCAAACGCATTACTTAAATCCCGCGGCAAGCAAGTGACGGACACCGCCCCGGGAATTTCAGATCGCATAGCAAAGCTTAACAGCCAAATTGATGATTTGCTTGAAGACGCTGACATAAAATCAGACAAAACAAATAAAGACGCCGCACCATAATCATAGTTAGGTTCGCCAAGTTGTCGCGAACGTGCTAGCCTGTCAGTGTATCTTCTGCGGTGCTTGTTATTTGGTTGGGTATTCCCTTGAGCCTAATTCGCACCCCGGGGATGATGTGGTCACTGTTGTTGTGCACGTCCGTTACGGCGGAAAGCCTGATACGGTTCCATTCGCCCCCACCTGAACCGACTTGGTTCAAGGTCGCACACCGAAGACGGCACTCGCGGTTGATACGTTTACTGTTTCGTTAATGAACATTTACC
>CALDSR010000022.1 GCA_937924505.1 uncultured Granulosicoccus sp. | reverse complement strand
CTCTTCCCAGGTGGTGGTCACAGCTTCACGATACTTTCCCATATCCTCATCTGACCAGGTATTCAATGTCACACCCGCTGATCGCAGTTCTGCAGCGGCTTTTTGCATCTCAATACCTTGCTTTGTGGTTGTTTTCAAACCGAGTGCCTGCATGGCAACCTTCATGATTCGCTGATGCGCTTCCGGCATTTCGTCCCAGATATCTTTTCTACATGCAAGATGATCTGCTGGCATGGAGTGGAAGCCTGGGTAGTTGGTGTTCTTGGCTATATCATAAAGACCAAGGCCAACATTATTGGCAATGGTAGATGCATCTGCACCATCGATAATACCGGTTTCAAGAGCAGTAAAGATTTCGTTGAAATCCATTACGATCGGAGATGCACCAAGGTTTTCAAAAATATTGGTAATGACACCTGGAGGTGCCCGAAATTTCCAACCTTTCAGATCATCAACACCGGTGAATGACTTGGTAGAAACCAAGGATTCAGGACCAGGAATCCACCAGCCTACAAATTCCATATCTTGCGGGTTGTAAAGCTTGTTCAACGCATCATAGCCACCGCCATGCAATAACCAGGAGTACTGCGTGTAAGGATCAGAGTAACCGCCGTTCAAGTCACCGGCAAACTGAAATGCTGGATTCTTGCCGACCTGATAAGCACCACCGGTCATATCACAGTCAAGAATGCCGGTAGCGGCAGCATCGAATGTCTCTGCAGCTTTGACTACAGAGCCTGCGTAGAACATTTCGATTTCAATAGCGCCGCCAGACATGACCGTAACATCTTCAATGAACTCAGCAGCCATTTCACCTGAAAGCGTCTCGGTTGCAAAGTGTGTCTGAATGCGAAGCTTGGTTTTTTCCTGGGCGTAGGCAGTACCCATACTCAAAGCGAGTGCGACCGCACCTGCTGTTAATTGAAGCGACATGCTTTTCATAATTTAACTCTCCTCTAATGGATACGTAATAATTTGGCTATATTGCCGTTTGAAATGCCGAAATAGTTCACCTTACGGCGTACCAATTCTGCAAAAAACCTCCGTTATATCTTGATCACCGGGACCGAGTTACTCGCCCCCACCCGATATCAAGCTTGGTAACTATATCAAACCCAAGCAAACACCAATTCATCGGGTATATTTTGATTGCACACTGGGCACATACAGCGGCGAATCGCCGTGGTACCAACTGACATTGCGCCAAGATTTCTTGATGCGGGACAGGGACCACTGTGCACCATCGCATTGGATACTTCAACACCAGTAAGGAACCAGTTAGAATCCCGGTTGCTGAAAATGTGGCATAACCTACAAGTTGAGTCGCCCATCCAATCAACTTCTCGTTCCTTTCGTTTTCGAGGTAGCTGTTTTTTCAGTTGATTGCGAAGCATTTTCACCCTCCGCTTTCAACGTACTTTTGATGTTCTGGTAGCCAAATTGTAAATGGGCTTTGAGTGCGTGAGAACAACGGTCAGTATCTCGTTCATGCAAGGCCTTAACAATGCTGCGATGTTGATCCAGAGTTTCAGGGCGGTTAACGCGCTGCCTGGACGAGATAAAACGCGCTCGCCACAGCCTTGCATTTAATGTTCGATGCATTTGCAACAACGGTTCATTATCCGATGCCACAACGATTTGATGATGAAACTGCATATCCAGCTGAAAAAATTCCAACGGCTCGATATGATCAGACTTATTCCGCATTTCCTGGTCTAGGTGAACGAGTCGCTCGATCGCTTCATCGCTGGCATTATGACAAGCCAGCTCCCCTGCCAAAGACTCAAGCGCTCCAAGCACTTCAATTAAACTGGCAAGCTCCTCAAGTGAAGGATTTGCCACACGAGGAGGTCGATTCGGTTCGATATCCACAAGACCTTCAGCCGAGAGTATCCGTAACGACTCTCTCAAAGGCGTGCGGCTGATGCCTAAAGCTTCGGCCGTCTCCCTTTCTGGAATAGCCGTACCCGGAGCAAGCTTTTCGAGCAATACCAGGTCACGCAATTCATCAGCGACACGTTCGGCCAAGCTTTGACGCGTCAGCGGTTTAACATTTTGCTGCAACTGAAGAGTATTTTGAGCGTTCATCGCCACTCTAATTTCTCCGCCGCGAGGCGATGGGGCATACACCATTGAAAACGGGATGACTCATTCTGTAACCCTGAAATTATCAAGGTGAGCCGTATCGAGCTCAATCCCCAAACCCGGAACATTATCATCAAGCTGCAAGTATCCACTTTGAGCTTCAGGATCGCCTTTGAAAATGTAGTAAAACAATTCGTTGCCAATTTCTACATCGAAGACCGGAAACCACTCACTCATCGGGCAATTGAAGTTGGCCATGGTCAAGTGATAGTTATGCATTTGCCCTGCATGCGGTATCACCGGTACTTGATAAGATTCGGCCAAGGCGTTTATTTTCTGCGCCGCGGTAATACCACCAACTCGATTGGTATCGTACTGAATAACGCTCACCGCGTTTCGTTCCAGCAATTGTTTAAAACCAAGTAAGGTAAATTCATGTTCTCCACCGGAGATGGGAATGGGCCCAGCGTTCAATTCGACGTAACCGGCTATATCGTCAGCGATAACCGGTTCTTCCAACCAACGGGGTTCAAATTTTTCAAGCTTTGGTATCATGCGTTTGGCATAATCGAGATTCCATCCCATATAGGCTTCCAGCATTAAGTCGCTGTCGTAGCCTACGACTTCTCTTACTGCTTCAACACGCTTTAAATTTTCTTTTACACCACGCGTACCGTCCTTTGGACCATAGCCAAAACGGGATTTGAACATCGTAAAGCCCTGGTCAAGCCATTCCTGAGCCTCTTTTTGCATGGTATCAATGTCATTGGCGTATAACTTTGAGTAGTAGCAAGGGATTTTGTCTTTCGTTCGCCCGCCGAGTAACTTGAAAACCGGTTTGCCGGTTAATTTACCCATCACATCCCAAAGAGCGATATCAACCGCCGAAATGGCGATCATACCCACCCCTCGACGCCCCCAGGCATGAGTAATGCGATACATTTTTTCCCATAGATACGCGCAATCAAAGGGGTCATGGCCAATCACTAACGGCGCAAGATAACGATCGATGGTTTCCTTGATTAACGGCGGACACAGAGCGGCATTACCAATACCAATGACACCGTCATCCGTTTCAACTTCACACACCAGCCATTGATGAAAGCGGAAGGATCCCATGTTGTCACGAGCACTCACCCCCATCTCTGGCAACGGGTCGGAGGCGTTAGTGCAAAAATTAGCCTGCGGCGGAACGGTTGGCCCCGTCCACTCGTAGACTTTGGTTTTAACACTGACTATTTTCGCCATAGACTCATCGCACTAACTTTGGAGATTCACCGCTGTTCAGCGGAACGGCTGTGACGCAAGCGATTGACCCGTATGGAGCCATAACCTTGGGATGCCTGTCAAGGGTATTTGGTATACCAAGGCTTCCTGACAGGAAATTTATTGCACCCAGCAGAACGCTACGCAAACGGTCAGAATGGTCTCAGATGGCTGGCGATGGACGGATCGGCGCCCGATAAAGCGCTTCGGGTGTCCTCGGCGCGATGAAAGCGGTAACGCGCAGAAGTAGCACCGCGGCAGAGCCACAACCGGCTCAATTCCATCTGGGCCGGAGCCTACACCCTGCCCGTCACTGGCCAACTAAAGCAGTCTGATAGAAGTCGGTTTTCCGGGATGACACGTACAACGCTACGATACAAACTGTAAATACAGCTCGATAATCGCACAGGAGATCATCATGCAATCTGCCTTGACGGGAAAAATCCTCGCTTTAAGTCTGTTCTGGATGTTGTCAAGTAGTGTTAACGCTGACACCTCACCGCAACCGAATACCCAGTACCAGCCAGACGAAGTCGTCAAAATAGTGGTCGAGGCACTTCGCACCAATACTGAAAGACAAAATGACGAAGGCATCGCCACCGTCTTCCGGTTTGCGTCTCCAGGCAATCGTGCGAACACGGGCCCGCTGTCACGATTCACCAATATGATCAAGCGCGGTTTCGGTGACATGCTCAATTTCATTGAAAGCCGCTATGATCCGATACAGGTTCAAGGCAATCGAGCGGTGCAAGCCGTATGGCTCAGGATGCCAGATGGTAGGGAGTTGGGCTATGCCTTCCAGATGGGTAAACAGCAAAGTGGCGAATACGCCGACATGTGGATGACAGAAGGTGTCGTGCCGCTGGGACGCGGACCCAAAAGCGGCACGCGGATCTGATAGCGACTACGCTGGTACAGGCACACCGTTAAGCCGACATGCTTGTTGCAATGTGTTGTGCAACAAGCAGGCAATGGTCATGGGACCCACTCCACCGGGTACCGGGGTTATTGCACCGGCGACTTCAACGGCTGATGCGTAATCGACATCACCGACCAGCCGATTCTTGCCATCTTCTTCAATTCGGTTAATACCCACATCAATGACTGACGCACCGGGCTTGATCCAGTCGCCCGGAATCATGCGTGGTCGACCCACCGCCGCCACGAGAATATCTGCAGAGCGACAGACATCAGCAAGACCCTGAGTACGTGAGTGAGCAACGGTTACTGTACAACTTTCTTGCAATAACAAGGCGGCCATCGGTTTACCGACAATGTTGGAGCGCCCGACAATCACTGCATTTTTCCCGGATAAACTGCCAAGGCGATCTTTTAACATCATCAGGCAACCCAATGGTGTACACGGAACCACGCCTTCACCACCCGTGTTCAGCAAACCGACATTCATCAAATGAAAGCCATCAACATCCTTGGCGTAGCTGATCGAATTGATTACTTTCATTTCGTCGATCTGCTTGGGCAAGGGCAGTTGTACGAGAATGCCATGTACCGTCTCGTCGTTGTTCAATTGCTCAATCAAGGTCAGTAAATCCGCTTCACTGGTATCTATATCAAGTTTGTGTTCAAACGAGGCCATACCTGCTTCAACCGTTTGCTTGCCCTTGTTGCGAACATAGACCTGACTGGCGGGATCCTCACCAACCAGCACCACAGCAAGACCCGGCACGATTCCGTGCTCACTTTTCAAACTGGCGACTTGCGTCGCGAGGCTGGCTCGTAGCCGTTCGGCAAATGCCTTTCCGTCGATCCTGTTGTCCACACTGCTTCCCCATGACGATTTCAGGCCGCATTAAATCACGAAGCGTACGAAATTTGCGAAGCAATCTGCCGATTCGGATGGCCGATTGCGCACACGTGTTTGAATCACGGCAAAAGCGGTATGGATGCGGTATGGTTTACGCCTCAATCAACCGGATTGGTGTGCGCTCATGAAGTCAGCGATCGACCCGACAGGCTTCCTGCCTGTCATTGCTCTGGTATCGACAATAGCGCTGACCAGCGCTTGCAGTTCTTCATCCAGCGATGACTCTGCGGCAATAAATGCAACCCCGATCAATGACGTCCCCGCGGAAACGGAAACGCCCGTGACACCTGCACAACCGGAAACGCCCGTGACACCAGCCGAACCGAACACGCCAACCGAACCTGAAGCGCCGTTAGAACCGAGCACACCAACTGAACCCGCAGCCCCGTCGGAACCAAGCACACCACCCGAGCCAACTACACCTTCTGAACCCAACGATCCGCGCGTGCTAGTGCCACCGGTTGATGAAAATTCAGCGCTGGGACGACTGCTGGATGGCATTCACCGACAAGTGGAAGCAACGCTGGTCGATCTGAATCAACGACTGCGTTCAGGCATCTTGTTGACCGAGCAACAAAACCAATGCCTTGGAAGCTTTGACCCGGGTGTTGGCGAGTCACTCACGATGATTGACTGCGAACAGTCACTGGCAACTGATGATGTTGCCATCTTTGTAGAGCAAGCCAGTTTCTTTAATACATCAGCTTGCCAGGCAGATCTTTTCAATGGTACTGGTAACAGCTGCATAGTGATGCAAGCCCGCATCACAGTACCGACCTTGTTTGAAATCACCGACAACAACGACGATAGCGATATCTTCGTGCCGCAACGTCCGCAACCTGTGGCGGGTGCTGAAATTTTCTATGCCATCGAAGACACACAACTCAGCGTAGAGAACAATCCATCACCGCTAACCGGTTTTTTTCGCTGCGACTTCGATCTCGAATCGGGTCTTCCCAGCGGTACCAATCCAACCGCAAACTGCATCGACATTATCTCGAGTATTGCTGACCGATTCGACACACTAAGGCCCGCAGCGCTAGAAGATACCTTGTAAACGCATTCTGGCGGCAACCCAATGCTAACCGTTTACCGGGATGTTACGCGCGACATCGTTAATGTTATTGATTGCAACCTTTACCGTCAGCACACCATTTTCGCAATTCGCGTTGATAGCATTTTCGTCGGCACCTTCTGGCAAGTTGAACTGCCGGTGAAACTTCCCCGACGGTCGTTCGTTTCGACTTTCAGACGTCGGCTCACGATTCCCCGATACTGTCAGAATACCTTGACGCACAGTCACTTTGATGGCCTCAGAGGCAACACCCGGCACATCCATCTGTAGTTTGTACTCGGTTTCCCCTGTCGAGACATCAGCCAATGGATACCAGTCCCGGTCTACACTCGATGTTGAAGATGCGAAATCCCGCGCCCAGTCAGCGTCGAGAAATCGACCAAACTCGGCCTGAATACGTTTCAGCGTATTGGCATCCAGAAATTGTTCAAAGCCTTGCCGATGCATAGTTACTCTCCGATAAGGCGGATCACATACCCGCCGTTATCAGTAAGGTACGTGCAATGATGGCTTTTTCAAGCCTGGACTGCCGCTTACGCTTCAGCGTAGACCTGAGCAACGCCCAGCAAGGCTGGATGCGGGGCCGCGATCACAAAGCTCGGTATTTTTTCCAGATAGTGGCTCATCCGCCCCTTGGCCTCGAATTGCTCGCGAAAGCCAGACTGAATAAAGGTTTCCCCCAGCTTCGGCACAATGCCGCCACCGATATAGACCCCGCCTTCAGCGCCGAGCGACAGCACCAGATTTCCCGCACAGGAACCAAGCAATTCGCAAAAAATCTGCACCACTTCGGCACAAACTGCGTCGCTACCATTGCAGCCGCGCTCAGTGATCTCCGCAGGGGTCAATTCAAGCGGGTCCATGCCATCGATTTCTCGCAAGGCATCCATCAGGTTGATCAAACCCGGCCCGGAAAGCGCGCGCTCTGCCGAGACATGCCCAAAACGTTTTTTCAATACAGCGTGAAGTTCATATTCACGCGGGGTTCGCAGGCCAAGCGATACATGACCACCCTCACCTTGCAAGGCGGTGTAATGCTGACCGCAAGGGACCAGACCCGATACACCCAGACCAGTACCGGGTCCGATAACCGCGATGGCCGCATTCGGCTTCTTTTCGCCGCCGCCTACCTTGATGATTTCCGCAGCGCTCAGATGTGGCACAGCCCTGGCCAGGGCGTTGAAGTCATTGACGACGTGCAGCTTCTCAAGCCCGAGCGTGTTTTCGGTTTCACTGATGGAGAATGACCAAGAGTTATTGGTCATCTTCATGACATCACCCAGCAAGGGATTTGCTACGGCAATCGCAGCCGAGCGAACATCAGTAATGTGTTGATTTTCGAGATAAGCCTGAATCGCATCAACAAGACCACGATAATCTTTGGTCGGGAGGGTCTGTGTCTTGTGCGGACGATTGTTGTTGTCGAGAATGGCAAACCGCGCATTCGTACCACCTACATCGCCGACCAGCCGGTTGCGCTTCATTTTGATTCTAAAAACAATCCGGTTGCGTGATTGGGCTAACTAGCAAGTTGGCGGAGAGAGAGGGATTCGAACCCTCGATACGCTTTAAAACGTATACTCCCTTAGCAGGGGAGCGCCTTCAGCCACTCGGCCACCTCTCCGTACCTGCCGCCCGCCTATCCGTATTTTTACACTAAACCTTAAGTACAACAAATACCGGCCGTGACAGGACGATTCTTCAGGTTGTTGCAAGTTGGCGCGCCCGGAAGGATTCGAACCTCCGACCGCCTGGTTCGTAGCCAGGTACTCTATCCAGCTGAGCTACGGGCGCGGTGTTTTGCAACCAGCGAATTATGGTCGTAAGGTCGTGATAGGTCAAGCCTAAACCGACTTAAAGTCGAGGCAATATTTTCCTAATGCATCTCGACGCCAGCACTATCCGTAGTTTGTTCGTCCGACGCTCCTTCGGATTGCTCACTTTTGATGCGCTCGTAGATTTCCTCTCGGTGAACGGAAACCTCCTTCGGCGCGTTGACACCAATTCGGACCTGATTTCCTTTGACCCCGAGCACCGTGACCGTGACCTCGTCACCAATCATCAGAGTCTCTCCGACTCGTCGCGTCAAAATCAACATCGATTAATCTCCTTTGAAATCCCTTCGGTCGACGTGTTTTTTAAAACACGTGTAATAAAGTTCGATGGAGGATCTCCCCACGGAACCAATAAAAAGTAAGCAATTTGACCTGCGCGCACTACGCAGTGGCAAATCGGCGGGAATTATGGCAAATATAACGGCGGGCCGAGAGTTTTAAATTTTGGCAAAAGACAGAATTCACAGTCGCGACACGTTCCAGGCAGAATAAGCGAATATCACAGGAAATATACCTGTAAGAATTGCCAAACAATGTCATGACATTGTCATCATGCAAACAACGCGACACAATCATTGTGAACATCTGTCACTGCCAGTGCAGAATTATCAGGGTTAGGTTGACTCAGGCTCCGAAAGTTCAAACTCTTCGTGTAGAGCGCGCACACCAAGTTCAAGATAATTCTCGTCAATCACCACGGATATCTTGATCTCCGATGTCGAGATGAGTCTGATATTGATGCCCGTATCAGACAAGCTCTTAAACATTCGACTAGCTATTCCTGCGTGTGAGCGCATACCGACCCCAACAATAGACAATTTGGCAATTCGGTCATTGCCACTGATCGTGGCGGCGCCAAGATCATCTTTGCGCGCTTCGAGAAATTCCATGACACGTTGATATTCATCTCTATTCACCGTAAAGGTGAAATCAGTAGTGTCATCAGCGCCGATATTCTGAATGATCATATCGACCTCGACATTCAGATCAGATATTGGTCCAAGGATGGAATAGGCCGTACCGGGCTGATCAGATACACCAGTGACGGTAATTTGTGCTTCACCACGATTAAACGCAATGCCGGATACCAGCGCCTGCTCCATCTTGTTCTCCTGCTCATCATCATAAGTAATCAACGTGCCTTCGCCAGGCTCGAAGGTTGAAAGTACACGTAAAGGCACGTTGTACTTGCCAGCAAATTCCACTGCTCGAATCTGCAAGACCTTGGACCCAAGACTTGCCATTTCAAGCATTTCTTCAAACGTAATTCGTGACAGGCGACGAGCCCGGCTTTCAACTCTGGGATCCGTGGTATAAACCCCGTCAACATCCGTGTATATCTGACACTCATCGCATTTAAGTGCTGCTGCAAGAGCAACTGCACTGGTGTCCGAACCACCACGACCCAATGTCGTTATGTTTCCGTCAGAATCAACACCCTGAAACCCTGCAACAACGACAATGCAACCTCGATTGATATCAGACATGATCTTGTCCGTATCGATATGCGCGATTCGTGCTTTCGAGTGACTACTGTCAGTTTCAATCCTGACCTGTGCACCCGTATACGATCGCGCCTCGCATCCGAGCTCCTTCAACGCCATTGACAGTAGCGCGATCGTTACCTGCTCCCCCGTCGATAGCAACACGTCGAGCTCACGCACATCGACTACTGCCGGCATAACCTCACGTGCCATACCTACCAAGCGATTCGTTTCACCCGACATTGCGGAAACTACAACAACGATATCGTCACCAGCATCGCGCGCGGCCTTCAAGTCGGTTGCGATGCGTTGGATGCGCTCAACGGTGCCGACGGATGTACCGCCAAATTTCTTGACCAGAAATGCCATGCTACTTGGGAATCTTTATATTCAGGTTCTTGATCGTCAGATACTGCGCTGTTCATTCAGCCACTGTCGGCCAGCAGTAAACGCAGCATCAATATTCTCGAGTGAATCTGCACCACCTTGTGCCATATCAGCCCTGCCACCACCACGCCCCCCGAGCACACCAGCAACTTGCCCGAGCAGCTCATTTGCCTTGAGCGTGTCGTTTAAACTCTTGTGCACAGTTGCCATCAGCGATACCTTGCCGCCCTTCTCGCTCGCCAATACGATGGCACTGGTACCGAGTTGCTCGCGCAATTGATCCATTAGCGTGCGCAGCGCCTTTGCATCAGTATCAGGTACTTGCTTGAAAAGTACTTTGATATCACCAACCGTTTCAGCCTCGGCTGCCAGATCCTTGCCTGCGCTTGATGACATTTTCGCTTGAGCCTGCTCCAACTCTCGACTCAAATCGCGATTGCGTTTTATCAACTGTTTAACTTTTGCTTCGAGCTCCTGACGCGGTGCTTTCAGCAAGCTTGCCAAGGTATCCAGCTGCTTTTCACCGTCCTGAACATGATCAAGTGCACTCGAACCACTCAACGCTTCAATACGCCTGACACCGGCGGCAACACCGCCCTCAGTCACAACCTTGATTCCACCCAGTTCGCCGGTTGCTCGCACATGCGTACCACCACAAAGCTCGACTGACTTTCCTCCAAGCTTTACCACCCGCACACGATCACCATATTTTTCGCCAAACAACGCCATGGCACCTGCTGCCAACGCATCATCCATCGACATCTCTTCCGTGACGCAAGGATAATTGGCACGCACCTCTTCGTCCATCCATCGTTCTACCGCACGCAGATCATCATCATTGATGGGACCTGTGTGCGAAAAATCAAAACGCAATTGCTCATCGTTAACCAGTGAGCCTTTCTGCTCGACATGCGTGCCGAGCACAGCGCGTAATGCACCGTGTAGAAGGTGTGTCGCTGAATGATTCTGACGAATACGTTGACGACGATCTCGGTCGATCACTGCGTGTACTGTGTCACCAACAGCAAGTCGGCCACCACGCATGGCACCGGCGTGCGCAAATGCCTTTCGTTGTTTTTGCGTATCAACGACGGTAAAACAGGCGTTGTGCGTTTCCTTGTTTTTTACGTCCCCGACAAGGAGCTCACCGGTGTCTCCGACCTGACCACCGGACTCGCCATAGAACGGAGTCTTGTCGAGCACCACCAGCGCTTCCTGACCATCATCGATAGACTGGACCGATTTGGCTTCGACATACAGTTCGACAACACGTGCATCGCTGACATCATTGTCATAACCGAGAAACTCGGTCTCGACGTCTGTCTGCAGATTGATACCTACTTTCGCAAAATTACTCGCCGCTCGCGCCCGTTGCCGTTGTTGCTCCATGTTTGACTCGAAGCCATCCATGTCGACAATCAATTCACGTTCACGCGCAATGTCTGCGGTCAGGTCAGCAGGAAAACCGTAGGTGTCATACAAACGGAAAACCACGTCCCCGGGAATCGTCTTGTCATCAAGACGACAGACTTCATCATCGAGAATGGCAAGACCGGCACTCAAGGTCTTGGCAAAACGTTGCTCTTCAAGGTGCAGCTGTTCGCTGACCGTTTCCGATGCCGCCTTGAGTTCTGGGTAGGCGTTACCCATTTCCTTGACCAGAGCTTTCACCAGCTTGTGAAAGAACGGCTCGGTGGCACCTAGCTTGTGTCCGTGACGAATGGCGCGACGAATGATGCGACGCAATACATATCCACGCCCTTCATTGCCTGGCAACACACCATCGACAATCAAAAAAGCACAGGAGCGCAGGTGATCAGCCACCACCTTCAATGAGGGAGAAGATAAATCGGACACACCCAGTTCAGTGGCGGTCGCCTTGATCAGCCGATCAAACAGATCGATTTCATAGTTACTGTGAACATGTTGCAGTACGGCCGCGATACGCTCGAGCCCCATTCCAGTGTCAACGCACGGCTTTGGTAATGGCGTCAACGTGCCATCGGCTGAACGATCGAACTGCATGAAGACCAGATTCCATATTTCTATATAACGATCGCCATCCTCTTCGGGACTGCCCGGAGGTCCACCCCAAACATCGGGTCCGTGATCATAGAAAATCTCGGAACACGGTCCGCAGGGACCCGTATCCCCCATCATCCAGAAATTGTCCTTGGCACCAATTCGAATGACTCGCTCGGCTGGCACACCGATCTGTTCGATCCAGATTCTCTCAGCCTCGTCATCTTCTTCAAAGACCGTGACCCAGAGCTTTTCCTGGGGCAGAGCAAGCACTTCGGTCAGAAAACGCCAGGCATAGTCAATGGCATCTGATTTGAAATAGTCACCGAAGCTGAAGTTGCCCAGCATCTCGAAAAACGTGTGGTGCCTTGCGGTGTAGCCAACATTGTCGAGATCGTTGTGCTTGCCGCCGGCCCTGACACAGCGCTGCGAGGTGGTTGCGCGCTTGTAGTCACGCACGTCTTCACCGGTAAATACATCCTTGAACTGCACCATTCCCGCGTTAGTGAACAGCAAGGTCTTGTCATTACCCGGTACCAGCGAACTGGAGGCAACTATCTCGTGCCCGTTCTCCTTGAAAAACTGGAGAAACTGATCACGGACATCCGATGTGGAAATATTCCCTGGAACAGACATGTGCAAGAATTCAGAGGCGATAAGGTATCGACGTGATAGTGTAGCCGCACAGCCACCTTTACCGCTACCTGCACGACCTGATCACGTGACTCAGCTAACCGAATGACTCCGCGCGGCTTGCAGTGCCCGCAAGGCATCGCTGCTTGAAAAGCCACGAGATTGGAGAAATCGCGCCATGCGGCCTTCCACTTTCGGCTCACGACTCGCGATATCCGCTGCAGAAAAACGCTTGCTCAGCGTGTTTTGCGCATGACTGGCCCAGTCCGAGCCAACTTCAACTTCCAACGACTCAAGTGCAGCACCGACATCGCCACTGTTGAACCCACGTTCCATCAGTTTTGCCCGTATGGCACGAGGTCCGTAGCCAGCGGCATAACGTTGCTCAGCCATATATGCGGCGACACGACGATCGTTGAGATAGCCTTCACTCGTGAGCCGCTCTATCGCCTCATCGATCGCGACGTCATCAAAAGACAGACCGCGGTACTGACGAGTACCGAGCTTTTTCTTCAGCTCGGCGCTCGCATGATCTCGCCGAGATAGCAGACGAACCGCAGCATGATAAGCCTGACGACGTAACTCCTCAGACCCAATCTCAGCAGCATCGAGCTCCACCGATTCGGTCTCGGTTTGATCTCTGTCGGGCGTCAAGATCAAGCTGGCGCTTCGGCTTCCAGCTCTTCCTTGTCATCTTCGCGCTGTTCGACCGGTGGGCTCAGCAGCATCTCGCGGAGCTTGTCGTCGATTTCATTCGCCATCTCGGGGTGCTCCTTGAGATATTCGCGGACTTTCTCCTTGCCCTGACCGATGCGATCGCCGTTGTAGCTGTACCAGGCACCCGCTTTGTCGACGAGACCATGAGCAACGCCCAGATCGATCAACTCGCCCTCACGTGAAGTACCCTCACCATAGAGAATCTCGAACTCGGTTTGTCGGAACGGTGGCGCCATCTTGTTCTTGACAACCTTGACTCTGGTTTCGTTGCCAATAATTTCGTCCTGCCGCTTGATCGCACCGATTCGACGTATATCCATTCTTACGGATGAATAGAATTTGAGTGCATTACCACCCGTTGTGGTTTCAGGACTACCAAACATGACACCGATCTTCATGCGGATCTGGTTGATGAAGATCACGAGCGTATTGGTGCGTTTGATATTACCAGTGAGCTTGCGCAATGCCTGTGACATCAGACGTGCTTGCAGACCGACATGGGAATCACCCATGTCACCTTCGATTTCCGCCTTTGGTGTCAGCGCTGCAACCGAATCCACAACGATGATATCCACCGCGCTGGACCGCACCAGCATATCGACGATTTCAAGTGCCTGGTCGCCGGTATCCGGCTGCGAAATAAGTAAATCGTCGACATCAACACCGAGTTTTCGTGCATAGACGGGATCCAGTGCATGTTCCGCATCAACAAACGCCGCTGTACCACCAGCCTTTTGACATTCTGCGATGACTTGCAAAGTCATGGTGGTCTTGCCCGATGATTCCGGGCCGTAGATCTCGCAGACGCGACCACGTGGCAAGCCACCTATGCCAAGCGCCAGATCAAGCCCGAGCGAACCAGTAGAAATGACTTCGATATCGCGCGGTACGCTTGAGTCACCCATGCGCATGATGGCGCCTTTGCCAAACTGCTTTTCGATCTGGCCGAGTGCCGCGGTCAGCGCTTTCTTTCGATTATCGTCCACGTAATCCTCCGTCATGATGTCTAGTTGTAACTGGGCGGCAATCGCGTTTCCATCGCAATTGCTGTGCAGAGGATTATTTCACACTATTCAGGTCTGTGAGCGCCCATGACTGTTAAAAGACTGTAAATATTTTCAGTCCATTCAGATAGGTCTATTTGCCGAGTTCAGCCAAACAAGTATCGAGACTCCCGGGATTGAGCTTGTCCTGCTCCTCGCACAAGGCCTTGAATTCAGCTTCAATCTCCGCTTGTCGGGCTTCTTGCTCCTGTAACGCCGCGTTGATTTCCTCGGCTTTTTCAGCCGTTTCCGCACGATTGGCCTCCACCTGCGCAAGGGCAGCCTTCTGCTCCTCAATATATGCCTCGAGCTCTTCGATGGTCATTGTCTGCTGCGCTGCTGCAAAGCTTGGCACAAAAGACAGGACGAAGAACAATGGCAGCATCAGCGAGGCTCGAAAGAGATGCTGCAGTGAATGACGGGAGTAATGGCGCATGCTTTTCACCTGAAGGATTCTTCCACCTTCGTTATGATATCAAGGATTGTTCAACCCTATTTATAGTACCTAGCAGCGCATCAGCAACTGCAGCCTGGCGGATCGCCTGACGATTCCCGGCGTAAGAGAAACGCCTTGCCGAGCTTTCCCGACCTTTGACAGCCCAGCCCAGGCAAACAGTGCCTACCGGTTTTTCGGTACTTCCGCCGTCGGGCCCCGCAATACCGCTGACGGCAACAGCGATGTCCGCATCACTCCTTTGCAAGGCTCCGCTGGCCATCGCCAGAACCGTGTCCTCACTGACTGCGCCCGACGCCTTCAACACATCGATGGAGACGCCCAGTGCTTGCTGCTTGGCCGTATTACTGTAGGTTACCCAGCCCTGTTCAAACCAGCCGGAACTGCCCGGCACCTCCGTGATTGCAGCCGCGATCAAGCCACCGGTGCAAGATTCAGCCGTGCTGACATGCAAGCCGTGACGCAATAACAACTCACCGAGCTGCAGCGAAAGTGCCGCGATTTCGCGATGACTTGTCACTCGTTTATCGGGCATTGTCATGGTTTGGCGTTTCCATTTCAGTCAGTCAATTCGGACTTGCGTAAACTAGGCGGTCATGGCCCCTCAATCGCACACACCCATGATGCAGCAGTACCTGGGCATCAAGGCAAACTATCCCGATACCCTGCTGTTCTATCGCATGGGCGATTTCTACGAGCTCTTCTATGATGACGCCAAGCGTGCCGCGGAGCTACTGGATATTACGCTAACGGCGCGTGGCAAAAGCGCTGGCGACCCGATACCGATGGCCGGTATCCCCTATCACGCGGCGGACAACTACCTCGGCCGACTGGTTCGCCAGGGCTTGTCCGTCGCGATTTGCGAACAGACCGGTACGCCAACAGGCAAAGGCCCGGTAACCCGTGAAGTGGTCAGGGTGGTCACGCCAGGCACCCTGACCGAAGAGAATCTGCTCGCCGCCCATGACACGGCGTTACTGGTCGCTGTCAGTGATAGCGAGGGCCGCTATGGGCTGGCTTGGCTCGATGTGGCTGGCGGCGATTTCGCTGTCATGGAACTCGCGAACAAAGCCGAGCTACTCGCCGAAATCGCTCGCCTGGAACCTGCCGAATTGTTATTGACGGAAGGCAGCTCGCTGATCAAGGAGCTCGATTCAATCACGATACAAACGCGCGCACCCTGGCTCTATGACGAGCCCGCTGCTCGTCAGTTGCTTTGCGAGCATTTTCGCGTACAGAATCTCGAAGCCTTTGGTGTGGAAGATCATTCGCTCGCCTGCGCCGCCGCTGCAGTCGCACTCGGTTACGCGCGTGAAACGCAGGTCAATGCGATGCAACAAGTGGTATCACTGCGCATGGAGTTGCCAGACGACACGATCGTGCTTGACCCGGGAACTCGCCGTCATCTTGAGCTGATCGAAAGCGCCAATGGTCTGCATGAACATACGCTGTTCAATGTTGTTAACCGCACGACTACTGCAATGGGGAGTCGTCGACTCAAACGCTGGCTGACGCAACCTTTGCGAAACCACGCCACGATTCGCGAACGACAGAAATCGATAACGTCTCTGGTGCGCGACAACCGCCACGAGGACATCCGCGAATGTCTGAAACAGGTATACGATCTTGAGCGGATTTTGACTCGTGTCCAACTGAGAAGCGTGCAACCACGTGAGCTTGAACGGCTCAAGGCCAGCCTGCAGACGCTACCGGATATCGTATCCATTCTTCAGTCGGTAGAATTTATGCAAGGCAGCAGCTTGCCGTCGATCGTCAAAGCATTCGATATAAAACTCGAAACCCCTGACTTGCTGGAAAGAGCCCTTATCGATAATCCACCAGTATTGCTACGCGACGGTGGCATCATGGCAAAAGGCTATGACGACACGCTTGATGAACTGCAATCCTTGAGTACAAATGCTGATGATTTTCTCAAGGCACTGGAAGACCGCGAACGCACTGCCACGGGCATCAGTTCACTTAAAGTTGGCTACAACCGAGTCCACGGTTTTTATATCGAAACATCCAGAGCGCAGGCTGCACCGGCCCACTATATCCGACGTCAAACGCTGAAAAGCAGCGAACGTTACATCACGCCCGAATTGAAAGAACATGAGGACAAGGTGTTGGGTGCGCGCGAAAAATCTCTGGCCCGCGAGAAAGAGCTGTATAACGAACTTTTGCAGATCATCGAGCCAGAGCTAACATCAATACGCCAGATCGCCAATGCGCTGGCGAATCTGGATGTTTTCGCAAGCTTTGCCGATATCGCCTCACGTTCTGACTGGTGTCAACCCGAACTGACTGATGCACCAGGCATCGATATCGAGGAAGGTCGCCACCCGGTCATCGAATCCCTGATCGATGACCCCTTCGTCGCTAACCCGCTGGCGCTGGATGAGGATCGTCGCATGTTGATGATCACGGGTCCAAACATGGGCGGTAAATCGACCTTCATGCGACAGAATGCACTGATCGCGCTACTGGCACATACCGGCTCTCACGTTCCGGCAATGCGCGCATCGATCGGGCCGATAGATCGTATCTTCACACGAATCGGGGCATCTGATGATCTGGCGCGAGGACAATCGACCTTCATGGTCGAGATGACCGAGTCCGCGCATATCCTTCGTCACGCGACAGAAAAAAGCCTGGTGCTTATGGATGAAGTCGGACGCGGCACCAGTACTTACGATGGCTTGAGCCTCGCCTGGGCTTGCGCCGAACATTTATCGAAACACAATGGATGCCTATGCCTTTTCGCGACTCATTATTTTGAATTGACAGCGATGGCCGATCAGTTTGATGGCGTTGAAAATGTGCACCTGGATGCTGTCGAGCACAATGGCAATATCGTGTTCATGCATCGCATCAAGTCAGGTGCAACCAATCGCAGCTATGGCTTGCAAGTTGCAGAACTGGCTGGCTTGCCAGCGATAGCCATGGACTATGCAAGAGAACGCCTGGCGGCACTGGAATCAAATGAGTCAGCTGTGGAAATCACCTTGGCCGATAAAAAAACGCGTTTTGCTGGAAGCAACGCCCATCAGACCTTAGCGGCGGCCACAACGCCGATTCCACAACTTGATCTTTTCAGCACCAACGATGCCTTACAACAATACCTCGATGAAATCGAATTGGATGCCACAACGCCCCGCGAGGCGCTCGATCATCTCTATGCACTCGAAAAGATCAGGCGTCAAGAGTCAGAGCTTTAACAGATAGCGTCGTTTATTCGACAACTTACACACATAACCTAGCCAGTTTTACAGGCTTTGGAACACTGTCACCTGAC
Source organism: uncultured Granulosicoccus sp. (assembly GCA_937924505.1). The sequence continues at coordinate 90,586 of CALDSR010000022.1, read as the reverse complement.
AGCGTTTGCGGCCACATGATATTTTAACGCTATGAGCAATTTCACCCGAGCAGGCCTGATCGTCAAATTTAACGACGAAAGTGTGGCCAATACGCTCAATGATGTCATCACCTGTTTGTCCAAGCACGGTATTGAATCGGTGCTTGACAACAGCACCCGAGGTCTGGTCGACGGTCGGAAAACGGTCGCGACTTCCGAGCTGGCGTCATCCTGTGATCTTGCCATTGTCATCGGTGGCGATGGCACCCTGTTGAGCGCGGCACGCTCCCTGGTCGATTACGACGTGCCGATCGTTGGGGTCAATCGAGGCAGGCTCGGTTTTCTGGTTGATGTCCCACCGGACAACGGTCTCTGTGAATTATCTGAAATTCTGGATGGTCAGTATCTCGAAGAACGTCGCTCGCTGTTATCAACGCGCATTCTTCGCGAAGGTGCAACGGTCGGCGAATCCTATGCTTTCAATGATTGCGTTATCCGAGTACGCGATCTTCTCCAGATCATGGACTTCGATGTCATCATCGATGATGTACTGGTTACTCATCAACGAGCTGACGGCATCATCATCGCCACCCCATCGGGCAGCACAGCGTATTCATTATCCAATGGCGGCCCTATCGTCGGCCCCACCATTGATGCCTTGATCCTGCAACCGATCTGCGCACATACGCTAACAAGTCGCCCTTTGATGGTCGATGCAGCCAGCTCCATTCGTATTCATTTGTGGGACGACGAAATACGCAAGGCACAAGTCATTTGTGATGGGCAAATCTATATGGATGCAATGCTCGGCGACATGATCGAGGCCCGGCGCAAGGATCAACCAGTACGCTTGCTGCATCCGGAAACCTATGACTATCACCGCATACTGCGTGAAAAGCTCAACTGGGGCTGACCGAGGTCACTCATGAACCCATGCTGAACAATCTGCATATCAAGAATTTTGCAATCATCGATAACAGCGAAATAGAACTCGCTTCAGGAATGACCGCATTGACTGGCGAAACCGGTGCCGGGAAGTCCATCCTGCTCGATGCGCTGGGACTCGTGCTCGGCGCCAGAGCTAGTGCAGATTCAATACGCGAGGGCGAATCCCGAGCCGAAATCTCTGCATCGTTTCAGATCGACAAGCTCAGCAACGTCACGTCATGGTTGGCGGCCGAAGAACTGGATGACGACAAGGAATGTCTGATTCGTCGCACCATCAATAGCAATGGCAAATCACGCGCCACCATCAATGGCACGCCAGTGTCGGTACAAATGCTCAAGACCCTTGGCGAAAAACTGGTTGGCATTCACGGTCAGCATGCACACCAGACGCTGTCGCATCGTGGCGAGCAACGGCGCTTGCTTGACCGTTATGCGGGCACCAAACAACTGGTCCGTGTTGTTCGCGCCTTCGATGCCTGGCAAAAAGCTCGTCAACAGTATGAACAACACAATGAGGATGCTGTGGCTCGTACACACCGCATAGACTTGTTGCAATTTCAACTACAGGAATTCGACGACCTCGATATTGGTGTCAACACAATTGAGTCGCTCGAATCAGAGCACCGCTGGCTGGCCAACGCCAGTCGTATTGCAAGCCTTGGCAACACGGTTGTCGATTTACTGGATGAGTCCGCCAGCCCTGCTTCCACGCAAGCGATCAAACCCTTGTCTGAGCTCGTGTCGCTCGATGAAAAACTGCGTGAAGCCCTTGATCTTGTTGAGTCAGCGTCAATACAGATAAACGAAGCCAGCAGTCTGGTCCGCGCGTCGTTGAGCACACTTGACCAGGATGGTCGTCGCCTGCAGTGGCTTGAAGACAAACTCGCCGCCCTTCATCACCTGGCCAAAAAGCATCGATGCGATCTCGCATCGCTGAATGACATCGAAAACGCATTGCGCAAGGAGTTCGATGAGCTGACTCTGCCCACCGCGGGTATCGAAGCGCTGGCCAACGAATGCGATGCATGCTTTGAGGTGTACCTGAACGAAGCAGGTAAGCTATCTCGGCACCGGAAAAAATTTGCAAAAAAACTCTCAGCAACCATTACCGACGCGATGCAAACACTAAACATGACCGGTGGTGTGTTTGAGATCAACGTTGTCAGTGACAAAGCGAAATGTCAGTCGCACGGTATCGATCAAATTTCTTTTCTGGTCAGCCCTAACCCTGGTACCAAACCCGCTGAGCTTGGACGTGTTGCGTCGGGTGGAGAACTATCGCGCATCAGTCTTTGCATTCAACTGGCGACGATCGATTCACATCAGGTACCAACCCTGATATTTGACGAAGTTGATGCTGGTATCGGTGGTGCAGTTGCCGAGAATGTCGGCCGCCTGTTAAGAAATGTTGGTGAGCATGCGCAAGTATTGACGGTGACTCATCTGCCACAGGTTGCCGCACTGGCACATCATCATAGTCAGGTTGAAAAATCCGTAAAAAATGGCAAGACGCAAACCCGAGTCAAGTCATTGAACAAGAAAGAAACACGTGACGAGATTGCGCGCATGCTGGGTGGCACGCGAATAACGGCCAAGAGTCGGCAACATGCGGAAGAAATGTTGGCCGCAGCCGACTGAGCGCCTAATCTGCTGCTGCGCCGTGAACGCCGTAGAGGATGATGCGGTGCTCGGTTAGCGAATAACCCAGTTCCTTGGCGATATCCTTGAGGCGTTTTTCTATTTCATCATCCTTGAATTCTGCAACCCTGCCCGTTTTCACACAAACGATATGATCATGGTTATCGCCGGTGTCAAGTTCGAATCGAGCCTGACCACCATCAAAATGATGTCGGGTGACCAACCCCGCTGCTTCAAACTGAGTCAGCACGCGGTAGACGGTGGCCAGACCGACATCGCTGCTCTGCTTGAGCAGGATCTTGTAGACATCCTCGGCACTGAAGTGCTCATGCTCCCCGGCCTGCTCAAGAATTTCGAGAATGCGCAACCTCGGCAACGTGACTTTTAGGCCCGCGTTACGTAGATCACGACTGATTGCTTGATTTTCGGCCATTAAACTGACATTTCAGACACGCTTATCGCTAGCGTTGCTAAAGTATACGACAATCACCTTGAATTATTCATGGGCATTTTTCTGCATGGGCATTTTATCAATGAGTACCTTCCGAGCTCTGGCGCTGTGCCTGCTGGCCGCTTTCCTGACGAGCGCCTGTGGGGGTAATCCGTTCTGGTTGCCGCGCGCGCACAAGATCACGATCCAGCAAGGCAATCTGGTCAACCAGACCCAGCTCGAACGGGTAACCGTCGGTATGCAACGCGAAGAGGTCAGAAATCTGATCGGTACGCCAGTCGCCAACGTCCCTTTTCAAGCGGATCGCTGGGATTACATCTACACCCAAGGGCCAGCCGGCTCGGAAATTCGCGCTAAACGCGTCAGTATTTTGTTTCAAGGCGATCAGGTAGCGAGTATTGATAGTAATCAGGAACTCGAATCCGGTGAAAAGCCGGCAAAGCGATACTGGTGGGAACGCTTCTCACCCTCGTCCCGCTCATATTAGAACTGCCCCAGTTGGCTGGCGATGAACTAGTGTTCGATCCTCAGCACTCGCAAGTAACACACTGAGATGGTTCGGCCGCAGAGCGACGCGCGGCTTGACCCCATCCGAGCCGTAGCCTCAACATTTGCCCGTCCCCAGCCAAGCCGAGCAATTTGGCGTCGCCAAGGCGGGTCAATGCTTTTTCATTGCGGCTTCCTGTTTCGCCCGGTGCCGCCGCAATTCCTTTGGGTCCTGCTGCAGCGGTCGATAGATTTCGACCCTGTCACCATCCGCCAGTATGTAGTTGTCTTCAACCTGCTCGCCGAATACACCAATCGGCACATGGATCGGGTCAAGCTTTGCATCGCCCAGAGGCAAACCGGCATCCACGGCCAGCTGCACTGCAGCTCGTGCTGACGTGCCACTTGCGACGTCGAGCTCACGATGCTCAACATGGGTACTGAAGGCAAGAACGACCTGGATGTGGATTGCCATTCAGCGATTCAATCAGTGGCGCCAAGCTGCTGGGCCCGCCGCACAAAGGCATCCACCATGGTGTCGCATATCTTGCTGAAAGCGGGTCCCATCATGATGGCAAACACCTTGGTCTTGAATTCGAATTCGATATCGAGCTCAACCCGGCAAGCGTTCTCGGCGAGCGGCTTGAAACGCCAGGTACCCGAGAGCTCACGAAAAGGCCCCTCGACCAGCGTCATGTGTACCGCCTCATCTGGCACCAATCGGTTTCGGGTGGTAAAAGACGCGCTTTTCATGCGTTCATCGATCGTTACCGAAGCCATCTGACTATCGGAGGTCTGCTCAAGCACGCGTGCAGCTTTACACCACGGTAAGAACTCCGGATAACGGTCAACATCCGTGACCAGGTGGTACATATCGCGTGCGGCATGTTCCACCAGCGCAGATCGGGTAATGATTGGCATACGAAAACTGAAGTCTCTGGTCGGCAGGCCCGTATAATGCCCACATGGCAAAGAAGAACAAAAAGCCGAAAGTATCCGGGGACGCACATATCGCTCGTAACAAGCGCGCGACTTACGATTATCGCATTGATGAGAAGTTCGAGGCAGGAATTGCCCTGCAAGGCTGGGAAGTCAAGAGCCTGCGAGAAGGGCGGGTACAGTTGGTGGACGGCTATGTGCAGGTCGTCAACGGCGAAGCCTGGCTTTACGGCTGCAATATCAACCCACTCAACTCAGCCTCAACCCACTATGTTGCGGAAAATCGACGTCGGCGCAAACTGCTGTTGCATCGTCGCGAACTCGCGCGCCTGATCGGCGCTGTTGAGCGCAAGGGTTATACGATTGTCGCGATTTCGATGTATTGGAAAAACCGCAAGGTCAAGCTTGAAATTGGCATTGGCAAGGGCAAAAAGGAATTCGACAAACGCGCGACAATCAAGGAACGTGACTGGCAACGCGACAAGGCGCGCATGGTTCGAACGCACTAGGCCAACTCTACGTCGACCCAACAAACCCCTGCGCACAATCCAGCTCAGTAAGAAGAATTGCTCGCGTCATCGGGGTTTATTTCGTCCTGCACCTCATCCGGGTCAACATCGTTGAGCAGCAACACTTCCCGAACGGCTTCGATATCCGCCAATGTCTTCTCCACCCGCCCGGCGAAATCAAATTCATTGACCTCGATCGCCTGCGGCATGTAACAGTACGCTATCTTCAGGGCAGTTAATGATTGTTCATCAAGCTTGGCCATGCGTGTCCTCCTGTTGTTGCCAAACGCAGCCGTTGGCGCTTTTGTCTGCCAGGCGCTTCAGCCAGACTTCGTGTTCCGTGAGTTCAGCGTCGGTAGCATTGACCTTGACCAAGGCACTGACATCGACCGATGCTGCAATATTGATGGTTTCACCCAAACTCTTGGCGTCCTGATCCAGCACAAGCGAGGTCTGTCCACCAGTCATGGTCAAGTAGACATCGGCCAGAATTTCAGAATCCAGTAAAGCGCCATGCAAGGTACGGTGACCGTTGTTGACACCCAGACGCTTGCACAGTGCGTCAAGACTGTTGCGTTGACCGGGATACTGTTTACGCGCCATGGCCAGTGTATCGGTGACCGTACAAACCGACGACAGTTTCAGGGCTTCATTGCACAAATTGAACTCATGCTCGATAAAGCCCACATCGAAAGGAGCGTTATGAATGATGAGTTCCGCGCCAACCAGATAGCTTTTGAATTCTTCAACGATATTGGCAAAACGTGGTTTATCGGCCAAAAACGCATTACTGATTCCATGCACGGCCTCTGCGCCAGGATCGATCTCCCTATCAGGTTGCAGGTAAAGATGCAGATTATTCCCCGTCAGGCGCCGGTCAATCAATTCGACACAGCCGATCTCGATAATGCGATGCCCGCCTTTGGGGTCCAGACCCGTCGTTTCGGTATCAAGAACGATCTGGCGGGTTGCTGTGTTGTCTTTACTCATGCACGGTGTTTTTCTACAGAATACTCAATACTATCAATCATATAAGAGAAAGTCAGAGAAAGAATTTCTGACCCATAACGATAATAGCCTCTTCTACCGGGCTATCGCTGCAAGTCGCTCCGATTTTTCAGCCTCTCGAATGAACTTTCCAAACGAGCGTTTATCCTAACTCTCAACGCTGAATTGCCAATCATGCTTTTGGTAAATAAACAGTAATCGGTGCTGCCAATAGCGAACTGGCAAGATAGCCCGAAGACTTGACGTCACAAAGAGCCGACATGATATGCGTGCAGGATCTCAACGTTTCAAACGGTGCAACAGCCATATCGTTTCTTACATTGATAGTTGCTCATAAAACTTTCATGCTTATTTACAATACCTAAGGAGAAAACACTTGAAAGATCAGTCTCACCTACCTTCCATGACACGTCGAACACTGGTAACCGCATCGGTAGCACTACCGGCAGCAGCGGTTATGGCAAAAAGCATTGGCAGCGCGTATGCTGATGGTCATAGCGCTGAAGCTCAACCCAATGCCATCAAGAACACCTTCAACATGGGTGACTTCGAGGTGTCCACCTTGCTGGCTGGCTCGCGAACGGTTGAGAACCCGCAGTCCATTTTCGGTCTCAATGTAACGCCCGAAGAGTTTGCGGCTGTTAGCGAAGCTAACTTCATTCCCACGACAGCGGCTCAGTTTTATTTCACACCAACCGTCGTCAAAACTGGCGGTGACGTGGTTTTGTTTGACACGGGCCTGAACCCTGCTGGCATAACCGCACCATTGGCCAGTGCCGGCATTTCACCTGAGGACGTGACGGTTGTTGTCATCACGCATATGCATGGCGATCATATCGGCGGCTTGTCGGGTGAAGATGGTACGCCCACCTTCCCCAATGCGCGCTATGTCACCGGGCAAGTTGAATTCGACACCTGGGCCAAAGCTGACAATGACAACTTCAAGGCCAAGGTTCAGCCATTGGCAGAGAAAATGGAATTTATCGGCGACGGAGGCGCCGTAGTATCAGGCATTACAGGTCTAGCCGCCTTTGGACACACGCCCGGACACATGATCTACATGCTCGAATCAGGCGGCAAACAGCTTGCCCTGATGGCTGACATGGCAAACCATTATGTCTGGTCGTTGGGATATCCGGAGTGGGAAGTTAAATTTGACATGGACAAGGCAAAGGCTGCCGCCACACGGAAAAAAATGTTCGATATGTTTACCGCCGACAAGATTCCCTTCGTCGGTTACCACATGCCATTTCCGGGTATGGGCTATTCCGAAGCGCGCGGCGAAGGTGGTTACCGTTATGTGCCTGTCAGCTACCAAATGGTGATCTAAGCAGTTCTGCAAACCTGGCCGAGTTAAAGCCTTCTCGGCCCAGGTAAATATCGTCTTGGCGAGATCAAACGGATCTCGCCAACCCTTATAAGAATACCAACCCTACTCTGGGGCTTTCAGCTCACTATTGATCGTGATGGCTATGGGACCCGTAGAGAACCCACCTACCCCAAATGCAACATGGTCAATTTCTGTGGTGGCAGTAATTCCCACCCATTCACCTTTGTAGTAGTCGATCGACTTGCCTAGTGGATGCTCACCGTTTATTGACATCTCAGCCTGAAATGTCACCGGCAATGTAACTCCGTGGATAGTCATATCACCGGTAACATCCATTGTTTTCTCGCCTGTGCTCTTCACAGAGGTGCTTTCGAAGGTTAGCGTGGGGTACTTGGCGACATCGAGAAAATCTTCACTCTTCAAGTGATCATCCAGCGGCCCGAATCCACTTGAAACACTCGTGGCGTCTATCTCCACGATTATGCTGGATTCTTCTATATTGTCGGCCATGGTCAGGGTACCGCTGGCGACGGTAAATTCACCGTGTTGCCGCGAAACGCCAGCATGGCTCCAGCCAAACATGACTTCCGTATGCCCTTGATCGGTCACAAAGGTCGTATCAGCGAAGACAGCTGTGGATAAAATAGATGAAACAGCAAGCCCCAGAACCTTGGCTTGCATCGAAGGTGTTTTTTTCATGAAAAATATCTCTAATGTTTTTAAGTAAATGGAATGGGGCAGACGCAACCCACACGTTCGCGCCTCCGGAGCTAACGAGAAGCTGATTTCATCTTTTACTCAGCTTGACCAGAGAGACAAAAAATTAAACTAAAGGTTCAATTACGCCACTGACCAGCGCGGCGTCAGTCTTGCGTGACTTTGAGAGAATCTCAGCAAATCCCAAAGCAAATTGAACATCATTGCCAGGGTTAACGTTATGAGGACAAGCCAATTCCGGCACATCATCCGCATTCAAGGTTTACGTTATTGCGAAACCGCCTCACCGATTGTGCTCAAGGCAATGATTCAGTCCAAACTACTTCATCAGCGCATTTGACAATAACATCGGCCTGGTTTGAGCCCAGATTTTCTGTGTTCACGATTTTTGCGAATTGAACCCAAGAGATGACAGAGCTTGAATAACCCGACGGCTCTATCGTCTCCATAATTAATTCAATCGATCCGTCACCGACACTGACTACCTGGTGCAAGTCAACGGACCACGCTGGTGTTGGCATATTAGCCTCTGCACTAAGCGTAACCACCCCTTCAGCGCGCTTGAGGGACCAACGTCTAAAACCATAGCTTTGGCATGATTTATTATGTAACAAAGCCGCGTCATTACTTGGCTCCGACAAAAGATCATTCTCACCATCTTCATAAATTTTACATGCGCCTGGCACCAGAGTCGCAACCGGCACCATGACAACAACGCACCATTTAAGCGCATTCAGCATTTTTATCTGGAGCCATTTATTACTACTTGACAACACTTCGCGGCTTGACCGCTGAATGAGAATTACCCTCAAAAGTGGCAAGGTCGATATTAGCAACATCTTGTAGCAAGTAGCTGGCATCGAAAATATTTTCATTCAACACGAACGCATCATCGAAGCCAAAGTTATTGAAAGGGAATGTCCCACACAATTCTCCTTCATCGCATATCAAAAAATCGTTATCAGTATCAGTGCCAAAAACAATACGGTAAGTACCCTCCTCTAATTCTGGCGATTCGATTACAGCTTCTCTCACCCCATTCACGGCAATAAACTGTTCTGCAACTTCAAAAACATTATCGCTATTCAGTCGTTCAATGATAAAAAATACAGCCGCGCTGCTAGCGAGCCGCTGAACTCGCTGACTAACTACCGATACCGGCACGGTATAACTTGTCCCGTTACTCAAATTGAAACTTAACGAGCCTGATAGCGCCCCGACATCCAGTGCACTTCTTTCGAGGAAAAATGAATAGGCACCAAAACCATCTGAAGTTCCAGGCTCCGTAAATCTGAGTGGAAAAGTACCATCTGGCAACCTTAAGGATTCGCTAACAACTATCGATTCCACGGAAACACGTTCGCCACCCAATTGAACAAGGTCGAAAGATATTTCACTCAGAGAAGCGCCAAAATCAAGCGAAGCCAACGTAGAGCTTACGATCGTCGCCGAACGACTACCACCCGTCCCAGAGAACTGAACTGCACTCTCAATCATTCTTGGCAAGGACATTAATCCAAAACCGGTTTCGACATCAAAACCCGGCGCTCCAATATCGACGGTTAGGTTTCCTGACACTAACAGGGCTTCAATATCGCTTTGCGTCAAGCTCGGCTCGATCCCCTTCATTAACGCAAAACCGGCTGCAACCATCGGACTTGCCATCGATGTACCTTGATACAACGTCCAATTTGCCTGAAAGCCAGAACCATTAATCGTGGCAATCCCAGCTGCGATTCCGTCTGCCAGACCATCACCGTTCAGATCTACACTTAAATCACCGCCTGGCGCCGAAATATCAACCTCTGGGTAGAAGGAGCTATAACGCGTACGCCTGCCAATTGTGTCGGTTGCCGCAACCGCTATTACACTGTTTAAAGCCGCGGGAAAGCTGCGCACTGGTGCGCCATCATTCCCGGCTGCTGCTACAACAATCACCCCCTGAGCAACCGCTCTTTGAACTGCGTTGTTGACTCGCGGGTCCAGAAATCTGCTCCCGAGAGAAAGATTGATCACATCCGCGACCGTATCGAGGGTACTACCACTGGAATTAGGTAGTCCGGCGGCATACAAAATTGCATTAGCAATATCTCCAGCAAGACCACAATTTTGCCCGGTGTTATGTCCAACCTTGATACCAACCAATCCAATTCCGGGGGCAACGCCAGTCACGCCAATGCTGTTCTGTGGTGCAGCTGCGATCGTGGCGACATGCGTTCCATGAAAACTGTGACAGGCAGGGTCGTCGTTTACGAATACATCATCAGAAGCATCGGCAATCAACCCATCGCCATCAATAAAACCAGGAACGAAATCTCGCTGATCTACTAACACACCCTCTAAATCAGGGTGCCCAACAAAGAAACCGCTATCAATAACAGCGACAATAGGTCTCTTTCGAAATGGAATAGTCGGCAGCTGATTCTGCGCTTCTGTCCAACCTATCTCACTGAGATTCCACTGTATAAAGCGGTCGGGAACAGGGTCAGAGTTGAAAGCTTGTAGCGTTGATGGATAATCCAACGGCAAAAAAGTGTCCGCTCCCTCCCTACTATTCATGTCTTTGATCAACTCAAGCATGGATACGACGTCTGGCAGAATGTTGGCATTGCGAGTAACCGACGCGGGTGCGTGCATCGACATTAAGGTTTTTTGTTTTCCGCCGTTGGAGGTACCTGTTTTTCTTTGGTAATTTGCAAAAATATTCGCCGCGTGTTCCTTGTCCAGACTCAGGGTTGCACCGGTTGCTTCGAAGGTAATTGCGCTATGCGATTCAGCGCTTTCACGCATGCGCGTAACAAATTCACGATTTTCTATATCTTTAGGCTGACTTGTCAAAGTAAGCTGGTCCAAACGAAGAGTATCAACAGATATCTGGGAATCAAAATTAGCGGAAACAAACTCAGTTGTAATAGACAAGGTGTAATTTGACTTTCCACTAAAGGCATTTACTACCAATAGGTAGTTCCCATCTGCGGGAACAAGCAAAGACTCAAACGAGTTCTCAACACTCAAGGATACATCCAGCAACGCACCACTTTCATCAAATAAACCAATGTCAAGATCGACACTACCTGGGGCATCAGTATTAAAATCAGCGATCTCTAAAAATATCGATTGGCTCGCAAACGCCGATATCCTGAACACATCAACCACATCTGCTGTACTTGCAAAGCGATCTGAATCAACACCGGTGGGAGTGGCTGTAACAAACCCTTTAACAATTGCCGGGTTAGGGAGTATCTGGGCTGTTGCGAAAGAGTTGTTATCAGATGCCGCGGTGAACGGGTCATTGACATCACTGTCCGCCTGGAAAACATCATTACCTGCCAGTTCTCCAGAGATGGTGTGCCGTTCTAAGGTTGGCACTCCGTCATCTGACAGGCCATCATCCGATGGATCGTCATCAGGCGGCACTTGATCCGTAACACCGCCATCATCATTGACCGGAGACGCATTGGCCCCTGAATCACCCGCCCCACAAGCATTTATCGTAAAGAGTAAAAATATCAAGAACACTGATCCAAGCGACCTGAACACGGACACGAGGATCGCCTGCTTCAGATTTCGAGAGCGCTGACTTCGATTACAACTGGCGACCATTGCTTTATGACTAGAAGTGATCAATTCTTTCATGTGCGTTGGCATCCCATTTATTCATGGTGGCTCAAGCGATAACTCCCGTATCCTTGACTTTTGCGAGCTACCAAAATTCATCCAAAGAACAAGAATCTGGATATTTTCGTGTCTACCACCGGGCTTTGGTCTCGCCACTGCCCGTCTATTGCCGCTTGGTTAGGTATCAACGCCAAATTTCGAGCACAACAAGAAAGAAGATATGTTTTTCTTTTTCGTACACGCAAGTGCAAAAAATATAACGTTTTACTGACGAGCGATTACCAATGCTCCATACAATCTCAAACTCCAGAACCTACGGCTATGACATTGTGACGACATTCAAGTTCAGACAGCAAATTGAGGATGCCAATCTCGGGGTACAATAGCTTCGTGCAGCGCTACCAAGAATGCCTCAACTACCTGCGCGACTTGAAATAAAGGTGGGCATCGCGGCAAGCAAGATCCGCATGATGGCCGCATTCGGTTACGACTTCGCCGGCGACCTTGCAACCGAGGAATGAATACGACTGGCCAGCGAGTTGGGTATGCAGACGGGCATCGACCTGGACAGACTGGTTGACGTCGGATATCTTGCCGAATCTCTTGTTGGACATCGATTGCCGAGTGCCACTCTGCACGGTGGTAGTCTGTCCAGTTATCGTGTACGCGTTAGCGGATAATACTGCTCAATGAATCGTGAAAAGAACGACGACACCCCAAAGCCGCTTGGCGGGCTGCGCGTGCTTGAATTCAGTCATACGATAATGGGTCCCTGTGCCGGTTTGTTGCTGGCTGATCTGGGGGCCGACGTCATCAAGATCGAACCGGCACCCGATGGGGACAAGACTCGGCAATTACCCGGCTTCGCATCAGGTTTCTTTGCGACATTCAATCGCAACAAACGTAGCCTTGCCGTGGATCTGAAAACCCCCTCGGGTCAATCAATCGTTCATTCACTGGTTGCGGGTGCAGATATCGTATTAGATAATTATGGCCCAGGAACCATGGAACGTTTGGGTTGTGGATGGGAAAGCTTACGTTTGCATAATCCTGGTCTGATATACCTTTCCTTGAAGGGATTTTTGAAAGGGCCCTGGCAGGATCGCCCTGCACTGGACGAAGTCGTACAGTTTCAAAGTGGTCTTGCCTACATGACCGGGCCACCCGGACAGCCACTACGTGCAGGTGCCTCCATTGTCGATATCCTTGGCGCTGTATTCGGCGTGACCGGAGTACTGGCTGCCTTGCGTGAACGGGATGCAACCGGAAAGGGTCAACGCGTAGGTAGCTCGCTGTTCGAATCAGCAGCGTTCATGATGGCCTCACACATGGCCGGTGGTGCCGCAACGGGTGAGGAAGTGCCACCGATGACGGCCCGCAAGGGTGCTTGGGGTATATACGATGTTTTCCATAGCCGTGATGAACAACCCCTGTTCATTGGCGTTACCAGCGACACACAATGGCTACGGTTCTGCAAGGTTTTTCAGCTTACGCATTTGGCGGACGATGAGCGCCTGCACACGAACGTGCAACGAACACTGGCAAGAGACTGGCTTCTTCCTGAACTGGTCGATTACTTCCAAACACGAAGTCATAACGAGATGATCGAGGGGTGCAAAGCGGCGGACGTATCATGGGCAGAAGTCGGCAGGCCGGAAGACCTGATCAGCAACGAGCAGTTGCAGGCCCCCGGCGGCTTGCTGGACCTTGCCTTGCACACAGCCAGAAATGCCGTTGCCAACAGCACGATGCTGCCGAGCTTGCCGCTGGAATTTGGCGACAATCAAATTCGACCGTCACTGCAACGGCAGCCACCCGCCTTAGGGGAGCATAGCGAGGAAATACTACTCGAATTGGGTTTGAATCAAGCGAGTACGGCTGCTCTGTATCAAGACGGAGTAGTTGGTTAGCGCAAACACCAGACAGAACAAAACACCTGGCTACTGGATTCTGTCAACGCTTCAAGACACGTTAAAATATCATTCAACACACAATAAAATGTAATCAAGAATCATGGCCCGCCTGTTAGTACTCCTTGCAATGGCTCTTCTACCCCAGTTCTCGCACGCGCTGGAAGAACTCGAGCCTCTAGAAAACCTTCCCCCATTGCCTGGCCCGGACTCCCGGCAAATTGGCTGGGAATGGCACTTTATTGATGAAAAGGGCAAACCCGGGTATATGAAAAAAGTGGCTGGTGATGATGCCATTGAAAGCTATGAGCGCTCAGATGGTTGTTCATGGACACGTACCACTCGTGGATTTGCCCCAGCGACCGTCTGGTCAAATTGCCCCAGCAGCGGCAAATCAGCTGTGAAGGTAACCAGCGATTCACTCTGGCCGTTGGAAATCGGGAACAAAATCACTTACCAGATGAAAGGCAGCAGCTCCTTGTTCGCCCGGGCCTGGAGTTCCAGACGCAGCTGCGAAGTCATCGGCGCGGTCAAGGTTAAAATCGTATCCGGCATTTACGACACCTTCAAAGTCATTTGCAAAGAGCGTTGGGGTACGCGTACCTGGTGGTTGTCTCCAGACGTCGGCACCGCTGTTGCCTACCAGCAAAAAACTCGACGTAACGGATTAATTAGGCAAGAAATGACCAAAATCATACAACCATAAAATGGCTTAACAGTGTCCAGTTTGCTAAGACCCTTGGGCGGTACTTAGCGTCATTCTCCGACAACCTACACATAAATTACAATTTGAATTCCAATGGCTCACGTTGAAATTTACTCAAAAAGTTTTTGCGTCTTTTGCTTGCGCGCAAAATTTTTGTTTAGGCGTATGGGTGTGCCTTATCAAGTCATCGATGTCACGCATGACTCAATAAAATTATCAGAGATGCGTAATCGTAGTAATAGACATACGGTGCCCCAGATTTTTATCAATGGCCAACACATTGGAGGATCCGATGACCTCGCATTGGCCAAGAAAAATGGACAGCTAAAAAAATATCTGGCAACTAATCCAACCGCCGACACCAAAATGCCTTAGCGAATCCTCAATCGCATCTCAAGGGTTTTTCGAAGATTTCTCAGGGATTTCTCAAGGATTAACCAAGGGCTTGGCGATGCTCACACCTGCAAGAGTCGCATCAAATCACGATATGGCATAATCCTCGCAGGTCAGATCCAATTTGCAGGTCTTTTTTAAATCTCAAATTGCACCAATACGTGTTCCACGGAGTATTGAGCACAATAAACTTGACGTATTGCAGGCAACCAGCCTGTCATGGCGCAGGCGGAATGCTGTAGCCAACTGCCCAATGCCGTGCTGTTTATTCAGCATCAATCACCAGAGAATACAAGTCAAACCCAAGTAGAACTATGAACCGATATTTTCAGACTAGCCGATGCTGGCAAACAATCGTGTCAGCAGTAGCCTTCACACTGATCGCCTCGTGCAATAGTACAGCTGTACAAGCCACAGAGACCATTTCTAAAAGTATTGACCCATCAAAGACAACATTTGAAATCGGCGAAACAGGCCCCGGGGGCGGCGTCGTATTTGCGGTATCCAACAATGGTAGCAACGGACTGGAATTTGCGCCCGAGGTTATTTCTGGTGATGATATATCCTGGGGTTGCAGTAAATTTGATCTGGTCGGCATACCTAATTTGACGGGTTTTTTCGACCCTGTTGAACAGCTGAAGCCAATTGAAGAAGTACAATCCGGCGCACTTAACAAAACGGCATTAGTAAACGAAGCTGGTTCTGAAGGGCAGCAAAAATGTAGCAGTCCAGCGGCACAGGCGGCACTGGATTACAGCACCACCATGAGTGTTGATGGCAGTGCCAATGTAAAAGTTTTTGATGATTGGTATCTACCGTCGATCGGCGAGCTGCTACAAATCGAAAGGTATAAATTCGATGTCCCTTTGGTTTTGAACGAATTTGACGAGCTGGCTACCCCTAACCTCTGGTCCTCAACCGAGCACACTACCGAGATTGTCTGGTTTTTACTGCCAGATGGTTCCGCGTCAATTGGAGACAAGGACCTGACCATGATTGCCGTGCTGCCCGTCAGGTCCTTCTGACTTGCATCAGTTGGAATAACCTGATCGCGCAAAATACCAGCACGGATTTTCCGTCGGTCCTTACATTTTTTGAACTTCGAATCGATAAGTCATTCTGATTGAGGACGAGTCAGTTTCTGCACCCGAGCATTTCCGCTTGACCAGGGCGTTTGGTAACGATGGATTCCCGTACTCACTTCAACCTACTGCTTGCAGCGTTTGCGCTCTGTAGCCTGCTGCCTTCTCAACTGATTGCGCAAAACTCTGACCCTCTGCCAGATTACGTCGTGGAGCAATTCGGCGTAGCGCCGTCAGTGCCTGAGGGACCGCTCTCACCGGCGATGCAATTTGCCGCTCGCGTGGCATTTATCGACAGTACCGCATTCTCGGTCTGGGATAAAAATCAGGAACTGGCGCTCACGGCCATCAGCAAATCGGGTGACCCGCGGCTCGCCTGGATCATCAGTGACATGCTGCGTTTTGCAGCCGGCCGCCAACCGCAGCAAGCATTGACCCTCGCCGCGTCAGCCTTAGTAGGAAAAACATTTGATGTGAACAACGCATGGCGCGATATCACCAATCATTTACTCGCATGGAACATCCCTGCCCCGCCCGAATATCTAAACTATAAGCGAGCGATTTTCACGATAAATGTTCCTGGTTGGGATGAACTGTTTGTCGAAGGAGATATTGACTGGCGTCTGATATCGTGGGGTGGTGTACTGATAGACAATCGCGCCTATAACAAAACTGATGACGGTTGCAATTGTATACCTGCTGCCGATAACCCGGAGGTCAGTAAGGCTGAAGATGCAAGGTGGTTGAAAGACAGCGACATTGTCTTCGGCATTGAAGTAAACGGAGAAGCGCGCGCCTATCCCCGGCGAATCATGGAAGTTCGCGAGATGATCAACGATACTTTGGGTGGTCGAAATCTAGGTATTCCCTACTGTACTCTCTGTGGCGCTGCACAAGCCTTCTACACAGACAATATGCCCGACGGCATTGAAAGACCGGTCCTGCGTACATCGGGGCTTTTGAGTCGATCCAACAAAGTTATGTACGACTTGAATACGCACTCAGTCTTCGATACGTTTCTGGGTAGTGCGGTAAGCGGCCCACTGGCAGAAAAGAATCTTGTACTGAAACAAGTTTCGATTGTTACCAGTGACTGGGGCAGCTGGAAGCGTGAGCATCCGAATACCACAGTGCTGTTGGAACGTTATGCGCTAGGGCGCAACCCGGACTTTCGTAACGGACGAGATGCCAATGGTCCGATCTTTCCGGTAGGTGATGTCGATCCGCGTCTGCCTGTGCATGAAGATGTAATAGGCGTGATCACCGCATCCGGTAAACCGGTGGCTTTTCCAAGAGTCAGCGCCTTTGTTGCACTTTCCCGTGGCGAGAAAATCGAATTTGAAAACGTTCGGCTGGCACTTGACGCCGGCGGAATAAAGGCGATGGATGATGCCGGCTCTGATCCGGCAAGCCATCAGGCGTTCTGGTTTGCCTGGTCGCAGTTCTACCCAGAGACCGAGTTATGGATGCCTTGAGTTGATGAGATAACGATACGTTGTTGGCTACGGCATTCGGCAGTTCCAGCAACATCAGCTTGAGTGCGAGGCGTTAACCTGCAAGGCTGGATTGGTGCAAATCAAACCTAACCCTCAAGCAGTTCATCAATACCCCGATTGGCGAGATCATCAACACGTTCGTTTTCACTGTGCCCGCTGTGGCCTTTGACCCAGCGCCAGTCGATCGTGTGATGCGCCGCCAATGCGTCTATTTCCTGCCACAGCTCAGCGTTCTTGACCGGTTTCTTTGCCGCGGTTTTCCAGTTCTTGCGCTTCCAGCCCTCGATCCATTCAGTGATGCCTTTTCGCACATACTGTGAGTCGGTGGTCAGTACCACTTCGCTGGGTCTTTTCAGCGCTTTCAAGGCTTCAATGACGGCCGTCATTTCCATACGATTGTTGGTCGTATGCGCCTCACCACCCCACAATTCCTTTTCATGTTTGCCCGCACGCAATAAAACTCCCCAACCGCCGGGGCCGGGATTGCCCCGGCAGGCACCATCGGTAAATATTTCTATCATTCGGAGCGCTTGTCAGACCTGTGTGAATCGATGCGCGCAACACTAGCACTTTGCTGTGGGACAGAGTCGCCCGATCTGGCATAACTGCCGACGGCCAGACCACGACGTTTTTTCATCCATTGCGTACGCGACATTGTCATTGGAATCGTCTGTTTGCGAGCTCGCAAGATATACAAACCACCGATTCCACCTACCCATGGCTGCAGGCGTTCCAGACGGTTCAGTCGGCGCAAGACGCGAGCGCTGTTGATCGGTGGGCGGATGAACAAAGCTGCACTATCGAGTACACGGTAGTCGAGCACGGACAGCCATTCGCCGACACGGCGTCGCGAATAGAAACGCCCGTTCCAGGGTTCTCGATGCCGCCAGGCCGTGATCAAATGGCGCACACCAAAAGCACTGAAGGGGTTGAAACCGACGATGATCAGCTGGCCATCATCTGTCAGCACTCGATCCGCCTCGCGCAAGGCCTGATGCGGCGCTTCGCAAAAATCCAGCGTATGAAAGAACAACACAGCCTTCATCGATCCGGTCGCGATCGGCAAGGACAGTACATCGGCGTGGATATCGGCATGATTACCGGGAGCATCCAGGATTATCCGTCGTTGCAGACCCGCACCTTCTAACAGGTCACTGGCTTCAATGAGATTGCCGATTTGCAGCCCCTGATAGCCAAAAACGTCCCCAAGACGTGAATTCAGCGCCGACTGTAACCGCTCGGCGATAGACTGACCGAGGCCGGATGCGTACCATTGCCGCAACGGCGCTTGCGACTCCAGCCAGATCGGGGTTCGTCGAGACTTGTTTGAAATTCGCATCACTGTCAACCTTTTACGCTGTCATCGCTCACTGCTTCACTTAAATTCGTGTCACCCTCAACCAGTATAGCTTTCGTTATCTCGCCGATCGTGATCATCGTGGCCTTCCTGGCCCACACAGGCGCCAATGCTCAGGGTATCGCTCTGCCGACGCTGGGCAATACGGAAGCCGCGGATCGCCAGATGCTGCGGGAAGTGCCTGATGAACACATTCACGATCTCGAGCTGACACCGGCGCAAGATACCGATATCGAGCCAGAAGCAACGGAATTTGTCCCGGCCCGCCCGCCGGATGTCCCGGTTCAGACATCGACCAACGTATGGACCGCAATCCAGTCTGCCACGCGAATTGAGATTCCTGACAATCAGGCCATCAAGGATTATCGCGAACAATACGAAAGAGAGGCCTTATGGGTCAGTAAGATTTTGTCCCGTGCATCACCGTATATCGGCCACGTCGTCGAACAACTGGATTCGCGATTTTTACCCATAGAGCTCGCGCTGCTGCCCGCCATTGAAAGCGGCTATCTTCCGGATGTCGTCAGTGCGGGCAATGCCGCCGGTATCTGGCAAATTGTTCCGATAACCGCGAAGGAAATCGGTATCGAGCGTAACCAGTGGTATGACGGACGCAGAGATATTACAACCTCGACAACCGCCGCGATCGACTACATGAGTTATCTCAATGCAGAGTTCAACGGTGACTGGATGTTGACCCTCGCCGCCTACAATTCAGGTCCCGGCCGTGTCAGAAGTGCGATCCGGAAAAATCGCAAAAATGACAAACCCACCGATTACTGGTCACTCGACCTGCCGGATGAAACGAAAAATTATGTACCAAAATTTCTCGCCTTGATTGATGCCCTGCGTGATGCCAACAACAGCGCTTTGACCGTACCTGAAGTCAAAACAGGCAGCGCATTCAAGTTGGTTGATGTTGGTGTGCGCGTCAGTATTGACAAGGTTGCAGCATTTTCGTCCTTGTCAGAGCCCGATCTGATGCGATTAAACGCCGCGCTGGTCCACGGCGTCACGCCACCCAAGGGACCACATGTGTTGTATGTTCCAAGCGGGGACGCAAAAACTTTCGTTGAAAAAATTCAACAAGCAGGCGACCAGACTCTTTACTCGTTGCCACTGACCCATACCGTCGTCGCTGGCGATTCTGTCAGCAGTATCGCGCTGGAGTACGGTATTTCACAGCGCCGACTCAAAAACATGAATGGTATTGAAGGGTCACACATCTGGATTGGCCAAAAACTCGCGGTACTTGACAAGCAGGGTGCTGGCAGGCAAGCCGTCGCTGGTGAGACTCTGGAGTATGTCGTGACAATCGGCGACACCTTGTCCGATATTGCATCAAAATTCTCGGTACGCGTACGCGATATCACTGATCAGAACGGACAAGCGCTGGACTCCGATGTCATTCATCCGGGCGAGCGACTTTCAATTACCACCGGCAGCTGACAACAGCTTGCGTTGGCCCGAATTATTGGATGTTATGCGCACAAGACGTCAAGCAAACGTCCATAAAAAACTCGGTTGTTGACTCGCAGTGGCGAAAAGCCAATAATAATTGTTGTATTTTTACGTCAACCGGCTACGGCCAAAAGGACCTACCCATGAGCACGATCATCGTGACGCACGAGGACCATGAAGTCGACGAATTCGATTTCCCTACTGACCGCGACATCATCACCATCGGTCGTCGATCAAGCAATGATGTCTGCGTACCGAACCTTTCGGTCAGCGGTAAGCATGCACGCATCACTATCGAAGATGGCGAAGCCTGGATAGAAGATCTGAACAGTACCAACGGCACATACATCAACGGCCGTTTGATCGCCCGTCAGATTCTGCAGCACAAAGATGAGATCATCATGGGCAAGGTTCGTTTGCAGTATGTGTCGGATGAGGCAGCCGACAAAGACTCACGCATCGCGGACGCGGCCAGCATTGATGCAAGAAGCGAAGTTGCGTCAGATGAAGTCGCGAAAAGTGCACTTGCAGCCGGCGCAGTCGCAGCGAGTGCAGTGGGTGCCAGAGCGAGCGCACATATTGAAGCCGCGGCCCCAGGCGCGGCATCCGAACGATCACGCGATGAATCTCTCGCTCATGAACCTGCCCCGGTCGACTACGACAATTCAGACATCGATGAACAAGCGATGAGTCTGTCGGACAAGGCTCGGGTTGCGCTTGGTCGCGAACCTGCCGAAAGACCAACCTTGCAAGCCGTCAACGCAAATACGGGTACAGCCGGCCTCTCCGCTGAAATCGATTCCAATGCCGCTGTGGCAGAAGCGCCGGTTCTTCGTAAAGAAGTGCCAGCAGCCGCATCCAAACCTGCGAGTACCAATGCACATCCTCTGGAAGGCATCAGTAACGATGACATCCAGCAACCAATGCATGAACTCGATTCACCGGCAACGCCTTCACGTGGGGCTGTCATTGAGATCAAAAACGGAGCCAAGTCCGGGCAGATCCTGCCGATCGACAAACCGGTTACAACGCTTGGTCGGCCGGGCATTCAGATCGCTGCCATCATGCGCAAGCCCGATGGTTATTTCTTGATGCACATCGAAAGCGATGACAGCGTAGATCGTCCGACGTTGAATCGCGATGCCATTGGCGATGAACCTGTTCTGTTACACAGTGGCGATGAATTGAATGTCGCCGGAATCGACGTCGAATTCATGCTGTCATAAAAACGAGCTTCAACAAACCCGCTCGTGTGACATACGGACATTCACACTGGCGGAAAGAGTCCACTACTCAAATAGCGGTCACCGCGGTCACAAACGATAGTGACGATAACAGCATCATGCAACTCCGGTAGTAATTCCAACGCGGCACACAAGGCACCTCCCGAGGAAACACCAGCCAGGATGCCTTCCTCACGCGCCAGACGACGAGCCATCTCTTCAGCATCCGATGCGTTGACATCAATGATTCTATCCACGCGTTCAGGTTCATAAATCTTGGGCAGATACGCTTCAGGCCATCGCCTGATCCCGGGAATACTGGAACCGTCTTCAGGCTGCACGCCGATGATCTGGATATCCGGGTTCCTGGTCTTCAGATACCGTGACACCCCCATGATGGTACCGGTCGTCCCCATGGAGCTGACAAAGTGGGTGATCTTGCCTTGAGTATCTCGCCAGATTTCAGGCCCGGTTGTCAGTACATGTGAATCAAAGTTGTCCGGATTGGCAAACTGATCGAGTACCAGACCCTCACCTTTGTCTGCCATTTCAGCGGCAAGATCACGAGCGTACTCCATGCCTTGATCTTCCGTGACCAGAACCAGTTCAGCGCCATACGCACGCATCGACGCTTTACGTTCATCGGTCATGTTATCCGGCATGATCAGACGCATGCGATACCCCATACTCGCTGCGACCATAGCCAACGCAATGCCGGTATTACCACTGGTCGCTTCTATCAGCACATCGCCAGGTTTGATATCACCGCGTGCCTGTGCTTGAACAATCATGTTGCTCGCAGGCCTGTCCTTGACGGACCCGGCGGGGTTATCACCTTCGAGTTTGCCCAGAATCTGATTGCCGTTCGCGTTTTGCGTAATACGCTGAATCGGAACCAGACGGGTGTTGCCAATTTGCTCGACAAGCGTTGGCATTAATGTTTGTGTTGTTGCCATGAATGACTAAACCTTTAACCTTGTTTAACTCGAGCCAGCGCTTTATCGAGCTGCTGCGTTTTATCCAGACTATCGCATGCAAGCTCAGTTAGCGACTCCATGCTGCGAATCCAGGTGAACTGACGTTTGGCCAATTGCCGCGTTGCAGCTGCAGCTTTTGACATCCAGTCATCATCCGGCGTATCGCCTTCAAGATACGCATATGCCTGTCGGTAGCCGACGCTGCGCATGGAAGGAAGACCGGCATGGATACGTTTATCTAGCGATAAGCTTCTGACCTCATCCAGAAAACCTGCTTGTTTCATCAAGACCAGACGCCGCTCGATTCGTTCATGCAACCACGCTCTTGATTCAGGCACCAGGGCAATCTTGATCGGTTTATCCAGCAAGGGTGATTTCGTTTCAGCGTGCAATTCAGACAACGGCTTACCGGTTATCCGATACACCTCCAATGCCCGTTGCAATCGTTGCGGATCATTAGGATGAATGCGATTCGCCGACACAGGATCAATGTCGCTCAGCGTTTTATGCAAGGTAGCCCAACCGAGACGATCTGCCTCTGCCGCTATTTCTTTTCTTATCAAGGCATCTGCTGCGGGTAACTCAGCAATACCATGCTCAAGCGCGTTGAAGTAAAGCATCGTGCCCCCGACCAACAACGGTATGGATCCGCGAGATTGAATCTCGCCTATCAGACAACGGGCATCAGCGGCAAATTCTGCGGCGGAATAAGTCTCCCATGGATCCCGAATATCGATCAGGTGATGAGCAACACCATCGCGCTCTTCGGTATCGGGTTTGGCTGTGCCAATATTCAATCCGCGGTAGACCAGCGCCGAATCGACACTGATGATCTCCGCCGACAAGGCCTTGGCCAAGCCTGTCGACAAGGCGGTCTTGCCCGTCGCCGTGGGCCCCAACAGAAAAAGTATCACCGCAAGTATCAGACCCTGTCAGCGACCACGCATGAACAACCTGTCAAGATCAACCATCGAAAGGCTTGTCCAGGTTGGACGCCCATGATTACACTGACCGCTATTAGGAGTCGATTCAATCTGTCGCAGCAAGGCGTTCATTTCACTCAAACTTAAACTCCGGTTGGCCCGCACCGATCCATGACAAGCCATGGATGACAAGACTTCATTGACCGCAGCGGTGAGACGTTCGCTGATGTCGTGAGTCATCAGCTCCGACAAAATATCTGCCAACAGGCCAGCAGCGTCGGCCTGCCCCAGTATGGCTGGCACCGAACGAATACAAAGCGTTTCCGGCCCCTGACGGTCAACCGTCAAACCGAACTGCTGCAACCAGTCTCGTTCATCTTGTGCACGTTGCGCTTCCGCTTCACTGACATTGACAGCAACTGGCACCAGCAACGCTTGCGAACGTACATCATTACTTTCGTAGGACGCCTTCAATCGTTCATAGGTAATGCGTTCATGGGCCGCATGCGCATCGACAATGATCATACCTTTCGCATTTTCCGCAAGAATATAAACGCCGTGCAAATGAGCTCGAGCAAAGCCCAGCGGTGGCATAGCCGGATTATTTTCACCCGCGTTCGCAGATGTTTCGCCTGCGGTATCGGCCGAGTTCTGAGCTGTGCTTTGACGACCGGCTCCGCTTAGCTTCGCCATGGACTGCAGCTGGTCACGCACTTCAAGCGGCATCGGTCTCTGCACAGCTGCTGATGACGCATAAGGGCTGATAGGCGCAGGAGCACGCATACCACCCTGCCCGGCTCGTCCGGCGGACCCATCTGGCACAGTGACCACACCGTCTATTCCACCAAGCTCACTTGATCCCTCAGACGCGCCCTGTTCGGGTCGTAAACGGGCTAGGTAATCCTTCAATGAACGTCTGACGAAGCCATGCACCAATTGACTGTCACGAAAACGGACTTCATGTTTGCCCGGGTGCACATTGACATCAACCGCAGTCGGATCGATGCCCAGAAACAGCACAAACGCAGGAAAACGTTGGTGATAAATCAAGTCACTATAAGCTTGCTTCACCGCATGCGTGATGACCTTGTCACGTACTATCCGATGGTTGACGAAAAAGTACTGCATGTCGCCGCTACTGCGGGAAAAGCTTGGATCGGCGATCCAGCCATGCAAGGCAACTCCCGGCCCCTCCAACACGACTCGCCTTGCGGCGGACGCGAAATCCTTGCCGAGGATCTTTGCAATACGTTGATCCTGTTCTGCATCTGTTGTCGCTGCAGGAAAGCTCAACGTATCCTTGCCATTGTGATTCATTTGAAACGACACGGTCGGATGCGCCATGGCAAGTGTCTTGACGATGGTTTCGACGCGCGAGTATTCGGTGCGCGGTGTCCGCATGAACTTGCGTCGCGCCGGAACATTATAAAAAAGGTTTTGCACATCAACCGTGGTACCAGGCGGATGCGGCGCCGGCGTCAGACTCGGCGTCGTGTCCGGACGATAAACAATGCGACTGCCATCTTCATCGTCCTGTGTACGACTGGTTATCGTCAGCCTGGATACTGAGGCAATACTCGGCAAGGCTTCACCGCGGAAACCGAGTGTCATCACTTGTTGCAACTCATCAAGCGAATTGATCTTGCTGGTTGCATGACGGCTTAAGGCAAGCGGCAGATCTGCGGCGACGATACCACGACCATTATCCCGCACCCGCACGCGCTCAAGACCACCTTGCTCAATATCGATTCGGATATCAGTGGCCTCGGCATCAAGGCTGTTTTCGATCAATTCCTTGATGATGGAGGCAGGACGCTCGACCACTTCTCCGGCGGCTATCTGATTGATCAGATGATCCGGGAGCTGATGGATCCTTGATTCGATGCTGGTGCTGGCGCTCGTCGTCACCTGCCTATTATGCGCCTTATTCGGTGCCGACAGAACCTCTGGCGGCGGCAATTCGAGTGCCGTGTGGCGCACGCATTGTCAGATAGCGCGTTATCCCTTTACCTATCGCCCGGCTGAGTT
Organism: uncultured Granulosicoccus sp.; assembly: GCA_937924505.1. The sequence continues at coordinate 65,407 of CALDSR010000022.1, read as the reverse complement.
TTTGCTGATGACTTTTGCTGCGCAGCTTTTTCTCCTCCTTCAGATTCGAGATAAACGCCGTTTCGACCAGCAAGGAAGGAATATCAGGCGATTTCAACACGACAAACGCCGCTTGTTCAACGTTCGGTTTATGCACCGGACCCAGCTTTTTCAATTCCGCCAGCACCTCGTTGCCGGCTGCCAGGCTGGATTCCATTGTCGAGCTTTGCGCAAGATCGAGCAGGGTTTGGCGAAGATGTTTTTCGAGCCCACCCAGCTCCACATCACCAAACAACGCAGCCGTTTCGTTCTCGCTTTTTGCCAGTCTCGCCGCCAGCTCTGAACTGGCACCGTCCATCGACAAGGCGTAGACCGAACTACCCGCGGCGCTACGCCGCAACACTGCATCGGCGTGAATCGACACAAACAAATCGGCTGAGGCTTCGCTCGCGCGCTCAATACGGGCACGTAGACCAATGTACGTGTCATCTTCGCGTGTCAGCACCGCTTGAATACCGGGCTGAGCATTCAGGTAGGCATAAAGCTTCCGGGAAATCGCCAGCGTAACATCCTTCTCGCGGGTTTGACGTTGCCCTATTGCACCCGGGTCCTTGCCGCCATGCCCGGCATCGATGGCCACAACAACATCGCGCAATTCACCGGACGAGGCGGCGCGGGCCTCGACGGGTTTGTTCTCTACGCTACCCGGAACACCGAGATCTATCACCAGCCGTTGCCCGCTCCGACGATCCAGGAATCGAAACGACGGAGATACCGCCTGCTGCAGATCGACAACGACGCGCAAATCCTGACTGCCGTGCAAGCCATATCGAACGGCCTGGACAAGGCCATCGGCATAGGTCTGCGCTGACAAACTCGATGCGAGCACCGTTCCGGGTAGATCAATGACCAGACGATCCGGGTTGTCCAGCGTAAAGAGCTTCGCATCCGGCACAACGGAATCGAGATCGAGGTGCAACATTAGCGTGTCCTGCGACACGATGCGTAGCGCTGACAGCGTCCCCGCAGATGACAGGGCCGGCCAGATCATCAGGCATAAACACACAGCCATCAGGCCCGCACGTGAGAACGGCGCCGCCATACGACGCAAATTAGCTGACATATCCTCTACACCCCCCGATGTGCTGGACAAATCTTCGCTTGAGATAAGCATAGGAAGGTTTCCCGTAAAAGAAACGTGAATTGTCTATTCCAATTGTCTATTCTGGCAAAGCTTCAAGGCCTGCAATGTCAACCACACGCCCGGTCTCCGAATAATGAAGGGTAATCTGCCAGTGAGACATGCAGGTTCTCACCCGGTTCAGCTGTCCACCCGCCTTTTGCGGCCATTCGATCAAAATGAGTTCATGCTCGGCAAGCACGTCATCGAAGCCGAGATAATGCAATTCGTCCGGATCCTCCAACCGGTACAAATCCAGATGCGCAATGCGCCGGCTTGGTGCTTGATAGGTTTCCAGCAAGGTATATGTCGGGCTCTTGATACGCCCGGTGACACCCAGTGCTTCAATCATTGAACGAGCAAGCACACTTTTGCCGGCACCCAGCTCCCCCGTCAAGCTGATCAACAGGCGTGGTGGCAACACTCTGACCAGTCGTTGTCCGAGCGCGACCATCGCCGCCTCGCTTTCGAGTGCGACCGACAAGGTATTTGTTTTGCTTGATGCCATGCGGGTAGAGCTTACAACCGACGCACACTCTCACGTTCAACTATTTCCGGTACAAAGATTCGCTGATGCGAAGACAGCGATGCCGACTGGTCTGTCGCCAGTCCGTGGGCCAGCACTGCAGCGCAGCGGCCCATCTTTTCCAGAGGACAGCAGACGGTGGTCAGTTTAGGTGATGCGTAGTAAGCCACATCCAGATCATCAAAGCCTACAATTGAAATATCATCGGGTACCTTCCAGCCGACTTCACGGCAGGCGTCGATGGCCCCGGCCGCCATTTGATCATTTTGCGCATAAACGGCGGTAAATTTCTGACCAGATTCAAACAAGGTCTTCATCGCGTGACGGCCACCGTCAAAGCTGAAATCACTTTTTACAATGTTGTCAGCTACAACAGGATGCCCCGCTTCTTTGAGCAGATCCGTAAAGCCTCCGGAGCGTAGTTCGGTAGCACCGATGAAATTATGCCCTTCAATCATTGCGATTTTTTCGTGGCCTTGATCCAGTAGATATCGCGCGACCTTGGCGCCACCTTGCTTATTGTCCAGGCAGACGCACCGCCCTTCAAACCCAGACACCTGACGATCAATCAATACCATCGTCGGTATGCTGTTCATCAATTCACCGACATCCCTGTCAGACAAGCGATAACTATAAATAATCAAGGCATCAACCTGACGACTGATCAGTGAATCAATGGATCGTCGTTCACCGTCGACATTCAGATTGCTGGATTCCACGATGGCATGGAAACCGAGTTCACGCAAGGCAACCGATACACCTTCTATCATGCGCCCGAAATAGGTTGACGCAAAGGTGTTTACGACGACACCTATCGTGCGCGAGGATTGGCTTGCCAAGCCACGCGCCACTTCATTGCGTCGATAGTTAAGCGCCGCGATTGCCGCCTGCACCTTGTCTCGAGTGCGGGTATCGACAATTTCCGGGTGATTGATAACCCTGGACACCGTCGCGGTCGAGACCCCCGCCGCGATAGAAACATCACTCATCGTAACCAAGGGATGCCCTCTTCAGTTGAACTCCACAACCTCTTGACGAATGGTGACAGCATTTCCCCGTCACTTCAAACAGATCAGGGACTGCGTGCCGGATGTCAGATAATATCAAGTCGATCAATCGCCTGCGCCCAGCGGGTGCCTGGCAAGCATTCAACATCGATACGATCACCTTGCCAAACAAAGCCCAGTGCCGCGGCATGCAAGAACATGCGTTTCAGGCCTTGTCTCCGGAAGCTCGCATTGCGGGCATTATTGCCGTACCGGGTGTCACCGACAACCGCATGCCCGGCATGGCTGACATGCACCCGAATCTGGTGCGTCCGCCCGGTCTCCAACACCACGTCGAGCAAGGTCGAATCACGGTACCTTTGGATCACTGTCACGTGAGTCGTGGCTGACTGACCCGCTGAATCCACAACTACCTTCCTCTCCCCTGCCTGCTCAGTATTTTTCAATAGCGGGGCATTCAGTTCCGTGAGGGTTGCAGGCCACTGCCCATCAACCAGCGCGAGATATTGCTTGTCCACCTGACGCTCGCGAAAGAGATCTTGCAACTGCCTGTTAGTGCCTGCATTACGAGCGACCAGCAGAGCGCCGCTGGTATCTTTGTCGAGCCGGTGGCTCAATTCGAGCGTCGGCGTCTCAAGCCCTTGTTGCAAGGCATCGATTGCACCAAACGGCACCCCACTCCCGGCATGTACCGCAAGCCCGGGCGGTTTATTCAGGATGAGAAAGTCCGCGTGCTCAAACACAATATTGTCGATAACGGCCTGCACCGCGTCATCCGGCACACGCACACGCTGGCTGGATTTCAGCTGCATTGGCGGAATCCGAACCTTTTCCCCCACGGCGAGCTTTCTGGTCGGCTTCACACGCTTACCGTCGACACGGACCTCACCCTTGCGGATGGTTCGGTAAATGTGCGTGCGTGGCACTCCTGGGCAACGGCGCAGCAAAAAATTGTCGATTCGTTGATTGAGTTCGTTTTTTGTCACTTCCACATGCCGAACACGGGTATGCTGCAATGAAGCAGACGAAGCGCCGGGCTCTGACATATTTTTGTCATGTTCTTGCATGGAAGTTGCTTGATACTCACCAGTAAGGTTCAGGCAGAATTATCACGCAATCCGCAACAGATGGTGGAACTATCCTTCGATTGCTGAATCTCCCTGTCGCTGCTATATTAAAGAGTCGGTCGGATAACGGATTTTTTCCCGCCTGCCCGCCTGACACGAGTGTCGCTCTGCACGCGCCCCTGATTGGTACCCCGAGTTGTAAATTCGGGATGCTGCTAACAGCTCTCTTGATCGAGGATCACGCCAGAGGCGAAATTCAGATGATGACGACACCTGTCAGCAAAACAGTCAGATCGTGACCCAGGAAACTGGAAAAAATTGGGTCGCGAACGCGGAAGCAAGACTTTGCCCAGCATCCTTGGGCAGTTTTTGCGGCCAACCTAAAACAATCTGGATTCTAAACAAGCCCGTCCAACTCAATGTTGAGCACACATTCCAAACCTGCGCACAGCTGCCACGCGAACATCAGATTTCGCGGCATTCGTGTGTGTGGGCGTCTCAAAGGAGTCTGGCCGTGAGGGAATCCACCGTGGATCTCATAAATAATGAAAAGAATGCTCATAAATGCAACTCACGAAGAAGAGTTGCGAGTAGCCATAGTTGATGGCCAACGTCTCGTCGACCTGGATATAGAACACAAATCACGCAAACAGCAAAAATCAAACATATACAAAGCCAAGATCACCCGCGTCGAACCCAGCCTCGAAGCGGCATTTGTTGATTACGGTGCCGAACGACACGGCTTTCTTCCTTTCAAGGAAATTGCCCGTGAATACCTGAAGGGCAGCAATGGCAAAGGCGAAAGTGGCCGGCCAAACGTCCGCGACGGGATAAAAGAAGGCCAAGAGATAGTTGTCCAGATAGAAAAGGAAGAGCGCAGTAACAAAGGCGCTGCCCTGACTACCTTTATCAGCCTCGCCGGGAGATTCCTGGTCTTGATGCCGAACAACCCACGTGCCGGTGGCGTTTCTCGCCGCATCGAAGGCGACGATCGTGCCGAGCTCAAGGCCGCCATGCAGGACGTTACCGTGCCCGATGGCATGGGCACTATTGTCCGCACAGCTGGAATCGGTCGTACTACGGAAGAACTGCAATGGGATCTCGACTATCAGGCGGCGATCTGGTCAGCCATTGCCGAAGCGGCGGAAGGCCGTAAAGCGCCTTTCCTGATTTATCAGGAGAGCAACATCATCGTTCGTGGCCTACGCGACTATTTTCGTGGAGACATCGGTGAAATCATTGCTGACGAACAAGCAACCTTTGATCAGGCGGCTGAATTCATCCGCATGTACATGCCGCAAAACGAGCGCAAACTGAAGCTTTATCAGGACGATGTTCCACTATTCAATCGCTACCAGATCGAGTCTCAAATAGAGTCAGCCTTTCAGCGCGAAGTACGATTGCCCTCCGGCGGCGCATTGGTCATCGATCACACCGAAGCGCTGATTTCCATCGATATCAACTCTGCCCGTGCCACCAAAGGTGGGGATATTGAAGAGACGGCCACCAATACAAATCTGGAAGCAGCAGACGAAATAGCCAGACAACTGCGCCTGCGTGATCTCGGTGGTCTGGTTGTTATCGACTACATCGACATGATGGCTTCGAAGCATCAGCGAGCCGTCGAAAACCGCTTGCGCGAAGCCCTCAAGCAGGATCGTGCACGTGTTCAAGTTGGCCGCATCTCGAAGTTCGGCTTGTTGGAAATGTCGCGACAACGCCTGCGCCCTTCCCTCGGAGAATCATCGGAAAACGTTTGCCCTCGTTGCCTCGGTCACGGCACCATTCGTGGCATAGAATCAACCGCGCTTTCCATTCTTCGACTTCTTGAAGAAGAAGCAATGAAAGACAACACCAATCGCGTGTTGGCTGATGTTCCTGTCGAAGTAGCCACTTACCTGCTGAACGAAAAGCGGACCAACATTAGCGAGATCGAATCACGCAACACGGTTGACCTTCTCATTGTCGCTAATCCGACCATTCAAACACCAAACTACACGATTGAACGTGTGCGCATGACCGAAGCCGATCATGAAGCACTGAACAAGAAGAGCTATGAATTGGCAACTGACACATCAGAAGCCTATTCCCAAACCGAGGCTGATACCACCCGCCCTGTCGAGGAAGCCGCGGTCAGTACGGTTACGCCACAAATTCCCGCGCCGAAACCTGCCGCCAGAGCGCCGAAAACGGCGGTCACGGAAGCAGAGCAGACCACTGGCATCAAACGCCTGTTCGGTGCTGTTGCATCCGTATTCGGTGCCGGTGCCGCAGCGAAAGCCGTGGCCAAGAGCGCAACTGAAAAGAAAACCGGCAGTGATCGCGGGGATTCACGCTCCGGGCGCAATGCCAACGGTAATCGTACCGCTGCTGAAGACGGTAATAAACGTCGTGGCAAACGTTCTGGTAACCGCGGAGGACGTGGTCGCAATCGCAACGCAAATGCCTCCGCTGATGCAAACGAGATCACACGTGATGACGCTCAAGCAGGAGACGGTCGTAACGCTGGACGCGGCAACGGTCGTGGACGTGGGCGCGGGCGTGGCGGCAATGCCGCAAATACCTCTGGCAGTAACGAAGCGGCACACAATACGGATGCAACGCGCAACACACGTGGCCGTGGCAGAGGCAAACGTGCTGAAGCGAAGGACGGTGAAACTGCAGTCAACGCTAAGTCAAATGCCCCGGCCAAGGCAGACACAGGCGGCGAAAACGAAAACAAGCAAGCCATTCCAGTGAATGCAAATGGTGCCAATGGTGATGCACCAAATACTGAAAATGCAGCCGGCAACACGACAAGCCGTAGTCGCGGACGCCGAGGTGGTCGACGACGTGGCGGCCGTGGTCGTGGTCGTAGCCAGTCTGAAAACAACGCCGAAAGTAATGGCGAGACTGCTGTTGCCGCCAGTGCAGATCCCGGCAACCCACCAGCGTCCTCTGCCGCGTCATCTACCACTGCAGGCGCCAAATTAAGTGCCGGTGCCGCTGTTACAACAGGTGCTGCGGCGATTGCGTCTACGGCGCAAGCTGCTACTACGCAACCACCTGCAGATGCGAAGCCAGCGCCATCAAAGCTGGCTGCAGAAAAGCACACAGCCAATGACGCGAAAAGCGCTGAACCGGCCAGCACCAAACCAACTGGCAGTGATCCCGCCAAAGACAGCGTCAACAGCACTGGCGGAGAAAGCTCTAAAGTGGCCGCAGCTTCAGATGCAAGCGACAGCAATTCAGTCCCGGAGTCATCTGCCAACGCCAGTGATACCGAAAACAGTGAAGCACCATCGAACTCGAAAAAACGCCGCGGGGGCGGACGCCGACGTGAGCGGGTAAAATCAAAGCGTGCAGCAGCGGCGCAAAGCAATGATTCCGATGATCGCGACTCTGGCGGTAACAGTCTCGATCACACGGACGACGGCGGTTTGCGCATATCAACCCGTCAGCCAAGCGAACTGAAAAGCACAGTTCGATCACTGGCCAATCGTGATGATCCCGACGGCACAGGCAGTGGCGCATCGACGAACGCGGGTAAATCGTCTTTTGCATCTCGTCGAGTCGTTGATGTTAACTCGGACAACAACACCTCATCAGCCTTGCCGACCGAAAAATCATAACAATTTTCCGCGCACGACCGTCGATTCACTACACAGGTGCCAGTGAGCACCTGTGTGGAACGCCAACAATTTGACCTGCGTACTTGATCGTGCGTCATATCTGACGCTCATTTTTATCAAAATATCCCTTCGCGTCGTCACTGCCTATCGAAATCCATTGGCACACGCTTTGCTCGTCTGTAACCGGCTTTGATCAAAAAACTAACCCGTTACCGCAAAGCAAACGGTTACCAAACGAAGGTAAAAGAAAAGTGGCAAAGATCTTTGTATTAGGTGGCGACGGATTTTGCGGCTGGCCCACGTGCCTGCATCTGTCCAGCCAGGGCCACGAAGTCACGATCATCGACAATCTGTCTCGCCGAGCGATCGACCTTGAGTTGGAAGCAGGTTCCCTGACGCCTATTCAGCCAATGGGTACTCGCTTGAAGGCGTGGAAAGAGGTTAGCGGCAACACTATCAACTTCCACAACCTAAGCATCGGGACCGAGTACGAGCGTCTGTTGAACCTGATCCTACAGGAGAAACCAGACACAATCGTGCATTTCGCCGAACAACGTGCTGCACCCTATTCAATGAAATCAGCGCGTCACAAGCGCTATACCGTTAACAATAACCTCAACGCAACTCACGACGTTCTGGCTGCAATTGTTGAGTCCGGACTAGACGTTCATCTGGTCCATCTCGGTACTATGGGCGTCTACGGATACGGCAGCGCGGGAATGCAAATTCCAGAAGGCTATCTGAACGTTTCTGTAAAACAGGGCGAACAAGAAACTGACACCGAAATCCTGCATCCTGCTAATCCGGGCTCAATCTACCACCTGACGAAAGCTCAGGATGCATTGTTCTTTCAGTTCTATGCGAAGAACGACAAACTCAGAATAACAGATCTGCATCAAGGCATTGTTTGGGGTACGCAGACAGAACACACCCAACTCGATGATCGTTTGATCAATCGATTCGACTATGACGGAGACTACGGCACGGTGCTGAACCGTTTCCTGATGCAATCAGCTGTCAATCACCCTCTTACCGTTTACGGTACCGGCGGTCAGACACGTGCCTTCATTCACATCAAGGACACTTGCAAGTGTATCGAGCTGGCGATAGGCAATGCGCCTGAACGTGGTCAGAAACCCAGTATCCTGAACCAGATGACAGAGACTCATCGGGTCATCGATCTTGCCAACATGATCGCCAAAGTTACCGGCGCTGAAGTCAACCTTGTTGCTAACCCACGTAACGAAGCAGCTGAAAACGAACTGCATGTCGCTAACAACCAGTTTATCGGCTTGGGCCTTGAGCCCATAACACTCGAATTGGGTCTCGCTACCGAAGTGACTGAAATTGCAAAGAAATACGCGCATCGCTGTGACTTGTCAAAGATTCCTTGCGTGTCTTTGTGGAATCAGAAAACGGGTAACAAGTCGCACCTTCGAATGGTTGCTTAAATATACGTCATAGCCGTGAGCTAAGTCGTCAATATCACAACATGAAAGTGACATCGATGAGCACCGCACCCTACTCAGTCTTCAACTGCAACAACAAACTACTGAGTTTCTCGGATACTGATTTTGTTGCTGCGCAAAAAGCGTTTTCAGAAGAAGAGCTCTTCGAACATTATCTCATCAAGGATGCAGGTTCTGATAGTGAGCTTGCGGCCATCGACATCAATGGAAAACTGCACACTTTTTTTGGGCCTGCCAACGGTGCAGTGGTATGTGTCAAGACACCTTCATCAAGCAACGAGACTCTGGACAAGCTAATCGCACTGTGGGAAAGCGCTGGTTATTCCGCACCTGCCACTGTAGACGTTACCGATATTGCCTCACAAGACACCGCTGTGGAGATCTCCAAAAGCTTTCTGACCCAGCTTGGTTCCGAGCTGCATCAAGTATCGGAAGATGCCGTCAAGCTTGACAAGCAAGTTGCGTTATTGCGCGAAGACCTCGAAGACTATCGACGAAGTATCAATGAGCTGCAGCTTGAGAGTCGTTTGCGAGGTCATTTCCCGTCACTGACGTTTGAGCGCGAGCCTGGAAACGCCTCGATCAGTATCGACACCAGTCAGTTCAGGCAGTTGCTGCCCTATGCTGGCAATCTGTTGTCGATGATAGCGGTTCACGTACCCGATTTCGCGACCAGCCATAATGGCGCGCTGATCGCAAAGCTTATCGCTCGCGAAGACAACGCAGAACTGGCCAACTGGAAAGTCGATGCTAACGACATACAAGGGCCCTGGGTACATTTTTCACTGCAGAAAAGAATTTCTACCCGCTATCGGTTTATTGATCTGGTTCTCCAGTGGGAAGGCAATTACGTAACAACACCACGACTATCGCTGGCCGATGCTTTTGGCGACGAAGATGGATATCTCAAAATTTTCGATGAGAGCCAGATCAACAAGATGCTCGCGATGCGCGTCTGGACCGGCAGCCAGTTTGATAAGAAAAAGGCTAACGGTTGCATTGTGTTCCCGTCAGAGGTTTCAAAACTCTACAGCGATGTGCTGCTGCGCAAGATCCCAGAAAGCCTCATTACGCAGGTGCAGGGCGTTGGCAATCCTAAAGTGGGTTTCAAGTGGGTTAACACCCAGCAGAACGATATTTTTCTGCACCCGACTCTGCCCGGCCCTTCCATCGCCCAGCTACCCGTTAGTCTGCCGTCACCAGTAACCGGTATGCAAACGAGACTGTCTCTGGAACATGAAAAATCGAAGCCCGTGTCCTTTCGTATCGCCGCCATCACCGCGAGCTCCCGCAACGTCAAAAAATATTTAAAGAAATGTGACGCAACACTTGATGACGTTCTGTTCGATAGCGGGTGGAACAGTATTGTCGGTCGATCCGAAAAACCTTTGCAGTTGAATTTCAACAAGCCGAGCAGCGATTTCGTCGTCATCCTGCAGACCCGATCCGACGAGAAGGATGCCTCTTATGGACATGCATGGTTTCGTGACATCAAGGTGATTATGTAGTCACAGGACGTTGTGATTGCAAACAATCCCATGAAAACTAAATCGTTCAAAGTCAGTGTTGTCATCACCGCCTATAAAATCGGTCCGGTACTGTCGGATACGATTCACAGTGTCTTGGCACAACAAGATGTAGAGTTGGGCACGATCATCGTGGTAGTCGATGGATGCGGATACACCAGAACGACCCGTAACACACTATCGCGATTCTCAAGAGGTCACGACGGTCTTGTTCAATTCATCTGGGTGGAAAATGGCGGTGTATCACGCGCCCGAAATATCGGTGCTCGATGGGTTCTCGAAAATCGACCAGATACCGATGGCATTTACTACATCGATGGCGACGATCTGCTCAACCCGCTGGCTATTACAAAGTCGGTAACAACACTTCGGCACGCACAGGCCGATACACCAGATCAACGTGTCGGCTGGACCTATTGCAATCAAAGCCTGTTCGGCGATGAAGCGCCCTCTCTCGAATATCCGCGTAAAGCTATTCCAAGCCTGTGGTTATCAAACAATATGAGTCAGCCAAGCTGCCTGATAGACAGGAAGATGTTTGATGCAGGCATATTCTGGGACGAGGACATGCGTCAGGGTATCGAAGACTGGGAATACTGGTTGACTGCGATCGAGGCTGGCTTCATCGGCACCAACGTTCGCGACGTTTATCTGAAATATCGCCGTTTGACGGGCAATCGCTCTTCGCTTAATCGCGCCAATGACGCGATTACCAAAGATTACATGCGTCGAAAACACAAAGCCCTCTATACCGCGGATTTTTTCCTTGACAACGAGCATGTCCGATTTCCTCGATGGGCGTATTCACACAACGATTCCCCAATGACATTCGACGTCGGAACTGATATCAGTCTACCGATGGTGACTCGGGATCATGACTATCTGCGCCAGGCACTGAGTTACCGCTTTTCGGTTGGCAAGATCGATACAACAATTCTCGAACCCTACTTCCCCGACATGATCGCGTTTATCAGCCCATCCGATGCCCAGCGTCTCGATGAACTCAAGATGACGCAGTCGACATTACATGAGATGGAATCCATCGTTTCCGAACACGGGTGTTGTACGTTTTCAATAGTAACGACGCAAAAGCCGCATAACGATAGCCATGATCATGTCGACGAGATACAGCTCATCAGAAAAATGACATCGCCGGGGTCATTGGACTCACGCCATTTCTCGAGTTTTTTCATTTCGATCAAGAAGCTCTTCGAACTTCTTGAAATGACAAACGGCGAATGGAATGATGTTCAAGTTGTCAATTCTGTCAACACTTTTTCACCCAGTCACATGGAAATGACAATTACTGGAATGGATGGTCCTGATCCTGAACCCCTACCCGAGTCCGTTTGTGCACGACTAGGCGATCTGGTGGTTGAACTGCACCGCATCTATCGCTTACCGCGTGCGCTGTCATTGCTCCAGCGGGATTCCCACGATCTGTGCGCAGCTCATTTGGCGAATCACGAAACCCTCGGCAAAGACATTCTTGGCGTCTGGCCAGTTCTGCCAAAACTTAAACGCAACAAACAGCAGATCGGTCTGCTAGTCACAGAAGACGCCAGAAATCAGCTTGATGAGCTGATCCAAGACATCAGCGCTGTTACAACAAACCTAGATTTTGAAATCAATGTACTGATCTTGAGTGACAACGCGTGTATCAGTGCGCTTGTTAAAAATCCCATGATTGCAACTGTTGGGCTCATGAAACGGTCCCTGGATATGCCCGTACTGGAACAGCACAACGGCTACCTCGGGTTGCCCGCCTACGAACTCCTGCCCGAACCAGCGCAACGAGATATACACGGCTACATGACCAGCATGGATATTGTCATTGACCTGTGCGGTCCACGAGCGGCAGGCATCATGATGAAACTAAAGGCACAGGGTATTCACACCAGCACCCGCATAAACAATGTGCGAGTCCCGAAGTCAGGACAAGCACCCACTGACAGGGAGGCTGTACCTCATTGGAACAATTCATCTGAAGTATCAACCGAACCAACTGATCCAGTCGCGATCCAGGCCTACAACGGCGCGTACACAAGCTTGATCGTCCCGAATTACTGTGACGTCCAGAAGCTGATTTCGTACGGAGTCACATCAGACGTAATGATGAGCTCTGCCGCTTCTCTACTCAGCCAGGTGTTCGAAAAACTCGTAGACGAAAAATCAGCAAACCATACTGGCAATTTTTCAGTACACGCGGATAAAACCGAATGTTCACTGGCTGCCTGAGCCTGAGACATCGACTAAATACAACTGTTCGATAAATACCAGGAAAACAGTGTTTAACATGTATCAAGCAGCGACCAGGACCGGCAGTGCTGACACGACCACACAGCATTTGGAAGTAGTCGATACGGTTGTCATCATGCCGGTTTTCGGACAGGCGCCGTATCTCTGCGAGGCCCTGGATGACGTGCTGACGCAAAAAACCGATGCAAATTTCAAAGTCGTCCTCGTCGACGACGCCTGTCCCGACCCTTCGACCGTCGCCGCTTGCCGAAAAGCGTGCAGTGCGATGCCTGACAAAGTGTTCTACATCAGAAGTCGCGAGAACAAAGGCCTTTCCAATGTTCGTAATATCGGGGTCCGTTTTGTATTGGAGCGCTGGCCAGACGTTTTCTCGATCCTGTTCTTTGACGGTGATGACCGCATGCATGATCAGTTGATCAAGCGATCACTTAATGCACTTCGCGAATCAACCAACGATGCTTCTTCGGAGCACAATATCGGCTGGGTATTCGAGGACGCAGACCACTTCGGCAAAGATGGATTGGTACTGCGAGTACATAAGTATTCAGCTTTGTTCAGTATGTCAGGATGCGCCAATACGTCATCATCAATGATCAACGCGGACATGTTCCGTAGTGGTCTTCGATACAACGAGACAATGGTTTCCGGAGGCGAAGACTGGCAATTCTGGCTACAGGCGCTGAAAAAAGGTTTTCGTGGAAAATTCGTCCCTCATCTCGGCTTTCAGTACCGCCAACGTCCAGGCAGTATGGCGTTTCACTCATTGAAAGCAGCTGACAAGAATCGGACATCCATAAGACTCTCTCACCCGGAACTCTATCATCCGGATTTTGTTCTTGCCGAAGAGAAAAGCGAAGCACCGCGCTATGCAGTATTTACAACAGACTCTAAACCGGAAAGCATACAAGCAGATCGACAAATCACCTTTCCTGACCTTCAATCTCTGGTCAAGGACATCATCGCCTACGAACAGCTACCAACACACCCCGTCCCACAATACGTAATCTTCTCAACGAGTAACTGCCTGACAGACCTTGATCGAGAAGGTTTGCTCGACTGGTTTCTTTGGCAAATGGAGCTTCAAGCTGACACCACGAATGTTATTGCCGCACGCATCCTGCCCGCAAAAAATGACCAATACACCGTGTCATTTAACACGGATGTTACAACAGACCGCCAAATCACCGACGGTTGCCTATTTTGCGCGTCAACAAAATGGTTAATGCAAGCTTGCGAAAATCAAAATTCAGCCCAAGAGACCACACTAGAGACGCACTGTCATGAATCAAGGGCATCGGTGAGAGGTGTAAACGCCCGACCGGTTTTTAATGAATTCGAACAGTTCTTAAAATGCTTTAGAACGCTCTACGCAACGCGCTGCCAGCCAAATACACAACACAATTTCAGCACCTGGAAACCGTTTGGAATAGATCGATTCGATTTTAGCGATCATTTCTTTGGCGCAAGCCCGCTATTGCCTGTAGCAAACGGTAAAAATGAGATTTTGTGTGTCCTCCGACAGGAGGAATTAGAAACTGATCATGAGCTATACAAAGATGTCATGGAATTTGCATCACACTGCAAAACGAAGGACAGACCGTGCACGTTGTTGACTCTGGGAAATGACCTTGACAACAGACTGGCATCACATTTCCATCGTCATCTGATCATTAAGGAGATAGTTATTCATAATCGCATGGTTGCTGAAGCGGGTGACAAGGCATTACTCGGCCTTCTCCTGCCCTTCGGTTCAATCGTCTCCTTCGGTGCCATGGACTATGCATCGGATCTCAATCAGCTTCGCCGTTACGGGCGTAAGGTGTTTAACGTATTTTCAGGTCGAAAGGACAAGGATCAGCGAGTCAATACGGATCTTATCAATTGTTTCAAGATATTCACCAGCGTTCTCTGTACAAATGAAAATGCCGAGATACGCGCGTTGGCGCTGGGCGTCAGCGATGAGCAAATAGTACGACAGATGCCTGAAGTCATCGATATGGCTCACGGGCTCGCTGCCGTTCCCCAATAGAGGGTATGCGTAGAACACAATCTACACAATCCGGATTTTGCATAACGAGATTTTATACCTATGATCGATAACGAAACAGTGTGTCAATGCCCCGACTGCACATCTGGCGAATTTTACGATTCGGCAGACTATATCCTCGATGTCGCCTCACTTGATGATGAAAGAATCAAAGGTGTCAGTGGCATACTCAATACCCGCACCGATTCATCAACTATCGCCGCTTGTATCGATTCCTGCATCGATGCGCTGGATGAGCTCGTCATCACCTACAATTGCCCTTTCGACAAGCATCTGGACAATACGCTCGAGATATTGAAAGCGAAAAAAGCTCAGTTCCCCGAAAAGATCAACCTGATGGAATACCACGCACCGTTCGACTGCACGATCGATCAGGGCGAGAAAATGGGCGACTATCTCTACAAGACCGGGATCCACACACAAGCAAATATGCATAATCTCGGTATGCAACGGGCCAGGTTCTCACACTATTGTCGAATTGACGGCGATCAGATCTACTTCCCGACGTATCTGAAAAAAATCTGCGACAGCATCAGAAATGATAGCGAAATCGTTGATGTTTTCGGAAACTCAGTGGCAAATGACAACGAACAAGTAATGCCCAGCTACAACTTGTCGATGATCAACATCTTTCCACATGAAGGCCAATGGTATGTATCAACTGACAGCCAGAAACAGCGCGACTCATTCAGTGGCTGCGGCGACCATGTCATACACAAGATTAGCAGCCAGACCATGTACGCAACCAAAACTGATTTGAACCACCGATTCCTTGGCCCTGATCTGTTTGTACCGTACGAGCGTCAGAATCAAAAAGGTGCCAGTCGCCTCATGAGCAGCAACTACATAGGCTGGATGTCCTTTCACTGCAAGCACGTTTCAGCGTTTCAACGTTATCAGAATTACACGGAAGGATTCAGTTACGTTGATCACTATCGCGATAACGTCTTTCTTCCACATTACGAAGATTTCGCCGAGATAAACGCGGCACTTGAAATAGGATTCGACCAGTTCCGCAATGTCTCGCCAAGCTGGATAGCTGGCGCGTGGGAAAAAGCATGGGAGCAGCGTGCCACTATGGTCGAAGTTGAACCGTTGGCCATGATGGACGCGGCTGAGTTCTTCGCGCGCGCCGCCTGATCTTGAGTGACGTTAAACATCGAATGAACCGTGGCAATCAATGAAGCCACTTGCCGGTCGCGCGCAAAACGTGCCGTGACCGCCAGTGTCTGATTATCGAGTTACCAACAAACGCTATCGGCTTCCCGGGTGAGCCTCGTTGATATAGGCACTTACACCCTTGCTCGAAGCCCGTGGACTATCCAGTTCATAATTGAATGGCCACAGAGGGGCGTGGGGCGACCCTACACCCACGATAGATCCGGAAAATCGCCCTACTCGCCGTCGGCAAATCGACTCCTGCGTTCCTTATGCCACCCAGCGCCAATTAACGGGCTATCGAGCATCTTTACGGTCTGGAAATTGCTTGATACGACTTAATCATTAGCCCAAAGACCATCATTGCATCTCGAACTGCAAGCAAATGGCTGAGCGCCGAATGAATCCGGGTACGACATATTTTATGAAATCAATCGAACAGATGAGCAAACCTGTGGAAATGCAGCTAATTCTGGGCACAACGCCAGAACCCAATTGGCGTGCCATCAGCGAATTGTTTAAACAAGCTGGTTGGGCTGTGTTGCAGAGTGTTTCCGAAGCCAGCCCACCAGATACCGATACACAAACGTCAGGCGGCAGTTGCGTTGTACTACTACACAGCCACCCGGTTGAGGCGATTGCTCACACAATTGCCAACGGTACACCGCCTGAGAAAGCAACAGAGATCTGGCTAAGCGCTGCCGAGGAAATGGTCGATTTTTACACACGACATCACAATCAGGCGGCAATGGTCCATATGCCTTACCTTATGGTTGAGCCAACAGCGCAACTGAGCACGATCGCCACCCACCTGCAGTTGATAAATCTTTCTCAACCGCCAATCTCGATCAAAGCCGAGCAAGCGCCACTGCTGGAAAGGGTATTGGCTAGTCAGCTTGTACAACAGAATCCGAGGTTCGCTACCCTTCTCTCCCGAATCGAGGCATGCACGATCCCACAAGAAGGCCTGAGTTATAGAGCGCCCTATCTGGATCTCAATGCCGCCAATAGCCAGCTGGCCACACTCAGAACTGACGCTGAGAAAAGCAATGAGCTGCTGTCAGTGTTGTCTGTACAGTCGAAACAACTTCAGAAGGAAAACGATCTCCTCCTGAAACAGTTGCACCTGGTACAGGAGGAGCTGGAGGCTAAGTACTTCAACCATGATCAGCTCACTGAACAGTTGGTTCAGTTAAAACAACAGTATTCAGAATCAGAAAATGCGACAGCAGAACGCCGAGATCAACAAGGCAATGAGTTGGCGTATGCAAATCATCAAATTCAGAATTTACAAATCGAACTGAACAGAATCAAGTCAGGTAAAGCCTTCAAAGCTTCTGCGCTAGTGAAAGCTTTATCAGAAATGTTCAAAAGTTCACACGCAAAAAAAGCCCTGAAAAAACAGACAGAGCTGATTAAACGATCCGGAATATTCAATGAGGGCTGGTACCTGAAAACGTATCCAGACGTTGCTGAAACAGGGGTAGATCCGATTCAGCATTATCTCGAACACGGCGCAGCGGAGCTTCGAAACCCAAGTCCCGAGTTTAATACCAGCTGGTACCTGAGCAAACACCCCGATGTGGCAGAGAAGAACGTGAATCCGGTGCTGCACTACTTCATGTTTGGAAAAAAAGAAGGTCGCAAGACTCGTCCACAAGAAAATCAGTCTAGCTCGATGCCAGCGTTAGCTTGAGAATATCTAAAGAACCCATGCAATCAATTCTTCACATCGGCGCGGGCCAAGCCAGCGAACTTCCACAAATGCTGAAAACCGGAGCAGAGAAAATTGTGCTGGTTGAGCCCAATCCGGAAATGGCTGAGCAATTGCGTCAACGGACTGCGAAGCATCCACAGGTTACCGTTGTAGAGGCTGCCATTACAACCGACCCACTTAACAATAAACTACAGGAATACAACCTGCCAGAAGTAAGCAGCCTATACCCAGCTACTGGTTTGAAAACCTTATTCCCCGGATTGAAAGTCAAGACCACACACCAGGTGGCAACGTTGACCCCGGAACAACTACTCGCTGATCACGGACCGCAAACTGGTGAGCAAGCAATGTTGTCGATCCAAGTCCCTGGTGAAGAGCACGCCATTCTTCAATCACTCATGAACACAGATCACTTGAAACAGTTCTGTGAACTTAGTGTAAACGCTAATCCCACACCCTACTTCGAGGGCAGCGTAGCGGCAGAAAAAACGCTTCAAGCGTTGGTCAACTACGGGTACGAAGTTACTCACAACAATCAACAAGACCCAAACTGGCCTAGTTGGCAACTGGCGCGTTGCCCACAACGAGACGAAATCAGCGCGCTGCGCGCTGAAAACCTGCAATTGAGCGACAAAATATCTGCACTCACTACAGAACTCACGAATACGCGGAAAAAACTGGATGCGCAACAATCTATAAATACGCAGCTTGATACCTTGGATACGAATATTTCAACTGTCCGTAGCGATCTGACTAAGCATTTGGATACAAAATTAACGAGTACAGTAAAATATATTGAAAATTTGGTTGGCTTACAAAATTACCTTAACACTGGCGATCTCCCACTAAATCAACATGGATGGTCAATCAATACCGACATGGCTATGTTTCTGATAGAGAAACTGGAAGCTGAAAAATATGATTTGGTCATTGAGTTCGGCTCTGGTAACTCTACAGTTTTGTTCGGGAAAGTAATGAAGAAGTTGCTGTCAAATCAGCTAGGGACTGAGCAACCATGCGGTACCAACATACCAAAAAGAGTGCTTGCTTTTGAACATAACAGCCACTACCACGAACAGTCGAAAGCTTTGCTACGTCAAACCGGGGTCGATCATCTGGTAGAGCTTGTACTTGCGCCACTTGTAAAATACGACTACCAAGACAATCAATACCTTTATTATGACTGCGATGAAGCTCTCAGTCTGATGTCAGAGCGTTTTAAGAACGAGACACCAAAAATTCTGGTTTTAGTTGACGGACCGCCAGGGGATACCGGTATCCACGCACGATTCCCGGCATTGCCCAAACTTCTTAATCATTTTTCTACGGCGAATATTGATCTAATTCTGGACGACTACATCCGACCCGAGGAGAAGGTGGTGGCGGACAACTGGATTGATTTGGTTAATCAACGAGCAATAAGTTACACCGAGCAAAAGATACCACTTGAGAAAGGAACCATTTGCGTTTCCATCGAAGTATCAGCCAGTCAGAATCAACAAGCTATTTGCTGAAGCCAGGACAAAATAGTGAAAAAAAATAACAACCTGCTTAAATCTGCAAATATCGCCTTTCGAGAAAAGCGATATGAAAAAGCGCTAGAACTATACGAGCAAGCCTCTCAGGTATACGGACGTCTAGTTGTTGAATTTAATATCAACTCCTGCTTAAAGCATTTAGGGCGTGACAAGATCGCTCAATTAAAATTTGACCCGATCACGCGCCTGCTATTGGCAAATTCCGGCGAAATAGAGCTCACCGACTCTGAAAGACGGGTTGCGCTTGATCTCTTCAAAAATTTGAGCGCTAAAAAATCTGTATCTCTGGTAACGGGAAAGGTTAACCCGATACCGGCCGATTGGCCCGACGATCTTGAACTTGCCCCGTTGCCTGATGGGCCGAATGATTACGACTGGTATCTTGCTCACAGATATCATAAGAAAGAAAAAGCACCTGCTTTTCAACAATCCGAAGAAACGGGCCTAAGCATCGTTATTCCCACATTTAACAGGAAGCGTATACTCGCCATCACATTGGCATGTCTGAGACACCAAAAAACCAAATACCCGTTTGAGGTAATAGTCGCAGATGATGGCAGTAAAGATGACCTTACACCTGTTGTGCGTCAATTTGAAGACAGCCTCGATATCAAGTATGTACGACAGAAAGACTATGGCTATCAGCTGTGCGCTGTTAGAAATCTTGGCCTGAGAACAGCCAAATATGAATTCGTCTCAATACTCGATTGTGATATGGCTCCTAACACTGATTGGGTCCAATCATACGTCGATGAATTGGTGAATTGTGAAGACATCGCGTATATCGGACCACGTAAATACGTTGACACGCACGGCATCTCACCCGAAGAAGTCTTAGATGATGAAAATTTGATTGAAAATTTGCCAGAGGTAAGAACCTGTAATAAAACCTGTAACACCAATGTAGGAGACATTACAGTTGACTGGCGACTCGGACATTTCAAGAAAACTGAAAACCTACGCCTGTGTGATAGCGCATTTCGGTTCTTCTCCGGCGGCAATATCGCTTTCTCTAAGAAGTGGCTCCGGAAAATCGGAATGTTTGATGAAGAGTTTAATCATTGGGGCGGTGAGGATAATGAATTCGGTTATCGGCTGTTTCGTGCTGGTTGCTTCTTCAAGTCGGTGCACAGCGCCATGGCATATCATCAAGAGCCTCCGGGCCTTGAAAACGAAACTGATCGAGAATTTGGAAAATCAATCACTTCTAAAATGATTCTGGATAAAGTCCCCTACTTCTATCGAAAATTGGAGGCAATTAATGAAGCAAAAATTTATCAAATTCCACTGGTTTCGATTTACATTCCTGCATACAATTGCGAAGATTCAATAATACGATGTGTAGAAAGCGCACTGAACCAAACTGTGACTGATTTGGAAGTCTGCATTTGCGATGATGGATCAACTGATAGCACTTTGGAAGTACTGAAAAATAACTACACAGACCATCCCAGAGTTAAATTTATTTCGACACCGAATGGCGGTATCGGACCAGCTTCCAATAATGCGGTGAAGTTATGCAGAGGCTTTTACATTGGTCAACTAGACTCGGATGACTACCTGGAGCCAGATGCGGTTGAAATTTGTCTAAAAGAATTCCTAAAAGATCTGTCTCTTGCCTGCGTATATACTGGAAATCGAAATGTTGATCCCGACGGAAACCTGATTAATATGGGTTACAACTGGCCTGAGCACTCACGAGAAAAACTGGCTTGCTCGATGATCACCCATCATTTCAGAATGTTTTCAGCCAGAGCCTGGAACTTGACTGACGGATTTGACGAAAATATAGTTAATGCTGTTGACTACGATATGTATTTAAAACTAAGTGACATCGGCCCATTCAAGCATGTAAATTGTATTTCATATAACCGTGTGTTACACGGTGAAAACACATCCATACGAAAACTTGGCGCTCAGAAACGAAATCATTTTGATGTGGTCAATCGATCACTTGAGCGTCACAATATTTCTCAATGGAAAATTCAAGCGGTCAATTTGGATGATGATGCTTGTCGGAAATATAAATGGAGTAAGGTCGCTTAACTAACTGCTCCACCTGACTGGTCCACTTGGGTGTTGGTATAAATATTCAGGTATAACATTCCCAATCTGTCGAACACGGAGGTTCAACGGAATGAACCCAAATGGCCCCCGCTGCGCCCGCTCTGCCCGTCATCAAATAGGGTCGTTTTCGTCGTGCCGAGGGACGCCCAGAGCATCCAGCGATACCTCTTGCGGGGCCTGTGAAAAGAGCTTTTCCACCGCCACGTTTACCCCCACCTACCGACAAAAACGCCGCCGTCTCAAGCGCCTGATTGAAGTGGATATTGCCAGTAGTACCGCGCAACGCCGAATCACGATCAAGCCCGGTTGCGCGCGCAATACCGTGGCCCAAAAATCGTCTTTCTGGCGGAAAGAGCGCGTGCAAAAACCCAGACCTGGCTCATCTCACATGCGCTTTTTACGGAGCTGCAATGGGACGAGCTTATTACTTTACCCGGTCTGCACCTTAAATACCGCACTTTTGATTTTTTGGGAAAGTCGCGCGGATTATTTTCAGCAGCATTACAACAAACCCCCTAATCGTGACCTGTATGGTGGATATCATAGACAGGCCTGGGATTTAATTCAGAGAATCAGGAAGAACGTTGAATCAGGTAAGTATAAGGAATCTACAGCACCAGATGGATTCAAAGAAAAAGTCGTAGTAGTTCCCCCAGAAAGACAGCTGTGGGAAATCGATACCATCATGTATGGTGGTGTTGAGAAAAAATATCATAGAAAAAGAATTTCGAAGAAAAAACACATAACAACCAAGAAGATTGTTGCTAATAGAAAAAACAACAAAAAAAATATTTGCAGGACAAGCAAGTCGCTTCTGCAACTGCACCTTGATCAACTAAATGGAGTAACAGCTTCAAAGATTCAGTACTTTTTAGGAACCGAACAACGGGTTAATGGATCCGAAGAGAGTCATAGTCAGCTTGAAGCTTGTCATGTTTCTCAAGACGTCGCGCAAAGCATATCTGCCTATAAGGCGCTTTATTTCAACTCTCGGGGCCGACTCACAGAGATTCGCAACTACCACGAAAAAAGCACTACACAGGCGTATGATCATGATCCCTGGTTGCAAAAATCAGTACAAACTACAGATCACAGGTACCGTAAATACGAAATATTAGAAGCCTATGAGTTTGTCCCAAACAAAAGAGGAAAAAGTCGAATAGGTGGTTCTCCACCAGCTGGCTTCACGACCCCTGTACTGAGCTCGGGTATAGCGCTTCAGTATCTGGGGTTACTTAGCCACACTGACGCTGCGTTTAGGCTACGGCATGATTTTCACGTGGTTTATCCGCTCCACATCGATTTCTGCATGGTGGTTTGGATTGACTATAAAAATCCAATGGCACCAACAGTAATCAATGACAAAGAAATATCTGATCTCGAAGGGGGCGACCCGGATGCGGACGAAAATATTATCCTGAATCTTTGTCAATTCAAGACTGTACCCTGGCCGACGAAGACGAGGCATGGCGGGCACACAGGGTTACCCAGATGGATTCAGGGTCCGGTAATCCCGGTTTGTCCTGAAACCAATAAAAAAATGGAGCTTATTTGTCAGTTGGGTGATGGTGATTTATCGCCATCAGAAAAAAAGAATTCTGTATTAGGTGGTAAGCAGGGTCGATATGAAGAATCCAAGTTATTCGCTTTTGATGATGGGTGGATACCTGTCGACGGAGATCTATTTGTTTTCTTCAGTCGGAAATCCCGTATAGCCTGTTACCTGTATCAGGGCACATAGCATAAAGCTACTTTTTCGAGATGAATACAGTCGGCTTTGGGGACATTACTGCCGAAATCTGACCTTCGCGTACTAACCACATAAATGTCCGCTTTGTAGGAACTCTTATCGCAACCCGTGTTCACGAATTGCAGTTTTAGTGGAATATTGATATCGCGCTACGACATATTGGCTTGGTAATTAAACCGTCACACTCGCTTGGTAATGACACTTTTGCACATAAGTTTTAGTAGTCAGAAGGTTCCAGAACTGAAATTTCCTTGTTGATATTATCCACATACCAGATTGTCCCTGGAAACACATCATCATCACCCTGCGCCACTATATCCAGTGGAACCTTTCCAGCGAATGCGAGCAATGTAGATTTGGACGTTACTGCTGTTCCGTCATTATTTAATTGAACCCGATATATCGAATTCTGAAAGGTCGCTACTATCAAATTACCTTTCATGCCAGCGCCAAAATTGGACGCGGTGTATTCAGTCAATCCATTACTAGACGCATTTAACGTCGTCAGAGAACCATCACCCTCTCCCGGGGCAGCGTAGATACATTCTTCCGGATTTTCAGCAACTTCGATGGGTGTCTGAGGATTAGAATCATTGAACTTGTTATCTTTGTTCCCGCGTGTCGGGTTTGGATGACCACCGTAATATCCCTTTGTAATCTTGTGCAAACCATCAGGGTTAGTGTCACCGCCTTCATGAGTATTTTGCGAACAGTTGTTTATCGGCACCCCACCCCACCCTGAATTTGGACCGTTGTCCCAAACGTAAATATTGCCGGATTCGGTTTGGATAATGTCATAGATGTTACGCATACCTGAAGCGTAAATTTGAACAGGGCCACCCTGTACCAGTTTCGCCTGGTTCTTGCCATCATTTCCACCGAATGGATCATTCTCATCGACCGAACCAGGTCGATCCTCATCATCAAGCGTTGGCAAATCATAAGTTGAATTACCAATCGCGTCGAGGTCTATCTCAAGTACGGCAGCTGATAAGGCATACTCTGGTAAATGTGCAAAATTGTTTGATGGCGCTCCCATGTTTGTATTCCCACCACTATTCAACAGGATTTTGTTTCCTACCATGATCAATCCATTTGCCACATGATTTTCCTCCGAACGAGGTAAGCCTCGCACGAGGTCCTGCCTTGACCAGGTACCATTATTTTTAGTCAGCTTATGCAAAATACCAGAATTGGTATCAAGGTTTGAATCGATACCCGACGAGCCCGCCGCTTGACGAGGGTCACTTGAAGCTAAGTAAATAACCGGATTGGCCGCGGTGCCGACAACCAGTATCCCTGTCACTAAACGACTTGTCGAAAAATTCAATGACCCGTCATCATTGTGATTTTGAACATCCTGGATCAAATCAATTGTGGTGTCTTTGCTCGCTGAATAATCATTTGCGCCGTTACGCGTAACATTGAAAACATGGATAAGTCCGTCCATCTCAGTCACGTACAACTTTCCGTCCGGCCCGAACTGCAAAGATGTCCCACGAGTTATTTCCTGATTTGCTGAAACAATACTTTTCGTGAAATTAACAGGGACATCATCAGCTTTAACAACATCACCTTCAAAGCTCATTTCGATGGAAGGGTTGTTACCATTGTGGATGACGACGATATCTGCTTTCTTGAATCCTGAAATCTGCGAAGCCATGGTGGCTTGAACATCTAGCGTCTCGCCCGGTGCCAACGTTGTTGGCGTAAAATCAATATCAAACGCATCGGGTGAATCGCCACTGAGTTGAATCGCGCTGATTGTAATTGGAGGCGATTCACTATCGCCTTGATTGGTCAGAAGAAAATTCTTGTTTGATGTCAACCCCTCTAACACCTGTCCAAAATTTATCACTGCATCGGAGGTACCAAGATCAGATGTCAGTGGGTATCGAGATGTGCCATTGAACAGCAACACATAAGGGGAAGTGGAGCCATCGACACCGAGGCGCAAACCCGCAGATTTGTCACCCGGGGACAAAGGGGTGTAAGTGATTTCAACGTCTATGGATTCTCCGCCAAACAAGGTGACAAAACCGTTGAAATCAGTGGTGAATTCATTCTGGCTTTTACCCGCTAACACGGCGTCATTAATTAAAATCGCAGGTGCATCCGGACTACCCACATGGCTGAGCGTCATGCTTGATGTTTGGGATTGACCGATCTCGACAAGACCGAAATCGAGCGGGTTTGCTGACACATCGAGAAATTCGACAAACGTTGTTGTCGCTGTTCCGGAGAGCGGTACTGTGATTGAGCCCGACTCGTCAGTGTCGTCTGCGCCTTCGCTCTCTTGCGCCCAGACTGAATTGGACGTTGTTATCAGCACCAATAAGGACGCCAGCAGTGCATTACCGCACCAGCTCAAAATCTTGTCAGCCATCTCGGAAATTGCCTCGGATCATGAAAATCGGCGCCAATTTCGACGCCTATCCCGTCCTTTAGCAATTTCTGTACTAACTTTGGCCTGAAATCAGCTCCCGCTTGCAAAAAAAGCTCGCCAAAAAAAGGCAATATATATCCTATGCAGACGATATTCAGCCATATATTTAGCGCTTAGTTCCTCTTTCAGCCACTAAACACGCGGGCTCCCCGATGGATTGGTAAATTGATCATTCAGAGACTCGACAAAAATACCGGCCTGATCGATGATCTCTTGAATGGATTTGCGTGAACGACGTCCCCAGCCAACGGGTGCGCGACTGAAAACAGACCGGTAAAAACGCGTGTTTTTACGAAAAGCGGACGAATAACGCGCGTCATCACCGCCTTCAATTTTTTTCAGCATGTAGGCCGTGACAAACTTACGCACAGTGAAGTGCACCGCCAAAACCGCTGCGACGAGCGCCAGAACAAATCCGATCATCGTCACAGGGGCGGCCAGCACACTAAAGAGAAATGTCGCCAATGCACCGATAGTGCCCGTCAGAATAGACACGCCAACGAGCAGCGAGGCGATTAAAGCAAAGGCGATGGCATCAAAACGTAACACCCTGGTTGCCCATAATTGCTTCAGCCGAGAAAGTGCCGGAATCGCCTCGTCACGGATGGCGTAAGCCTGCTTCTCCATGGCACCAACTATGCGATAAGCACGCTCAACTTCGACCTGATGGATACGATCTTCAATTTCCCGTACATCAGCATCACGCTTGGACTCAAAGCGTTCGCGACGACCGTCATCCTCGATGGGTACCGCAACATCTTTGTTGTAAATCGTATAAAAACGCCCTGCAGTCAAGCCTTTTTGCGATAAGGCGCGTTGCCAGGCACCAACAATTTCTTCGGTATTATCTTCCCGTGCCGCTGAATCAATCTGATTCAGAATGTACATGAACTTGTTACTGTCATTACGGCTAATGGTTTGTTCAACCAGATGTGTCAGCGTGTCTTGCATCGATCCAGGCTCAGGGTGTCTGGCATCGAAAAAAACCAACACCAGATCTGAGATATCGATGATGTGATTGGTCAAGCGCAATGTTGAGGTTCGTTGTTCATCAGCATCAAAACCCGGTGAATCGATCAGGATCTTGCCGCGTACAACCTCCGAATCGGTCACTTTGAGTTGAAGATAGGCATCGATACGACGGCCTTCTCCTTCGGTGACTTTTTCGATTTCCTCGCTGATTCGATAAAAAGGAAAGCGCATGTCTGCATCCAGGGCCAGGCCGGGTAATACACGTCCCGCGCTGTCGTCGCCAAAACAAATCACAGAGAACTTGTCGTCAACCGCCTGATTTCCGGTTTTCTGCAACGTCTTGCCCAAGTAGGAATTGATAAACGATGATTTTCCTGCCGAGAACACGCCGAGGACCGAGATCAGCGGCCACCAGGAGATCTTCATGGCATAGGACTCATCGGTCGCAATGAGGCCAGTCTTGTAGCCAACCGTATCCAGCGACTGAAAACCGGCGATTGCATCAATCAGGACCGGATTCTCACGCTTGAGATGGGTTCTCAGGCTATCAAAGCGTTTGACAATTGATTTGTCGGGTTTGACCATCGGCAGGTTGAGCTCCGGTTTGCGTGGATAATAGGGTTATCGGCCGCTGCGCCGATCAGTCTAGCAGCGGTTTCTCGACACCTGCCGTTGCCACCTTATAATAAGAGACACAAGTCCCTTCCTCTGGAGAACAGTTACATGAAATTGTTGATCATCCTTTTGTTAGTAATTGTTGGTCTGTATTTGTTATTCAAGGCGTTCAGTGGAAAGGGAGCTGAGTCAGCAAACACCACGGCGCAGGGGTCCTGTGAGCTTCCTGACGGAAAAGCCGCGAATCTCACAGACGGTTCCGCTGCGACCAGTACAGATACGGCTGATTCGAGCGCTTCCGGTTCGAGCGCTGCCGGTTTGAGCCCTTCTGGCGTAACCAAGGCCGGTTCCGGTGCAGCTGGCCCAGCTTCGGTCGGCGCCGGTGTGACCGGTTCGGGCAACACAGCTGGTACAGCTGAAGCCGGCGTAGCAGCAGACAGCGCCGGCGCGAGTAACGCTGCTGCGGCCAGCACAGCGGCAGCCGGGGTAGCTGCAAACAGTACTGCTGAATCTGCCGCCGCAGCGACGGGTGCTGTCGTCGCCGGCGTAGGAGCGGTCGCAGCGGTTGGCGCAACAGCGGCCGGGTTGGCTGCCAATGCCTCAAGCAATTCGAGCACGGGCGCAAATACGGGTCGCGCGAGTAGCGCGGTGATATCGGGTGATGAAGTGTATGACGTTCGCGAAATGTTGAAGATCCTCAACCTTCGCGATAGCGATGCCAGCCGTCTGGCGATCGACAAGGCGCAATACAACGTAATCAAGGCCGGTAATGTGTCCGGGTTACCGGACGGCATGCTTGCAGATGTTGCAGGCAAACTACGAAAAATGCTTGCCTAGAGCTCGCCTGTTACCGTGTCCTCTCTAGTAGATCCACGTAATATTCACACGATCAGGCACGACCTATACAAGGTCGGCCTGTTTATTTTCGCGATTTGGATCGTGTTCTTACTTGATCGATTTCTCGCGCTCGAAGCCCTGGGGTTGAAACCACGAGACGTACGAGGCGTGCCGGGGATAATAGCCATGCCTTTTTTGCATGTAGACCTGAAGCATTTGCTCGGCAATTCGGTACCGTTGGCAGTCACTTTAATGCTATTGGCAGGATCTCGCGCCAATAGCAGTGCGATCGTCATACTGATCGTGATTTTGTCAGGTATCGGACTATGGCTGTTCGGACGTAATGCTAATCATATCGGCGCTAGTGGGCTGGTTTTTGGCCTTATCACCTTTCACATATTTGCCGGTGTTTTCGAGAGACGCTTGCGGTCGATTTTTATTGCCATCATCGTCGGCTTGCTTTATTCGTCGACGATCATCCGCGGCGTCTTGCCTTTTCAGGAAGGCGTGTCCTGGGACGGTCACCTGTTCGGCGGTATTGCCGGTATTCTTGTTGCCCTCGCTTCCGCGCGTTTGTTGAAAGAAGAACGGGTGCAGGCAGCAGAAAAACGTGTATCAACCTAGGCAACAAAAACTGTGCTGGACAAGATCAAACCATTCCAAGGCAATTTCACTCAGCAAGAACCGATTGATGCCAACGCTATTGATGCCGCCATCAAGGTCATGCAAGGTGGTCGCTTGCATCGTTACAATGTCGCTAACGATGAGGAGCTCTCAGAAACGGCGCTTCTTGAAATCGAGTTTGCAAAATACCAGGATCAGAAATATTGTCTTGCCTGTGCTTCTGGTGGCTATGCCTTGCAACTAGCGCTACGTGCCTGGGGATTGAGAGCTGGAGAGCCCGTTTTGACGAATGGCTTTACCCTGTCGCCTGTACCGGGGTCGATTTTTGCCGCAGGTGGAAAACCGGTACTCGTTGATACAACCGAGGACCTTGTGCTTGATCTTGATCATCTGGAGACAATGATCAAATCAAGCGGTGCACGTGTGCTGATGCTTTCCCATATGCGCGGCCACATTGTTGACATGCACAAACTCATGAGTGTACTGAATGCGCATGACGTCGCCTTGATTGAAGACTGTGCACACACGATGGGGGCAAATTTTGACGGCAAGAACAGCGGATCTCATGGCGTTGTGTCTTGCTTCAGCACACAAACCTATAAACATATCAACTCCGGCGAAGGTGGCTTGCTGACCACCGACGATGATGAATTAATGGCTCGCGCTGTTGTCCTATCCGGTTCTTATATGTTGTTTGAACGTCACCGGGCAGCCCCCCCCATTGAGGTTTTCAACCGGATAAAACTCGAAACCCCCAATTGCAGCGGACGCATGGACAATTTGCGAGCAGCTATATTGCGCCCGCAATTACACAAGCTTGATGAAAATGGCCGGCGTTGGAATGAACGCTATGACGCCTTTGCCAATGTGCTGCGCCAAAGTAACGCGATTCAGTTGCCAGCGCGTCACCCAGCCTGCTACGAAGTACCGAGCTCCATTCAGTTTCGCATTGAGCGATTTGATGATGAGCAAAATCAGACATTCCTAGAAATGACCAAGGAATACGGTGTGGATCTGAAGTGGTTTGGCGATGCGACGCCGAAGGCCTACACCAGCCGCTATGACAGTTGGCATTACATAGAAACGGAAGCGCTACCACAGACAGACAAGATACTTGCTCGCCTTTACGATTGCCGACTACCGCTGACGTTTAGCGTTGCGGATTGTGCCGAGATTGCGGGGATTGTTCTGGCGGTTGAGCGGAATTTGTAGCGCCAGGCAATACCTAAATTGCTAGCACCCCTGAGCTCCGGCCCCGCCTCCACCAACGTAGGCCACATCCGTAACCGCACATGCGCCACTTTCATAACTCTCTGTATTAATGATGTTCATACTTAACCCATCGCCCAATCCATTATTGCTGTTGCAGACCGGGCTTTGATTGGCAGATGATGCTAAAGGCGAATCATTTGGATCGGCAAGACTGGTAATCGTAGTCTCGGTTTCCGGTGGTGGTTCGTTCGATGCCAGCACCTCATCCTTCCAAAGCTCAGATTGCATTCTAACCGTAGCAACTGATTTGATTGGGAGCATATTCCGGGCATAGAACACCTCATTGGCAGGATCCAGCTCACTCATCGCTTTGCTTATCATGCGATTGACGATCGGCACCTTTAGCTCCAAACCATGTGTTACTTCGACCTTAAGCAAATTAGCATCTCTTAATGTCAGACCCGATACAGATCCAGCTCTCGCCAACTCTCCATGAATATGCCGAAGATGGCTATTCGGAATTACTTCACGTCCATCCTCATCAGTTATCTTCCAATCTTCGAACGCTTCGACACTGGGACTTATTATCTTCACTCGTGTAGTGACAGGATTTAATGCCTTGATAACAGATCGAGAAATAGCCGACGCCGCCCTCTCAGCACTACCATCTCCGCCTTCAAGCGGAGCCAGTCGTATACCAAGCTCCTTTCTCATGACATCCACTTGTCCATGGTTTACGGCACCACTTCGTGCCGCTTCGAACGTCGCATAGTTTATCGTCGTTTTACCATGGTAGATAAGACCGGCCTGGACTGTGCTCAATCCAAAGAGCAATAGAACTGGTGACACAATCACCATTTCTGTTAGCGAAGCGCCATTTTGTAATGTGCCAAATTTTTTTTTCATCCACATAATTTCATCCTTGCTGGCGTCTTGAATTCAGTTATATCGAGTCCTTGTTGCGGGTTGAATATCTTCGATTCGATCATGTATCAAATCCGATAGCACTCGAAGTCGAGCCTCAATCACTGCTTTCGCAGGATCACCAGGGCGTAGTTTCTCCCACGCTCTCGTCATGGCAAACTGTGCGTTCAAAAGGTAGGCAGTCGACAGATTGAACCAGGGTTTTGGTTGCGACGAATTTCGAAGGATTGAAGCTTCATATGCTTCTATAGCCTTCGTGTAGGAACCTTGCTGAGCGAACGTATTACCCAATCTGAACCAACCATACGCATCTTCGGGAACAGCTTGTGTGAGCTCCTGATAAAGCCGCACCGCATCAATCCAACGATTTTCCTGATAGGCTAGATCAGCCGACGAAGATAGTTTAAAAACATCATCCGTGTAAGCCGACGCAGGATTTGAATTGCCCTGTTTTTCATCGACAGTCGCACATCCTGAAGCCACCGCTAAAGAAGCACAAAAAACTAGTCTTGTTATAAATTTCATTCCTGACGCCATAGTGCATTCTCCGGGACGATTCTCTGGCCTACCTGAAAATCAAGCCTGTCTATTGTTCCTGCCGACATTTCAATAACCAACGCAGCATCAAGGCAAAAACAGATTGAACGTGGTTTCACAGTTCGGACTTTCAAAATCTCTCCTCGAACCCCGACAAACACAACATCCAATGCTTCAGTGAGGCCAAAGGTATGGATCGAGCTGCAGGGGCTGATGACCAGGGCATCTGTCGGACCAAGCGTGGGGAAAACCTTAACACCACGGAATCTCTGCCAAAATGAATTTGCCTCATGAGCAAACAATAATGGTGCGCCATTTCTAGTCAATACCCGTCGGTTTTTACGCTGCAGGGTTTCCTCATGAAAAGGTGTAGTGCTGGTATTCAATTCAACCTCCCGTCATTGTTGTGTCAGATATCGACTCGACGCTTATTACAGAAGAGGCCGTAACGCCATCGACAAATGCGAACATCTCTCCGCGAAACGCACATGAAAGATTTATGCGCAGTAGCAAGACACTCTCGCCACTAATTTCATCCGTTCGTACCACGGCAATCGGATCATCAATGCCGCTAACAAATTCAGAATCATCATCAATTACACCGTTGCTATTCAGATCACGAAAAAGTCCCAAAACAGGTACACCTGTAAATGTGTTTTCAGCAAAATCCAGATACACACTCACATCCGCGTTGCCGATCGGGCTTTGCTGGGAATCTACCAGTGTGATAACAACAGGTATATCAACGTAGTTGTTTTCAAAAAAGATGCAGACACCGTTTTCATCGCGAAACTCAATGACCCGTATGCTCCTACCGTCAGGCGTTATTCCCAAGGATGATCCGATGGGTAGCTGATCACTTGAACAGGCCAGCAATAGAATGCTCACCACTACAGCCGTTGTCACGGTTCGTATTAGTTTCACCATTTTTCGCATCATCATGATCCTGGCCATTGATACGCCCATACAATTGGCGCCCATTTAACGACACCCTGCATTAATGCCTTACTGAGCACCAGAAAGGTCAACACCAAAAATGTTGTGGGGAATATGAACATCATCAACGGTCCAAGCAGCTTTACCGGCGCTTCCATCGCCCGTTTCTCTGCACGTTGAAATCGTTCGCTGCGTAACTGATCAGCTTGCGCCCGCAACAATGGACCGAGACTGGAGCCTGTTCGCTCCGCCTGAATCAGTCCACTAACAATATTTTTAATTGGCAAACTCCCGGTTCGGTCAGCGAGGTCACGAAGTGAGTCAGCACGAGTCTTGCCTGCTCGGATATCTCTGAGAACTCGACTCAGCTCACTACGTAAAGCCGTATCCTTGGACTTTTGAACCGCCTGGGTCAAACCGCCAGTCAGATTGCTTCCAGCCTCAACCGACAGTGTGACAATATCCAGATAGAACGGAAGTGAGCGTAGAATCTCCCCTTGCCTTTTCGCCATGACCTCTCGCAGCCACAGCTCTGGGTAAAAATAACCCATGAAAGAGGCTACCAGTGCCATCAGGCCAGCAGATCGCCCCATACTCGCAGAAAGAAAAAATGCCACCAATGCGAAACCAGCAGCGGATACTATCTTGGCGGCGATAAACTGTTTTGCCGATACACTGTACTCAGCACCCGCATGACGCAGTCGCTGACTGATGATCCGCTCCTGCGTCGGCGAGATGTACTTTCCAAAGTAGTGCACGAGCGCTTGAATCAGCGGCCAAGTCAGTCTGAACCCCAGTGCAGGTCGATCAAGGAATTGTCGATCCTCATCAGGCACAAAGTGAAAAAAGCTATACGCTTGCCAGAATATCATGCTGACAAAAGCGCCAATCAAGAGATAGATAACGAGTAGGCTCATACGTCGATACTCACAATTTTGCGAATCATTAGCCCACCCACGACTTGAAGCACCACGATCACAGTTAGAAAGCCCCAACCGAGAAGACTTGAAAACAGCGGCTGGGTAGCCTCTGGCTCAACGAAAACCAATGCCAGCATGATCAAGAACGGCAGCGCCGTGACGACATACCCCTGTAAAACTCCTTGCGCTGTCAGCGCTTTTATCTTGCCTTCCATCTCGAGTTTGCGCCGAATGGTTTCTGATAGTCTTTGCAGTATCTCTGAAAGGTTTCCGCCTACCTCTTGAGCGATTAACGCTGCGGAGACAAACAAGTCCATTTCCTCTGTCTGCACCCGCTCCGCCAGATTGTCCAGCGCCTCCTCCATACGCGCACCGACTCTTTGTTCTCTTAAAAGTAAAGAAAATTCCTGGCCAAGGGGGCCATCTTGCTCTTCCACAAAAGCTTGTATCGCAATTGAAAAAGTAGAACCCGCCTTCATGGCACCGGCGATCAGCGCGAGCCCATCAGGAAGTGCCTCGTTTATCTTTCGTTTTCGCCGCTGGGCTAACAACGAGAACATAAAACGTGGCGCCAAATAGAGTGCGATCAGCGAAATCGCGATAACAATGACACTTGCATCAAGAAAGTACAAAACTCCGGGCAACAAAATGAATAATGCAAGATAGAAAACAAGGAGTTTCCGTGTATCAGCAAAAACGAAAAGATTTTGCAAGTTTGACTCGGTCGATAAACTGAAAGAACTACTGTACCGAGTCCATGCGGTAGAACTACTGTTTATCATTGTGTAAGCAATCAGGCTCACACTGAAAAACACTGAAAAAAGCACGAAAAGTAATATCATGCCGATATCCTGCCCTGCCCACTATCAAACGGCGTCAGATCCACCTCAAGACCAATATCGCGCAGCTCTTCATAGAAAGTCGGTATGGCGCCCGTTGCCTTAAACTTGCCTCGGACACGACCATCCACAGATTGGCCTTCTTGCTGATAAACAAATATGTCCTGCAATTGCACCGTACCACTCTCGACACCGACAACCTCTGTTATTCGGGTAATTTTTCGCGAACCACAAGGAAAACGTGTTTGCTGAATGACCATATGAACGGCAGATGCTACCTGTTCTCGAATCGCTGTGACTGGCAGATCAAGCCCTGCCATAAGCACCAGGACCTCAAGGCGAGAAATAACATCGCGAGGATTATTCGCGTGAATCGTTGTCAAGGAACCATCATGACCAGTGTTCATCGCTTGCAACATATCAATCGCTTCGCCGCCGCGGCATTCTCCAACGACAATTCTGTCCGGTCGCATTCTTAAAGCGTTTTTAACGAGTTCCCGAATTGATACCTCGCCACTCCCCTCAAGATTGGGTGGTCGAGATTCAAGCGATACCAGGTTAGGTTGAATCAGCTTGAGTTCGGCGGCATCCTCAATTGTGACGACCCTATCAGTTGCTGGTATGAAATTGGACAGTACATTTAAAAGCGTTGTTTTTCCTGAACCGGTACCACCAGATACAATTATGTTTTTACGCATTTCAACGCAAACGCGAAGAAAATTCACCATTCGTTGATCGACCGAGTCAATTTTTATCAGATCAGAAAACTCCATTCGGTGTTTCGGGAATTTTCTTATTGTGATGCTGGGTCCTTTGAGTGCAAGCGGTGGTACCACTGCATTAACTCGTGAACCATCCTTGAGCCGCGCATCAACGATAGGACTACTCTCATCAATTCGACGTCCGATCGGCGTTATGATTCTTTCAATAACTGCGTAAACGGTCGCATCACTACTGAAACTGTATCGAGATCGTTCAAGCTTTCCATTTTTTTCCACGAATATTTCACGATGATTGTTCACCATGATTTCAGTGACATCCTCATCATCTAAAAACTGCTCAAGCGGTCCTAACCCAACTGCCTCATTTAGAACATCCGATTCCAGAACCTGTTGGTTCAGCGATGCCGGCATTTGATCAGCCAGGCCAGCTATAATGCTTCTAATCAGTACAAGCGATTCTTCCTTAAGCTGTGCATCAGACATTCGGTTGACGTCCTTGCGTCGCAAATCCATCTGATTGAGTAACTGCTCATGGACGATACGCCCCCAATAGCTGAGCGTCTCGTCCGCTTTTTTAATCTCAGAATCAGAGGCATTTTCCTGTTGGCCCGTTGCGTCTGGTTTCACGGCAATCGTCTGTTTTTTTGTACTAGGTTCGTCCATTAAAGAATCATTGGCAGACAACTGAATTTTCGACGTATCAATGGTCAAACTGATATCGCCCACTGCTATCTCATCGAGATCGGTTATCGGGCCATGCTCGACGATGCGCTCACGATTGACCCAGCTACCGCTCATACTGCCTAAATCACGCAAATAAACACCATCAGATTTCAGAAATAACTCGGCATGTCTTTTTCCGACCAATCGTGTATCGATAACTAGATCGTTACTTCTGGCACTGCCAATCGAACAAACGGAACCTTTCACTTTGAACAGCTTTCGACGCCCACCGCCGTGTTGGTAGTAGAAATCAAACATCATTTACTCCATTAAAGGCAATGATTGACGGGCTCGAACAACTCGTTCATCGGATTCGAACAGAATCTCTTGATCATACGAAGACAGAGTATTCGTATTGGGATCGATAACCTCTGGAGTTAAAAATATGACTAATTCGCTTGCAGAGTCCCGTGCATTCTGAGCCTTAAAGAAATTGCCAATAATCGGCAGATTTCCAATGCCTGGTATTCTGTCAACATCCTTGCTGCTCTCAGAGGTCAATAATCCGGAAATAACAATCGTCTGTCCCGAACGCACATTTACCTGAGTCTGCGCCCTTCTTGTCAACAAGCCAGGTGCGCCTTGCACACTAACGGCCGGATCCAATTGACTGATTTCAGTTTCAACAGTCGTGCGAACGTTACCAGCGTCGTCGATACTTGGGGAAACGTTGAGCTTGATCCCATACTCCTTGAACTCGACTGTCGTTTGTCCATTCGTGCCGATTGTTGGGTAAGGGACCTCGCCGCCAGCCAGGAAACTAGCGTTACCGCCACTGGCACAACTCAACACGGGTTCAGCAAGCGTCACTGCGTCACCGGAAGACGCGAGGAGATTGATGCGCGAGGTGATATTTGTGGCAATTCCAAAGTATGTCGAAAACGGCGACACAGTATTTGGCAGAGCATTAAACCCTTCCGCAGCCGGACGAAATAGATTGTTGCCGACGGCGTCGCCTGCGGCTGCAAACGTCGGACCATTAATACTATCGCTCCAATCAATACCTAACCTGCCTAACGCACTTTTTCGAAACTCGATCATGCGAACCTTGATTTGCACCATTTTTTCCATTCGAATACGGGTGACCGGATCATTTTGAGCGACGCGTATATTGAAATCCGATTGTGTCTCATCCTTGTGCCACAGCCTCAGCGAAGTGCTTCCCGCCGTCTGAGCGATTAC
The DNA here is from genome assembly GCA_937924505.1 of uncultured Granulosicoccus sp. The sequence goes on along the minus strand of CALDSR010000022.1, from coordinate 29,017 downwards.
AAGCAATTCACCGGTCTTCAGTACTTCCGCTCTGACAATGCTGCCATTGCCTATCGCGACACGAGTAACGTTAACCTTTCCAAGAACCTTTACCTCACCTGCAAACATATCGACGTTGACCGTGCCAGATACACGCACCGGCAATTTAGCTGATGACTGCAATTTCGTTGCATTGTTTAATTCGGGCTGAACATCACGCTCAACGGTACCTGAACCTGACTGTCCAAACTCCCTAATCTCCCAGTTAACTGATTGCGAATTATCTTGTGGTGGCAAAAGTAGGTATTCAGGGACAAAGAGCAAGCTATTCGAGTCAAGCTGTTGCCCCTGATTCATACCGTTGTATCGCGCAATGGTATCCGCGTGATCAACAGTGCCAGTTGTCATGAGAGAGATTCTGGCAAATGTGTCACCCTGTTCGGGAATCCACATCCTGTCTCCAACTGATCCATCTGGTTTAGCGGCACCTGCCTCTTGGCCTTTTGCTCGTATTTCAACCCACTCATTGCTATCTTCGATGTTAAATGGTCGGGACTGGGCGATCGCCAGATTCGCTAGCAAAAACGTGCAAAGCAATAATCCAATTTTTTGCCTCATCGTCCTCCTCCGACAATGTATTCAATACCTGGCTTATGTTTGATTGTTTTCTTTTTAGTTATTTTTTTTACAGGCTCAGGATCTGGAATATTCAGCAACTTCGCCATATCCATCGGAACATCGCTTAGTGGAGAGTCGTCTTCCGGGTTTCTCAACATAGCTGTCAGCTTTCCTACTTGCTGTGCAAGAGTTATTTTCTGTGCCTGATCGGGTGTGACGTGCACAGTCATTGTCGAGAAATTTCTCGTTCGACCATTACTCGCCTTGTCCACCAGTGTCTGCACACCCGTAGCGATAACGTTCAGCTTCTGAATGAGTGGAAAAATAATCTGCTCTTCACCGGAACCGTAAGTCAGTAATAAATCAACTTTATCTTTCGGCTGCAAAAAACCTGAAATCGAATTGATCTCATCAACCTGAACAGTCATTGCTCTGAGCCCCTCTTCGACCTTGCCGCTGAATGTCGGCGTCAGCCCACCCTCAAGGTGCGCCCATAGGAGCGGGCGACCTTCATCAATATCAAAATCAATACGTTGACCGATAGCAATTTCGTAATTCTGGCCGTTTACTGAATTTGAATCAGCATATTTCACGGGGATTTCGCGAACGGATAAATCTTCTGCTAGCAACAAATGACCTCGCAACAGCGGTTTATTCGGAACAACAACAGATACCATCGGTTCTGTTTTCTCGAATTGCCCCTTGTAATAGGCGATCTGATTCTCAATATATTGCTTTGAATAAAAAACACCTGCGCCACCGAGCAGCAGAGATAATCCGAACATGATGACCTGCTTGCTTGGTCGTTTCCTTGGGCTCGTGTCGTTACGCATATCGTTCAATTCCTGGAACCATGGGTCACGGTAGTGAAATTAGGTATGTCGAATTGTCTTGAAACTCTTTAAGAGCACCTAAAAAAACATTGATTAATGATGCGTCGATTACTGGAATAGGCATGAATAACGAGGCAATAACAGCAATGGCACCAATCACGTACTCGACCGTAGATGACCCCATTTGGTAACGACGGGTTAAATTAGTCATCACGAGTAACCTGGTTGATAACCGCCAGTGTTGATCCATTAGTACTCCGCCCCAAATATACTTCTGATTTTTTCATTTTTTTGTTGAACATCAACACTTGAGCCTTCTGAATCGAACGATCGCTTACCAAATTCCATCCATTACGCTTGAAACGTTTTTTGTAATACCGAATCGCGGAATCTATGGACAAATCTAACTCGATAACTTCGACGGTAGAATCACTACCAAAATCACTCGTGCGCGTGTTTGATAACAATTTCGCATTTCCGGGATGCAATGACGAATCGAAACCAAGAACGGATGATTGTCCAAGATGCATTACCGACACAAACGCGGAGCCCGGAACCGCAGCCTCCTCGTTAAATTGAATGACGACATTGACCCCATCTTCCAAACGACTTATCGCGATCCAGTTATTGAACCGTTGTTCGACATAACCTGGAGTATCTGAACTATCAAAGGCTCCCCATGTAACCCGATAGAAATCGAGGTTTGTCTGAAGGGATTTAGTTGACTCAAGCCGGCCAATAGACATATTTAACCCATTATGTTGAAGATTATCATTGATGATTTGGAGTGTCGCCCCGGGAGGTACAGGCACAGAATCAGCCCAGCTTTTAGACGAGGGAAACACTGACCGTGCATACAAAGCTATCGAAGCTAAGAGCACCATTAGAATGTGCTTCATTACAGCGGGCATATATGGCGATTTTTTCGTCATAGTCTCGGCTCTAGTCACGGTGAAGGTTGGTAAGGCGGAAGCACATCCATATCTACATGTCCAAACGCGTTCTTAAGTCCATCCAACTCATCGAGAACTGGAAGATTCCCCAATAGCGAGACTGCATTACCAATAGGTTCCAAAATGGATGCAGGCATCAAGCTTCTGACCCGGCGTCGCACCTGATCGTTTCCACTAGCGCTCCATCCATCATTCATGATGACGGACGATGCATTGATACAGGTGTAACTGTTCTCTCCACCACAGTTACCTTGTGTTCTCTCCAGCCAAGTACTCTCCTGAATATCCAGATTGATGTCAGCTCGAACATAACCATTACTCTCTAGACCCCATGTATTTCCGGAGACACCGTCCAGAATCTCGCCCGAATTGCTGGCCTGATTTCCAATCTCAAACCCATTTCCTCCGGAAGTGATTATTGTCTGGTACGGCATCCCAGAGACTGAACCCTCATCGATAACAGCATCGGTTTCGTTCCACCAGCGTCCGTTTACGTTGATTTCGTCATCACCCCATAGCGGGTTGCTTCCAGCTTCCGAGGAGTAAGATACAAACGCGTTTTTGTTATCTCCAAAGAAGCGTTCTTTTACTGCGGTAGGCATATTCCCGTTGGATCCGCCTGGATAAACCGTTGTTTCCCACGCCGAATAACGACTAGCCTGAATGGTTGTTTGCTTCAGATCAATGAGTTTTCCAATCATTGGTATGGCAAAGAACAAAGGCGCCATGATCATGCTCAAATACACAAACTCAATCAGAGCTCCACCGTAATGTCGATTCATCCATCATCTCCCAGCGCCCATGGAACGTGTATTTCGTTTGTGGTATCTCGTAGCCATTCGCTGACAAGATACGAAGCCTCTGGGTAACGCATCTCGAAAAGGTCAGTGGCATCGTTGACTACATCCATCAAGCCAAGTATCAGTCGGTCTTCGTAGGTCGAACTGATTTCGTTGATTTCAAGGCCCAGACTGAGTATCTGTTGTTCAATCAAGTTCCGGCGATGGTCACTGTCTCCAAGTCGGTCGAGCCTGTCGCGCAGATCACTAATCTCGCTTCGAACAACGGCAACCTCGGTTTCGATTTCAGCGGTAACGTCGCTAACCAAAATTGGAAATTGATCAAGAACTTCATCGCGAAGATCATCGAATTCTTCAGTCAAATCCTCTGCGATTTGAGTCGCCTCAGCCAAGGCAGTACCAAAGGGGCTATTAGCGGCGGCATCAGTCAGATGGCTGATTTGCCCCATGGTTGATTCTTCAAGATTATCAGCCAGAGCTTCTGTATCAGCGATCGCCCTATTGATTCCAGCACTTTCCAGAGCGTTTGACAACATATGCTCTAAAGCATTCTGCAATACATCAGTTAATTGATCCTCAATAATATTAGAGAAATTTCCGCGCTCTGCTCTGGCGTAGGCGAAGATCGTGTTATCACGCGGACCAGGACCGATTGGCGAGTAGTTCTGCAAAGAAGATCCAGAATCACCAAACGCTGTAGCAAGTGACCCAATATCAGCGTTAATACTTGAAATTGAATTTCCCGAACTGATTTCTATCGAGTTATCGTAAGGCGACAGTGGCCCTGTAGAGCGAGGGCCGTTGGGAACGACGCTACCCGAACCATGTGACCGCATGGAGGTCGCAAGCAACCGATCAGAGACAGGAATCTCACTCAAACGAACATCCCAATAGGGGTTGTAGCCATTAGCTCTTTCGTATAACGGTGCCGTATTTTTTCTTTCCAGAGGTCTCTTGTAGAAAACTTCAGCGATGCTGATCGAAGACATCAGCTGACCAGGTGAGTTTATCGGTGCACTGAACGTGTCTCCAGATACGATATTGTTGCTACTTTTTACCTGAAGGGAATCAAGGCTAATTTCCACTTTCAGTTTCAGCGCGGGTTCATCTTCCACCAAGGTGGCAGCGCTTAATGAGCGATAAGCGCGAACACCTCCATAGTTTCTGAGGGCGGTTTGACTTTCTGTCTGACGCACTGGACTGACCAGGCCTTGATCCGCCCATGATTCTGCGCCACGATTGGACCAGAGCATACGTTCTGGGTCATCTTCGATTGTCTGACCCGGTGAACCCGAATTATTGACAAATGCAGAGCCCCACCCCACCGGTACTTCGTATCGTCGACGTCCACTCCATGTGTAAACCTTGGTATGAAATGACATAGTATCTTTGGCTTTCCACTCCCAATCGATCTGCCCACCATCGCCAGCCTGCATGATGAGCTCGGTATCCCCCTCGCGATAAATGCGGTGGTAAGTTGCAAAGGTGGACGGAAACCAGAAGTGAAAGAACTTCCAGTTTCGACTGCGCGTAAATTCACCACGAGAACGATTGATCATATCAAGGCGCTCGCTCATTGCTACTTGATCGCTTGCCTCAAAGCCTTCAGTAAAATTACTCCAGCTTTCGAGGTTTCCACCAAGACCACGCACGGTGTATCCTGTATCAACAGAAAATCGTGGATCAGATTCCCGAGCTATGGTCTCGATGATTTCTGGCGTCGCCGAAAACGCACTGACAAACATTGCTTCTTGTGACATCGACAGACCATCAAGAACGGGATCAATAATTGTTACCATACCTTGAGCGAGCGGCGCTAAAACCTGCTCAGCGACCGTCATTGCTTGTTCTAAGGCGGACGCAAAAACATTCGCAACTGGAATTGGCCTCAGTACTGTGGCTATATTTTCCGACGTTATGGCACCGTAACTAGCCCATGACTGAAGTGTCACAGCTTGAGCAATAGATACCTGGTTAGCGACCATGGCACGATTGGTATAGGCCTGATAATTCAGAGCCCTTGCCTGCCATATACTTCCGCTATAGGCAGCAGCATCGGCAGCATTGACCAGCTTTATCTTGTCTGTAGTGACTTGTCCGGTATTGAACAATACCAGAGCACCAAACACACCAAAAAGAACCAACGCCAAACCCAAGGGCAATACTTGCCCAGACTCACGTCGCAACATCACCGCCTCCTTTGCAATGCTCATCCTGGTGGGCCAGCCACGATCAGGCTGACCCAGACCAGAATATTGAACAGCGAATTAGTTGCCGTAGTTTTGTAACGTGGTCGCAGCGCCCGCAGCAGTTTCAGCAGCGGTCACTGAATTTTGGACGATAGCAGCAGGAGCCTGAGCGTTAGCGCCGGTTAATTCACCACTTAGCGCAACAAAACTAGCCTGAATACTGTCACCAAAAACACCTACTGCAGCAACCGAAGCAATTGCGATCAATGCAACAATGATGATGTACTCGGTCATTCCCTGACCACGAGCGTCGCGTTTCAAAGACACTGTTAAAGAATGGGACTTACTTCTCATTTATCTACTCCTTTAGTAATGCGTTGAAAAAAAAGGACATCGTGTCCAGATTTTCAAGAACTTAAAACCACAACAATTTCACGTTCTTGAAATTTTCCGTCCACACCGCGAAACTTACAATACGAAATGGTAGTGAACAATACTGTCTTTATCACTTTGAGCCATCAATCATGTAAACAAATTTAATTGCGCACTAGTCGATCTGAAATCAGTTGCCGTATTTCTCGATTTCTGGAGCACCTGTCATAAATTCATGCATAGACACAACACGATATTTATTTGATGGAACAAAGAATATTGTTTCGTAATGACGAAAATCTATATCTTCAATTTGCATGACAACGCCATCTGTATATTCAGACCGCACAACCAGGCCAATAGAGTCATCGTAGTGCTGCATGGCCACCGCTTCTTTCGACTTCAGATAGCAATCCCAAAGTGAGACTTGTCTACCGCGCCAGCGGACATCCATACGCTTGATACCCTCGAGGCTACTACACGGCACAGTGTCAATAAATCCCAGCCTGAAGCCTGATTCCGTGACGTCCACAGATTCACTATCCTCGGTCAATTCGAGAGGGAGTTCATGCACGACCCCTCTGTCAATATTCAAAAACCATATCTGGCCTGTTGAAAAATTGTGGTACACGGCGATTCTCGCTTGATCGAGCCGTTGCTCGATTCGCATTCCGTATGGAGACAGATAAACCCTTGCTTTGGACAGTTCTGTACCGGAATCTTTATGGAATTTTCGATAGGTTGCGCTAATGCTGGGCAACGGTAGCAGGTCAAGCGTGTTGACTGTATTGATTGATTGTCCGACAACTGGGGCGGCAGCAAGGCTACATGCAGCCAAGAGTGTTACGAGCTTCGGCGCTTTTCTGCGAAATATTTGACGAGTTTCCGAATTCATTTTCGTACAGACTCTTCCTTGACTCAGCCTCGCAACCATGATGCGAGCGACATGAACAGTAACCGAATATTTATCAGACGGTCAACGCCAAAATTCGAAATTCAAAACTGCATGCCGTATGTCTATCCAGCGATAGCTACAAAGATCAATTCCATTTAGCGAACCAGGTCATAAAGTGAAACGCTTCTATCAATAAGGATTTTTCGCCATGCAGTTTCTGTCAGCGTCAGTACTTGCAGTTATCACCCTTTTTGGACAGCTTTTCTCGGAGCATGTACAAATTCCCGATCCCAACGAATCAAGTATCCCTTTCTACATTACCGAGCACTCAAATCCACACACGCTACCAACACTCGATGGCCGAGACTGGCGACACAATTTCGATATGATTCTGACTAACTCGAATGATGTAATCAGCATATTTGATGAATTTGGCATCCGTCACGACTTCCGTGTGGCTTCCGACGAGTCGAGATCATCAACCAGTTTTTCACCGATTGCCGATCAGTTTGAAAGTGGACGCATTGAACGAGATGGCGACATAATCAGGTGGTACCGACCAACAGGTTCTTCAGTTGAATTCTACGGTTCTTTACCGTACCGGATAAACCGGACCGATAGTCAAACGTTGAATCTTGACTACGACCAAGGTCGACTGACGAGTGTCCGCGGCGTAGTCAGCGATTCACTTCACTTTCACTATACAAACGACACGCTCAACCGGGTTGAAGCCAATGAAGCAAGGCATTCATGCGAACAACTAAACCATGGGATATCCACGCCACCGACTCCAGAATCAAATATATGCGACTACGCCGAGAGCCCAGTCCCCGAAAGCATGCGAACACCGAGCTTTACCGGGGCGCTCGCTATCGATGTACGCCCAGCATCATGCAATAGCTACTTCATTGAGTACTTTGGCACCCTACGTGGGCAAGAAATAGAATATGGACTGGATACTCACTCACGTTATCAACACTATGTGCCTACCGTTAGATCATTTCCGATTGTCGATTTTATCGGCGAGAGCGAACTCTTGACCGTCCGTAGTCGAGATCTTACGAGCATTAGTTATGATCCAACCGTATTTCCCGACGGTCTATACAGACGTTTGCTGTCTGACGCTATGGATATCCAAGACAAGTTCATCACCCCGCTACAAATCCACGGCTCCCTGGAAACAACCGAACTCGGGGAGTCTACTCGTGTAGACAGTGACATACTGGAACGGCCCATGGTGCTCGAAGTCATTATTCGTCATGGTTTCGCCAGCCCGGATCAGATTGCCCAGATCAATCGTGCCAGAGCCGATATCGCGCAAACTTATGGTATTGAGCTCAGAGTTATCGAGATACCGTGATCAACCCCGGGGATCAGGACAATCTACCAGCCTATTAGGCTCCGGATCTTGATTTTTAAAGAACTTTCACGTAATTTCCGTCTCAGAAGTATCAGCTTCGGGGCGGGGTGAAATTCCCCACCGACGGTAGGGCATCGCGGCAACGTGGTGTCAAGCCCGTGACCCGCAAAGCGCCTCCCGGTGCCGCGCGGTTGATCTGGTCAGAGTCCAGAGCCGACGGTTAAAGTCCGGATGAGAGAAGCGTGATCACTGGTGAAGCATTGTGCTCGCACCTGCCTTTTAGGCTGTGCTTGCGCAGGCTCGACTTTCCAGTGCTGAGCCGCCCCAAATTCATGGTTTTGTTGGGGTCATCAGGTGCAGGTACACGAACCTTACATGCAACGCGCACTGGAGCTAGCCGCTCGGGCCAGCGGCTGCACGCATCCCAATCCCCTGGTCGGCTGTGTCGTGGTCAAGAACGGTGACATTATTGGTGAGGGTTGGCACCGGCAAGCCGGGGGGGCACACGCCGAAGTTGATGCATTGGCACATGCTGGGGACGCAGCTCAAGGCGCGACCCTTTATGTCACTCTCGAGCCCTGCAACCACACGGGTCGCACCCCACCCTGCACGCACGCTATCGTGGCGGCAGGTATTAGACATGTTGTATTCGCCACAACGGATACCAACCCATCAGCAGGCGGTGGCGCGGCCTATCTCGCGCATCAGGGAATAGACATTACCGCCGGCGTGCTTGAAGACGATGCACGCTATCTCAATCGCTTTTTCTTTCACCATGTCAGAACCGGACTCCCTTTTGTTGTCGCAAAAACCGCGACGAGCCTCGATGGGCGTATAGCAACGCATACGGGGCATAGTCAGTGGATCACGGGACCGGAAGCCAGGCAGCGTGGCCATGAACTTCGACAAGCCGTCGACGTCATCATGGTCGGCGCGGATACAGTGATTAAGGATGACCCTGCCTTGACGGTTCGACTGGATTCAATCGGTAAAGATGCTCGGCATCCTCAACCGCTGATCTTTGACAGTCATGGACGTGTTCCGCTCACTCATCAACTGCTCAATGGATCCTTGCCAACCACCACGATTGTTGTGACAACCGAGCGTATGAGTCATGAACATCGCATTGCACTCGAAACACTCGGTAACAGGGTGCTGGTTCTGACAACTAACGATTCAGGCGCGCGACCCGATCCACAAGCAGTACTCAAACTGCTCGGCGACGAAGGTGTGCAATCGGTTCTTGTCGAAGGTGGCCCCTCTCTGCAAGGCGCTTTTCTCGATACCGGCCTGATAAACGAAGTATGGAGTTTCCTGGCGCCGATGCTGATCGGTGGCGCCGGTGCGCCTGCCGCTTTTTCTGCCAATGGCGCGATGACATTGGATTCGGCTACTCGTCTCGAGCGCTTTCGCAGCGAATGGCTGGGGCGGGACCTCCTGCTACGGGCAATGGTTCAACAGCCAGCCGACAAGCAAAATCACACACAGGAGGCTGCGTAATGTTCACCGGCATCGTTGAGGAGATGGGCCATATACGTGACTGTCGACAACAAGGCGATCACTTTGTTTTGTCCGTTGATGCAGATGTTGTGCTTGAAGGCACACAGCTAGGTGACAGTATTGCGGTCAATGGTGTGTGTCTGACGGTCACCGAACTGGACGCCAAGGGCTTTGTCACCGGTCTTGCACCAGAGACCCGCAAACGAACCAATCTCGATACATTAATCAGTGGCACTGCAGTAAATCTCGAGCGTTCAGTCACCCCGACTACCCGCATGGGGGGACATTTTGTACAAGGGCATGTTGACGGCACTGGAAACATACGAGAGTTCAGAAAAGATCAGGACGCGCTTTGGGTCACCATTGGTGCAACACCAGATGTCATGAAATATGTTGTCGAGAAAGGCTACATCACACTCGATGGTACAAGCTTGACGGTTGTCGATGCAGGGCACGATTTCTTTACCGTCACGCTCGTGGCCTACACCCAGGCGCACATCATTTTGCCGAGCAAATCTATTGGTGACAGGATCAACATCGAAGTTGATGTACTGGGTAAATACGTCGAGCGCATCCTGCAATACAACCCTGATCAATCACGTGGTAAAGCCAATGACACTACTGCGCCACTGACTCGCGAATTTCTAAAAGAAAATGGCTATGAATAATTCTGTCCTGTCCTCCGTTGATACCGCGATCGCGGCCATCAAGGCTGGAAAGATGGTCATTGTCGTCGACGATGAAGATCGTGAAAACGAAGGTGACCTAGTCTTGGCAGCGGATTTTGCAACTCCTGCCGCCATTAACTTCATGGCAACCTACGGACGTGGTCTTATCTGTCTGTCCATGCAAGGCTCCTTGCTTGACCGCTTGAACATCCCGATGATGGTACCGGACGAGCACAACAACAGTGGCTTTGGTACCGGATTCACTGTATCAGTCGAGGCCGCTGACGGTGTCACAACGGGTATCTCGGCAGAAGACCGAGCCCATACCATCAAGACAATGATCAATCCAAGGTCGACAGTCAACAATATCGCCATGCCTGGACACATCTTTCCGATCCGCGCAAAGGATGGTGGGGTTTTGCAACGACGTGGTCAGACGGAAGCGAGTGTTGATCTCTCCAGGCTCGCAGGCCTGACGCCAGCTGGCGTTATTTGCGAAGTGATGCGTGAGGACGGAACCATGATGCGTTTGCGTGAACTTGGCGGATTTGCGAAGACGCACAATATGCCGATCATATCGGTTGAGCAACTGGTTGAATATCGACAACGGCTTGAAGTTGACAGCGTGGACGATAACGTTAGCCCAATTGAATCAGATTCAGCGATTGTCGTTGAGGTTGGACGTAGCACGCTACCAACAGAACACGGCAACTTCGATGTCGTGATCTTCCGGGATCGCCAAGGTCTTGAGCATAGTGTGTTGCTTAGAGGTGATCTCGGCAACGACGCCGACGCCCCACTTGTTCGCTTGCACTCCGAATGCTTGACCGGTGATGCATTCGGATCAATGCGCTGCGATTGCGGCCCCCAACTGAAAGCCAGTATGCATATGGTTTCCAATGCTGGACTCGGTGCCATCCTGTATCTACGTCAAGAAGGTCGTGGCATTGGACTTGGCAACAAGATCCGAGCATATGCCTTGCAGGATCAAGGGCGAGATACGGTTGATGCAAACCATGAACTGGGCTTCCCCGCCGATGCACGCACCTATGATGTTGCCGCTGCGATGTTGCGATCACTTGGGATCAAGCGCTTACGTTTGCTCAGCAACAACCCGCACAAACACGAATCACTCAAAGCGTTGGGCATCACGGTGGACGAAGCCGTGCCGTTGATTATCCAGGCACAGGAACACAATGCGGATTATCTCAAGACCAAATCGGAGCGTATGGGGCATCAGTTAGATACCGACGCTTCCGACTCAACAACACCGATGGGGTTCGGTACCGGTGACGCCTCCCAAACAATCAATTTCTAGAGGAAACCATGATGAGCAAAACGATTGAAGGCAAACTGATTGGCACCAATCTCAAGGTCGGCATCGTTGCCACTCGCTGGAATGACTTCATGGGAAGCCGCCTGCTTGAAGGGGCCAAAGATGCGCTGCTCAGACACGATGTTGCCGAAGACAATATCACCGTCGCCATTGTCCCTGGTTGCTACGAGATACCACTCGCAGCTCGCAAGATGGCCGAAAGTGGTGACTACGACTGCCTGATTTGTCTTGGCGTGTTGATAAAGGGCGGAACAATCCATTTTGAATTGATCGCCGGCGAGGCAAGCAAGGGCATCGCCAATACATCATGGATTACAGGCGTACCAGCAGCCTTTGGCGTAATCACGACCGACACGATCGAACAAGCGATCGAACGATCAGGTAGCAAGGCTGGCAACAAGGGTGAAGAAGCCGCACTCGCAGCCATTGAAATGGCAAACTTGATGAAATTGCTTTAGCGAAAAAGCGAATGATTGCTTTTCTATTCGCTTCGTAGAAGTTGGATATATTCCACAACTGAATCGATCTGTACTTGGGACAATTCATATTTCCAGGCAGGCATCTGCGCAGAACGGCCAACGTTTTTTCCGCCAAGTACGATAATTTCCTGCAAAAACGATTCTGGCAAGCGACTCGCTGTCAAATCGGTGGGCGGCGGGGTTTTGATTATCGCTGACATACGACCATCACCGTGACCTGACAAGCCATGACAACTAGCACAACGTGTCTGGTACACCAATCGGCCCGTTTCAATATCAACCGGCTCTCTCGACAAATACTTGTCCAATAAATGTGATGTGTTCTCGGGATGTTCTTGCAACTGTACAACAAACTGCGCTACTGCTTCCATCTCCGCGGGATTGAGCTCACCCACCCATGGAGGTGACTTGTCATTCATGGCCCCCTTTGCACCGCCCCATCTTACCGTGCGTTCGAGATCGCTAAAGTGACCACTCGTTTCCGCTTGCAACAGATTCGTTTGAGGATAGCCTTTAACAATTAGCGGCATGAAACCATCGCCCGCGCCATAATTACCATGACAAAGCACACAGCGCTCGACAAAGATGCGAGCACCTTCTGATGCCTCAGCCTGGTTTAGAGGTGTAGGTGTGCGGGTAGGCTCAAAATCAGCTAACGCTGTCGCAGCGCACAACGGCGAAAACAATATCGCCGCAATCCCATAGAAGCAAAAGGATCGTTTTACCGGACCTATCATTACTTTTCTTCCACCATGATCTTAAGCTTCATCTGGGGATGAATTGCACAACGCGCGGTCACTTCTCCGGGCTTGTCGAATGTTATCGATCTGCTTTGTCCCTTGGGATAGGATCCGAGATCAAACTGCGCCGACTCTGACAAGCTGTAAACATTGTGAAAATAGCTATCGCTATTGACGAACTCAACTTCATCGCCAACATTAATGGTAATGCTGTCATGTGAAAACGTTTTGTTCTTTTGATCGATGACATGAGTGACCGGCGCTGTGTCAGATGTCTTCATGCTGGCTTTGCCAAGGTACATTTTTTTGCGGTCCATTTCAGCATGACCGACCTCACTATAGGCAAGTTCGCTATGGTCCATTTCTTTATGATCCATATCGACATGGCCCATCTGACCGTTATCAATCTTGTTATGGTCGATTTCCTGATCTACCGATACGATGTGTGTAACATCCTTACCTTCAAGATGCTCCTCATTATTGGCATCGGCCATTTGGGAAAGCAAGATGGCCAGGGCAAATACTACTTTTTTCAAGCAAACTATCATGACTTTATTCATTCCTCGAATATGTTTTGATTCTGAGCCGGGGTTATTGTGACTGTGGATTTTCCATGTATAGCACTATCGTTTTTTTGATCTCCAACATCGGTCAACGCATCAAGAAAATCCAACAGATGCCTTCGCTCCAACTCAGTTAGTCTTGTATGACCAAGCGATGGAGACAAGTCGTTTTCACTGTTGTTCACAGACATATAGTGTTCCAGTACGTCCTCGAGCGTTTCTGCGGAGCCGTTGTGAAAATACGGAGCTGTCGATCTAATGTCTCGAAGTGTCGGGGTTTTAAATGCCCCTTTCAACATACACAACGGAACCAATTCAAATCGACCAAGGTCCAGAGCTTCAGTGTCTTCGACCACACCAATGTTGTGATACCCATCGTCACTAAAATTGGGTGGTGAATGACAAACAACGCAATTGCCTTTATTCGGATCAAGAAAAACCTTGAAGCCAAGCACTTGCTCTTCGGTCATGGCAGAACGATCGCCACGAGCCCATCGATCAAAGCGTGAGTCAGCACTAATCAACGTTCGTTCGAAAGATGCGATTGCCTTACCAACAGACTCGATGGTGATACCCTCACCGGGATACGCTCGTTCAAACGCATCAGAATAATAACCATTGTTTTGCAAGAAAATGAAGATCCGATCAAATGATGTACCCATCTCTTCTTTGTTAGTCAGTGGACCTTCCACCTGCACTTCCAGACTCTCATAGCGCCCATCCCACATTTGTAAAATGTTATAGGCGCTGTTAATAATGCTGGGTGTCGCCCGTTTGAGTTTTTTCCCGTTTACACCTTCAGCCGTATCCAGACCATCCGCCCAACCGAAAGCAGGGTTATGGCATGACGCGCAAGACGTCTTACCGTCACCAGACAGTCGAGCGTCAAAAAACAAAGCTCTTCCCAGCGCAATACGATCTTCAGTGGGTTTGTTGCTTGGCGGATGACGTGGCTCTGGCAATGTCCATATATTCAGGCTGGGATGTCCGGACTCAAGTGTGTACCCTTCCATGGAGCGCGCTTCTGTGGCTCCTGCTGAGGAATACACCAAGCAGATAAATAGCGTTATGAACAGATGGAATATAGATCGATACATACTGGGATCCGCGGGCTCAGAGTGGGCTCCAACAGGTAGCTTTCTGATGAAATGCAGCAAGTAGCAGACCCATTAAACAAACTTGCAACATAAGGTGACCATTTGAAAAGCTCAGTTATGTTATCTGAAAAAAGCCTTGGAGAAACATCATTACGAACGAGGTAACCAGACCTAAAAACACCGATCTCAGCTTTCTGTCAGGGGGTTAACCGCGAGAATATGTAACTTGATAAGTGTCTGTATAACCTGTGAATTTCGTCAAGGTATCGATGCGGTGACCGATTCATTAAGGAAATTTCAGATAGCATGTGATGCAAGCGGTGATCAGCAACTCACTCAAAGAGAAACTCACCAGGCATCCCACAACGATTGTGATCGTTGCGGCAGTATTGACACTGATATCGTTCAGCGTGGTGTATGTAGAAATTGATTCGATGGGCGAATCAGAACGCGGTGCGACTCAGGAAATACGCCGATTAGAAAATATTCGCGGACAGATTGTTTTCTACGGGGAAGTCCTGACGAGTTCAACCCTAATGGCCGCAGTCACGGGCAATAACGCCTGGAACGAGCGATTTCTCGAGCATCAGATTCTTCTGCGCGAGGCGCTGACGAGCATGAAACACTTGCTTGGGGAAAATAGTGGGGTTACCTCGCTCACGGAAGATGCCTCATTCAAACTGCTTGGGTACGAATACGAGGCCTTTGATTTAATCCAGCAAAACAGAGCGGACGAAGCTCGGCGCATGCTCTTTGGCGCGGGTTACCAGCAGCAGAAAAATCGACACGAACAGGCCATCGCTCAGATCGGAAGTCTGGTTGACACCTATATCGAAAATACCAACCACAAAATTGAAAACGTTCGAGATAGAACCCAGCGATTCATATTGATAACACTTTTATTCATACTTGGCGGTTGGTTTCTCGTTCTTCTTTTGATCAATCGATGGCAGCAGGAAATAAGACAACTTGCCTATTTTGATCCGCTTACGGGACTTGCCTCGCGCCGGTATTTCATGTTGCAAATCGATAAAGCCATCAAGTCAGCAGATCGTCGCAAATCCGGCTTGACGGTTTTGTTTATGGACCTTGATGGTTTTAAGGACGTAAATGATTCAATGGGCCACGATACTGGCGACCGCTTGTTAAAGGAAATCGCGAACCGTCTGCAATTTGCAGCACGAGATAATGATTTCATCTCGCGGTTGGGAGGAGATGAATTCTGCATATTACTGGAGGATCTGGACGAGCCTTCCGACGTAGAAAAAACAGTCGAACGTTATATTGAAGCCATTGAGGCACCTGTCAACTTAAGCGCTCGACAGTTCAGGCCGCGAACAAGTATTGGCATCTCTCGTTACCCGGATGACGGTACGACAGCACAAGTATTGATGAAGTCAGCGGATAGCGCAATGTATAGCGCGAAACAAACAGGAAAGCATCGGTATGAGTATTACAGTGCAGATCTGACGGCCAAAGCCGAGCGCAGGCTAACTCTGATCAGCGATCTTCGCGAAGCATTCTACCGTGAAGAATTTACGCTTCACTACCAACCCGTTGTAAACCTGCAATCGGGTCAGATAGAAAGCGTCGAGGCCCTGGTACGTTGGCAACACCCAAACCGAGGACTCGTACCTCCATTGGAATTTATTTCCCAACTGGAAAGCATGAGTTTGATCGACAAGCTGGGCGAATGGGTTCTGGAAACCGCCTGTACACAAGCACTCGATTGGGAGTTCCAGGGCAATCCTATAGCGGTAGCGGTAAACATCTCTCCCCAGCAGTTTCTTGACCCGGATTTTACAAACTCTGCTACAGATATTATCACTCGTACAGGAATTTCACCCGACAGAGTGATTCTGGAAATAGCAGAGAGTACGTTTCAGCATGAAGAAGTAGCATTCGAAAATTTCAAAAAATTACGCGAATTAGGTGTCAAACTAGCCATCGATGATTTTGGTACCGGATACTCTTCGCTGGGCTCACTACGAAGTATGCCTGTCGATATTCTCAAAATTGATCAACTATTTGTTCAGGATTTACTGGACGGACAAACTGACTCGGTAATGTTAAATGCCATTATGGGCATAGCACAGGGATTCAATCTGAAAGTCATCGTTGAAGGCGTCGAGACTGTCGGTCATGTGCTGGCCTTAAGATCACTGGGCTGCGATGTTGCCCAAGGCTATTTGTTCAGCCGCCCTCTCTCTACTGAAAGTTTGATCAAATTGCTGGACACCGGCCAATCATTGCAGGTGCTCGACGCAGCCAGCTTTAAAAAGTTGGCAGGTTAACCGACCCGATCTCACCCAGGTTTCTTAATTCACTCTTGTTGCCACTCGTGGTTGTAAAAACAAGTATCGCGTGTTCTTGTCGCTGGAGAGCAAGTATTTCTCGAGCAACGTCTGAAAAAGCGCTACTAAACGAAATTCTCATCGCACATTGCGTCGCTGCAGGGAATGCTAATTGCCCACCATCAGCTGTCTCGCACTGAACAAAGGCTGTTGTACCAGGCCGACAATCAATGCGATCTCATCGTTAACGCTGATCAGTTCCGAGAAAATTGCAGATTTATTGATTATCACCACGTTATAGAAGGTTCACCATCAAACCTGGACGCCTCGGCTGAGACAGGCGTTTACGAATCGCAATATTTTTTTAATGGTAGAAAAACAACTGAATCCAAACTTGTCAATGTAGTCATAAAAAGTAGTTCGCGTGATACCGACAGACAGCGTTTCACAAAACTACTTTGCGTGGAAACGTTTACGATAGTCCAGCGGAGAAATTTTTAGCGCCCTGATAAACGCTCGCCTCATGCGTTCATCATCACCAAAGCCACAACGGCTGGCAATGGTCTTGAGCGTCGAAGCACTTTGTTCCAGTAATTGGCAAGCTGCCTCGACTCGCATCGCTTCGACTGATTTGGCAGGAGTCCTGCCGACGGATGACGTATACAGCCGAGAAAAATTTCGAGTACTCATACTCATTTGATCTGCGAGGCGTCCATTGCATAAATCATGACCAAGATGGCTGCGCATCCACTTGTGCAGATCATCGAATCGACCAGCATCATCGGCAGTTTGTATTTCCAAGGGCTCACTGAATTGCGACTGCCCACCTGGCCGAACCAGATAGGTAACCAGTGACCTCGCTAACGACAATGCGCACGATCTACCCAGATCATTGGACACCATGGCGATTGCCATATCAATGCCAGCAGTGACACCTGCAGACGTCCAGATGTCACCGTCGCTCACGAAAATGGGATTTTTCTCCACACTGATGTCGGGGTACTTGGCTGCCAACCTTTCACACGAATCCCAATGCGTTACCGCACGTCTACCCTGAAGCAACCCACAGCGTGCGAGAAGAAATGCAGCGTTGCAAACAGATCCTACCCGTCTGGATCTCTGTGCCAGTTTCCTTACACACGTCAGCAGTTTCTGATTCTCTATCGCGGCATATGCCCCCTGCCCGCCAACCACGATCAATGTATCGATGCGGCGCCGGCTCCAGGCCGATAGCGGTTCGGTGGAGACCGAAACCGGGGTATCGGAAATCACCGATTTACCGTCGATCGAAGCAATAGAACACCGGTAAGCGGCATCCCCGTCACTATCGACCGCATCGTTGAATACTTGCAACGGACCGGCGAGATCAAGGAGTTTGACACCTGGGTACACGACAAACAAGACAGTCGCCAGACCGGCGGTTCTGCGAATAGAATTGTCCGTAAATGAGGGCATACTGTCTTTTATGCCATAGCCAGGTCCGTTAGTCTAGTGCTTGTCTCAACAAATAAGGGAAAACCATGCTCAAGCTAAAACCTAATTGCGAATGTTGCGGTATCGATTTGCTTCCTGACGACACCGATGCGCGCATTTGCAGCTTCGAGTGCACATTTTGCAAAGACTGCGCTGAGCGCAATTTTACTTCCGCGTGCCCGAATTGCACGGGTGAACTTATCAGACGTCCAATACGCCCGGCAAAGCACTTGGCAAAATTTCCAGCCTCGGATCAGCGATTTATCAATCAAGATCACGCACACTGTCGTAACTTCAACAGCCGGAGCCAAGCCTCTTGAACATCAATTTGACTGAAACGGCACTCATACTCATTGATATTCAAATGGCTTTTGCCATGCGCGATGAAACTGGCGTGACTCGAACAACACCCAATGCCGAGTCAAACATCGCAAAAATACTTGGCAATTGCCGTAAGCTCGGCATGACGGTCATGCATGCTCACCACCATTCACTGGATCCAGACTCGCCGTTTCGGGCGGAGTCACCAGGCTCACTCGTGCAAGCTTTTGCGGCACCACTGGCGGGTGAAGCTGTGTATATCAAACACGTCAACAGTGCCTTTATCGGGACGTCATTAGAAAAGGACTTACGCGAATCGAAAATCCGTAACTTGTTATTATGTGGCGCGACAGCAAATCATTGTCTCGAGACCACCGCGCGCATGGGCGGTAACCTCGGATTCAACATGCTTTTTCTATCGGATTGCGTCTGGGCGTACGAAGCACAAGGGCCGGACGGTGCAGCGCACTCCGCTGAATTGATTTATTCAGTTACGCTGGCAAATCTGCACGGTGAATTTGCTCACGTTATAAAATCAACTGACGCGCTGTCGTTGATTACCGGTTGATTGACTCAAGCAAAGAATCGCATGCACCTTTATTTGACAAGCTTTGGACCTGAGCTTTTAACCTCTCGTCCAAGCGAATAAAACTCATCATTAGGCAGCATGTCCGTCAATCCAGCCATCCGATTCGACAAGGCGAAGAAAGCTGCGATCGCGCCAATATCCCAAATGTCCTCATCAGTGAAACCGTGCTCACGCAGGTAATCAAAATCATCATTGGTCGCATCTGCAGCTTGATCGGCAATCAAACACGCAAAATCCAACATCACCATCTGTCGTTCGGTAATGTCCGCTCGGGTGTAGTCGATGGACAGTTGTTCAGCCAATCGCGGATTCTTCTCACGGATCCGGGCGATCGCACCATGGGCAACCACACAATAAAGACAACTATTCATGGCGGAGGTGACCACAACGATCATCTCTCGCTCTCCCTTGCTCAGACCACTCTCCTTTTCCATCAAGGCATCGTGATAAGCAAAGAACGCTCGAAACTCATCGGGTCGGTGGGCCAACACACGAAAGACGTTAGGGACAAAACCGGATTTTTCACTGACCGTGTCAATGCGCTCTCGAATATCGTCAGGCAAGCTATCGATAGGAGGCACCGGGAAACGCGAGCGAGGTTCGGTCATGACGATCTCTTGGCTGGTCAGAATTCCTTCCTATTGTGACGAATTCAGTGGTCATTGTCTGTAACTGTAGCGAGGCGTTCCTTGGGCTCGGTGCACCTGGCTGGCCGACAGAACCAGTCAAAAAACTAGCGTTCCCGTTGCGCCACGCCCGACTCACGCGACAGAATCACAGACAGCTTGTCCTCATCCACAATATGTCCTTCGTGGTAACGAACAAGATCATCAATACTGTCATCGCCCCAAAATAATTCATCGTCCGTACGGAAAGTCGGCACACCAAATATGTCGTTGTCAATGGCCTGTTGAGTTGCAGTGATCAGTTGTTTTTTAACATCAGCATCATCAACGGCTTTACGCCACCAGTCGGACTCAAGCCCGACCCCTTCGGTGATTTGATCCAGTACTGAGTCGTCGGTCAAATCCTGACCAAATGACCATGCCGCATTCATGACATTCACCGCGAATGTCTTTCGCCTCTCGTCATCGTCAATCGCGGTCGCAATTCGCAACGCCTTTAGAGGATTGAACGGATGCTTGGGCGGACCTTGTAGCAGCAGACCATAATCGCTCGCGCGACGCATCACATCGCGGAAGATATAACGCCGTTTGGCCGGGATCTCAGCCGGACCTTGATGGCCATGAGCTTTCAACAAGCCGGCAAACAAGATCGGGCGAACAATAATCCTAACGTCTGTGTTCGTTTCGATTTCATCAAGCCGTGTCCCTGCCAACCAGGCATAGGGACTTACAGGATCAAAGAAGAACTCGATCTTCATTCAGACTATGATCGCATATCAAGCCGCAGCGAATCGATATCGTTCCTTAAATTGCGTAGCTCAGTCAGAATTTTCTCATTGTCAGTGATCATCTGACCACGTTCCTCGCTGGCAGTGGATTCATGTTCTGACTGCATGGCATCAACAATGACCCCGATGAACAGGTTCAAAACGGTAAAAGCCGTCAAGATAATGAACGGTACAAAAAGGATCCACGCGTAGGGAAACACGTCCATAACTGGACGCACAATGCCCATCGACCAACTCTCTAGAGTCATGATTTGAAATAGCGTATACGCAGAAGCACCGAGAGTACCAAACCACTCCGGAAAAGCCGCTCCGAACAGCTTGGTAGAAATGACGGAAAAGACAAAGAAGATCAAACCGATCAGAAAAAGAATTGACCCCATGCCCGGCATGGCGCCCAACAAGCCTGCAACCACCCTTCTCATGGCAGGAACCGCGGAGATCAAGCGGAGCACTCTCAGTATCCGCAACGCGCGCAATATCGACAAAGGCCCGGCCGTGGGCAGTAGCGCGATTACGATCACGAAGAAATCGAACAATCGCCAAGGATCACGCCAAAAGCCTTTGAAATCGACGATTAATCGTAATAACAATTCGACAACAAAAATTGTCAGAAGAATATTATCGACGGTCAATAGCCAATTACCCGAGGCCTGCACAATCTCAGGACTCGTCTCGAGCGCCAGAATGATTGAATTAAAAATGATAAGACCAAGGATCGTGGCTTCAAAGTAGCGCCATTCCAGTATCGACCGAAGTTGTTCTTTTACCTGTATAAACAATTTTTTATCTCACCATAATTTCGCTGTTGTCAGGATTTTATACATCCATCACTGTCACTTAACGTCAAGCCACCACTCGTTCGATGGAGGGTCGATGATTTTGAATATTTCACCGATGCGCGGCGTCGCAAGCACAACCTGAAGTTTTTCTGCGCTTGCTTTTGCTCGAACCACAGGCTCCGTCCAGCGATGCAGTGCCAGATCAAATTTACCCCAATGGATTGGAAAGAACACCCGCGCTCTCAGATCAATACTCGCCTGTACAGATTCCTCCGGCATCAGGTGAATCTGTGACCAGTTGCTATCGTAAGCCCCATTTTCAATAAAGGCGACATCAAACGGCCCATACTCCTTGCCTATATGCTTGAATTCATCAAAGTAACCACCGTCCCCACTGAAATACACGTTCTGATCGCTGGACTTGACAATCCAGGACCCCCAAAGTGTAGAAGACTCATTAAAAAGTCCGCGACCACTAAAGTGCCGCGATGGTGCAAAAGTCACATCGAGCGTTTTATACTGAGCCGAATCATACCAGTCGAATTCCTCTACTTTGCGCTCCGCAACGCCCCAGCGCATCAAGTGTGACTTGACGCCTAAAGGAACCAGAAAGCGTCCAGTCTTTTTCGCGAGTTCACCGATCGCCTTGTGATCCAGGTGATCGTAATGATCATGAGATATCAGCACCAGATCGATTTTTGGCAGAATGTCGATCGGGTTACTCGCCTTCACAGGAAATGGTTTTACCGTGAAAGGGATTGGTGAGGCGTTGTTGAAAACCGGATCAGTCAGAATCACCAGGCCGTCAGTCTTGAACAAGATTGTGGAGTGCCCAAACCAGACGAAATCCCCGTCTTCCAATAAAGAAGCATCGAACCGAAGAGACGGCAGTGGCTCAGTCGGATTTTTGCCAGCTGTTGGGCGCAAAAATTCGAGGACGGAAAATTCTCTGGTCGGATCAGGGGTACTGACGACGGTCGGCACTAAATTGACAAAGGTTTTACCATCAAAATTTGGCGACTGCTGTATGCGGGCCTGAGTATCCGCTGTCGTCTGTGCACCAAAGGTTGGCGCCGTTTTGAAAAAAAGCACCACTAGCGCCGTCAACACTATCAATGCTGCTACCACGTATTTTACAAGCTTCAAGAGAATCGCAACCATATAATCAATAGTAGCGCAGCCTGGTATGTGTGGAAGCCTTTTGATGCGGCCCACTCTTACGCGGCGCGTCGACTATATTTAACTGCGCAGCTGGGGGACAGAAATGAACGATTCAAACGACAAGCACGATTCCGACATGCCGAAACCACCACAATTGCTCGCAATCGAGTTGCGCGTTCTAGGGGTTTTGATGGAAAAACAGCTGACAACTCCTGATCAGTACCCGTTGACCCTCAACAGCATTGTCACCGGCTGCAATCAGAAGTCCAGCCGCGACCCGGTGAGCAACTACCATCAAGGCGACGTTCTGCGCGCCCTGAACGAGCTGGAAGAGAAGCACTTTGTACGCAAGGAATACGGATCACGGGCCGACAAGTACAGCCAGCAGTTTATCGCTCAACTGGAGCTGGGTAAAAAACAGCAGGCTCTGCTGTGCATTATGATGTTACGCGGCCCACAAACGTTCAGCGAATTGTTTACCCGTACTCAACGGATGAATCAATTTAACGACAAGGAAGAACTCAACCATTGTGTGGATAGACTGTGCGAACGTGAAATACCCTATGTGATGCGCCTTGGCGCACCCGGACAACGCGGTGAACGGCTCGCACACTTGTTTAGCGGAAAACCCTTATTTGATTCCACAACATCCGATGTAAATGCCACAGCCAAACCCACACAAATGTCTGATGAGGATACCAACGCATTGTCAGTTCTTGAACTGGATGTGGCATCACTCAGGGATACGGTACGTAAACTTGAGCTTGAGAACATCACGCTCAAGCACCAGATGGCAACGCTATATCGACTGACCGGCAATGAAATACCACAGGAATCAGCAAATGATCATCAGACCCACTAACTCTTGAATATCGAATAAATTCGGTGTGCCATGAACTGATTTTTACTCATCATCGCCAACTCTTGCCTTGAGGCTCTGCGGAATACATCACGCTTACACACTCTCCCACGGAATACATTATAAAGAGATAATGACGGATTGCCGATACCTCACATATGGTTGGGCAAAAAACTGCCACCAGTAATTAAAACGTTTTTGTCATGCAGGTGTTTTTACTCACACGCAGAGTCGGACGAAAACATGCTGGGCACAAGTTTGCACTGTGCTCATAATCTGAAGGAGGAGATCCATGGCACCATTCAAAAAAATAGCGGCAGTTGGCTGCACACTCTGCATATTGGTACTCACTGCTTGTGGTACTGCACATGTCAAACCGGAAGATCGCGACACAAGCGGCACCTATGATGGCGTTTGGGTGGGCGAAGTCGCTGGACCACGAGCCAGCACAGTCATTTTACCCGGAAACTGGACCATGAGCTGTGAGTGGAAGCCGTACAGGATATATGTGATCATCGATGACGGCCGAGTCCAACTTGGTAAACTCGAAGGCAAGTCAGCGATTTCGAAGGCAGGAAAATTCCGTTACGATTTGACCAGCGGTGACGCCAAAATGCATGGCGGTATCATGCCCGGCAATGGAAAATTTGTTCAAACTTTCTCCGGTTCATTATCAGGAGCAAATCCACAGGGCGTCTACAGGCAGTACAGTACCTCCCTCGGTGGCAGTGGCTGCACCTCAAAGATTCAATTCCAAAAACTTGACAACACTGAAGCCTGAGGTGCTGTCATATGCATGCTTCGATTGCAAGACCAATGCTGATCGCATTGGCGATTCTGACCTGCACTTCTCATACGACGGTAGCAAACGCAGAGCCTAAGGCCACTTACACTGTAGCGCCTGTTCCTGACTGGGTAGTACCTGTTAAAGCAGCAAGATCAAACCCAAACATGGATAGCGTCGGAGGCGAACGTTTTCTTCTAATTGACAGACAACATTATGACGATGGCGGCGGCGTCGCAGTCCATCATCATCGGGTTGTCGAGATAGTCGGTCAGGCTGGCCTGAGTGACAATTCAAAGCTCTCTGTCACTTTTGATCCCGGATATCAGCGTCTGGAACTGCACTCGGCATTGGTCACACGCAACGGGAGACAATCCGATCGGTTAGCAAAAGCGCGGATCAGTGTTGCGCATACCGAGAATGACTTTGACCGTAATCTACTACATGGCGATGTCAACGCACTAGTCGTACTGCCAGATGTTCGTGTTGGAGATACGGTCGAGATCCGGTACACCGTGTTTGGTCGAAATCCCGTTTTCGATTCACCGCATCACAGTCAGTGGCGCATGCGCTGGAGCGTCCCGGTAGAACGTGCATCTCTGAGAATCACGGTTCCTGAAGCAATGCGCCTCAGACACTCACCACGTCCCGACACTCAATTCAGCGAATGGGTCCATGCCGGACAACGTAATTTACAGTGGACTCAAGATAGTCTTGAAGCCTCAATCGCCGAGCCCGATACCCCCGGCTCGTATCCACATCCCGATCTTCTCGAGGTTACTGCTTACCAAAATTGGAAGGCTGTCGCGCGTTGGGGAGATTCACTCTTTCGGGGACATGATTCATCCGGTGACACATACCAACATCTATCCCGCTCGATACAACGTGTTAAAGAGACCGACGGTATCGATGCCGCCATCGCCATGGCAATCGATCACGTGCAGAAGAGCATTAGATACTACGGTCTTGAGTTAGGTGAGAATTCTCACCGTCCACATGCGCCTGATGAAGTCCTGGAAAACGGATATGGTGATTGCAAGGATAAGGCACTCTTGCTGGTCTCACTACTTGATGACCTGAATGTCAAGTCATGGCCGCTACTTGTATCGTCACGACTGAAAAAAGGGGTGGCGGAACGCCTTCCCGGACCGGGGGTATTCGATCACGTCATCGTCCTGATTGAACACCGTGATAAGCAATACTGGGTCGATTCTACAGATAGTCGTCAAGCCGGTTTACTCGGTACTCGCGGGCAGCCCGAATATGGTGCCGGCTTGGTGCTTGGTAAAAAGGGTGAGGCCATGATTACTCGAGAATCGAAATTACCCTCGCTGCCCTATAGCTCGACCCACGATGAGTTTCATATATCGTCCATGGGTGGCCCCGTCGACCTAACAACCACCAAGGTGCTGCGTGGCCAATACGCCAACAGCTTTCGCAGTGCGCTTGATCGCTCTGGCAAGCGAAGTTTACAACGCTGGTTCGAAGAGCGATACGAGAATGTCTACGGCGATCTCCAGTCGATTGATTTGATGAAAATTACCGAAGACACTCAACGAAATGAAATCACGGTGTCGCTCAGCTATCGACTGAACGAGTTTTGGGAACTCGACAAACGAGCAGGTACAGCGGAGTTCGATACCTACGCAACCGCAGTCCTAAATACACTTGATGATTTCGATGAAATATCGAAAAAAAGAGTTGCGCCTCTGATTATCGATGGCCCGAGCTGGACCGAGCATCGCATCCAGTTCTATCCGAATATGGCAAGTCCCAAGCGATCACTCGAAGAGACAACATTTGAAATCCCCGGCTTCGCCTACTTCGACTCGGAATACGTGTTGGGTAACTCACTGGTTTTCGATAGTGAAATCAAGATAACAGGCGATGAACTTGCCATTGGCAGGCTTTCGGAGTACCGCAAATTTCGCGAACGTGTGCGGCGCAATGCCACAATTGGTCGCTACATTCGCTCTGTCGACGCAGACAGTGTAGCGATAGGCGCTGAGACTTCAACCTTACTGCTTGAAATGGGAGCACTTCACCCATGATAGTTCAACGTCTCAAGAAAGTGCTTTTTCGCACGACAATCGTATCAGCACTGCTCTTGCTGAGTGCCTGTCAGAGCTTATCCGGTCATCACATTACGCAATCCAGCAACCTTCCCGGGGAAGTAGCACAGGCGCGTTACGCTTATCTGACCAGTGCAATCGCTGAGCTCGAGAGCGCGCTGAAAAATCGTGATGCAAATTTTGACAATATCGTGTTTGCGCCCAGCCTCTATGAAAAAATGGAAGCAACGCCAAACTCGGATGTGAACGCTCGCATCCAAAACTTGCGTTACATGGCTAAGACACAATTGGCAAACGGAGGCCACTACGAGCTGGTGAGCGCTGATACGCACAATGGACGAATAGAATTTCGTTCCAAAAAGATTGGACAGTATTTGTCGGTCACCGTTAGCAAAGCTGACAACAATCAACAGACTGACAGCTCCGCGTTTGTTGTCACAGACATGTTCAACCAGGTGTCGCTTCGGGACCTCAGTCGGACAAAGACTGTAAAAACCGCTGCCGAGCAATTACAAAGTCACACACCTTTTCAACTGTCTGCCTTACGACGAGTAACTCAAACCGGACCCACCGATGACGCGAGTATCCTGTCGTATTTCAATGGACTCCCCCCACAGGAACGCGATCGTGAAGACATCCTGCGTTTCCGCGCACTACTGAGCATGCGACTTGGTGATAACAAGGCCGCCCGCCCACTGGTGCAAAGTGGCATAGTTCGATATCCCGATTCACCGTCGTTCTTCGTCCTTGCCGAGCACTTGTTCAAACGGGCGAACGGTTCGGATAAAAAAGTACCCACCTCGCTGAAAACTATCATGGCGTACAGATTTGATCGCAGGAACATTGCCGAGAGCCGGCAATTGATCGAAGATTTTCTGAATGCGGATGAGCATACCTGATTGAGTCCGTGGATATTTTTTGCTCCATAATTCCGTTTTGATGCGGAATTATGGAGCAAATGCCCACGGTGATTCATAAGGCAGCGCCGAGAGTATTTGCTCACAAGCTGAGAGAGTCATTGATGGACGAGCAATCGGCCAAGCTGGATCATGAAGTCGAAATTGATGCGGCGTACGTCAACGGCCATGTACGCCCGGCGAATCACATCAAGGACCGTGTTGACCGTCGTTTGAAAGTGAACCAAGACCCTGAAAAACGTGCTGTTTTGGTCCTGCGTGAGCGTCACGAAGTTGAGGGCGAAGGTGGCTTTAAGACAGTTACAGCGGTAGCGAAAGCGGAGACTGAGGAATCAGTACAGGCGTTCGTTGCCAAACACGTCAAACCCGGCACCATGATTTCAGCAGACGAATGTAAGGCTTACAACACGCTACACGCCAAGTTCAAGATGGAGCGCGTTAACCACTCAGTCGAGTACGTGGCCAAGTGTGGCGCGAACACGAATCAGGCTGAGTCATTCTTCTCACGTTTTCGCCGTATGCAGCTAGGACAAGTCCACAAGTTCGGCAATCTGTACCTGAATCGCTACGCCAATGAAGCGGCTTTCCGTGAGGACACACGCCGGAATTCAAACGGCGATATTTTCAAGGACGTGATGGGGCGGTACGCTACGGCCCACGTCTCTCGCGATTTCTGCGGATACTGGCAGGGGAACAAAAAACAGATCGAAACCCTGATCTAGCATCATTTCGTTATTTGAAAAAATCAGATGGCAAGTCGAATCGTTTTACGATTGCCGGAAGATGCCCTTTGCGAATGTCACTGCCTTCACCATGACATTTCAAAGGATAAGACTCACTCCTTCCATTTATGTCAGGATGGTATAGCATGCGCTCACTGCCCTTTGCGCGGTTCTCAAAAATCTCAAACCTTTTGTCATGCTTACGAAGTTTCTTTACCAGCTCACGATAGCTGTAAGACTTCATGCTGTTGCATAGTGTGCAGATCCCATGTCATTAGGCAGGGGTATCGACCGTACGAATCGACCGGGGACTTTCGTGTGATGCAGGTAGGCATCGCGACATTCATTGAACATTTCAAAGTATTCGCTATCTGCGGGCCTCTCCAGAAGAGTCATATCTTCTTTCTGAATTGCAAAGGATACCTGCATTCTGACGTTGTCCATCAGATCCTCAAGAGCGCTTTTCTCGTTTTCCCCAAAACCCCATACATCCATTTCGATTGCAACAGCTGCGCAGCCATCATCCCGCTGCATTCCAAGCACTCTTATTGATATTTCGTAGGTCCCGTTTTGATTGTTCATACCAGTCACACTGAATTGCATCCCTAAGCTCCTTCTGGGCAAGACGCATGCCGGGAGGCGTGCCCGGAATATGCTAATGTGATTATGATATACGTAAGTAGACAAAACTCAACACTCCTCTAAGATACTGATTTATTTATATATTTATACGTTCAGAACATTTATTTGACTGTCGAACGCCCCACCTCGGATAATCCACCCGAGAAGTCACCTTCACAATGTTTCTGGCCTTGAGGCCTTTTAGAGCCGTTCTAACCGTCGCTGTAAGCGCCTTGAACTGCACATCGTCTAAGTCCAATTCCCGAGCCTCAGCAACCGTAACGGCAACCTCGTGAGTGGTGTAGTGCCATTGCGCATCACGAAGTACTTCGAGAACTGCGCGACTACCTTCGCCTGATTTGAAGAATCGATTTCGGGCTTTGAATCGACGTGGCTTGATGCGCTCCAAGCGATAGTCAGGGTCCAGCACTTTGATAGCTCGGCCGATTGAATCAAACTCGTGTCGCAGCTTCTCAGCCTGTTTCTGATGGTGCTCTATATCACCCGCAAGTGTGCTGCGTTTCTTCACAAGGCCAGCGATTGCATGAGTGTTTTTCATGCGGGAATCTTAACCAGCAAGCTCCCTTAAATCTTGGGGCATTTGCTCCATAATTCCGTTTTGATGAATC